>NZ_CP042912.1:3285420-3942504 GCF_008087665.1 Mariniblastus fucicola
CATTGATCGCGAAACGGCTCGTTGTCGACGGCAGCAGGGCGGCGAATCAGCACGCATTGGCCACGCCAACGCCGAAATCAATCCTGATTTGTTGGTTTCGCTCACTCTGCAATGCTCGTGTGATGTGGGCGTCATGCTTGGATCATGCAGACATCATGCTCGACTTCGCTGGGTCAGGTCGCTAGAATTAAGGAACGCCGGGGACGGCAATCGCGGATAACAAAGCGTTGAACCGAAGCGGCCTGATCGCTAGGGTTGGCTAGTCGTCGGATGGTCGTACCTCCCATTGTATCCGGCGACAACTTTTCACTAACTGATCACTTTTCGACGCCTCGGTTAACGCGAGCGTTATCCAGCTTAAGGCGAACGCTTCTGAGCCTCTTTATGAAACGAATTCAAGACATTGGATCAATTGCCGTCGTCACGTTGATCGCTCATTTTATCGGCAGCGCGGTACTTGCCGGCGTTACTGGCGGTCCACTGACGATACTTGCTGCCCCGTTGCTTGCATTTTTTGGATGGTTTCTTCTGCTTCCGGAATTTGCAATTGTTGCGATCCAATGGCAGGTTGTGAAGCGAAACCGATTTTCAATTATCCAAGCCTGGCTTTTTACCGTTTTACTGACTTCCGTCGTGTTTTCCTTTGTGGCACCAAAAGAACAGGGAAGCTTCTCTCTATGGTTCATTGGCTATGCACTTGGCTCCACAATTGCATTCTCTGCGTCGTTTGCCATAATCTGGCTAAGCAGGGCTGAAACTGAGCGGATGCGAAAGGGTGGGACCTGCAGCGAAAGCGCAGGATAACAATGCGTTGAACCGAAGCGGAGAGGCCGTCCCAGTTGGCTTGTCGCCGGATGGTCGCAGGCTCCCATTGTATCCGACGACTGATTTCACAACTTCAACACTTTCCGACGCCTTGGTTAACGCGGGCGTTATCCAGCTCAATAGCACTTTGAAAAGCCTGCCCTCCAAACTTGAAGCGATTGCTTGGGACGCCTATCACGATCTCATCAGTGACGCGGAGCGCAAATTCGGGATTCGCGAGGCGTGCTATTCTGTAAACACGATCATGCAAGATCCGAGTGGTCCTGATATGGTCATCGACGGAAAATCAATCACCTTGGTTGTCGGACCGAATGCAACGCAATACCCTCCTACACTGATCTCAAACATCGCGCATGAAACGATACACACTTAATCCCAGAGCAGGGAACGCAAACCGACTTGAAGAAGGCGTTGCGGTCCACTTCGAGCTCGATGTAATTAAATGTCGCTAAGGCGACTCCGAACGCGAAAACTTCTGGAACTGCTTACCATCGTCATATAGAGACGCCCTTTCAGATTTTGAAACGCTTTTGCAGTTCGAGAACAACCCTGCGTCGTCAATACGCTCGAATTTCGGCTCCTTCTCAGCAGCAACTGCTCAACAACTGAAAAAACTCTTTCCTGAAATCACGGACCATCTGGCAGCACGCTTGACAGATCGCGAAAGAATGCGGCCAGACGCAGGATAACAATGCGTTGAACCGAAGCGGCGTATATTCTTCGGCCATTCCATCGTCGGATGGTCGTGACCTCCCATTGTATCCGACTCCGATTTCACTAATTTACATTTCTCGGTCCGCTCGGTTAACGCGGGCGTTATCCAGACTAAGCACATGCTCAGTTACCAAAGACGAGACATGCCAAACGTTCGGCGTCGCAACTTAGTCAGTGTGGCGTCCGTGATCGTGATATTGATCATCACAGCGTGTACTTGGCATCTCTTCGAATCCATAGCGATCCCGCTTGCGATATTCGCGTTGCTTGGATGTATTGTCATCCCGACACTGCGGTCGTTTCAAGTCACAAGTTGCGATAACTGCGGTTCAAAACTCGAAGTCAACGAGTTTCAGCCATGAGAGCCAATTGTGTTCGTATGCGAAAAATGTCGAATCATCTGGGATACAGGATGGCGACATCCGGCAAACGACGATCCGCTGTGATCGGATATTGGAATGCTCGACTTCCGCCGCACAATTCGTTACGATGCAAAGGAGATCAATCGACTGTCTGGATAACAAAGCGTTGAACCGAAGCGGAGATAACTTCGCGGCTGGCACGCCGCGTGACGGTCACAGGCCACCAGTTTATCCGACGCGATATCACGATTTCAAATCCTCGACAACATGGAGATCGCGGACCCAAGACGCGTAAAAACAAATGGGAACACATGGGCACTCGCGGCCATTCTCAAAGTTGCGAAAACTTGGGAGCCAAGTTGTTTGACGAACAGAAAGGTGAATTCGTCCGATCAATTCAAGATGCTACAATGGGCGAATACCGTTGCTGGCGAGATTGCATTGAACACCTTGAATAGCAATGTCCTGCACTCAAATCAGGACACTCGTGACTTGGAAATTGACAATCTCTCGTCCCGACTCAATCAACGCGGCCGGTATCCATCTTTGATACAAGAGACAAGCGTTTCATTCCATTCATGGTTGTTGAAGCCATAAACTCACTCGGAGGATTAATACATGCGATTCGCAGCCCCCCATCCTCATATTGGCTTTCTGCGTTGGTGCTTCAACGATTGTTGCCCAAAAAGACGAACCGGTGGCTTTGATAGGCACCATCGTCAAATGGCAATATTCCGGCTCCAAACTCAGCGTTTCAAATATGACAGATGCCGCTACTACTGACGCCAGTGGAATGCGCACCGCACCATCGGTTGTGCTATCATCCACAATGATAACGGAAGACTCTGTCGACGATGTTGTTCAGTTTTACCGAACATTGCTCAAGCGTGATCCTAAAGCTGAAGACAAACTGGGCACTGCCCCCGAAGTAGGCAGGTCTGTCACAATCAACGACGAATCTGACGGACGCCCATTTCCTTTTCATACCATCTTCGTGAACACCCCCGAATCATCGACGATGCTGATCGTCACGTGCGGCGCGGACGAAAAAGAGACTCGAATTACGTGGAAGCAATACTTGCGATTCAAGATCGGCGAATAGCAATTCGTTTAACCGACGAAGAGAGACCTTGCTGGCTGGTTATTGCCGAGCGGTATTCCGGGAACGACTTTGAGCGTTTCGGTCCAGAAGCAACATGTCAGGGTCGAGGCTTTTGATGCCTCCGAATCAGTGGTACTATCGCAGAGGCCGGAGAGAATGACGAATCCGGCTTTGGTTTCACTCTAAAGTTTCCGCCGATAACCCTCGCCCATTCATAATTTGGCTTGAACCGGTCAACGAGTAAGCCCAGCAACTGACTGATGCAGACGAAACACACCGGTCGACGACCAATCGTACCAACTCATCCCCATTTGACGCCTCGGTTTACGCGGGCGTAGTCCAGACAACGCAGGCACCCAACTGTACTTAAATGAAATCATTTTTTGAAACACTCTTTCGTGTTGGAGGCCTGTGCCTTCTAGTTTCTATTCCGGTTTTTGGTTTTGCTTGCCTGAGTGCTTCGTATGAAGTTCAGGTCTGGGCGAATGACATCACCTTCGCGTCAACCTGGAAAGCACTGCGTGGTATCTACGGCGGTCTTGTGTTCAGCTTTCCGGTCGGATGTTTCGCCATTGCATTCTGGGTGAATCGTAAACTACCAAAAAGCAGTTCGCGGCATTCAAACTTGAACGCCTTCGGCGTCGTTGTTGCCTACACCATTTTCTTAACCATTCCGTTCGCATATCTGGCCGTTTTCCATCAGCCTCACGACGGTTTTTTACTGACCGCCGGAGCTATCGTCGGTTATGCCTTGGGGATGGGACTCCAGTTCCTTCGCAGACAGATTTCGGTCAGGAATAACCACGAATCTAACTTCGACTAAGACCTTGCTGACCGGGAGTATCGCTCAATGGCGCCCAACTGCCGTGCAGTTTCGGTGTGGACAAACGACGGGTCGATGACTTCTCAACTGATTCGAAGTCGGACCGCGGAGGCAATGGTCTGTTGCGTTTTCCGACAGCGATCTGGCAACGAATAGGAGGAAACCAGTCGCTCGACTGCGTTCCAGTTGACTCGGCAGAAAGAAGCCGCCACTATTGATGTTTCTGTTCGGACACCTTCACTATTGCGAGCCCACCATGTCACGATTCGACATTGCCCTACCGCACACTTTCAAACATGGCGAATCGATAAAGCTAAAGGATTTCTCCAGCGGACCGCCGGAAGACATTGGTTTCGGCAAGAAGGCCGCCCACAAGCGAATTGGGCTCAACGCGGTCGAGATGGCGGAGATGGCAAAGCGACTGTACGCCGAAAATCGGCGCAGCATTTTGCTAGTGCTGCAGGGAATGGATACTGCAGGAAAAGACGGCACGATTCGTTGGGTGATGCGAGGCATGAACCCGACAAGCTGCCAAGTGACCTCTTTCAAACGTCCATCCGAAATCGAATTGGACCACGACTTTCTCTGGCGTTGCCACAAGGCTGTGCCACGAAAAGGCAACATTGGAATTTTCAACCGTTCGCACTACGAAGATGTTTTGGTGGTCCGCGTTCATTCGTTGGTGCCAGAAAGCGTTTGGAGCGAACGATATGAGCAGATCAATGACTTTGAGAAATTGCTTTCGTCGACAGGCACGACGATTGTGAAGTGCTTCCTGCACATCTCAAAAGAGACGCAACGAGAGCGATTGCAGGAGAGGATTGATGTCACTGAGAAGCACTGGAAGTTCAACCCGGGCGATTTGAAAGAGCGAAAGCTGTGGTCCGAGTACCAGCAGGCTTATGAGGCTGCGTTGTCGAAGTGCAACTCTGAGCATTCCCCGTGGTACATCATTCCGTCTGACAAAAAGTGGTACCGAAATTTGGTAATCAGTCAGTTGTTGAAACGGGTGCTGGAAGATCTTGATCCGCAATTTCCGGAAGCTGAAGAAGATTTTCGCGGCCTCGTTGTGGAATAGCAACTGGCAACTTCGCTCTCCAATCGACACCTTGAACTTACGGAGCGTATTGAACGTTGGCCTCAGGTCGCGAACAGACCGTTTCATTTAACGCCGCAGCGAATGCCGCCGTCAGCGATGCGTTCGACAGCCATTAGTTGGTCTTGGCTTTATCCTCGGACCCACGCGTGGTGGCTCCTTGCTCACTGCCCGTAGTCGACGGAGTCGAATTGCTGCTTCCGAAAGTGCTCAAACTGCCGTCACCTGGAATCCCAACAAGGCGTCGACGCGATTCTCGGAACATTCGATTCACCAGCAACCACATCGCAATCGCCACCGACAGCAAGATCAGAAAGGCCATGATTGCGAGCCTGCCAAGCCGTTCACTGAGCTTGCGAGACGGCCTCATCACCGACTCGTAATCTTCCAGCGCAACGACAAAGATTCCATCTCGGCCAGTCACGCCAACGTCATTCGGTGATCCAAGCTGAACTTTGCTGACATCAGAACTGGCCACAATGAACTCACGATCGTAGTCGTTTTTCTGCCCCGATTCTGTCTCGCTAAATGGATCACTGCTCGTGTACGAATCGACCAATTGCTGCAAATCAACCTGAACATCAGTCAACTCGTCCGGCAAACGTTGTCCCGCACTTTGACGTCTGGCGTTTACAAACAGCGGGTGCTCAAGAATGATTCCGACCGGTTTTCCTTCCGCGTTTTCCCGATTGTCGACCAACATGACATAATGGTAGAACGAGTCATCGAAGTCGACCAGTTTTCCAAGGTTCACCGTCACGGCAACGATGCCAACGATTTCGTTCTGGTCATCGCGTATCGGAGCAGAGAAAGCAACTTTTCTGAGATTGGAAGCCTGACTCAAAAAGCTCGCCGACAGGTGTGGCTTCTGAATAATTGGACGCTTCTCAGGGTCAGGCTCGACAAGATAGGGTCGAACCGCCGATTTTTCATCGTCCTTCAAATCGCAAGGCAGACCCGTAAAGTATGTGCGGAAGGAAAAGTTCTTGCCTACCGTCCGGCCTTTCCCGCCTTCGAAGGCACCCGCAACCTGGTTTCCAATACGATCGGTCACGAACCAACTCGCCGCTTCCGGAAATTCGCCGTGCGGATCATCAAGCAACTCCTGTAAGAACGGTTGCAACTTCTGACGGGCAGGGTGATCCACGAGAGCTTGCTGCAACGGTGCTGACGATTCGAGCCTGTTCTTGTTGGGGTCGCTCAGCTGACGACGGATCGCAGCGAGTTCCTCGTCCTGAAGCATCGAATCAAATGCTTCCAGAAAAGCTTCATCTTTCGAGATCTGCCTCACCACTCGAAAATATTCATCCAACTGTTCGGCCGCACTTCGGGCTGCAAGTTGAGCTGCAAACTGATTGCTGTCTCTGGCTTTCGCGATAATCGCACTGTCAGCATCTTTTGTCGCCTGATGAACAGCCCACCAACCAAACAGACTCATTAGAACCAGCAACAGCACCGGACCAAGAATCCCCAACAGCATCAACGGCCGCTGTTGATGTTTGACGTCCCGCTGTTGCAACGCGACCAGCACACTCTGCGCGCTTGCAAACCGATCTGATGGACGAGCCGCGACGCATCGATCGATGATATCGGCCAACGTTCGGTCTACTCCGGGAATACTGCGATGTTCGCGCGGCCGTTTGGAGCCAAGTAAAGTCTGACGGTAGATCTTCAATCGATCGCGAAGCGTTTCGGCGGCTTCAACTTTCTGTTTCAGGTCATCCGAGTAGTACGGCGGCTTTCCGGTGAGCATCGTAAAGAGCAACGCTCCCAGTCCGTAAACGTCCCACTTGGCATCCGGTGCCGAACGAAGGTCAGCTTGCTCGGGAGCCATGTAAAACAACGTTCCAAGAGCCGATGAACTGTCTGTTTTAAGTCGAGATTGGCCAAAATCGGCAAGCCGCGGCTTACCGTCGGTGTCCAGCAAAACGTTTCCCGGTTTCAGGTCGCAGTGCAAAACGCCTTTGCCATGCAAGTGCATCAGCCCGGTCGCAACTTCGCGAAACACTTCGACAGCGCGGTCGACGGGCATCGCGTTGCCAGTTTTGATTCGGTCTTCGAGTGAGCCCGATTCGATGAAGTCCATGACATAGAACGGCGGCGAAGCGTCCCAACCCACGTCGAGCAATTGGACGACGTGTCGATCCGCTGCCAGAACGACGAGCTTTTCTACTTCTTGAGCCAGCTGTGCGACATCGACGCTGGACCGCTGGGCGTAGAATTTGACGGCGACCCGTTTGCCTGTCTTCTGATCAATCGCGGACCAAACTTCTCCGTAGGATCCGCGACCGATGAAGTTTTGAATGGAGTAGCCTTCAATTTTCGCCGGTGGGCGCGTCGGCTCAACGCTCAGCTTCCGGGCTTTACGAAGTTCATCGTCGGATTGATGTTCGGTGAAATCCGAAGACATGGCTGCTATCAGAGATGGAGTTCAGATCACGTCATGATAGCCGAATCGTATTCGATCAACTATCGGACGACGCAGTGAATGTCGGCAATTTCACGGCTAGCATTCGTAAATTTTGGTCTGGACGCAATGCACTTGCTTTGAAAAACTCCCGCCGCCTGGATTTAGGCCCAAGGCCAATACTTTAAACGCGAGATACCCATGCAAACGATCCTTAAAATGGCGATTCTGTTGGCCCTGTTTTTTGCCGCCGCACCGCGAGCAGAGGCTCAGATTCCTTCGATACAGGATTTGACTCGAAATGTTAACGAAGCCGCCGGGCAGGTCTCGGACAAAACGGATTCAATTCTCGGGTTTAAAAAACTGGAAATGCCGAAGCCACTTGCCGGCCTTCTGGACGTGCGTTTTAAAAAGCCAACACTTCCGAATTTTGGCTTTCTGGACAAACTGAAAAATATCGGAACGCCGCAATTTGGAACCAATGGAGCAGAGACGCCGGGACCGATCATGGCCGGATTGGGCAAGCTGTTTCCGCCTCGCGACAAGACTCAGCCAAGCTTTCTGGATCGTATGCTCGGCCGAACAGAAAGCGGGTCTCAAAGCAATTCACTGTTCAACTCGAACGACATGGCGGAGTTGAATCAAGTCACTGATGGGCTTCAAGATCACATCGGAAGAATGTCGAGTTCGACCACGTCTGATTTGTTCGGCGGTCAAAACGAAAGTCCGCAACCGCCGCTGAGTGCTGCACGTCAGTTCACTGGCCAAACGCAATCTCGCTACTAAGCTGCGTCGGAAAACGGGAAGAGCTGTACTGCCAATCAACAAAGCGTTCGGCAGCGCAGTAGCGTTCGGCAGTGTTAAAGCGATCGGCAATGCCGAATCATTCGGCAGCCCAAACGCGCTACTGCGACAGCGTGGGGGTCCCTGATTCAAGTGCTCTCGCTGCTCGAGCTCGTCTCGCGTCGGCGCTGATTGTTGCGACACGATTGGTGATTTGCTCAATGGCGAGGTTGGCGGCCACGACGGTACCTTCCTTGTCGACGAGAATCACATACGGAAAGAAATCCGCAGGGAACGCCTCGAAGTACTTCAATGCCGTCTCTCGAGCTGCAACGGAAATTTCTTTGGGGACATGCTTGAGCGACTCAAGGTCTTTTTCTCCCAACTCCTTCTCGAACGCGAGCACCGGACGATACTTGAGTTGCTTGCTGCCGGATTGCTTTCGCAGCGCAACCAAAGCGCTCATCGAATTTTTACTTTTGTCGCAAAACAGGATTGCCGTAAAGTCTTCGGACTGGGGATTGTCATCTACCCCGTTGGTGAGCATCGGACCGGAAACATCAAACTTGGTACCGATTGACATTGCGCGGATTTTCTGGCGTTCCAGAGCTTTCTGGATCGCCTCTTTGCGTTTGGCAGACAACTGCTCCGATAAATCCCAAACTTTACGCCAGGCTGCGCCGGCCTGTTCAATCCTGTCGGTCGCAAGATAACTTTCGTAGCTGCGAATCAGGAGAATCCAGGTCATCAGATCGGAATCTGGAGACTCAGCCAGTCGGTCGAGAGCTCCTTCGATGTCTCGCGCACCCGTCGGGTCACTCCACGTAAGCCGGTACTGCAGCGACGGCAGATCGAATTCGCCAAAGACCGCCAGCTCTTCCAGTTTTTCGCTCATGTTCTGGATCTCAGGGAGACTGCTCTCCGCCATCTCAGCGGCCAAAACGCGATATCCCTGTTTGGCAAGCGGCAGTGTCGCCGGATTGCCCTGACTCAGGTTAAGGACCAAACGCGAGATCGTTGTGGCGTGCTCGGGCGAATCCAAAAACCCGTCAGGATATTTCTGAATCACGTCTGAGAAGGTTTTAAAAGTTTCCTCTGTAGGATTCTCACGAAACTGAATGGTCGGAATTACGCAACGCCAAAAACGGGCGAGCTCTCTAAGCTTCGCATCCTCCGAGTCCACTCTCGCTTTGCAGTATTCGTACAAGTCATCCTGCTCGGCCTCGCACGTCACCTTGTTCTTGACCATCACCATCACGATGACGCTTTTATTTCGCAGACGAAGCTGCTCAACTTTCAGCTGCTGATCTTTCGTGAGCTCGTTATTTTCCTCGATCTTGGAAAGCTCATCTTCCAAGCCGCTCATTTGCTCGATGACGACGAGGAAGTTCTGGTTCCTGAAGATTTGTTTGTTGAGCATTTCTTCAAGCTGCTGATCGATCGTCAACTCTTGCTGCATCAACTTGGATGCACTCGGAGAATAGTCTGCGACCTGATTCTCTTTTCCGGAGAACGCAACGCTGAAGATGAAGTACCCGATTATCGCCAGAAACAACAGCGACAGCACAATTTTGACAGGGGATAGCCCGACGCTTTTTGAGAAGTTTTCGATCTTCCGTTTCATCCGCCGCTTGCTCCTCGATGATGAAGAGCTGCTTCTGGATGAGCCCTTGTTGGGCGAAGAGTTTTTGGAGTTCGACATGGTTGAAAACTGGATGGGACTCAAGTTCAGATATCAAATTTATCGTGCGGTGAAGAAGCCTCTCTCACACCCAGTTCAGCAACTGCTCAAATTTCGCCAAAATCTGTCACGCAGCCAGTTACCTGGTTTGCCTAACCGACAGTGCCGTGGCCAATTGCTGTCACGATGGATCCGGACCCCGGTTTGGACCCGCCGATCAGTCGATTCAGCCGCGTCCTATTCCACTTTACCTGCCGGGCGAACGCCTTCGCCTTTAAGTCCAAGATGCTTGTCGCCAAGTTCTGCACGACAAACGTCAGCGGCCTTTTTTAAACGGGCGACAATGTCCGGATGGGCTTCGATCAGATTGACTGTTTCACCAATATCATTATCCAGATCGTACAACGCGGGCTCGCACTTAATATAGTCATAATTCACAGGAAGCCCGTTTTCGCCGCCCTTTCGGCCACCCAGCGTGCGGTACTGGTGCGCAAAATGCAACTTCCAACGCTGATCCCGAACGGCATGCAGTTGACCGCCGCCGTAGTAGTGAAAGAAATATTTCCGATCGATTTTCGCTTTCGGATCCTTGAGGACGCTCAGAATGTCGACGCCATCGATCGGATGATCTGGCAACGTGGCGCCAATCCGATTGGCGATCGTTGGAAAAATATCGATCGACGAAACTAGCTGATCACAGGTCGACCCTGGAGGAATCACGCCCGGCCATTGCATGATCGTGGGCACGCGGCAGCCTCCTTCAAACATCGTGCCTTTCCCCTCGCGAAGCGGATGGGCCAACCCGGCGTGGTCTCCATAGTTTAACCATGGGCCATTGTCGCTGGTGAATACGACGAGCGTGTTGTCGGCGACGCCATTTTTCTTCAACGCTTCTGTGATCTGTCCCACCGACCAATCAATTTCCATCACGACGTCACCATAAAGACCACGTTCGCTCTTGCCTTTGAACTTGTCCGATACATAGAGCGGAACGTGAACCATCGAATGCGGAATGTACAGCAAGAAGGGCTTGTCACTATTTCGTTCGATGAAGTCAACCGCACGTTCGGTGTACTGAGTTGTCAACCTGGCTTGATCTTCAGCTTTCACGTCAGCGTTGACGACCGTGTTGTTTTCGTAGAGCGGCAGGCTCGGAAAGTCAAACGAGTGAATCTTGCTTTTTGGATCCGCTGATTTTGGTTGATACGGCCACATGTCGTTCGAGTAAGGCAAACCAAAGTATTCGTCGAAGCCTTGAGCGTTTGGCATCAGAGGCGGGTGGTGGCCCAGATGCCATTTGCCGAAACAGGCCGTTGCATAATTCTTTTGTTTACAAAGTTCCGCCAAAGTCATTTCGTCCGGATGCAAGCCGGCTTTTCGCGCGGGCATATAGGCGCCGTGGACGCTGACGCGTGTGTGATAGCAGCCTGTCAGCAACGCGGCACGCGAAGCCGAACAGACAGCTGACGAAACCTGGAAGTCCGTGAACTTCATGCCGTTGGCAGCCATCTGATCAAGGTGTGGCGTTTCGATCCCTTCGGCACCAAACGGACCGATGTCGTTGTAGCCCATGTCATCGACAAAGATGACGACGAAGTTCGGCAACTCAGGCAGCTTCGTTTCGCCACGGCACTGTTCGGCTTTGAAAAAGAAGATTGCCCCGGCGAGCACGAGACTGGCGACGGTAAAACCTTGTAGACGATTCATGTGAATGACTGGAAATGGTTTGGAGGTGGTTAGCGAGTCGAAGCGTAAATTATAGTTGGTTTTTGAATCCGGTGGCGACGGAGCCCGATGATCGCTAGATTGTTCTGAACGAACTTTTTCCAAGGGACGACTGTGAACGAACAATCATTTGAATTTTTTGAGACACTGCTGAACACTCCCGGGGTTTCGGGCTACGAAGAGCCTGTTCAGTCAGCGGTTCGTGAGTACGCCGGTGGCTTCGCGGATTCGATCGAGACCGATCTTCACGGCAATTTGATTCTTTGCAAGAACCCGGACGCCGATGTTCGGCTGATGCTGGCCGGTCACTGCGACCAAATCGGTTTGATTGTTTCGTACATTGACGAATTCGGTTTCATCTACACGCAAACCGTCGGTGGCTGGGATCCGCAGCAGCTGATCGGGCAGCGGATGACGATCTGGACGAAGAACGGCCCTGTCGAAGGTGTGATTGCGCGCAAAGCAATCCACTTGCTGGATGACGCGGAGCGAAAAAAGGTCGTGAAGACGAAAGAGCTGTGGATCGACATCGGCGCAACAGATCGCGAACAGGCTGAATCAATCGTCGACATTGGAGACAGCGTCACGCTCGAATTGGGGATGACGCGACTGCAAAACAATTTGGTGACCTCTCCGGCGACCGACAATCGCACGGGAGTTTGGGTAGCGGTTGAGGCCATGCGAATCGCGGCAGAAGCGGGTGTCAAAATTGGCGTCTATGCCGTCAGCACCGTGCAGGAAGAAATCGGTTTGCGAGGTGCCCGCACCGCAGCCTTCAGCATTGACCCGCATGTTGGAGTCGCGATCGACGTGACTCATGCAACGGACTGTCCAAAAGTCGACAAAAATCAACTGGGCGACATTAAACTGGGCGGCGGTCCGGTCGTTGTCCGCGGCCCGAACGTGAACCAGAAAGTCAACGCGCGGCTGCACGAACTTGCTGCCGCAAAAGACGAACTATCGGTTCAGGCCAGTGCACTTGGCCGGGCGGCTCCAAACGACTCCAACGCGATTCAGGTTAATCGTGGCGGTGTTGCAACGGGTCTGATAGGGATCCCCAACCGGTACATGCACAGCGCCGTGGAGGTGATTTCGCTTGACGACATCGCCAACGCTGCAATCCTTCTGGCTGACTTTGCGTGCTCGATCAAGTCAGCGGATGAGTTTGTTCCGGGTTAACGCAATCGCTCGAACTCCAGTCGCACCTTCGCCGGAAATGCTTTTATGAAACCGTCAGACAAACCAAAGCGACGTGGCGGGATCCTTCACACGTACACGAAGTACGATCCCGTCAACATTCCCGGTCCGCGTGCTCCGGAGTCGGACGTTGTGACTCCGATGATGAACCAGATGCTGTCGTGGGGTTCGCAGCGACCGTTGACGGAAGAAGAGATGGCTCGGGCGATCAAGATCGATCCATCGCAGCTTTCACAGTTTGGCCCCAGCCTTGATTTCATGAAGGCGACGCTGGAGGATCAAAAAAGGAAACTGCTGGAACGCTACGAAACAGATTCGGTTCGCAAGAAAGCCAGTAAAGCGTTTCGCAAAACGGCCAAGTCTGGTCCGCAGTTGAAGGACTCGCTCAAGTCCGCTTATGACGAAGCCGTGACGCGTCAGCAGTTGCATGAATTGGAAAACCTCTGGTATCGAGTCAACAACGACGCCGATGAAACGGCTCAGCATCTGATGTCGGTGATCGCGCGACTTCAGGACAAATATCAGGTCGACGAGTTGCACGCAAATTATGACTTCACAGGTCGCGAGTCGCTGACAATTCCGGAGGCGATCGAGCTCAAGCAGATGCTGGACAAGATCGAGGAGTTGCTCGATCAAATCGAGGACGCCAAGCAGAACGGTCAGATCGCGATTCTGGACGTCGAGGAGATGGGTCAGTTCCTCGATGAAGACCAGCAGCATTCGTTGCAGGAGATGCAGCGGCAGATTCAGGACTACATCGATCGCGTCGCGGAAGAGCAGGGCTTTCAGAAAAACGGCGGCAAGTATGAATTGACTCCCAAGGCCTATCGCACGTTTCAGAACAAACTGCTCTCGCGGATCTTCAGTCACCTCAAGGAATCGAACAGCGGCCGACATTTTGATGCGGCCGTTAACGGCGAAGGGGCTGTCGAGATGCAATCGACCAAGCCTTACGAGTTCGGTGATTCGATTGCGAACATGGATGTGCCGCAAACGTTTATCAATGCGATGATTCGCGACTCAACCCAGCGACCGATTAGGCTCAAGGCGGACGACATCGAGATCCACCGGACTCGGAACAATCCGAAAGCCGCAACGGTGATCATTATGGACATGAGCGGATCGATGCGCTACGACAGCCAATACGTGAATGTGAAACGAATGGCATTGGCGATGGATGGGCTGATTCGCAGCGAGTACCCTGGCGACTATTTGAATTTCATCGAGATGTACACGTTTGGTAAGGTTCGCACGCAGCGTGAAATCATCGACCTGATGCCAAAACCTGTCACGATTCATCATCCAGTCGTGCAACTGAAGGTCGACATGAGTCGCGATGACGTGAGCGAACACATGATCCATCCGCACTTTACGAATATCCAGCATTCGCTGCGACTCGCGCGGCAGTTGCTGGCCAACGTGAACACGCCGAACAAGCAGGTGATGCTGATCACGGATGGTTTGCCGACAGCTCACTTCGAAGATTCCGAATTGTTCATGCTGTATCCGCCGCACCAGAAAACGGAAGAAGCTACGATGCGGGAAGGGATGATGTGTGCCAACGAAGGCATCACGATCAACACATTCCTTGTGCCGAGTTGGTCGCAATCGGAAGAAGATATCCGGTTCGCGTACCGCTTGAGTGAATCGACGACTGGCCGAGTGTTCTTCACGTCCGGCGGTGATTTGGATCGCTTCGTGGTGTGGGATTACATCAACAAAAAGCGTGAAATTCTGTAGCAAACAATTGCTGCCAAATCGCGCTCACGTAGCACAACCGATAAGTGAATTCTTAACCGCCAGGGCGACAGTGAAAAGCGGGTTGCTACAACGAAGTGCCGTACCGGATCCGAAATGGAAGCAAGTCCAACACGTTGACAACACCGTTGGTGTCGAAGTCGTACGCCGCGTTGTAGTTACCATCGATTCCGTAGGCTTGCCGCAAACCAAGCAAATCAAAAACGTTGACTTGGCCGTTTCCGTCCCCGTCGCCAAACAGGCGAAAGAAGAAATCGATCGCGTCATCGCCACCCAAGCCATCTTTGTTTCCGTCAAGCTGATTCCCGGACGGATCGACAGTGGTTGAGGCAACTGTAGTCAGCACATATTCGCCGTCAGGAAGCGAGCCGCCAACAATGTCGTCCCCGCTGAAAGTCAATGTAGCGACGGTCTTTCCAGCGACTAACGGCGACGAAACTTGCGGAGTGTAGGTCTCGCTGGTCGTAGTATTGGTCAGCACGAATGAGCTTGCATCGACGTTCGCCATCTCTTCGCTAAACGTCACCTCGATCTCTGTCAGCATGCTTCGCTGTGCATCGCCGCCATTGAGGACAACGGACTCAATCTGAGGACTGGTCAAATCGAGAGTCGTAAACGAACGCGTTCCAACCGCTGTCGCAGAATCCGAATCCGTCGAAGCGTGGGCTCTGTAGAAGTAGGTTGCTCCTGACTCAAGTCCAGTGAGCAACGTCGAAAACTCAGCGTACTGCTCGCCCAGATCAATGAACGTCGAATCGTCTCCGGCTTTCCAGTATTCGATTCTGGCCGTGACTTCCGGAGCTTCACCTACGGTCATCGATTCGATATTTACCGAGCCGGTGCCCCCATATCGATTCCCTACATGCACGCCGGACCACACGCCTCCGAGAAGTTCATCAGCAAGAAAATCGGTGGCGACGATCGAGTCGTCTGTCTCACCGGATCCCGAAGCAACCAGTTCGCCGTCACT
This sequence comes from Mariniblastus fucicola, assembly GCF_008087665.1. Classification (GTDB taxonomy): domain Bacteria; phylum Planctomycetota; class Planctomycetia; order Pirellulales; family Pirellulaceae; genus Mariniblastus; species Mariniblastus fucicola. Next base: position 3,300,864 of record NZ_CP042912.1, read on the forward strand.
TTGGACCGAAAACGCATACTCGAACCGCTGGGTGTTGATAACGTTTTCCAGCGAAAGCTCTGCCGAAATTTCCGCCCCGTCACTGTGCTCAAAACTGAAGTAAGCCAACGTCGTGAGGTTCGCATTGTCGCTTTCAAGGTTGCTGTCATCGCCAACGACTAAAGATCCATTGATCAGAGACCTCGTTCCCTGATCGTGAGCGGTAAGCGAGATCCAAAATCCGCCTTCGCCGAGATTCCACTGCTGTCCAGTCGTAACAGTGGCCGGAGCGTCGTCAGAGACAACCTGAAAAACCAAATGCAGATCCTCATCGTTGCTGCCGTCGGTCACCGTAAGGCCATCGGTCGCCCAATTGAACGTCATGCGCCGCTCGGAAAACGTGAACGTGTTTTTTGTGTTGATGGATCTGGAAGTCCACGTTCCTGACGAATCACTGATCTGCCAGGCGCCATCGGATTCTTGCGAGTCCGCTTCGGCGGGAGCGTAAAATCCCGAACCGAGTCCATTTGCATTGGTGCTGATGTCTCCGTCGTCAAAAGAGTCATCCATCAGCACCGCGTCGGGAGCTGAGATGATTTGGCCGCCGACGACGGCGCTGGTTTCCGTAACGTTTGTCGCACCAGCGTTGTTGACAACCAACAAGTCCTGTCCCGTGTCCGTTTCGAAACGCCACACGTCTCCGGCGACGACCGTTCCATCCGACAGCCTCGTGTCGACACGCCAAAAATATTCGGTCGCGGCTTGCAGCTGAATCGAGTGAGCTGCCAGGCTGACCATGTTCGTTGAATTCGGCTGTGTCTCCAGGAACTCGGCTGACGCTTGGTCCGCGCCAAGCACCGAAGCTTCGCTGGCTCCAAAGTAAATATCGGCTGTGACGCCGGATTCGCCGATCTGATAAATTAAATCACTGCTCAGGCTCACACTCCATTGCTCGTCCGCGGGTGACGGAAGCGATGCTTTTTCGTGTCGCCGACCGGGAATCCAGTACAAACTGTTTCCCGATTCATATGCGCCATCGTCAGGTGTTGGACCGAGAAATCCATCGTTGATCCCCGGAATCACCACGCCATTCCCGTAAGCTTCGTGATAGGCAAACGCCAGCGGGCCATCGGAGAACGACAGGTTAAAGTCCGCCGGTACGCCCGTGACTCCGTCGGGCGTAGACCAATCGCGATTGCCAGTCACGTTCGCAGGATCGATCGCCGAACCGCTGGCTGCCAATCGAAAATCTCCGTTGTTGAAGTTGCTGAAGAGGGAATCCAGATCCGTGCCGGGTACGATCAGCAAGTTGTTGTAAGCAGTAAATTCAAGTTCGTGATTTGCCGCGGTCCAAAAACTGTCGGGACTACTGTCGGGCCATGAACTAAAAGTCGTTTTGGTGACCTGTCCGTCGGCAGGCGCGCCCACAAATGTGTTGTGATAGATCTCCAACCCAAGGCTGGGAGCGTTCATTCGAATGCCGGACTCAAATCCACCTTTGTCAAAGTCCCAAATTACGTTGTGGTCAACGATAAAGTTCTGGCTGAAATTGTCGAGGTAAACTCCGGTGCTAATGCTGTCGGTTGGATCACCTTTTTCGTGAATCCAGTTGTAGGCAATCCGAGTCTTTTCGCCGGACGTTTCCGCGCCGTCCTGGCCCCACGTGTAAATTGCGCCGACGTCATGAGCCAGTCGTCCGGCTCGAGCCAAATCGTTGTACATGATCTCCAGCCCGGCTCCGGTTGGCCGAATCAGATCGCGACCGCCGTCGTGAATCGTGTTGTGGTTGACCTGATGGTTGTCACCGAAAATAACGACTCCGGCAGCATAGGTTCCTGAGTAATCGAAGTCATGAATATGGTTGTCGACGATCTGATGGTTGGCTCCATTGACGACAACCCCCGAACCAGCAGTCTGCTCGATCTCATTGTCGCGGACGATATTGTTGCTGCCGCTAACCACGACTCCGCCACCCGATTCGAAACCGCCATCAATGTGATGGCCTTGCTCCCACGTCTCGAAATGGCTGAGGTAGCGGGCTTCGTTATTCTCAAAAACGAGATTGTCACCGTCGAGCCGCACTGCGCCGCCGCGAAGAGTCAGACCAGACACGACGATGTGGTCGTGATCGTTGATGTTGATCGTCCAGTTGCGAACTTTTTGCTCAACCAGGTGGTTCGTTGGATCAGCGCCGCCGTCGACTCGCAAGAACAACGTGTCGCCTCCGCTGGCATCTTTCTGCAAATGCCACTCTCGATCAGCATCCAGAAAATCGATCTTTCCGTAAAAGTTCCCGATGCCACCGTCGGAGGTTTGGCTGGCGAAGTTCGGCCACCACCAAGTGGAAACGGAACTCGAATCCAGCGTAATCGCACCGCTGGTGCTGGAATTCACCACCGCGGTTTGCCTGGACCAGCCCTGTCCGACGCGACCGATGAAGCGTGAGTCGGCGAAGTAGTTGTCTGGCTGACCAACAAAACTGTTTCCGTTAATTGTGTAGTCATCAAAAACTGTCAGCGTGGCTCCGTCAGCCTGCAACAAATCATCCGAATTCCGATTGATGTGACGGGCTTCGTATTGGGCCACCCCGTCGACGAAAATCTGATCGTAGCCTGAAGTTAAACTCAGGTCGCGACCGGAAGGAAACGAGTCGACGGTTGCCAGTTCTCCGTCCTCGAAATGGTCAATCAGAACAACACCGCCGTCGGAGTGAATCTCAAACGAGTCCATCCTGAATTCAAAAACCTGGTTCGCATCGGTGTCAGGAGCGATGCCTTCCTGGAAAAAGAACTGCACAAACGATTGGCTGCCGTCTCCTCCGTCCGACCAATCCGCTTGATCGATTTCCCAGGCACCGACCGCGACGACTTCAGTCGTCGGAAACGCAATCAGCTCGTAATCCACAAACCCGCTGGCTCCGGGTTCAAGAGTCAAATCAAATCCTGTAATCGCGACGTCTGTGACGGTGCCGACACGATCGCCCCACGAATTCGGAGTGTCGTTTTTGACTCGCAACGCCAGTTCGCCATCGCCGAACAACTCAACGTTGACGCTGTCGTCCGCAGACCATCCACCGACATTGGCAGGCATGATCGTGAAGCGTGCAGAGGCCTGATCGAGTGGAAACGGGAAACTTCCAACGCTCTCAAACGACGCGCCACGCACGCTGTAAGTGACAGACTGGTCGAAAAAGTTCCAAACGTCGCTGGACTGATCACTTTGCACCGTCCGAGTCGAATAGGTATCAACGTTGGCGACGCGTGCGATCAAGTTTCCGTTGGAATCCGAGACATCGCTGCCGGAACTCCAAAAGTTGGTCGGCAAACCGTGCGAAGTGGAAGTCGAGTAAATGCCGCTTCCTGCCGCAGTTTCGGTCCATGGCCCGGACACGATTTCGCTTGCAGATACGACAACTTCTTCACCGTTGTAGCTTTGGATCGTGATCGGATTTGCAGCATCACCGCTTCGGACAGACTGAATCGTTTCGCGATAGGTTCCTTCCCGAATCAGGACTTGATCGCCAGGCTGTGCCAGTTGAATCGCGGCGTTGATGGTTTGGAACGGCTGATCGATCGAGCCGACGTTTGCGTCGTCGCCAGATGGAGAAACATACAGGCTGGCCAGCAAATTTCGCGGCTCGAGTGCGGCGAATTGAAAAGGCTTACGTGCAGCACGTTTTCTGGCAGCGAATCTGGCTAGTTTGCGGCGACGCGACGGTGGAAGGCTCATGGAGACGCTGTATGATTGAGGCAGGATGGAAAGCCGTGGTTGTCACGCACGCTTAAGCGGGGAAAAAACGCGGATGTGGTTTTCCGTTCAGTGGCAACAGCCAAAACGCTGCAGCTTCCCGGGCTTCATCATACCAGTGTAAGACGCAAAAGCTAAATTTTGATTCGCAGCCACTCTGGCAGCGGCTGCACGTTTCCGGAACGGTCCACGCAGGCCAGGACCGTTTCGCCGACACAAACGATGTCGTCTCCGTTGCGAATTTCGTAGTGGTGCACGATCCGGACGCCTTTGGAACGGACGACTTTTGTGTCGATGACCAGCAAATCGTCGAATCGAGCCGAGCTTCTGTAATCACAGGTCGCTTTGACGACGACCAGCATGTAACCCTGTTCTTCCATTTCTCGATACGAGCGACCGCCAGCCCGGAACATTTCCCCTCGGGCGACTTCGAAATAGTTGAGGTACTTGGAATGGTGAACATGGCCCTGTGCGTCGGTTTCTTCGAAGCGAACCCTGAGTTCTGCTCGATGTTGCAGCGGAATCGACCTTGAAATGTTCGTTGGATTGACCGAACCCATAGTGTGCCTTACATTTTCCGTGATAAAAGTCGCATTTTCGCGGCTGAAGGTTGCTCGCCGCACCCGTTTTTGGCTCCCACGATGGGACCGAGTCGTTCGTTCTTACAGTTGAGCAAATTTCATGAGTCAGGGAAGTGAAGGTGAGGACTTCGGTGCCGTCATCGATTTTGAAACGGCACGTGGAAGAGACTATCCCACCATCCGACAGTTTACTGTCTTTTTGGAAAATCGCGTCGGGGCGTTGAATGGCCTATTGCGTCGTTTCCGCGGTTCCAAAGTTCGCATCATGGCGCTAAGCATCAGCGATGCCGCCGAATGCAGCCTGCTGCGGATCATTCTCAGTCACCCCGAACAGGGACGAGAGATTCTTGAGCGTGCCGGGCTGGCAATTATCGAGAGCGACCTGATCGCGATTGAGTTGCCGATGACCGACCAACCGATGCTTGACGTCTGCACGGCACTTTTGCGTGCAGAGGTGAATTTGCTGCAAACCTACACGCTGATGGTCCAAAAAAGAGAGCGGACAGTGGTGGCGTTGATGGTCGACAACATCGATCAGGCGCAGATCACGCTGGCCACGAACGGCTTTGGACTGATCACCGAAAACGAACTTCAGGACCTGGGATAGCGACGTCAGGTCGTAAGTAAACATCATGTCGATCCGTGTAACTTGTGGAAAGTGCCACACCCGATTCAATGTCAGCGAAAAATTTGCTGGTAAAGAAGGTCCTTGCCCGAAGTGCAAAACGAAGATCAAAATTCCGGCAAAATCGGAACAGGTCGTCGTTCACGAACCCGAGATGTCGGGCCCCAAAACAACCACCGGCGAATCAGTGCTGAAACCGATTCGGCGCAAGGAAGTGAAGCTGACGAGCATTCACATCACGGTTATCGTTTGTTTGATTGTGCTATTTCTGATTTGCGCTTTGGTGTTCAATTTTACGTTTGCGGACAAGCACGCGTTTCCAGGTTGGGTGCTGTGGGTGTCGGCAATCGTGATAGCGCCGCCGATTTGCCTGGCGGGGTACTTCATGCTCCGTGATCAGGAACTGGGTGGCTATGTCGGGAAGGAACTATGGATTCGCATCCTGGTTTGTTCCGCAATTTACGCGCTGTTGTGGATCGCAATGCCGCTTGGAAAGTACGCATTTGGCGACAGCTATGGCACAGGCTCCTGGGTTTTCGCGCTAGTCATCATGGCGGGCGGAGGCGCAGCCGCGGGAATGCTCAGCTTTGACGTCGACTATCTGATGGGACTGGTCCACTACGGGCTGTATCTGGTTTTGTGCATCGTCGGGAGGCTGGTCGCCGGAATTGGAATTTTACCCGGGGCACTGGGAAAGCCTGAAGTTGTGCCGCCGGAGACTGTTACGACGGCAATGGTCGTTGCAGAACCAATTCTGTCCGGATTGATGGCACTGTTCGGCTGATGAACGAACTGCTCTCGATTCCGGAAATTCAGTCGCTGGAGGTCAGCGATGGTTTGCTGCGAATCCCCAGCCAGATCGATGTTCCGGTGACGTCTCGTGTGACTCGAATCATCGACACACCGGTCTTTCAACGACTGAAACGAATCAGCCAACTGGGCTTGGTGGCTTTCGTCTATCCCGCGGCCAACCATTCGCGGTTCGAGCACTCACTGGGCGTGTTTCGAAACTGCTTGCTGTTCGTCAAACAACTCGCTTGGCAGCCTCGATTTTGCGAGCTTGTTTCTGCCGAACAAGTCGAGGCCCTGTTGCTGGCGGCGTTGCTTCATGACGTAGGCCATTGGCCGTTTTGTCATCCGATCGAAGACATGGGACTGGACGGAGTCCCGCGACACGAAAACCTTGCGCAGCAATGGCTGGCGGATGATGAACTTCAGTCGTGCATCGGGGAAGACTGGAACGCGTGTCCGGAACTGGTGACTCGAATCATCACGCGGAAAACAGAAACGAAGTCCGAGCGACTGTTGGCTTCGATCCTTTCTGGCCCGATCGACATCGACAAACTTGACTATCTCTATCGCGACAGCCTTCACGCAGGCGTCCCGTACGGACAAAACCTCGACACCGCGCGGCTCGTTCGTAGCCTGTGCCTCAACGAGTCCGGCGACGCGCTCGCGATCAGCACCAAAGGTCGGACGGCAGCGGAACTGATGGTGTTTGCTCGCTACGTCATGTTCAGCGAGATTTATTGGCACCACGCGGTACGCAGTGCCACCGCGATGTTGCAGCGAGCTTTTTTTCGCTCCAAATCGGCGGCAGAACCGGTGGATTGGGAGAAAGAATTCCAGCTTGGCGAAAGCGATTTTGTGCTGGGCTGGCGAGCCCGAAGTCAGCAATCCGAGTCCGTTCACTCTTTGTTGGAAGGTCTCTTTTCTCAGCGTCGTCGACTGTACAAGCGAGCTGCGAATTTCAGCTTCGTCGAAAACGAGTCGTTGTATCGTGCTCTGGCTCAACGAAAATACGCAGATTTGACCGACGTCGGAGAGCAGCTCGCGAAAGCCATTGCAATTGAATGCGGTCAGGAATTGGATGCGGACGATGTGCTTATCGACGCTCCGCCGGCAAAGCTGGAAGTACAGTTCAACATCGATATTTTCGATGCACGATCCGAATCGTGGCGGCCGCTTGGCGAGGTTTCGCCTATGATTCACACTTTGGCCAAAAAGCAGTTTGACGACTATGTCAAACGAGTTCGTGTTTTCTGCAAACCAGAACTCGCAGCCACACTTGCAGACATCGACATCGTGAAACTGCTTGAAGGAATTGTTTGAGATTGGAGCCGGGATGAGACTATCAGTTTGCTTGATCGTATTGTGGTTAGCGACCGTCGCTTCGATCGCTTCCGCTCAGAATGAACAGCCAGACAATCCGGTTGCCAACGCATTTTTCAGTGCGCACAAGGTCGTGTTTCTTGGTGATTCGATCACTTGGCAGGGAGAGTTTCTGGCAACGCTCGAAGAATCGCTGATCGCCAACGGAAAACCGTTTCCGAAGATTCTCAACTTTGGACTGCAAAGCGAAACTTGCTCTGGCGATTCCGAGCCCGCACATCCTTGGCCGCGGCCGAATGTTCATGAACGTCTTGGAAGGCTGTTGGAGAAAGTCCAACCCGATCTGCTGGTCGTGAATTTCGGAATGAACGACGGAATCTACCATCCGTTCGACCAGACCCGCTTCGAAAACTACCAGGCTGGGATCAACAAAATCATCGAAGCCGCGGACAACTCGGGTGGAAAACTGAAAGTCATTTTGGTCACGCCGCCACCGTTCGATGCGCTTCCGTTGAAGCAGAAAGGCGCCTTGGTTGGAGCAGACGCAAAATCTTTCAGCTGGACTGAAGTTTACGAGAACTACGACGAAGATGTCCTTGCGGTTTACGCCAACTGGATCCTCGAGCAGAAAGACCGGGTCGCGGGCTGCATCGATTTGCGGACACCGATGTTGGCGGACCTAGCGCGGCGCCGCGAATCCAATCCCGATTTCTTTTATGCAGCCGATGGGGTGCACGTTGATTCCCAAGGTCACAAATTGATCGGCCAATCCATCGCAGAGGCGTTAGGAGTGACGCCTTCGCAGCATTCCAATGCGGAGCTTTTTCAATTGATCCGTCAACGACAGTGCATTCTTCGCGACAGCGGACTCGAGACTGTCGGGCACAAACGCCCGAATGTTAAAAAAGGGTTGCCGCCCGAAGAGGCCGCGGCAGAAGCTGCTAAATTGAATGAACGGCTGGCCGAAATTGTCGATCAGCAGAAACAAACGCAGGACGCTAAATGAAAATACTTATTACCAACGACGATGGATTCTTTGCCGAAGGACTCCAAGCTCTCGCTGCCGAAATCAGCAAACATGCCGACGTTTTTATCGTCGCGCCAAGTATCGAGCAGAGCGGGATCAGCCAGGCGATTACGTTCATGAGACCGTTGAACCCCAAGCCCGTCGAAGATGATTCCGACAATCTGATCGGCTACACGGTCAACGGCACGCCGGCCGATTGCGTGAAACTTGGCTTGCACGAGCTTTGCCCGTTCAAGCCGGATCTTATCGTCAGCGGCATCAACAATGGGTTGAACGTCGGCGTCAACGTTTGCCATTCGGGCACCGTCGGAGGAGCCTTTGCCGCTTCCATGTTTGACGTCCCGGCGATCTCGCTTAGCGTTGAGTCGAGCGACAATCCGCTGTTTGAAAACGTGGCCTCTCTGGCGTGGCCGACCATCAAGCGACTTGCCGAAGCCGACCTTCCGCCTCGCACGGTCTCGAATATCAACTTCCCTTCAATCGTTGCGGAACGAAATGAAGTCACCGAAGTTCTTGCGGTGCCAGTCGAAACGAATCCGCTGGGCTACCAGTTTCAATCTGGCCGCGACCCGAAAGACAAACCGTACTTCTGGGCGACGAACCACCCGGCTCCCAAGCCGTCTCCGTTTCTGACTGACACTCAGGCAGTCCGACAAGGCTACGTAACGCTTTCAATGATTGCGTATAATCCAAACCACAACCAAGGCAACGAATTGCTGGCCACGATGTTCGCGTCAGAACCCTCGGAGCACCACAAATCATGAGCCAACCTGCTTCATTCGGTGTGCTCACGGTTTCCGACAGGGCGACGCGAGGAGAGTACGAAGATCGCGGCGGTCCAGCGATCCGCGAGTATCTTGAACGCGTTGTCAAATCCGAATGGTCCGACGTTTCCAGGCTGGTGACTGACGATGTGCCAGAAATTGTTTCAGCGCTGCGTGAGCTGTGCGAAACATGCTGTGTCGTGATCACGACTGGCGGGACGGGACCCGCGGCGCGAGACGTAACTCCGGAGGCCACGGAGCAGGTTTGCGAGAAAATGATGCCGGGTTTTGGCGAAGCAATGCGAGCGGTTTCGCTGTTAAAGGTTCCGACTGCGATTCTCTCGCGTCAGACCGCGGGCATTTGCGGCCACTCATTAGTCATCAATCTGCCTGGCAGCCCGAAAGCGATTGCGGAATGCCTGGATGCTGTTTTCGCTGCGGTTCCGTACTGCGTTGATTTGATCGGTGGCCCGTTTATCGAAACGCACGAAGAGCACATCGACGCATTTCGGCCTAAGAAAAAATAGCGATTCTGGAAATGCTCAGCCGTTTTTGATCAGCTTCAGAAGCTGTTTAAGCGTTTTGGTGTTCGCAACATCGGACTTGGTGAGGCATCCGCGTCGCGCCTGCTTGATTCCATATTTCAAGTCACCGAAACCGGCGGTCTTGTGCGAATCCGTGTTGATCACGATCGGAATCCCGTGCGATTTCGCGGCAATCAAATAGCGGTCGTTCAAATCCAGCCGCTTCGGATTGGCGTTCAACTCCAGCAGCGTGCCCGTGTCTTTCGCCGCCTGAAAAACGGCTTCGATATCCACATCGTACGGTTCCCGCTTATTTAGCAACCGGCCCGTTGGGTGAGCGATCATCGTCACGTGAGGATTTTGAATCGCCCCGATAATACGATCGGTAATCTGTTGCCGTGGTTGGGATTGACCGTAGTGCAAACTGGCAATGATCCAGTCGCCTTGTGCCAGCACGGAATCCGGCAGATCCATGTCGCCGTTTTCAAGGATGTCGCACTCGATACCTTTGAGAATCACGAATGAGTCATCTGCCGCAGCGTTGATCGCATCGATCGTTTCCCACTGTTCCAGCAGACGACCTTCATCCAGTCCGTTCGCCATCGAGACTCGTTTCGAATGGTCGGTAATTGCGATGTACTTCAGCCCGCGCGCCTTGGCAGCGTCTGCCATTTCTTCGATTGAGTTCTTCCCGTCCGTTGCCGTCGTGTGCATGTGGAGATCGCCACGGATGTCTTTTTCGCAAATCAACTTAGGAAGATCACCATTCTCAGCCCATTCAAACTCCTTGCGGGCCTCACGAGTTTCCGGCTCGAAAACCGGCAACCCCAGCGTCGCATAAACATCAGCCTCTGTTTCGCCTGCGATCCATTCCTCCGAATCGCCATCGACCTTGTAAACGCCCCACTCGTTGACCTTCAGCCCTTTGGATTTTGCTTTTCCGCGAACGACGACATTGTGCTCCTTGGAGCCCGTGAAATACTGCAGCGCCGCTCCGAACGATTCCTTGGGCACGACTCTCAAATCGACTTGAAATTCATCATCCAGCCGCACTGCCATCTTGGTATCCCCACGGACGATCGTCGACGTAATGTCTTCGTACGTTCCGAAATGATTCATTACAGCTTCGGCATCCGTAGACGTGGCGAGGATGTCGAGGTCGCCGACGGTTTCCTTGCCGCGTCGATAACTTCCGGCGAATTCAAGCTGGTCGATCGCTTTGCAGGCTTTCATGTATTCACGGATTTTCTCTGCAATTCGGTCCGCGTGAGCCCACAGGATTCGCTGATTGGCTTCCACCGCGATCGCGATTCCTTCGAGGATGGCTTTCTCGGTTTTCGCGCCGAAACCGGACAGCTGTTGGACTTCGCCGGCTTCACAGGCTGCTTTAAGTTGATCCAGCGTTTCCACTCCAAGCTCGTTGAAGACCGCGGCGGCTTTTTTGGGGCCCATTTTGGGGACGTTGAGCAAATCCAGCACAGTCCGAGGAACATCTTCCAGCAATTCCTCCAGCTGCTGTAACGTTCCGGTTTCGCAAAGCTCGATACATTTTTGAGCAACGCTTTTCCCGATTCCGTCCAGCTTCGTGAGGTCGTCTCCAGCAGCAATTTGGCTTTCGATCGAGTCCGACATGTCGCGAATCACACGCGCACCATTTCGATAGGCCCGAAGACGAAACGCGTTGGCTCCGGTAAACTCAAGGAGGTCTGCCAGTTGATCGAGAGTCTTTGCGATTTTTTGATTATCCATGCCGTGATTGTTGCAATCGCGTTTGAAGCTCGCAAGTCGTGCCTCGCATTTGGAGCAACCCGAACCGCTTCGGCTTCGCCTACCTCGGAGAACTTTGTGAAACAGATTTACCTCGACTACAACGCCACCACGCCGATCGACGCCTCGGTTGTGGAAGCCATGATGCCGTTTTTCCAGACTCATTTCGGGAACCCGTCCAGCACTCACAGCGTCGGCCGCGCCGCCAGAGAAGCCATCGAAGACGCACGGGCAAAAGTCTCTGCTCTGATCGGCTGCGACCGTGACGAAGTCATCTTCACCGGCGGTGGAACCGAAGCCAGCAATATGGCGATCAAGGGAGTCATGTTTGCTGGTGGCGAACCTGGCGGGCACATGATCACGACCGCGATCGAACATCCGGCAACCATCGAACCGGCTCGCTTCGTTGAAAGATTGGGCTGTGAGTTGACCGTGGTTGGCTGCGACGAAAATGGCGTCGTCGATCCACAGGCGATCGCTGACGCAATTCGCCCGGATACGCGACTGGTCAGCGTGATGCATGCCAACAATGAAATCGGCACGATTCAGCCCATTCGAGAAATCGCCGAAATCTGCCATGAAAAATCAGTCGTCGTGCATGCCGATGCGTCGCAGTCGATTGGAAAGATCCCGGCGTTCGTCGATCAGCTTGATGTGGATTTGATGACCGTTGCCGGACACAAGTTTTACGCGCCCAAGGGCATCGGAGTGCTGTTTGTTCGCGAAGGCCTGGACATCGAGTCATTGCTTCACGGCGCCGGGCACGAAGGCGGACTGCGAGCGGGAACCGAGAACACACCATACATTGTCGGGCTTGGACGAGCGGCATTTCTTGCGGCATCTTTGCTGGACGAGTCGTCCGGAATCAGCGCGACGCTACGAGACAAGTTCTGGAAAACGATCTCCAGCAACGTCCCCAGAGCGGTGGCTCATGGAATGCAGGCGGAACGGTTGCCGAACACGTTGAGCATCGCGTTCCCAAATGTTTCAGGAGCTGAAATGCTTTCGCGCGTCCCCGAAGTTTGCGCTTCGCTTGGTGCAGCGTGCCACAGTTCTGGCGAACATCGATCCGGCACACTTCACGCGATGGGCGTCGATCAGGATCTGATGCGAGGCACGATTCGATTCAGTTTTGGCCGTTCGTCAAACGCAGAAGAGGCCGAACGGGCCGCGATGCTGATGGTTGACGCGTGGGAAACTCTGAAATCCTGAGCGTCAGCGGTGAGAGTGCACATCCCAACCGAATCCACATGCTCCTCAATTTTTAAAACGCAACCTTTGACTTGATTCGGCTCTCGTTCCACTCGACGCCCATCATCGTGCAGTTGATTCCGGAACCAATTCCCAGCAAACCAACTTTGTGGCCAGGCTGAATGAACTCCTTTTCACAGGCCACCGCGAGCGCGGAGGGCAGGGCGGCGGAACCCGTGTTGCCCAGCCACGAAAACGTCGCATAATCGATGTTTGAGTCGATCGAAAGCGACTCCAACATCATCTTCTGATGAGCCGTCCCAACCTGGTGACAGACCGTTCGGTCCAAGTCGCTGACTTGCCATTGCGTTGCCGCGAGAAACGGAGCCAGCGTATCGACTCCGGTCGCGACGCCGGCTTTCATCAACGCCTCGGAATCTGTTTCCATCAGCGGAGCCATCGACGCACCCACCTGGTCTTCATGGCTTTGGCAAAGCTCATGATGCTGCGTGCTGGCTCGGACGGCCGCGCCAACAAGTCGGTTTTTCGACTGACTGATCGATTCGTGAGTAAGCAAAACTGCGCAGCTGGCCGAACCGATCGTCAAACTGGCAATCGCATTCTTGATACTCTTGCGAGTCAGACTTCGATCCTCATTCAACGTCCGAATCGTGTTTTCAACGAGCTGTCGACCGCCTTCGCTGCCAACGATCAATGCTGCTTTGATCTGGCCGAGCTCGATCATGTTCGCGGCCTGAATCATGCCGGACAGAATCCCCAAGCACGCGTTTGAGACATCGTAAATCATGCAGTCAGCCGCAAGGCCTACCTTGTGATGTACCGAACAGGCAGTCGCCGGTTCGAGGAAGTCCCGACAGACGGACCCGTGGATCAGGCATCCGATTTGAGAGACATCGACGTCGGCCGCTTCGATCGCCAGCCGACAACTTTCGACACTAAGCCGCCCTGGCATCACGCCACGGTCCCAAAATCGCCGCTCTGATATTCCGGTCATCAGCTCCAGACGACCTTCGGGAAGCTTCAGTCGTTCGTAGAGCGGAGCCAGTTTTTGTTCAACGTCGTCGGTGGTCCAGATCTCCTGCGGAAGCAGATAGCCAATCGATTCGAGGCAGACGTTTTGATAGCGCATGGTTTTGTTTCGTGGTTCTAGTGGTCACCGCGACAATCGACACAACCCTTAGTTTCCGTCGGTGATGAAACGCCAAATACGAGGTTTGCACACGGAAAAAAGCTGAACTTCTTGCGGAAACACCGCTATGTGCGTAAGTGCAACGTAGGGTTCGCCGTAAATCATGTGCAAGGCTCGGGCTTTTGCCCAGCCATGAAGTACATCCTTAGCAGTGTTACATCCAAATGTCTTTTAACGAATTACAAGCGTGGATCATCCCCATCGCATGGTCACTTGCGGCCGTCGGTGTCGGCTTGATTTGTGGATTTTTCGCCGGACGCACTTTCGCATTGTCCAACGAACCACGGCGACTGAAGCGAGACCGTGCGCGGACGATGGAAGCGCTGATGACGGTCATCAACAGCACCAACCAACTCAACAGTGACGTCACCGATCATAACACCGCGCTTCAAAACGCGGAATCGGAGATCCAGCAATGCGAGTCCAGCGCTCAAGTCGTCGATATGCAGGATTCGCTGGTTCACAACATCCGAAAGATCGTTGCTGCCAACCAAAAAATGGAAAACGACCTGGTCGTATCCAAATTCCAACTTGAAGAAACCGCACAAGAACTTGATCGCAGTCGCAAAGAAGCCAGAACGGACGCGCTTTGCAAAGTCGCCAACCGGAAAGCCGTTGATGAAACGCTGACCTTTATGGTGTCGCGATTCCGCAGCCAGAAAAAGTCGTTTGGCTTGATGCTGATCGACATCGATCACTTTAAACGAATTAACGATACGTTCGGCCATGACGCCGGAGACGAAGTACTGATTAGCGTCGGGAAAGCCCTGAAAGAATGCGTTCGACCGGAGGACTTTGTCGGAAGACTGGGCGGAGACGAATTCGTGCTGATGCTCGAAGGGCTCACTGAGGCCAATGCAGAACTTGTTGGAAAACGAATCCGCTCAACCATCGAACTTTACAACTTCAGTGTCGGAAGCCGAGGCCAATCGACGGTCGTGACGCTCAGCATGGGCCTCGCCGTGATCAAACTCAGCGACGACGCAAAATCACTATATCGCAGAGCCGATCAGGCGCTTTACCGCTCCAAAGAACTGGGGCGAAACCAGCTGTTTACGATCGTCGAAAACTCCAATCAGCCACCAAACCCACAACCCGCCAGTTCGCCAGTCGCGACCTACGAGCAATTCAAAGCAACGCTCGACGGGGACCTTTAACGACAAAGACTACAAAACGGAACTCACATGATTCGCGCCGAATCGTTCAGCAAATCGTATGAGAAAGCAGTCGCCGTCGACGATCTCTCCTTTCAGGTCAATGCCGGACAGGTGCTTGGTCTGGTGGGGCGAAACGGAGCCGGGAAAACCACCACGCTAAAATCAATTGCTGGCATCATCCCGTTGAGTGCGGGGCGGCTTCTGGTCGACGATTTCGAAGTCACCGCGGACCCAATTGCTGTTAAGCAACGCAGCGCCTACGTGCCAGACGATCCCCATCTGTTTAACGATCTGACCGTCGAACAACATCTGCTGTTTACCGCGGGTGTCTATGGAATCGAAAATCCGCATCACGAAATTGATCGGTTGCTCGCAACGTTCGAGTTGCTGGACAAGCGACATACCGCAGCGTCCGGGTTGTCTCGCGGCATGAAACAAAAGCTCGCGATCAGCTGTGCCCTTCTTCAGCAACCGTCCGCATTGTTGCTGGACGAGCCAATGACGGGCTTGGACCCGCAAGGTATCCGCAACCTGAAGGCAACGATCCTGGAGCAGGCGAAATGTGGGACTGCGATCATTATCAGCTCGCATTTACTGGCAATGGTCGAAGACATTTGCTCGGACGTCATGATCCTTGAAAACGGCAAACGAAAATTCTTCGGTCGAATCGAAGAACTCAAAGAACAGTTTGCCGGTGACTCGAACAGCGAACTGCGAACGCTCGAAGAAATCTACTTTGCGACCATGGAGATGGTTCCGGAATCTGACGAAGCGAAGTTACCGAAGGCTGAGCCAGACGACAGCGAATGCGGCGAACGATTTGCTGCGGAGAAGTAGAATGGCAAATCCAAACGCAATGGGACGGCTGCTGCATCCGGCTTTGTTTCAGCTGATGAAATTTCAGTCCACAGGCAAATTGCGTCGAATCGGAAACGCATTTCGTTCGCGTCGCAAACTCGTCCTTTCCTTGCTCGCAATTCTTCTGGGCTGTGTTTGGCTTGGGCAAACCGTACTGTCGATTGTGTTTCGCGACCCTGCGGATCCGGAGAGCCTGCGAACGTGGCTGTCGGTCAGCATGCTGTTGTATTGCGTGTTCCATTTTTTGAAGATCGGAAGCCGAAAACCGGTTGAGCCATTCGAGTGGACGGCCGCTGAGAAACAGGCGCTACTTTCGGCACCGCTGACGCGAACGCACTTGGTCAGCTACCGTCTGATCAGCTATTTGCTGGCGACTGCAGCCAAGTCGCTTTGCTTTGCGATCGTCATGATCCCTGACTTGCCTTCGTTCACTGTTGGTGCCATCGGTATGTTTCTGGGCCTGAGCCTGATCGATTTGACTCGGGTATTGTTGGAGCGAATCGCCTGGACGGCCGCAAGCACCAGTAAGCGTTGCTGGACAATCGTGAGAGCCACGATGCTGGTTCCCGCTTTGACGCTGCTGACCGTCGCATTCTACCAAACGGCGTGGTCACCAGATTTCGAAGCGGCAATCGCATCTCCAAACCCACTATCGATTCCGCAACTTTTCCTTGCCATCGTCTCGGACGTTGTCGGCCAACCTCCTTTTAGCTGGCTGCTGGCACCGTGGGTTGCTGTCGTCGATATTGTTCTGGCGACGCAATACGATTGGCAATTTCTGACTCGGACAATGGCTGTCATTTCTTCCACGATCACCATGTCGGCGCTGATCTATTGGGCGGACCAAAAAGGGACATGGTGGCAGACTCAACTATCGCTGCGAAAACGAACGCACCGTTCGGCTGTCGGTCGTTCGGAAAATCGCGAGAGCAACCACCGCGCGAAGTCACCAACCGGGATGGGAGGTGCCAAGGCGATCATCTGGCACCAGGTTCATGCCGCCATTCACTATCGTTCTACGTTGGCGTTCGCATTGGCCATTCCAACCCTGTTGAGTTGCATGCCGTTGCTATCCAAAACGGTAAACCTGGCGACCTCGCTGAGCGTCATCGGAAGTATGGTGTTCTACTCCTTCTTGCTGCTACCGCCGGCGTTGATGCTGGACTTTCGCCGAAACGCGCAACGATTGGCGATGTGGAAAGCGATGCCAATTCGACCTATTGCGCTCACGTTCGGGCAGCTTTCCGTGCCGGTTGCATTGATGAGCCTCTTTCAGGCGTGCGTGCTGGCGATCGCAGTGTTGATCGGAGGCCATTCTCCGCTTATGTTTCTCGCGTGGCCAATGCTACTGCCGCTGAACGTGTTGATCATCGGCATGGAGAATGCGATCTTTCTGATGCAACCGTATCGAAGAAATCAGGAAGGCATCGAAGTCTTTTTCCGGACGATCCTGACGTTCACAGGCAAAGGCGTGATGTTCGCTGTCGGACTGGCGTTTACTTTAGTGTGGGCTTGGGCCGCGATCTCGATCGGGAAGGTGTTTGAGTCGCAAATTCTTGGAGCGTCGATCTTTGGAGCCGGCGTTCTGGTCGCGCTGTTCGTGCTGGCGTGGGCCTCGGCAAAAACGTGTGCTCGGCTGTTTGAGAAACTCGACGTCAGCCAGGACCTTCCGCCCGCGTAGCCTTCCGCCTGGCCGGAATGTGAAATCGGTGAAGAAACTTTCACATGGAGGTAATCGCACTTTAACGCGTGATTCTCAATTCCCTAACATTGGAAATCTACGATTTAAAAACATCGAGACGACAACGACGAGACCCTACTTGGCACAACAACTTTGACACGACAACTGGATAGGTGGTGGCGATGATTGTTCGCGACGTTTACTGGGTGGCGTGAATGGCCAGCAGAAACGTAAAACAATCTTTCGCAGAAAGGCTCTCCGTCGCACAGCGATGGAGAGCCTGTTTTTTTGGACTGACTGATCAGTCAGAGACGACCGAAGCCGGTTCGGCAGCGTTTTCGATTTCGTCGGCGGCATCAATCAGCTTCGCAACCACATCGGCATCGCACATTCCATCTGTCGAGAGGTTGAGCGTACTCGCGCGAGGAAGTTCTGACATGCCTTTAAGGTAGGACCGATCGTAATAGGTCAGCGAAATCTCCGCCGCCGTCCTGAGGTCTCCGGCTTCGATGGCTTTTATCGCATCGATCATATTCTGCCCGCCGAGACGTTTTTGAATTCCGCGAGTCGCGTCGATTAGTTCTTCGTGATCCAGATCGCCGTATTCTTCCAACAGGATATCCAAACGCTTTTCTTTGGCGACGTCCAGAAAAACCGCGGATGAGCGTCGGATCTGTTTCACAAAACGAGACGGCACAACGACTCGGCCCAATCGACTGCCTTCATCTTCGACCCAAAAACGACGCTTCGGATCAAGTGCCTGAACTGCAGCAAACAGGCGATTTTCAAACTGCTCCGTCGTTGGCTGTTGCCCCAAACCGATGGCTCCGAACGAAGATCCGCGGTGATTGGCGAGCCCCTCCAGATCGACAATTTGCTCGCCCGCCTCACGCAACAGCTCCAGAAAATTTGTCTTGCCCGCACCCGTCAGACCGCTGAGCACGACCATGCGGTGACGACGCCCAATTTGGCGTTGAGCCATTCTGCGGAAAGCCTTGTAGCCACCTTCCAGCACACGAACCTTGATCCCTGCCATATCCAACAGCCACGCAAACGACTGGCTTCTCATTCCGCCGCGCCAGCAGTGAACGTAGGCCGTGAAATCGGAGCCCGGTTCGCTCGAATCGGTGACCTCGGATGACCCTTCGGCCAGAATTTGATTTGTCGTTCGAACGAAACCTGCCATTTTCGGACCGACGAACTCGAGCCCTTTTTCCATCGCAACGTTGCGACCGGAATTGACATAGAGCGTCCCAATGATGGCTCGTTCTTCGTCGCTGAATAGCGGAACATTCGTCGCGCCGGGAACGTGTCCAGCCGCGAACTCTTTGGGAGAACGCACGTCGATGATCGTTCCGCCTTGAGATTCTCGATAGAATTCTTCTGCGGAAATTCTGTTCATGCAGTGCCAAAAAAAAAGAGACGAACTGCCGATGGCAGCACGCCTCTATTGTGTTGAATTGACTTTATGTTTCAAGAGGACCGAATCCGCAATAGTACACATACGTGCCAGACGCCAATCCGACGACGAGTGCAACCAACATGATGATCGTCGGCATCAGAAGCGTTTTGCCCTGCATGAAACCAAAGATGATGCAGTACAGACCTCCGGTGAGTACGCAAGCAATTCCGTGGCCAATTTTTGCCCGGAAAGCGACGTAAGTCAGCCAGATTGTCATTCCGATCCACATGCAACAGGAAGCGATGAAGCTGATGCCACCCGAGTTGTAGTAAAGTGAAATCTGGTCCATCGAGAAAATGACAACAAGTCCGATTGCGACCAGAATCGCGAGGATGACTCCGGCTACGCCAGCGATCACAAACGAGTCGCCTCCGTCGCCAAAGTCCTGATCGTCGGCACCGATCGGCGTTTCCTCGATTTCGGCCTCGGCCTTCCGCATGATTTTTTCAGCGTCAGTCAAACCGGTGTCGACTTCACCTTCCGCGTTTTCCCGCGCCGTCCGCAAACGCTTCCCGGTTTCCAGATTAAAGCCGCACTCCACACACAACACAGCCCCTGGAGTGATCTCTGTGCCGCAGTCAGGGCAGATCGGCCCGCCGCTACTGACGGGGCCGACGTTGGCCTCCCGCAGCAGGTCCTCCATCGGATCCACAGGTTTGGAGGAGGATGACGCCGCCATCGCTGAGGATACCGGTGCGGCTGAAACCGCCGGAATCACCATCCGTTCCTTGCACTTGGGGCATTTAACTTTTTTACCGGCCAGCTCGTCCCTTGCATTGAAGGTTGAGCTACAGCTGCCACATGTCGCTCGAATTGCCATCTAATTCAAATTCCAATTCCTGAATCCAACTCGCGATCACTAACAGACGAACCGCGAAACTCCGTCTCGTTGATATTGTGAGCGACACGACCGATCAGGCAACCGCTTTTGTTGCCGTGTTCTGTTTTACCGGGAAATCAGGGTCGAAATCATGCCCAAAACCAATAATCCGCCACAACCGGACACTGACCGTGGTGCAAACCGCAGAAACGTCCCGGTGAGAACTATCTCCGAATCGATCGTTGCTTTCCTGTTCGCGCACGATGCCAATCAGACCGACCGACGGGCGTGCGGTTCCAGTGAGCTGAGTTGTGACAGATTGTCATTCGAATTTGAGGCACCGATTGGTCTTTGTCAACGCTGGCCGCAATTTCTCTGCGTGTAAAACCGATTCCGGCTGATTTTCAGCCCGATCTTGGGTTTGGCCCGGGAGTTGCTTTCTGTCGGTGAAAGCTCGTCGAAGAGCAAATCTGGCAGGGACGGTACGTCGGTCCTTGCAGCAGACTGACAGTTACCCCTGACATTTACGACATTCTCCGGAGGATACGGACTGATGGCCACGACTGCCAAAAAGAAACCAGCCAAAACAAAAACTCGCCTGCAACCTCTTGGCGAGCGAATCGTCGTCGAGCGCGTGCTCACTGAGGACAAGACTTCTGGCGGGATTTTCCTTCCGGAGTCAGCCAAGGACAAGCAATCTCGCGGCACCGTGATCGCTGTCGGCGAAGGTCGATTGCTCAAGGACGGCTCGCGATCTCCGTTGCAAGTCCAGCCTGGCGATGAAGTCCTGTTCACGACTTACGGACCGGAAGAATTCAAAGACGGCGACCAGGAATTTTTGCTGATGCGTGAAGACGACGTCCTCGCGATCCTCGGCTAGTCGCCTCCAACCATACAAACCAAGAAACCAAGGAATATAACAATGGCTAAGATGATCGCTTTCGAACAGGAAGCTCGCGAAGCAATTCGTAAAGGCGTTTCGAAACTTGCTCGTGCCGTCAAAGTTACACTCGGCCCCAAAGGTCGTAACGTGATTCTGCAAAAGAGCTTCGGTTCACCGACTGTCACAAAAGACGGCGTTAGCGTTGCCAAAGAGATCGAGCTTGAAGACGTCTATGAGAACATGGGCGCTCAAATGGTTCGCGAAGTCGCCAGCAAGACCAGCGATGTCGCCGGCGATGGTACGACTACCGCAACTGTGATGGCAGAAGCCATTTTCAACGAAGGCCTCAAAGCCGTTACCGCTGGCGTCAATCCGATCCAGATGAAAAACGGTATCGAGAAAGCCGTTGCTGACATCTGCGACAAGCTGACTAGCATGTCGATCAAGATCAAGAACAAGACCGAGATGGCCAATGTTGCTTCGATTGCTTCGAACAACGATTCCGAGATCGGCAACTTGCTCGCTGACGCAATGGAAAAGGTCGGCAAAGACGGCGTGATCACCGTTGACGAAGGCAAGAGCCTGAACACGGAAGTCGAATGGGTCGAAGGGATGCAATTCGATCGCGGCTACCTTTCGCCTTACTTCGTGAACGAAACGGGCAGCATGGAATGCGTTTTCGAAGACGCTTACATCCTTGTCTTCGAAAAGAAGATCTCAAACATCAAGGACATGGTTCCTGTGCTTGAGAAAGTTGTCCAGCAGGGCAAGCCTCTGGTCATCATCGCGGAAGACGTCGACGGTGAAGCTCTGGCGACACTGGTTATCAACCGCCTGCGTGGCTCGTTCAATTGCTGTGCCGTCAAGGCTCCTGGTTACGGCGATCGCCGCAAAGCCATGATGGAAGACATCGCGATCCTGACCGGCGGACAGCCGATCTTCGAAGCTCTCGGCATCAAGCTTGAGAACCTTGGTCTTTCGGACCTTGGACGTGCGAAGAAAGTCATCATTTCGAAGGACAACACGACAATCATTCAGGGCGGCGGAAAGACTGCTGACCGAATGGCTCGTATCGATCAGATCCGACGCGAAATCGAAAACACTTCGAGCGATTACGATCGTGAGAAGCTTGAAGAGCGTCTTGCGAAGTTGGCTGGTGGCGTTGCCAAGGTTAACGTTGGTGCAGCGACTGAAAGCGAAATGAAAGAAAAGAAGGCTCGCGTTGAGGACGCACTTCACGCGACTCGTGCGGCTGTCGAAGACGGAATCTTGCCCGGCGGTGGCGTGGCGTTGCTTCGTGCTTCTGCGAACGTCAAACCTGGCGAGCTTTCTGATGACGAGAAGACTGGCTACAACATCGTGGTCCGTGCCTGTCGTGCTCCGCTGAGCATGATCGCCAGCAATGCTGGTCAAGACGGCGGAATCGTTTGCGAAAAAGTCGTCGAAGGCAAAGCGAACTTCGGCTACAACGCTCTGACCGACGTCTACGAAGACCTCGTCAAAGCCGGCGTCATCGATCCTGCAAAGGTTACGAAGACTGCTCTGTCGAACGCAGCCAGTGTCGCGACTCTGTTGCTGACAAGCGACGCGTTGATCGCGGACAAGCCTGAGAAATCGTCGGCTGGCCACGGTCACGATCACGACGAAATGTACTAGCAGCGCTGGCTCAGGCTTCGGCCCGGGCACATCGCGAATGACGACCAACCGACGGAAGTCGTTTAAATAGAAACGCCGGACAGGATTTTATCTTGTCCGGCGTTTTTCGTGTTAGTTGGATGGGCATCGACGCTAAGTCCTCCAGTCAAAAAGTTGTTGCTATTTCACCTTTGAGTTTTCATTTGGGTTCCTCAATTCAGCATCGTGGGAGCATCAGGCTGCTAACGATCTTCGCCTTTGCAGCAACAACGCCGCACCAACTCCAAACAGTAGTGTTGCGGACGCAGGTTCCGGGACTGCGGATGTTACGAAGATGTTGACCCCGCCATAGCTTGCCACTGAGTCGATCAGTTGACCATCAGCGAACGTCGATAGCAGCAAGGGGTTTTCGTGGTCCGAGAGGTTGTAAGTCGTGACGTTTCCGACGTCGCCCGCGTCAACGAGCAGCGTTGCCAGCTCCAGTTCGTACACGTCGGGCGTCCCAACATCCGAGCCTACTTCGACGCCACCAAAGATGTTTGTTGTGGACCCGAAAAGATCCAGTCGGTCTCCAAGGATTCCGAGATCATTTAATAAAGAATCATTGAACAGAGGATTCAATGAAACCCCGGACACCGATTCGATTGTTGAAGCGGCCCCTCCGGTCGAAGTCGCGAAATCTGCACAGATTCCAAAGTTGACGAGCCCGTCGAATCCGCCGGTGGCCAGGCGAGCGACGTCGCCATCGGTCACTGTCTCCCGCAGCATGATAGAAACTTCGACGCTCGAACCTTCGACGACGTAGTACTCCGGCTGCTCGAATACCAACTCGTAAACTTGATCCGCTTTTGATTCAGCTACGCCTGCAAAATTTGCGAACGTAGCCAAAAAGAATAACTTGACTGACCGATTCATTTGTTCTGACTCCGATGTGTGATTGGTTAAGACGCATCTAAACCATAGGTCGCGCGGAGCTTCGTTTGACCGACGCGAACGAAAGAGCCGGCTCAAAATTTGACATCGCTTTCAGGCTTACATTCCGCCCGATCGGAAAAATCTCCTCGTGAATTTGTAGGCTAGTGGAAATGCGATCTCCGTTATTTCTTTCAGCGCGCCCGTCAATGATGCCAAACGCAAAATCCCGTGGGTTTACCCTTGAAACCCATTGCAAGCTTGTAATTGGTACGATTTGACGCAGCAAATTTTCAAAAGCCGCTTGGTCAATTCGCGGGGTGATATGCGATAGATTTGGCGCCTCAAGTTCTCATGCGATTGCAAATCGAGTTTCGGTCCGCAGCTGAAATTTGACTTTGCCGCACGTTTGTAAGGCAACAGGACTCCGGCTACGATGCGATTCATTGATCGATGATTCTTAAGAAGTCTGCCATGCTCAAACCACGCACCACAGCGATTGCGATTGCCTTATTGTTCGCGGCTACCGCGCTGAGTTTCGCTCAGGAAATTCCCAAGCCGGCCATGCACCGAATGGACGGGACGATCGAGTGGGTTTATGACTACGAGAAAGGGCAGGAGCTTAGCCAGGAATCCGGCAAGCCGATGTTTGTTGTCTTTCGGTGCGAACGCTGAGCGGATTGCTCAGATTTCGACGGGCAGGTTGTCCGTAAAGACAAACATATCGGTACGCTGGCCAAAAATTTCGTATGCGTACGCATCCAGTCGATGAACGGAATCAATCTCGATCGCTTCCAGTTTGAGTTCGACCTGACCTGGATGGCTTTCTTTCAAAACGCGGAGGGCAGAACTTACGCGCGCTACGGTGGGCGCGATGACGGAGGCGCAGAATCGTGGCTGACGAAACAGTCGCTAATCAAGACCATGCAAAAAGTTCTGCTGTTGCATCAAGGCAACGACGTTCAACCGATTTCAAAGTTCGAACCGTTTCCGGATAGTGTGTCTACACCTGCCGATGTGCCGACGCTCAAGCCGATGATGGCGAAACGAAAAGGCTCTTCGTGCATTCATTGTCACGACGTCAAGAACTCTGCGCTGCGGCATCTACACGACACTGGAAAGCTCAAAAAATCGATGGTGTTCACTTACCCGTCGCCGTCTCTGTTTGGTTTGAATCTTGATCCAGACACGCAAAACGTTGTCGCGAGTGTGGAAGAAAATTCGCCAGCACAGAAAGCTGGAATCCGCCGCGGCGATGTTGTGAACACGTCTGAAGGCCAAAGAATTCTGACGTTCGCCGATTTCACGCGAGTGCTTGAGTTTGCGCCAGCTGAAGGAAGTTTGAATCTGACCATTTCGCGTGGTGAGAAATTGCAAGACGTGAAGATCGAGCTTCCCGAGGGCTGGAAAATCAGCAACGATCCTTCCTGGCGTCCTTCGGTTGGCGTCGTTGGATCTGGAGGCGGATTTTGGGGCAAGGCTGCGAATGCGCAGCAGCGAAAGAAAGCTGGATTGGGTCCAGACGCGTTGGCCATTCGCGTCACGTTCATTTGGGCGAAACACGCGAAAGAAGCCGGCATCAAAATGAACGATTTGGTCGTTGGCGTCGAAGGGCAAGTCCACGACATGAACATGCGGCAGTTCCACAACTGGTTGCAACTGAACCGCAATTGGGGCGATGAGGTGACTCTGACGGTAATGCGAAAAGGCCAGCGAAAGAATCTGAAAATGGTGCTACCAACAACGCCCGAAGAGTGAGTCGGCTGTCGATGCCGGGATTGGCAGTCATATCGAAATGCATAGATCGTGATCTGAACGACAGCGATTTATTATGCCACAGAGGTCACCGAGTCCACAGATACCATGCGAAATCTCGTTGGATCAGTTTTCAGTTACTCTTGGATCAGGCTCTAGACTTCCTTCAATTTACGTTCGGTTTAGGGCGTCGACTATTTCCTCGGAGGACTCGGTGACCTCGGAGGTTTTCCATCCGCGTCCCAAATCTACTGGGCAAACCAAACATAGATTCCGATCACCATCACCACGAGCGATGCTCCAACCCACGAAGCATGCTTCCACGGAGTCAAATCAACGGCTTCGACGTTCTTCTGTTCGTACGGCGTCGCGCGCTTCATTCCTGCGAACTCTCCAAGGCAATATTGCATTGCCAATAGCAGGACCAACACGGCTCCCATATAGTGATACCCGGATCCGAAGACGCCCAGGACCCAATCGAATTCACCGATGGATGAGAAAAATGTTCCCAGGCTCATCAGACCAAGGCCGACGGCAATCGTGATCAAAGCCGACTTGCCGTTGACGGTTTTGTTGAACATGGCCAACAGCATGATTGCGCACAACGGAGTGAAATACACGCCGTTTAACTTCTGAAAGAATCCGAAAACGCCGTCTCGACCGTGAAAGAATATCGGTGCCGCGATCACGGCGAAGACAGCGACGACGAAACTGCAAATCTGGCCGACACGAACCACTTTTTCGGTCGCAGCAGATGGATTGAGATACTTTTTGTAGACGTCTAGCGAGAACAATGTCGCGCTCGAGTTCAAAACCGAGTTAAAGGTCGACAGAATTGACCCCACGATCACGGCAGCGAAAAAGCCCAGCATCCAATCAGGAAGTACGCGACTGACCAAGGCTCCATAGGCCTGGTTTGCGTCGACAACTCCATCGACTGTCATTGCTTTCACCATTTCCGGATCCTGTGCTCCGAGCGTCAGGTACGCCGCGGTGATGCCGGGCAGGATTAAAATCACAGGACCGAAAATTTTCAGGAACGCTGCCAGCAGAACGCCCTTCTGGCCTTCGGCGAGGTTCTTCGCGCCAAACGTTCGCTGAATGATTTGCTGATTCAGACACCAATAGGTGAAGTTCAACATCAGCACACCGGTGAACAGCGTCGGCCAATGCGTGTCTTCGCCGGCCTTGCCCATCGACTGAAACGCGTCCGGATTATGAGCCTTGATTTTGCTGAACGCTTCCGCGAATCCTCCCTCGCCAGCCACGATTTGCAGCGAGAAAAATGTGATCAACAATCCACCGACCAACAGGCCCGCACCGTTTAAAGTGTCAGAAACGGCAACGGCTTTCAGTCCTCCAAAGATCGCATACGCGGCGCCGACAACGGCGATGAAAAGGATGACGGCAATAATGGTATTGAGTTCGGAAAACCCAAACATTTCCTTCAAGCCGAGCATTCCATCGAGCCCCGTGGCTCCCAAATAGAGCACGAAAGGCAGCAGAATTAGCATGTAGGCGACGATAAAGATCCCGGCCGTCACCGATCGAACGGAAGGGTCGTATCGCTCCTCGAGGAACTGTGGAATCGTGGCGATTCCGGACTTCAAATATCGCGGCAGGAAGAACAGTGCGAGAATCACCAGCGAGATTCCGGCAACGGTCTCCCAGCACATCAGCGAAAGTCCGTCGTCGAACGATCCCGCGTTGAGCCCGATCAACTGCTCTGTCGAAAGGTTCGTCAGCAGCAACGATCCGGCAATAAAAATCGCTGAAAGACTTCGTCCGGCGAGAAAGAATCCTTCGTCGGTGTGGACGTCCGTGTTGCGAGTTAGTCGCCAGGTCAGGAATGCAACCAGAGCTGTGAAAAAGAGAAACGATACGATCGTAAGAGTCATGGCGGCCCGGTGGTGGAGGTGGCTTTCGCGAACGAGAACCACCAGAATAGCACCGCAGCGGCGGTCATGCCACCTTCCCGAATACGTCCCGGTTTGAGCGAACGCTTTTCGCGCGAATGTTTACTTTCCGGTTTCTTCCCACCATCCGCCAGGCGGAGTGAAATCGTCCTTCAAAAAGTTGGCTGCTGATCTCTCAAGATTGGGCAACAGCTTCTCCTGAATTCGCATTCGTTCCTTATCGGCCTTGCTCACGGAATAGTCCGGATTGGGAACAGGCATTCGTGCTTCAACGTTTTGCAGCCAGCCATCAAGTTCCGTTCGCAGTGCCGCAACCCTATCCGGATTCTGATCGGCCAAATCATCAAGCTCCGCAACATCGTCGGCGATATTGTACAGCTCGTCGCGACCGTCTTCGTAGTAGTGAATCAGTTTCCAATCGCCGTCGATGACGACCGAACTCGGCTCGCCGCCCTGATTGCCGTAGTGCGGGTAATGCCAATAGAGATTCCGATTCTCGATCGCTTCGCCTTTCAACAACGGAGCGAGGCTCACGCCATCGGCATGCTGCTGCGGTCGAAGGTCCTGCCCGGTCAACTCAAGCAGCGTTGGATAAAAGTCAGCTCCTGTCGCGGGCGTATTGCAGGTCGAACCTGCCTGAATCGTTTTGGGCCACATGATGTAGTAAGGCTCGCGAATGCCGCCTTCCCACTGCCGACCTTTGCCACCGCGGAGTGGCAAATTCGAAGTCGCCTTTCCATCACCCGCAGAAACTCCGCCGTTGTCGGAAGTGAAAACGACAATTGTGTTTTCGGACAGACCAAGCTCATCCAGTTTCGCCATCACGATGCCAACTGCGTCGTCCATCGACTCAACCATGCCGCCGTAGATCGGATGATCCTGAACCTGCCGGACTGGCGTGGTGCGATCAATCAAAAACCGATCTTTGGGTTGTTCCGAGTTCGCGATCGCTTTGTCGCGATACTTTCGCCATAGCTCTTTGGTGGTTTGAATCGGAGCGTGCACGGAATAGAAAGCCAAACAGGCAAAAAACGGTTCGTCACTGTGTTCCTCGATGAACGACGCCGTCTCGTGCCCCAATCGCAGCGGCAAAAGTTCGCCCTTTGGGCCGTTTTTCATTAGCGGATTGTCCCAGGGAGAGAAGAAGCCTCCCGGAGGCGAACCACGATGGTGCCCACCGACGTTGAACTCAAATCCATGGTCAGTTGGCAATGATCCTTCGCCACCAAGATGCCATTTTCCGGCAAAGAAAGTCCGATAACCGCTTTCACGAAACGCTTCGGCCATCGTCGTGTCGTCCGCGGGCAACCCATGGTTGTAAGTTGGAGGCAGCAGCTTTGTATTGCGTTTCCATTGCTTTCCTTCGGGTGCGCCGATCCAGTCAGTGATCGCCAATCTGGCCGGATACTTCCCGGTCATAATGCTGGCTCGGGACGGGCTGCAAACCTGACACGTCGCATAGCCCCGCGTGAATTTCATTCCGCCGTTGGCGATGCGATCGATGTTCGGCGATTCGTAAAACGTGCTGCCTTCGTTGCTCAGATCGTTCCAGCCGAGGTCGTCAGCCAGAATGAACACTACATTCGGGCGATCCTCAGCGCCAGGCGTATCAGGTTGATCTGCGAACAGCAGCGCAACCGGAAAGCAAACCCACGCAAACACAAAACAGGAATGGAGCAACTTGAAATTCATGGTGGAGCCGACCTTGCAAAGAAGTACAAGCTCCAATCATAACCCGTCGGCTTCACGGTTCCAGCCCGCAAAGCCGATTGCCATCGCGACAAATTATTCGTCGCCAAGATCCAGGCGTTCCTGGAACCAAAGCATGTGATAGCCGGTGTCATCCGATGTCATGAACCACCCCTGAGGCGACATGTACTTGCTGAGAACATCCATCGACGGAAGCTCGTGATCATCGAGCACGCCTTTGACGACTTTGAAGAACTCGTTGTCTTCAGATTGTGACGCCAGCAGGCTTCTGGTCGAATCCGAATTGGCATAATCCAACATCGGTTGAAGCTGATGCTTAGGTTGGCTGTAGGAAAGAGCCACCGGCATGTCCGTTCCCAGCAATCGCGTCATTTGATCCGCCATTTTCACGAACTCTTCGTCGTTGTTTAGCGGTTCGACTTCGCCTTTGAAAGTCGCAACGGCTCGTTCCATCGCTTCGATGCTGTCGGTGAAAACGAGACTGGTTCCGATGACCGAGACATTGGGACGAGGCATCCGGATCGTCGCCTCAAGTTGTTGGCGACTTTCACTATCGTCTTCATTGCCTCTGCGTTCATTGCGTTCGGCACGACGTTTCCGCCGAGCTTCCGCGCGTTCTTCGATGGCGCTTTCGCTGACCGCCCAATAAGTGAATCCTTCGTACTCAGATTTCTCAATTCCTGTGTTTCCATTCTCGTTCAAAACAGCCACGATTTTGTCGGCAACTTCCATCGCAGCATCGACATCGTTGAGTCCCAATCCGACCAACCAGGATGCACTGTTCAATTTGCCAGGATCAACGCTCAGTTGAGTCACGGAAATGCGGCCGGAAAACTGCGAAAGGATGTCTTCCTCCAATGACATTTCCAGTCTGGCATCGATGTTCTCAGCGATGAAGTTATCGAACGTTCCTTCCTCAATTGCCAAGTCAAAGATACCTCGAAGTTCCTGGAACATCTGAGGAATGTCCCAACTGGTTGTGGTGTAGAAAAAAGCGTCGCTCGGCATCCAGTTTTCTGGTTCGTAATCGCCAGGTTTCAAAGAGATCATTTTGGTGATCCCTTTCCGCGGGCTCGAGAGCAATAGATGTCCGTGCATGATCGTCTCGTATTCGTCGTCGCCAAAAATCAGCGATCCGCCAGCTGCGAGAATGCTGTCCAGGCCGATGGCTGGGAACAAGGCGATCGCTGTTTGAGCCCCGATGTCTCCGCGGCCGATGCTCTTGTACAGGCTGATCGGGTCGACAAAGAAACGAATATCGTTAGGGAAGTCTTTCTTGCTGCGGCATCGGTTCATGATCGTGATGAACTTGCGATTCTTGGACAGCGGTCGAACTTTTTTGACTTCCTCTCCATCCCAACGAAGAAAGAAATCATTGAGTACTTTGTCGCTCGAACACGCAATAATCAATCCGTCGCGCTGAGTCTTGAACCATGGATTTCCATTGATCATGATTTTCTGGACTGGAGCACCTGATTCGAGTTCCTCGTCTTCACGCTCAACGCCGCCTTCGCTCAATTTGTTGTCGAGCACACCCAACGCTTTATCGACCGCTTCGTTATCTTCACCGACTTCCAGGATAAACATGTAAGCGAGATTTTTGCGGCGTGGAGCAATCGCACAGATGACCATTTCGCCAGACGGCAACGATTGGATTTCTTCGAGTGACATCCCAACCTGATCTTCAACCTTGCCATACGCGGCGCGGCCTTCTTCGACAACTCGCTCATATAATGGAGCGACTTCTTCGTCCTGCAACATCTGCCAGCCAGCGCTCTCGCTGGTTTTTTCCATCAGGTCGCGGATGTCAGCGACCTGCATGAACGCAACCGTGGTCTCCGGCAGCAAATCTTCAATGTTGGGCCGTTCCGGATTCCGCTGGGCCAGAGCGGTTGAAGATTCGGTCGGAGTCAACGCAAACCAGAATGCGGCGGCGGCAAGGGTCATGGCAACGAAGGGATATTGAGTTGTTGACCGTGCTATCGCCGAAGGTGAGATTCGGGGACTGAGTTCAATCTGATTCATTTTTTTTGATTGGTAAGAAGGCATAAAACTTGGTCGAGACACGCGGATTAACCCCGTTTTTTCCCATCTGGTTTCGCGATATCGTTTTCGGTCACGAAATTCGCGCAAAGTTTACCAATTTTTCAAGTCAAATGGACAGCGACCTTGCGGAGCCAGTGGGGTTTCATGGCTGGAGCGATTCGTTTGGTCGATACCAGCTAACGCCCTTTTGACTGGACGAATTTTTTAACTTTTTGAGCCGATCATGATCCGAATTGCCAAGTACCTGCGACTGACTTTTCTGTTAACGCCTGCGTTGGCTGGCCTTGTTTTGTTTAGCGCTGCGGATTCCGCATCGGCTCAAAACACTGACGGGGCTGACGGCGGCAACCAGGGTCAGGGAGGGGGAGTTGTTACCGACACCGACACGGGTGACAACAATGCTACTGGAGGTGGAACTCAATCCGACGGAGAACTTGACACCGTTGAACCTTTGGGACTTTCGTTTGAAGTTATTGATCGACGCAACCAGGGTTTCGTCGGCGCGACCGCCGAATCGATTGGCACGAATGGATTCGTCGGCCCGATAACCTCGGAACCTGACGGGGAACTGGCTGAAGGAAGATCGATTGGCGGCGGCGTCAATGAAGGTCTTGGAAACCGAGGCGCAACAACTTCCTCAAGTTTGCTGCAAGAGAATGGATTTACCGTCGAACGGAAAGGGATTCGCACCCGGCTTCGTCCGGCATTTGCGGCGCCTCGCACTCCCGGATACGTCGCTCAGTCACGCTTCCAGTCACGAATGACTCGGCAGCCCGTTGTGCATCAATTCGGGCAAGGCGTCACGGTAACCGTATCCAATCGCACCGCGGTTCTTACCGGAGTGTTTGCTTCTGCGGCCGAGCGCGACATTGTCAAGCGACAGTTGCGACTTGAGCCGGGCGTCTATCAAATCGACGATCGCACGTCGACTGCTCGATAGCTCAACAGAGTCACTTTCGTCGTTCTGGCCAGTCGCGGAATAAACAAAGAGTTCTCGATGGCTTTGAATAGCAACCAACGCCAGACGCACGACGCTTCGCGCAAGACTCGAAGCCGACTCGCCAACGTGAATCCAAATCGGTCCCGCCGCAGTACGGCGGGACTTTTTTTTGGCTCGGGGCTCAACCGAATTCGAGCGTTCGAAACTCAAGCCAGGCACAAAATCCTTTACTACTCGACGTCTTCGTAGTCTTCTTCGTCGTATTCTTCATCGACGTACTCGTACTCCTCGTCGTCATCATCCACGACGTCTTCTTCGTACTCCTCGTCGTCCTCGAATTCATCTTCAGCGTCGCTTTCTTCGCCCTCTCCGTCTTCGTAGTCAGCGTCCGCGAACGCTTCGCCGTCCTCATCTGACATATATGACTCCAGCTCGCCGTCGACATCGACATCTTTTTCGAGTTCCTCATCAAGATCTTCCTGAGGGTCGGCAAGGGCAGGGGAGACTGATGCGGAAAGTGAAACGCTACGCGAACTCTCTTTCGGCAACGGCTTCAGTGGTTTCAAAGGCTTCGGCACCACCTTCTTTTCTTCCGCGTCGGCTTCACTGAGGATGTCCTGCAAGATTCCCTCCGCCAAACTGACTTTCGTATCCACTTCTGGTTTCGCGGCCTCCGCCGGCGGTTTCGCAGGAGTCCGCTTTGCTGGCGTCGGACGAGCAGCCGGAGTTTTCGGTTGGGGCGTCGAATCAGCCGGAGCAGGAGCGCTCGCGTTTGGCGTGGAAGTTCCTTCGATCGTCGCTCCGCCACCCGACTTCATCGCCGCCCAGGCTGCAGCGGTGAGTAGTACTTCGCGGGACTTCGAACCGTTGTACGGCCCCACGTAACCGTCTTCCGCCATGAAATCGACCAACCGTGCGGCGCGGCCGTAACCGATGCCGAGGGCACGTTGCAACATGGACAAACTTCCCCGTTGTGTATCGACGACCACATCGATCGCTTTCTCATACAGTTCGTCTTTGTTCGCATTGAAACCAGTCGCACCATCTTCTTCGTCTTCGCCTTCTTTCTTGACTTTGATATTCATCAATTCGTCAACAAAGTTCTGCTCTTCGGTGCTGACCGCGGCGGTGATCTTGTCGATCTCGCCATCGCTGAGGAACGTGCCTTGCCCACGCAGCAGGTTGCTGGTTCCTGGCCACAAAAACAGCATGTCACCCAGCCCAAGCAGTTTGTCGGCGCCCATCGCATCAAGGACAACACGGCTATCCGTCTTGCTGGCAACCTGGAACGAAATTCGAGCCGGCAAGTTGGATTTAATCAAACCGGTGATCACGTCCACGGTTGGTTTCTGCGTCGCGAGGATCAAGTGAATCCCGACCGCGCGGCTTTTCTGAGCCAGTCGAATGATGTGTTGCTCAACCTCTTTGCCTGACGTCATCATCAAGTCCGCCATTTCGTCGGCGACGATTACGATGAAAGGCAAGTTGCGAGGGATGTTTGCTTTTTCGTCTTCCTCAGGTTTAATCCGAGCAAAGATTTCCTCTTCGCTAAGCTCGTTGTACGACGTCACGTGTCGGACTCCGGCTCGAGCCAACAACTTGTAGCGTTCTTCCATCTTGTCGACAGCCCAGGCAAGAATCGCTTCCGCTTTTCGCATGTCGGTAACAACTGGATGCATCAGATGCGGCAGACTTCCATAGCCGCTCATCTCAACCATCTTCGGGTCGATCATCAGCATTCGAACTTCGTCCGGAGTTCGCGTCATCAGGATCGAACAAATGATCGCATTGAGACAAACAGACTTACCCGTACCGGTTCGACCCGCGATCAACAGGTGAGGCAGTTTCGCGAGGTCAGCGATCAGTGGTGCTCCCACTGCGTCAGAACCGAGGAACAGCGGGATCTTCATTTTCTTGATCTGCTTACTGCACTGCTCCATGACCTCACGCATGTGAACGGTCTTGCGCGTCTCATTGGGAACTTCGACGCCGACACTGTTTTTGCCAGGGATCGGCGCCACGATGCGAACGCTGGGCACGCGCATTGCGACGGCCAGATCGTCTGCAAGATTGACAATTTTCTGCAATCGCAAACCGGGCTCAAGATCGATCTCGTACTGCGAGATTACCGGACCGCTTTCGATTTCAACGACTTTGATTTTGTAGCCAAACTGCTCACAGGTTTGCTCCAAAATCCTCGCTCGCCGCAGCGCTTCGGTACGCTGCTTCTCGAGCGGAATCGCGACGCCACGTTCCAGCATTTCGATTGGCGGCAAGTGGAACTCACGATGGCTCTCGGCTTCTGCCGCAGCATTGAGTTGGCTAATGACGAGGTCTCGTTCACTTGGCGGTTTCGCCGGCGGTTCAGGCTTCGGCGCGACAGCCGTAGAAGCATTGCCCTGATCGACTTCCGCTGAAAGCTTCTTCGGTGGAGTCGCCTGTTTGCGTTTTGGCAACCGGAAATGTGGACGTGGAATCAGACTGGACTTCTTGGCTGCCACATGAGTCCCGGGCTCGAGCGCTGGAACCTGAGTCTTCTGATTGTCTCCAATGTTCAGCTCAGCAGCCGGTTCTTCGATGTCTTCGAATTCGTCGTCGACATCTTCTTCGTCACCCGCTTCAACTTCGGATTCGGCTTCTTCCCAGCTCTCGTCGTCTTCGAGATCTTCCTCTTCGTCAGCGACTTCCTCGTCTGCCCCATCGGTCGTTTCCATATCACGGCGACGGAAGCGGATCGTGTGAGGGCCTTCTTCGTCTTCGCCTTCTTCGGCAACCTCTTCATCGTATTCTTCGTCTTCGAACTTCTCCTCTTCGTCAGCCGCCCCGTTGAACCAGTTCACGAATCCGTACAGCAAGCCAAATGGCAGGACCGATGTCGCCGCAACGATCGCGGGAGCGAAGACCAATCGTCCCGCGCGGAAAACCAGGTATTCGGTCCACATCATCATGCCAGCGATTCCGGCCGCCGTGAACATGATCAGCGTACCGGTCGTTCCAATGTTCGCGCCGACCAAACCGGATCCGAGAGCGCCGACGTAGCCGCCAGCTCCAATCAGCGGTCCGACCAGGTTGCCCGGTAACAACGTTGAGGCGAGCGAGCACAGACAGATCATGGCGATGCCCCAACCGAAGATCTTGACCCACGGATTGGCGACTTCGCTGCGTTGAAACATGGCGACTTCAAGCGCAACCAGTCCCGTGATCAGCAGATAGACGCCGACGCCAAGCACGCTGAACAGAACTTCGGCTGTCCATGCGCCGAGAACGCCGCACAGATTTTGGCAGGTTTTGTTTTCTGGATAGACTGTTTGGTCCGCCTGGAAAATTCCGTTCAGCCAACCGGCTTGCGAGGCGACCGGATCGGCCGTGTCGTAAGTAAAGATGGCTGCGAGCAGGAAGACGGTCAGGGCCATCAAACCGACGGCCATGATATCGTTGCGAATAACTCGTTCGTCAGAAGACATGGGTTCCGCACGTGAGAAAGTGATCGTTGATTCGAATCATCCTGATTCGTTGACTCATGGCGCGTTCTTGCAGCCAGGGCCTGGCGACCCACTATCAAAGATCGGAATTTGGCTTCTGTGACAGCACGCGAGCGTAAACTGGCAACGTAACTGCTTCTTTTGCATCACGCCGTTCAATCGGCACAACGCGAAAATGTCTCAGCGTCGAAGATGCGCGCTAGACGCAAAAAAAGGAGGCTGAACTTTATGTCAGCCTCCTGCGAGTTATCAGGTTTAATCCAAAAATGGACTATCGAAACAGAGAAACTTGGCTCCAGAATGAGAATCGAAAACGTCGAACGAAGAAATTCATCACGCGGCGAAATCTTCGGCGGCGTTCCCGATCATCCGCTTCGTCTTCGTCTGATTCATCATCATCGCTGTCATCATCCGAGTCATCCACAGGATCGTCGGCGTCGCCGTCGTCTCCGGCAGGATCGAGGTCATCGGCTTCATCCGTTGGATCTTCTGAAGCTGGATCGTCATCGACCACTTCTTCGTCATCGTCATCGTCAACATCTTCCAATGGTGTTGTATCCGTTTCTTCGGCGGGAAGGTCGACTACGGGATCATCTTCAATTACCGCTGGTGCATAGAGAGCGATCGCGGCATCGATATCTTCCTGGCTGAGCCCTCCAAACGACTCGTTGGGACTCACCGTTTCAGCCAACACGGAATCATCATCGGCGATATGCTCCAAACCAAGCGAATGGCCGATTTCGTGAACCGCAACATGCATCAGGTCAGTCGCGCTGTAGCCTTCCGCGTTTCCAATTTCCCAACTGTCGAGCGAATCGAATTGTACGTCGCCGGCGATCGAACCGCGATTTACGTCGTCAGGGAAATAGGCCTGAGCTAAAATCCCGCCTGAACCGTCGATGACTTGTGACGTAAAATCAATCGAGTCCGCCTCGTTTGGCTGGCTGGTTTCGGTAAACGTCACGTCGATGACGTCAGACCAGACCTCCAACGCATTTTCAATCGTCGTTTCAAACTCAGCCTGGGTTATCCCGGTCGGCGCGTCGCCAATGTAATAGCTGAGATCCACGCTCCCTTGTCCAACGCCGTCCCAACCCACGCTGGCGAGCAAGTTCCTTGGTTCAAAAACCTCGTATACGGTCGTCGTTCTGGTTCGTGATTGACGCCGCGCGGACCGCGACCTCTTCTTCAATCCTGTTCTGTCCATTGTTCCTCCGAAGAATCCTGATTCGGCAAAGGAAGAGCACCACTGATCTTCCTGGAGTCAATGTAACGCTGGGCTCAAACGGATTCGCCAAAGAAAACCATGCTAGCCGGATCAATTTTTGAAAATTTTTCAATCGTAGATCTCGGGTGTAAGTTCATACACGATCGCGCGGTCAGTCAGCCAGCGAAGACAACTTGTAGTTTCACCATCAGCGGCTCAATGCTCGCACGAAGCTGCTGAAGCTGTCGTCGATCCTCGGGTTTGCATTTGTTGATTAGGGGACGAAGCCGTTCCCATGAAGCAAGTGCATTGGCAACATCTGCCGCAGCATTGGCATCGTGACGTCGATTAGATAAAACGTGCTCGTGCATTTCATGAATGCTTTGATGGAACAGCCGTGCGTTGTCGCGAATCGCTGCCTGAAAACCCGGATCATATCTCCGAGCGGTACGTTGCTCGACAAGATCAAGCATGCGATAAGACAACTGATCGAGATCGGAACAGATCTCCACCATCGTGCCGCGATCAATCAGTGGGCCTTCGCCAAAAACGGACTGCAGCACCTGAAAGCCAGCGTCGACTTGAGCGATCGATCGTCCCAATCGTGGCGATGGGAATTGGGAAAGGTGAGTCTGTACGTCGTTCCACTGATTGGCAAACTGCTTGTAATCCCAATGCAAAGAATCGACGTCTGCGTTGGATTTAAGTCGGCTGGAAAATTTGCCACAGGTGTTTTGAAATTCGCGTGAGCATGCGAGGACGGCGCCGGGCGTTTCGCATGCCAGAATATCTTGCAACGAAACCTGTTGAAACGCAGCGTTAACGTCACGCTCCATGCTTTGCACAACCATCCCAAGATATTCACGATCGATGTCGACCGGCAACCAGAGCAACTCTGCAATGTGGCCGCCGATGGATTCAATTTGATGAACGTTTCGTTGAATCCTTGCGTGGGGGCAAGAGACAAGTTTGTATTTGAGCTTCCGCCACTCGTTGATGCTACGCTTGTAAATTCTGACGATCGCATCGTAGTTGCCTCGATCGATCAACCGACCGGATTCATTCAGTCGAGCTGAGAGTCGTTGGCAGTCTGCCAGGATCGCTCCGTATTGTGGATCGCCCTGCATGTCGTAGCGAACGTCTTGAATAAGATGCTGAAAGCTGGACGCCATCTGCGTGCAGTAGCGGGAAAGCTCGCGCCGATTGAACTGGGGTTCAACTCCAAACAGACCGCACATCTCGGAATCGAACGCTGCCATTCGGCCGCAACTGGTCGTGCACTCTGGTCGCAAGCCATTGATCTGGGAAAGCTGATGATTCAGCAATCGCCAT
Source organism: Mariniblastus fucicola (assembly GCF_008087665.1). Taxonomy (GTDB): domain Bacteria; phylum Planctomycetota; class Planctomycetia; order Pirellulales; family Pirellulaceae; genus Mariniblastus; species Mariniblastus fucicola. The sequence continues at coordinate 3,338,187 of NZ_CP042912.1, forward strand.
TGAGCGTCGATCTGGCAAAACGAATCAGTCAACGGATCAAGCGAGTGGACTCGCGACATGTTCGAGCGAAGTGACTTGATGCTTGCACTCGTTGTCAACGCATCGGCTAACAGCGGACGTACTCGTGGCAGCCGACGTTCTTCCTTGCGCAACAGCGAAACAAAACGGTCCGACTCGGCCTCCCACGCTTGCATCTTTGCTCGTGCCGTGATCATGTTCGGAGTCAGCGGATTGGTTGGCTGATGCTCGTGCCCTGGAAACGGTCTCAAGTTCGGACGTCCCGGCTGAGTCGGAACAGGGTCGCGTTCCATCTGAGATTCGATAAGCGTTTTCATCAGTTCGCCAAACATGGCGCGGCGACGTTCACGCTGCTCCTGGGTCACTTGGGCCGTCAGTTCAGCGGGAGTCAAAACGGCAACAAGGCAAAGCAGAATGACTTTGGGGAAATGTCGAGTCATGGCGTTTCCAGAGGGTTGAAAGTGGAGGGCGGCTAATTGTCGTCAAAATCTCCTCCAACAGCAAATGGCTTTTGGAGAGTCCCGGAAACTTGTTATCGTTTGAGAAAATTGACCACTCGGGAGACACAAAATGTCTGTAGCAAAAGTAATTGAGCTCAAATCATCGTCGAAGAAAAGCTTTGAGGACGCGGTCGAAAGCGGAATCGAAGAAGCTTCCAAAACCATTAAGCACATTAAAGGAGCGTGGATCGCTGAGCAGGAAGTCGTTGTCGAAGAGGGCAAAGTGAAAGAGTACCGCGTTCTGATGCGAGTCACTTTCGTCGTGCAGTAAAGGCGATCGATTCGACACGCCGTCGCGAATTGAATTGCGTAAAAAAACACCCTCTGAATTCAGAGGGTGTTTTGCGTTGCTGGTTTTTCGAATCGCAAGTTCTCTCGAATTTGCGATGGATCAATTGCTTTAGCGATTTGGATAGCTGTAAGCCGGGTTGTCTGGATTGAAGTCCTGATCCGTGAACCCCTGATTGATCTTAACGTTCAGATAAGTGTACTCTTCCAACAACTGTGGCTTGGTCTGGCCGGGCTCTGGCCAAAGAAGAGCCTGGTAGCGAATTGGCATCTTCAGCTCTTTGTCGATGTAGACTTTTGCGATGTGGAAGTCATAAGGAGCACAGCACTTCGGGTGAGTCACTTCAATGACACTGCACTCGCGTCCGTTAATTTTCACGCCGTCACGATAGACAACTTCACAGTGTCCTGCCGCACGATCGCGTTCGGCTTTTTCGATCAGCTTCACGATCAGGTTCTCAAGTCCCGCTTCGTAGATCGGATAGCGTTGGCCTTTCATGGCGATCCAACTGTCGGGATCAAGCTGAAAACGCTTCAGCGAAACCAGGCCTGAACCTTCGTGGACACAAATCTGATTCTTGTTTCGACCTTTGACCCAAATCACTTCGCGTCCGGCACTGGCCCGAGGCTTGATAAACTTCATGTAGATGCTGAACGGAACTTGCTGTCCGGTTTCCAAAACTCGTTCCGAGCGAACCTTCACTTGCATGTACTCTGGTTTAAGCAACGAGCCATTGACACGTTCTCGCTTCACCATGATTGCCGAGTAATCTCGAACGTTCGCACGCATGTTCTCCAGACCGCGTCGGGCAGTTTCCAGAGCATCATCAAGCGGATGCGGAGCCGCGACGACACGTGCGCTCGATACCGGCAGCACAGGAATTGAGGCTCGGTCTACTCCTGGCTCGGTGGCTGGTTCTGCTGACGATTCAACTGCTTCTGGTTCGCTGACAGGTTCGTTCGCAGGAACAACCTTGCTCGCCGACGGAAGCATTGCGGGCGTTATTGAATTGATATTTTTCGACAGCGGGTTGCCGGCGACGTTGGCACGCTTGGGCGCCACATTGAGTGCCGCTGGTCCAGTGTTGCTGGCGATCTTCGGAACACGATGGATGGGTTCCCGAATGACTTTTTGCTCGACTTCAGTTTCCGCTTCGTTCTCGACTTCCGTGGCGGCGTCCTGTGCGGACGCGATCGAAGAAGGGCTGGCAGTGAATGCCAGACTCGCGAAGGAAAATGCGATCGTGCCACAAACTGCTGGGAACTTGTGACGAATTTGAGTGAGAGAAACCATTGACATTCGTGTTGCTGCGCCGGAATCGAAAACGATTCTTTAAACGCACTCCATTCCGTTGGATCAAGAAACGAATTGTAGTGAAACGGCTTCCAAAAAGGCAATGACGTTTCAACCAGTGACACATTGCACCGTGCTAGCGGAGTCGCAAACTTTGCGTCTCTATTTGTATCGCCATTTTCGGCTGCCGATTGCACAAGCGTTCACCGGCACAAAAAGCAGGACTCGAACATCAATGAAACTCGATTTGCCTAATCCTTAGAATCAGGCGCGAAAGCATTCTCACCCGAAAACTTTACCAGCATTATTTATTGAATTCGCCAGCAAGAATCTGAGAGACATTCTCTTACGCTAGCCACCTGAGCCCAGAACAGGCAATTCCTCTTCGGCAGATTCGCCAGTTTCAAGCGGCAGCGACTGGATCTCATCCTTCTTGGGCGCCGAATCGGTCGCAGCGCTATTCTTAGACGCTTCGTCGGAATTGCCTTCGGCTTCCGCCTCTCCGGCATCCGGACTTTTCGGAATGTTCATCTGCTGGACGACGGGCTTTTTGTCTTCCGCATCGTTCTTTTTGGGCTTCGAACAACCTGGCAGGAAACCATTCGCCGCGATGATAAGGCACAGCAGTACAAGTGATGAACTTCTGAACATGTTTGCAACTTGGGATACGAGATTGAAATATTTGAATGGCAAAGAATTCGAGCAGGGAGTCACCACACGAATTTTATCGCCGCTCGACCGTTTTAAAAAGGTCGGATGCTAATGTGCGCTTCCGATGCCGAATTTGCGTAACGCCGCAGAACCCAATTGAACGATTTCGCTTTTCTCAGCGTCACGAAAGACCACCTGAGTTTTCCAGCCTGCAAAGGCAAAAAGTAGTGCCAACCCGATCGCAAGGTAGGTCGGCATCAGCAAAATCAGCGGGAACAACGAACAGTACCAGATACTGGCATCCATTCGACAACCCGCAAATTTGTTGAATACGTAGATCGTCGCCAGCAACAGCCCATTCGATGTGGCGGTCGCGATCACCGCGCCGTTGACTCCCAGATGCGGAATCAACAGCCAGTTGAGTATCAGATTGATTGCCAGCCCCAACCCAACCGACAGGGCGATCCATTTTCCTTTTTCGACAACCCAAAGATAGTTTTGGGCAACGCTGGTGAGTCCGAACCAAATGCAATAGACCAGAGTCAGCGGCAGGACAGCCAGCCCTCCGTCGTAGCGGCCTTCGAGGATCGTTTCGAAAATGAAGGGAGCAAAAATTTGAATTCCGATGCCGACGATGGTGAATGCAAGACACATCAATTTCAGCGCCCACATCAATTGTTTGCAAGCGGCTTCTTTGCGTCCCTGTTCCCAATGAGCGGACATGTAGGGAATCAGGACTCCGCCCAGCATGAACGACAGGCTGACCAACAACAGCGGAATTTGTCTTCCGGAGTGATACTGTCCGACCAGCCCTTGAGCCAGATCGGCGGAGACCGGAGAGCAGTAGAGCAGCATGTATCGATCGCTGAGTTCGAAGCAGTTGTTGAAAAAGTTCGAAGCCCACATCCACAATGCGAACGGAGCCAGTCGACGCCACATCGTGGAGTGCGTTAGGTACTCGCCCGTATTTTTGACGGCTTCTCGATGCCGCAGCAAAATCCACATCGCCGGAATGGCGCCGATAAGGCTGCTGATTCCGAAACCGATGGTGGCCCCAACAGTAGCGTTCTCCATTAGCAACACCAGGCCAACGCCCAGCGTCGCGAACAGGATACCGGTGATGAATCGCATCAGCGTCAACACACGTACCTGGCGAAGCGATTCCATCAGCGACGCGAGGAAGTTGGAAACGGAAACCATCAACACGCTTGCGGCCATCGCATAGATGACCATGGTCTGATCGGGCGTCCTGAATATCATTCGCGCAAATGATTGCGGGAACACGAACATGGCAACGGAGGCGACTAACGTCAGTACCGTGCTGGCGATTGTGATTCGGCGCAGGAAATAGCCCAACTGGCCTCTGCTGCGATAGTGTTCTGTGTATCTGCCGAAACAACCTGGCAGCCCCAACATTGCCAACGGGATCAGCATCATCAAAAAGCTCCACACTAACGACCACTGACCAAGCTGTTGATCGGACATGTAGCGGCAGAAGAGCAGGCCGCGTAGAAAGCCAATTCCTCGCTGACCGACGGTCAGTACGAGCGCAAAAAGCACACCGGTAGCGATCGAGTCCGTTACCAAAGTCGATCGAGGCGACGTGGTTTCGGCATCGTTGTCGTTGAGCAACGCTGTGGTTGAAAGGGGTGCTTTGGAGCCGGTTGCCATAACTGGAAAGGGTGAGTTCAAATGGCGTTGGGAAGGAGTGTCTAGCTAGTGTTGAATATCCGAACCGTTGGCTGCCTGATCAAATGGAAAACAGGCAGTCATGTTTCACCCCAGTTTGCCTGTTGTAGCGACTGTGCCGGATTTCTTGAAAAAGGCGGTTCAAGTCGTACCATAGCGTTTGATATGCGAAACCAAATTCGCTCTAATTTGCGCGTCGGTGAGGGACACCGCGTACAAACAACGGATTACCAATCCCCAAACCAATTCTGCTGAATCAGCGCGGAGAATAAAATGTTGCGATACCTGTTTGCCGGCCTACTTCTTGTGGCCATTGTTGTTGGAGCCTACGTCGGTTGCGGACCGAGAATGGCGGTCGCCGGCAAGAAAATGCTCGACCAAATCGATGGCGTTCTTGGCAAGTTGAATGTTCAACTTGAAAAGGTCGAGCAGGCTCATGCCAAGCTGACCAAAGAGACGGAAGCGATGCGTGAAAAGCGAATCGGTGCTCAGTACAAACTGGAGCGACTTCAGGAGCAAAAGAAAGATCTGGAGGAAAACATTGCGTCCTACAAGAAGGACCTTGGCCGTCTTCGCGATTATATGAAGGAAGCCTCTGAAAGCGGAACGGTTACCATCAATGACAAAGAACACTCCGTCGAAACACTTGAAGCACTCGCCCAATCGACTCTGAAAAAACTCAAATCGGCTCAAACGACACTCGACACGCGAATTAAAACTCTGACCGATGCTTACAGTAAGAGCCTTGCTGTTCTCAAGAGTAACGTCGATGTTTCCAAACAGCAGTTGAAAAAGCTTGACGATCAGATCGAAGAGATCAAAGCCAAGAAATCTGCTTTGGACGCGATGAAAGAAGCCTCAACTATCGCTGGCACCGAAGCTTCAATCAGTGACAAGTTCAACGACTTGACCAAGGACGTCGATGATTTGCTGACAGAAGTCGATGTTAAAATCGCAGTCGAAAGCGAAAAAGTCGACGAGCGTTTGGCCCAGTCTGATTCCGACGTTACGTTGGACGAAATCCTCGGTGACGATTCCAGCGCCGACGATACGATTTCTGAGATCGACGCTATCCTTGGCGGCAATTAGTCGTATCGCTTTTTGATCAATGGCACGTCTTCGCATCCGCGACGGCGTGCCTGTTTTTTTATCTACCCGAGTCTGCCAATGAAGTCCGTTAAATCTGCCATCCTTATTCTGCTGTTCGCCGCGGTGGTCGCCGGCGTCTACCTGTACGCCGTTGGGGACCTGAAGTTCGACAGGGAAGAAGTTGCAGGTCCGAACAACACCGGATTCCTGAAAACGGAAGCTGAGTTTCGCACGAAGTTGGCTGAGCTTCGAATCGAACAGAACAAGATGGAACGCCGCAAGGAGTTGATGATCGAGCGGAAAGACGAGATCGTTGCCGAGCTGAAAGAAAAAGGAATCACGTCGACCAGCGACATCTCTGACAAAGACGTAAAATACAAAATCACGAACCTGAAAAAGTCAGTTAGCGACATCAAAGTCGTCGACAAAAGCATCGGCAAGTACCAGCAAGGCATTGATGCGATCGAGGCGATGTTGACAAAACTGGAGCAGGAGCGGCTATCAAGCGAAGTCGCTATCTCCGAAGACAAAGCGAAGGAACTGAGCATTATGCTGTTGGACCTTGATGAGAAATTGACCGAAGACGAAAACATCCTTGAAGAAGAAGCTCTACGCGAAATGCTGGGCTTGGAGTTGGGCGAATGAGATCACTTAGCAAACTCGTTTCTGTTTTTCTGCTGCTGTTGCTCTTCAATCCGGCGCTGGCTGAAGATCCCGCAACGCCCAACATTGTCGTCGTCATCACGGATGACCAGGGACACGGAGACCTTTCATGCCACGGCAATCCGGTGCTCAAGACACCGAACATTGATGCGTTGGCTGCCGACTCGATCCGGCTGACCGATTTTCATGTATCGCCGACGTGCTCACCGTCTCGCGCGGCGTTCATGACCGGGCGGTGCTCAAATCGAACGGGAGTTTGGCACACGATCATGGGTCGTTCGTTGCTTCGCGAAAATGAAATCACAATCGCGGAACTGCTACGCGATTCCGGATACGCGACCGGCATGTTTGGAAAATGGCACCTCGGAGACAATGCTCCGTTTCGCCCGGAAGATCGCGGGTTCACGGAAGTTTATCGCCACAGTGGCGGCGGCGTCGGACAGACTCCGGACTACTGGGACAACGCGTACTTCGACGGTCACTATTTGCACAACGGAAAGTTTGTACCGGCTGACGGATTCTGCACCGACGTTTTCTTTCGGCATGCGAAAAACTTCATTCGGGATCAAGCCGAGCAAAAGAAGCCTTTCTTTGCCTGGATCTCAACGAACGCGCCGCACGGGCCGTTGCACTGCCCGGTGAAATGGAGCGAACCCTACAAAGACCAGGGAAAGGGCGTTTCGAACTTCCTGGGAATGATTGCGAACATCGATTCGAACGTTGGCGAGTTGCGCGAGTTGCTTGATCAACTGGGCGTTGCACAGAATACGATTTTCATCTTCACGACGGACAACGGAACTGCGGGCGGTCGAAAAATTCACAACAGTGGAATGCGAGGCCAGAAAGGCAGCGAGTACGATGGCGGGCACCGAGTTCCGTGTTTTGTCCATTGGCCCGGAAACTTTACTGGCGGCGTCGACCTTGATCCGCTGACGGCTCATGTCGATTTGCTGCCGACACTGGCTGAGATTTGCCACGTGAAGTTGCCGACAGATGTGAAGCTGGACGGCGAGAGCATTGTTCCGCTGCTTCGCGACCCAGACAACACGGACGCAAAATGGAATGAGCGCGTCATCGTTACAGATTCGCAGCGCGTGCTCGATCCGATCAAGTGGCGGAAGAGCAGCGTGATGACGTCGCAATGGCGATTGATCAACGGCAAAGAGCTTTACGATATCGATGCCGATCCGGGACAGAGTACGGATATCTCCGCGGCACACCCCGATGTCGTCCAGACACTGACCAAAGCTTACGATAGCTGGTGGGCGGACATCGAGCCGACGTTTGCTCAGTTCGCTCGAATCCACATCGGTTCGCCGGACGAAAACCCGACCGTTTTAACGGCCCATGATTGGCTGGACGCGGCGCCCCCGTGGAATCAGGCTCATATTCGCGGCGCGAAACCTTCGGCACCCGGATACTGGAGCGTCAACGTTTTACAGCCCGGCAACTATCGTGTTGCACTCCGCCGATTCCCTGCTGAATCAGATTTCGCGATCGATCAACAAATTCCGAATGCCGACCCTGTTCCCGGAACCAAGGCTTACCGCGATAATCCGGGAACCAAAATCGACCCGGTGAAAGCGTCGCTGACAATCGGAGACGATTCTCAAACAATTGATTTTGAATCCGGCAGCAAGGAAGTTAGCTTTGATGTCGAACTTGAAGCTGGCGAGACGACGATTTCAGCTTCCTTTGAAACCGCAGACGGCGAACAAGTCGGTGCGTTCTACGTTTACGTGACCAGAAAGTAGCATGGATCCTCTTCACTTTTGCATTGCGGTCGTTCCGCTGGCAGTTTACCTGCTGATGATTGGCTATTTGAATTTCGGCGGTCGTCCGTTTGTCACCACTGGCACGCGCGACGCGGCGGCACTGGGAATCGGTCTGGCCGGGTTGGTTGCCGCCGGTCCAATGATTCTGTTTTTTCCCGAAAGCGCGGCCAGCCATTTCGGAAACTGGGTCTGGGTCATGCTATTGGCGTTCTACGGCCTGTTCGTTTCGATGTTCGTGTTGATGATGCGACCGCGAATTGTGATTTACAACATCACGGCCGAGCAATTGCGTCCTGTCCTGACGAGCGTTGCGATGGAACTGGATTCGAAAAGCCGTTGGGCGGGAAACAGCCTGCTGATCCCGGGGCGAAACGTTCATTTGCATCTTGAGCCAACGAATTGGTTGAAGAACGTGCAACTGACCTCCGGCGGAAACCAGCAGAGCTACGACGGTTGGCGGGTCGTCGAGTCGGAGCTTTCCAAGCGCCTCAAAGATTACGCGTCGGGCCCAAACCTGATCGCGTTCCCTTTGCTAATCACCGCGCTCGGCTTGGCAATCGCGACGGCAACCTGGATGCTGATGGACATGCACGGTGTCGCAGCAGCCTGGGAAGAATTGCGTCGATATTAGTCCGACGTCTGTTCGTGCACCAAAAACGTGGTTACTTCCAGCCTCAGTCATTTGCGTCGATCGCTTTGAATTCAAAAACGGGCACGTCGCACCAAAGGACTGAAAGTTCCTCACAGCAATAATTGTGCGGTGCATGACCGTACCGTCGTGATCGCAACGCCAGCGGCAAGTTTTTCCTGAGGGTTTCTATTGCCATCACCGGATCCAGACGGCGGTTGGATTCTGAGCCTCCGTTGCCAATTGTAAACGTGGCAACCAAGGCTTCGATCACTTCGCAAAATTGTTTGACGCTGAGATCACTTTCCCGAAATTCCTCAAACCACCGACACCGTTCCTCAGCCGCATAGCGTGTTGACATCGCTCAACGTCAAAAATCTGAAGCCTGAACTACACATCAACACGCTCTTCGCCGGACGTTTACGTTCAGCAAGGATGCAAAAAGGGCGACTCCGCCGTCTACAAACCGTGCGTTCGAGAGTTGTTTTCGCGGATGAACCGAATCAAATTGTTCGCCAGGTAGCCTCCCATGTTTTCTTCTCGGCCGCGGACAAACATTCGTCCGGTTTGCCCTGGAACTAACTGCTCGCGGTATTCTTCACTCAAGGAGATCTCAACCGACACGCGTGGCTGAGTCAGAACCATTGTATCTTCCTCGCCGCCAGAACCTTGCACCTGATTCCTCGAAACAACCGCCAACGGTCCTCCGGTTGACGCGGCGAATGCTTCATGTGGAAGGTCATCGCGAGCTCGGGGATTAACAAGGTTGATTTTTCCTTCAATCGTATCGTTCTGATGTCGCCCCCAAACGATCAAATCAACCATCGCTTCCGGATTGGACTCGACCCACTCGATGTCCGATTGACGGGTGAGCGCGATCGCCTGGATTTCGCCTGGTTTGCCGATCGAAAGAAGCTCGGTGCCCGGTTGGAAATATTTGCCTTCCATGGAATCAAGCTCGCGGGCGATCACCTTGCCAGCCTGAGGTGCAAAAATCCTCAAATCGGCAATGCTTGTCTCCAACTCTTTTCTTTGCTTAAGCATCGACTCAAGTGAATCCTGTTCAAGCTGAACTTCACTGATGCGATCCGCATTGAACAGCGCGTTGATACGGACTTTGGAAATCTGGATATCGATCAACAGAGAGTTAAGTTCATGTTCGAGCTCAGGATTCTCGAGTGTCACCAGCAAGTCACCTTCTTCGACAACATCACCATCGTCCACGTGGATCGTTCGGGCGAACCCGACAGCGTTGGTACGCACCACAGACAACGGTTCGTAGTCGATCACAATGGGAGCTGAAACCACCGACGGACTTGGACAAAACTGCAGGAAGCCTCCGACGAGTATAACCGTCACCGCAAGGGCGCTGGCAAACCAGACCCGATTTGGTTTGTCGGTGTCGGTTCCAAGCAACGTGTACTTACAGAGCTTGAAAAGGGGAACTCCCACCCACATGACGCATCCAATGAGTGCCACGATCAATCCGAAGCCGTCAATCAGGCTAGAAGCTGCCAGGGAAAGACCAATCGCAATCACAAAGAACCACATCATGGCACCGATGCCATACATCTTCACAGCAATTGCGCGGAATCCGACTTCCTTGAGCGTAGCCGGCTTACTCCCAAAGTACAGCCACTTGAAGACTCCTTTGAGCCACTGTCTTCCGTGCGTCGCGAGGTTGGGGATCTCAATGAAGTCGGCCAGCATGTAATAGCCATCGAATTTCATCAACGGGTTGATATTGAACATCAAAGTAACCAGCGTTGCAGAGATGATCACATTGCCCGCATGATACTGTAGCGGTCCCGGGTTGCTATAAACCCAGATGTAACATGCAATCCCGGCAAGAAATATTTCCGCCAACATGCCCGCGGCCGATGTCAGAATTCGCTTCCACTTGTTGTCGAAACGCCAGGACGTTGTGACGTCCACATAGGGCATGGGAATCATTAACAGCATGAGGATGCCGCATGACTGAACCCGCCCTCCGAACCTCTTGCATACAAGAGAGTGCGCAAGTTCATGGATCAGCTTCAGGATCACCCACGTGACACCCAGCCAAACAAGATCGATTGCACTGAAGGAGTTGACGCGATTGGTCCAGAAATCCTGCCAATTTCTGGCCAGCAAACCAAAACCCCACAGCACAACGAACAGCCACAGGGCGGCTCCCAAAGGAGAAATCAGAAAGTTGCAGTAACGCGAGATAGTCGTCACGACCGGATCGGGATTGAAAAGCGGCATTCGCATCATCATTGGGTTGAGATACGAGACCATTTTTTGCTTCTGCATGTTGTCATGCTGTTCTTTACGTCTGGCAGACGAGTTGCCGGTTTCTGATTCTATCAAGCCGGATTCGATCGCCCATTTGCAAAGGGTGGCTGCTTCGTTTTCGTCGATGGCATGCTGTCGCAACAGAGTCGCGGTCTTCATGAGCGCGGTGCTAACGGTCCGCCGTCCGTCAAGCATCGTCAGGAAGGTGTACTGGGCCAGGCCGACTCGAAAAAAGCGGCCTGTTACTTCGTCTTCGACAAGATATTCCGAGCCACCACCGCTTTGGCGCATAGTGAACCGAAGCGCATCCTTGAGTTTGAGGCGTGCCTGGCTGAATTCGAATGTTTGATCGTTGAGCATGGTTCAATTGGAATTCGAGGTCGGAGATCGGAATGGAAAAGAGAGAGTTAGCTTTTGCCAGAATTCCGATCTCGAATTCCGGCCTCCCAATCGATCCCTACCACCAGGTAAGGCGGCTTCTTACCCAGTTCATCGGCTTGTGAAACAAACTCCATCCGAGCGATCGTTCTTCGCAGTCAATTCGCGCAGAGCCTTTCATGCCGGGACGTAGTCGCTCGTCTTCGTTCGGAAATTCAATCTCGGCAATAAAAACATTGTCCGCGTCTCTGGTTTCGCTTCTTGGATGAATCTTTCTGATCTCGGCAGTTATCGGATCTTCCTCCTGACCGTCAATCCAGACTTTCACCGGGAAACCGACTCGGACCTGGGCGATTTCGTCATCTGGAATCGCGATTTCGACCCGGACAGGTTTTGTGGGGCCGATTTCAAACAGCACTTTTCCTGTCTCAACCGAAGCAGCTTCCGCACGTTCCAGCGAGCCACTGAGAACAACGCCGTCAATCGGACTCCGGATTTGGAGATTCTCTCGCTTGTACTTGAGAATCGCTTCTTCCGATGTCAGACGTTGCCTTTCAAGTTGACTGACAACCGTCTTGGCAACGTTGCGGTCTTTCAATTCCATCTCACGGGTTCGAATTGACTGTTTCAGCTCAGCCGTGACTCCCGCCAATTCCCAATTGATCGAGCGACCATCCATGTCGGCCAACACGTCGCCGGCTTTAACCAAGTCGCCGGCTTCGACGTGACCAAGGGTAATTTGTCCGTCAAAGGGCGCCACGGCAAAACGTCGGGAAACAGGTTCCGCCACACAATTGCATCGCACTCGATACGTAATCGGCAAGAACATGGCGGCCACCAATCCCACGATCGCAAGCAACCAGAATAGCTGTTTGCCTCGCGAGAGCTTTTGAGCAACAAAAGAAACAGCCCGTGAGAGAAAGTTCCGTTTGACTTTGCTTACAACCTGCAGTGCACTTGTGATTGCCGGAGCCGCCGCTTCATTGAATCGTCGCAGCTGGGAGGAATCCACAATGTCCTTTGGCCCTGTGAAAACGATCGCACCAAAAACGTCTTCGTCCTCGGTGAGCAACGGATGACTTAGCACGGACTCGGAATGCGTGACGGCGGCGAGCTGTTTGTGGGCTTGAAGCAGGTGATTATTGTCGTGATCCGAAGCCGGAAACATGCCCGATTCCTCTCGCGTCGCGGATTCAACCAATGCTTGCAGGTAGTTGCGGCTTGATTCCGATCCCTGATCAATTTTTGAGATGCCCGAAATGGCTTTCAGTTGCATCCGGTGGTTCTTCCACAATCCAACAGCAACGGAGTTACAACCCAGCTTGTTAGCGAGAAGGTTTGCCGTTTCTTCCGTGGCAGCTTTCAGGTCCGACTGCTTTTCAACATTGGCAACGAGTTCGATAACGGCCGCGAGCGCGTTGACTTGCCAATCGGAATCCGCAGCACTGCTACTGTTGAGCCACAGAGCCAACGACGAAATCATTTTTTGAACCGAAGACGTTGCCAGGATCGCGTCTTTCTGGGAAGCCATCACAAGGAGCATGATTTCCGGTTGTTTACCACGACAACGAATTGGAGCAAGGAGTCCAAACGTTTTGCCATCGGGCAGCGGTTCCGTCTGGATACTGTTTGAAAGCGCCAACGATTCGCAAGTCTCCGAGAGTGAATCACGAAACTGAGCCCAGTCCGGCAATCGACCGGATGCCGGCAACCCCTTCGACAGCGTCCACATTTCTTCAATGTCACGATGCAGAAAACATGCACCGCCAGTTCCCTTGATCGACAACGCCAGCTCTACGAGCTTTGCGCGCACTTCCTTTTCGCTACGGCCATTGACAACGGTCTGTAGCAACCGGCTATCAATCGACGCACCTGGCGCCCCTTTCGACTGTGCCGCTGCAGGATGAAAGCGGTAGTGCAGGGGAGTTTTCGACGTTGACGCTATAGGTTGGTTTTCGGTGCTCATTGTTCTTGATCCGGCGGCGAACAGTAATTTCTAACGTTGCAAAAGCGGCATATCGTCGGATTGCCTCGCGGCTTGTGAAGCATCCGATGCTTCATTCCAAAAACAGATCACACCGCTTTTGATGCCGAAGTCCCTGTTATCAATCGTGACATCGACCCGACCAAGTCCGCTATCAGGGTCGATGATGGGCGAAACGTAGGTAATGGTTGCCTCTTTTCTGCTTCTCGACCGACCAATCAGAATCGTGACGATGTCGCCCTTCCTGAGTCCGCCGAGCGCTTCAACATCCTGATAGAATCGCACTTTCAACTTGTCTACTCGAACGATCGTTGCGTATTGAGGTTCATTGTTTGACACGTTTTCACCCAGCTGTTTGTGAATCTCCGTTACGAAGCCATCGATCGGGCTCTTGATGATTCGGTCTTCGATTTGGGCTTCAATTCGATGGACTTCCAGTTGGTTCAGTTTCAGTTCATCCTGCGCCGCACGATATTCCGCATACGCGTTTTCATGCGCTGCCTTCTTTTGTTCGACTTCAAATTTGTTCGTATGCCCACCTGAAACCAAATCCTCGAGGGCGTTCAACTGTGACTTGATCATTTCCATTTGAGACGTCGCAGCATCAAGCCGCGCTGTTGACTCAGCTCTGGCCTTGGCGATCTTGAGCGACTGCTCGAGGACCTTGTAGTTAATGCTTGCGAGGACATTGCCAACATTGACTCGATCGCCTTCGTTGACAGCAGCAAAGGTGACGATACCGGTTTCTGCGCTAGCCGCGATACTTTGCTCAATCGGCTCTGTAAAACTTTTGGTGATGCTGCCAGTGTGGTTCTCGATTTGAGCCGATGCAGCGCTGTATAGATTCACTATCACGAAGAAAATGCACATCGGCGTCCATGTCTTTAGATGAAGCATCGATAACCTCCAGCCAACTATTGAATTCTGAACTCTAAACACTGACAATTCCTTAATCTTTCTCAATAGCTTCACGAACGGTGTCCATCCAGCGGTCTCGCAGAATCATGTTCTGCCGTTGTTTGAAATTTCCTGATTCGATACCCGCCTGGAGTTTCGCCAATTCATTGGTGAAGTCTGACGACTCGCCATTTGACCGAGCCCGCTTCGCGATTGACTTTTGCAAACCCCGATTGTTGTCCTCGAACAGTTGGTCAGTCGCCGCAGCAAAGAACTGAGCCGATCCTGGCTGGCCCTGTCGTGCAGCCCGCCCGACGAGTTGTCGATCTATTCGCCGCGAAGAGTTTGGGCTTACTCCAACCACATGCAATCCGCCTGACTCCAAAGCTTTGGCATCCGGTTTGATGTCGGTACCTCGACCCGCCATATTGGTTGCAATGGTGATTGCACCTAATTGGCCGGCACATGAAATAATGTCGGCTTCTTCTTCGTCCTGAATCCCATTGAGCAAAGTTGGAGCCAAGCCTTTGGCGACAAGCTTGTCCCGGATTTGCAGGCTTTCTTCAATCGTCTTGGTGCCAACAAGCACTGGTTGGCCTTTCGCATGCCGCTGCAAAACATCGACAGCGATTGCTTCCAGTTTTGAGTCAAGATCCGCGAAGAAGCGAGTGCGATCGATTCTTCGAATGCAAGGCCTATTGGTTGGTATCTCAGTTACCCTGCACCCATACACGGCGTTAAATTCTTTTGCAACCGATGCAGCCGTTCCAGTAAGTCCCGCAAGCTCATCGTACATTTGCAGGTAGCGCTGTCGGGTAATCTGCGTTGTTGATTCGCGCCCAGGTTTAATCGCTACATTCTCTTCGGCTTCGACCGCCTGATGCAAACCGTCTTGCCACGTTCGATCAGGAAGTATTCGCCCCGTGTACTGGTCAACGATCTGCACTTCTTCATCAACAACGACATAGTCGACGTTACGAGTGAAAAGTTGTTTGGCGCGAATGGCGTTGGTCAAGTAGATTCGCCATGGACGGGCCAACTTGAGGGTCCGATGTTTTGCAACAGCTTCGTGTGCCTGCTCGCTGGCTTTGTCGGTCAACTCAAGCTTCTTCTCTGGCATCTTGAGCGTGTACTCATTGCCCTCAACGTATTCGGCCGTGAACTTCTTTGCCAACAGATAGGGAGTCGGATCTTCGTGCGCCGAACCCGGTACGCTAATGATCAAAGGAGTCATCGCTTCATCGATCATCACGCTGTCGGCCTCATCAATCAGAGCAACGTTATGGCTTCCCGACTGAACAAGATTCTGAAACGGATCGCGACCACGAATTCGGTTAGCCAGCGAGACACCCAAGCTTGATTGACGATCTTTTCGCAGGTTCATCTGATCGCGAAGGTAATCAAATCCGTATTGGTATCCCGGCCCGTAGACCACTTGATTCCGATAGGCACGCCGTGTCGCACTCTCGTTTGACTCTTCTGGCAAAAGTCCGTAAGAAACCCCCAGCAACTCAAAAGTTGCAGCCATGTCTTCGAGGTCACGTGCGGCGAGGTAAGTATTGGTTGTACCGACATGGACGGACTGAGATGTTAGCAGCTTCATGGCCGCTGTTGCGCCAGTCACGACCGTCTTGCCTTCGCCTGTTTGCATCTCGACGATCGCGCCACCAGCACCGGCAATCATTGCCTGCACTTGCACGTCGTGCAGTCGAAAGCCGTGACTCCGGGAGATCGTTTCGGCAATCAATCCCGCCCAGTTGACGCACAAAGATCGCGATGCACCCTCTTGGGCGCCTTTCGCGAGAATATCCTCAGCAAGCGACCGGATAGAAGATTCCGATTTGCTCGCCAACTTACTCTCGAAAGTTCGCACCTCTCTGAACAAACGCTGAATTCCACGGCGACTTCGAGAGAGCGAAACAAACTCATCATGGTGAAATCGCTTCAGGAACCCCAACCATGGTCTGCCATGTGAGCGATTGGTATTCGTAGTTTTTAATAGTTCAAATGCCATCGTTAGCTTGGTGGAAAAACATCGGGGTCATGCCTACAGGCAGGATATTGAGTCTTCCGTAGCTTACTGCTGGTATTGAGTCGCAGGTTCAACCTGTAAAGAATTCGCTTCGATTGCTTCCGTGACTCCTTCAGATACAGATGGCTCCGCAACAAAGCCGTCCACCATGTCAACTCCAGCAGCAACAGGATCGTCCACGACTTCGTAGGTACGAAACTCTTCCATGCGACTCAGAGCATCGGACACCTCGCCTTTTGACAGGTGAATATCACGACAACCGTCCTGACAACTTTTCGTAATGGAAACATTCTGGGATTGAAGGAGCGTCCCGTTGGCTCGCTTAAGGTTGATCATGGAAAGGTTGTAAGTCAGGACCGAGTTGACATAGTCACGTTCAGCCTCAGTAACCCGTTCCTGGGCACGCAACAGAGATTCCAGGTTCAATCCTGCCGACCCGTCACCATCAACAATCCGTCGCCAGCGCTGTTCAATGGTGTTCGCTTCCGCTTCAGCCGCCGCGAGCGCACGACGTTTCGCTCCGGTTTCCATATAGGAAGTATTAAGCTCCCGAACAGCGATATCGACTTCTGTTTTCACAGCCTCCAACGCGCGGGCGTACTCATCCTGCAAACGTGCAAGCTCATGTTTGCGACGACAAAGACGCGCTTTGGCCAATCGGTTTCCAACTGGAAGTTCGTACTGAAGTCCAATCGAGTAGCTGGGGCGACCTCTGGTGAACTGATCTCCAAAAGCACCCCCAAAATCACTATCGCCACGAAGACCATTTGCGTACGCTTGCGTGACAAGGTTCAAAGCGGGGAGGAGCTCATGCTCCGCAACACCCAATCGAGTTGCCCCGGCTTTCACTTGCTGGATCGCCGCCTGAATCTCCGGGCGATTTTGGATAGCCGACTGAATTTCCGTGTGCAGAGCGGTTTGGTAAAAATGCAGAGCAGGAGGCTCTGCCGGAATTAGCTCGGCTTCGTCAGAGTTTCCAAGCTCCGGAGCGTTGATCAATCCGCGAAGCCTTGTCTCCGCGTTGACGACTGCCGTTCTCGCCCGGATCAAGTCAGCTCTTCTGTTTTCGAGTGCACTCGCCGCGGTTACCAGCTGTGTCCCCTGAGTGTCAACATCTCGCCTTGCCTCAAGCGTTTTGAAGATCTGTTGTGTTTCCAAATACAAACGCATCAGGTGCGACAGTACGGCACGCTCAAGGTACAGGCTCCAGTATGCCCGAGTGACTTCCAACAGTTCATCCTGAAGCACCGCGAGAAATTCTCTTTCCGCAACCTGAGCATCGACCTGCGCGAGGAAAACGAGGCTGTTGTTGTATGCCTGCCCTCGACCGCGAAGCAATGGGTGCGTATAGGAGACGGTGAACTGACCGGTCGCCTGGTTATCGGGCACCAGAAACTGAGAGTTATTGTCTTGCCAGCCGAAGCGTTGCGAAATATCAAGAATGCCACCGTAACGAGTCAATCGCCTCGCACCACCCGTAAACTGAAACAGGTTGTCGTTGAACCTGGAGGCCGTTCCGCCCGCGGTCAGCGTGTTGCCGATCGGCTCGCTGGTATCGTTCCAGGCCGTATTGAGATAACGAACCCAATCAAAATTTGAGTCTGCTTCCTGGACCGCCGTTTCTCTGATCAGAGGATCGCGTTTGGCAACCTTGATGTTGTTCGAATGCTGCAGTGCCAAATACAGAAGCGTATGAATGTCCGCAGGCAATGCTTCCTGACTTCGAAAGGATTTCGCAACATGCTCGTCCCACCATGATGGGGACATGTCCACCTGAATGGATGCAGACTGTGCATCCAGCTGATCAAACACGTGCGACGCATTGAAAGAACGAAAGTCCTGTTCTTGAGCGTCCAAATTGGCGGACTGCAATCCTGATGATACTACCACGATCAAAATCGCGATGGCGGGCAACGAACCTGTTGAAAACAACCGGTCTAGTGCGTGCTTAACGGTTTCCATGCGTGATCCGCTGGAGGGGGAGGGGGAGGGGATTGGAGGAAGGAATTGAAAACAACGTTTTCAACGAAAGTTAAATCGGTACATTCCGAAGGATCCGTTATGAACTTTCTCTGTCGTCAGCTTAACGCAACGCTAGCGATCCATTCGTTCGTCACGACCGGCAATCTTTTACCAAATCGATCATCGCCCGGTTCGCGCACGCAGGACGGTTCTCTAATTGGCACAAAGGGAAAAGTCGAGCTTAACTGAATTCTTCGTACTGCCTTTCCAACGTGGACTAAGCGGTAATAGACAATCATTTCTTTTCGGGCTGTTCCCAATTCAAACATCAGATCGATAGTTTCGTTTGTGTGTACAAACGTGACCTCAAGTGTTGAACCAATTCTTCCTTCGCACATTCGTGGAAAGCTCAGTTTTTTTACGATCCTTCCTTGACGTTTCCTACCTGTGTGCCGCTCAAACCTTCCATCCCTAAACTGCTCAGGTTTTCAATGTTCCAAAATGACGCGCCCAAGTATCGTTCTCTTTTCGAGTCTCTTGAAGAACGAGTTCTTTTTGATGGTGCGCCGGATGCGGCCTTCGCGTATTCTCAAAATCAGCCCGTTGAACCGGTTCCCGCTCAGGTCCAAAAGGCAGCTAGTTCTCAGTCTCAAGGAGCAAGCCAGTTAATTGTCATCGACAGCGGCGTGGAAGACACGGACGCGTTGCTCAATGAGATTCTTAAATCGCGGCATGCCGAAAGCTTTGAAGTCCTGGCTCTAAATCCAAATCAGGACGGCGTTGCCCAGATCAGCGAGTTGCTTGAGCAGTCAAAGGGCAAGTACAGCGCGATTCATATCGTGTCGCACGGCGACGAGGGACAGGTGCACCTTGGAGATCTGACACTTTCCTCAAACAACATCACCAAATACGCGGATCAGTTGGCGGGCTGGGCCGACGCGTTGACCGAAGATGCTGACCTGTTGTTTTACGGTTGCGATCTGGCGGGCAATGCGGAAGGCGAGCAGTTCATCGAATCCATCAGCGCGATTACGGGAACTGATGTCGCGGCGTCGGATGACTTGACGGGTGATGCCGACCAAGGTGGCGACTGGGATCTTGAATTTACGACCGGATTCGTGACGACTGAGTTTGTCGTGGCGCCGTCCTACGAAGGCCTCCTCGCGCTATCCGATGCGACGCTAAACATCGTATCCGATGGAACGCCAACTTGGGATACGGACAACAATGCTGGAAACGATACCGATGGTAGCAATGGCATCATCCGCACCCACGATATCATTTCGATGGAAGTCTTCTACAACACGGATGCCGGTGGCGCGACAGACCTGAATTTCACCTCAACGCTACCTGAGGGTTTGGTTTGGAACAGCCTGCCGGCCGCTGCGGCACTGGACCCGCGGAGTATGATCGTCGACTCGGTCACTGGACTCGAAGGCGGGGACTTGCGAGGGATCATCGCATACTTGCCCGACGTTGCTGGCACGTTTACCTCCAGTATCGTTTTTGAAGCGCGAGCACTCGGTGGGGAGCAAGGCACGCCGCTCAACGGTGTCGAGTTTGATGTTAACTCGAACGAGAACACGGCTGCCATCGATACGGATGCTTACGACTTCACGCTTTCGTCTGCGGCCAACATGGACATCGAGTTGCGCAGCCCGACGTTTCGCGGCGTTTTCACGGACGCTTCGGGAACCGTTGACGGCGTCGTTTACTCATACGGCATAGGCATCTACGGAGACCATCCAACTCGAACCGGATCCGATGCCGTTAAGGGTTCGGCTCCGATCGAGGACAATTTTACCTTCGATATCGATCTTTCTGGCGTTACTCCCGGCGCGCAGGTTTTTGACTGGGGAACAGCTCTTGGTGGCACCGCCGAAGCCGCCATCGATGGAATTTCGCGAAACTACGAGCGATACGTCAACTCGTCAGGGAACACCGTCACCGGTTGGTCACAAAGCAATCGTCCTTCAGGCCAGACAGATGAGCACACCGGTAACGTTTGGAATGAAGAGCGTTCTACGCCGGATAGCGGTGACTGGACGATCACGGGATCTGCCGGATCGGTGTATAGCGTACAAGTTTCCGGGGCCGACACGACCGGCAGCCATTTCCCGTCCAACTATGGTGGCGGGGGTGTCGTTCCAGCGGCTGACAACTGGTTTACCTCTTCGATCGTTCACGTCTGGATCCCGATCGATGAGATCCTTCCCGGCGAAGATGGCATTGGCGGAAACGAAGATGATGGCGCGCTAGATATTACGCCCGTAATCACTAACTTTGACCCTGATGATTACTGGGGCACAACGAACAACTTTGGCTCTGGAGTCGCAGACACTGAAGACACATCCAACAACGATTACACGCATACGGTTGTTGCGGCGAGTGTGGGGGGACCGACCAAGCACAATGCAACTGCAGGCCACCCCACCAGTGGTCGTTGGGTCGAAACCTCCTCCAATTGGAATGCGGGGGATGGCGAAACCTCGCTTGGTCATATTTTCGATTCAAGGGTCAACAGCGGACGTAACCTGGGAGTCCTGTCCCAAAGTGGTGTAATCTGGGGTGACAAGATTGACAACACGGCGACCAAAATCACGGCCAATTCGTTGGCTGCACAATCGGGAGACGGCTGGTCTCGCGCTTATGTCTCTGGTGGTCCTAGTTCTGGTACGTTTCTCACCTACGGCGTTGACTACATCATCGAATTCGGTACCGGCGGAGTTGGAGGAGCAGCCGGAGGTTGGACAGACTGGAACTCGATGGGTGATGCCACGCTGGCGGATGGAGAATCACCCGTCTGGAGCGAGGATCCAACCGACGTCGCACTTGGGGGCAATGCCTACGCCGACGGAGTGCGTGACTCGATTACCAAGTATCGATTCAAGTTATTGCGAGATTTGGAACCGGGCGAAGCCATCCTGGGATTCGTTTCTCATGAAGTAGTCGGGGCTTCAACACTCGACCCTGCCAACAACCCCGACGGCAGGATCATTGCCAACTTTGTCGCTGGAACGGCCGACTATCTACTCACCAACGCCAACCCCAATGATGACTGGAGAACCTCAGAGTATGACCCTCAAGACAATTCATGGTATGCCGAAGGAGCTTCATCAGACCTTTGGCGCGGTGATCGACTTTATCTGGTCGAAGCCAACGTCGATGTCGACAAACTGGTCGTCGATCTGGGAGCGGGAAACAATTACCTGGCCGGATCTGCTGCTACGATTCAACTTGATGCAACGGTAACCATTCCGGGGCCCGATTCCGGTGCTCCGGCGCAAGACGTCTACGTGACTGACATGCTGCCCGCCGGTTTGACGGTCATTGGTGGTTCGGCGCAACCGACAGCAGGTTTCGCGTTCACTGCAGGTGATGGTTCGACGGTTTCCGTTCAGTCGGTAGAGTACTACGACCCAGCCACCAGTTCGTGGAGCACGACGTGGTCTTACGGATCGACTGGAATTCGTTGGTACTTCGGTGATGTCCCGCTGAACACCTCACTTCCGACGATGACGTTCGACGTCTTGGTTCCGTACGACGCACAAAACGGAGAAAACTGGACAAACACGGCTGTCATTTCTTCTCCTTCGGACAGCTCGCCAGAGGATTTACGGAATTCTTCTGCTGGCATCGTTGCCGTTCAAGTTGCCGCGATGGCTGCGGGCAAGCAAGTCGTTACGCCGCTGGTTGCAGAAGATTCGACCATCATCTACGAACTAGGAATCGCCAACGTCTCGGACGACAAAGACGTTCCGTGGTTCGATCTGGTTGACGTGTTGCCGTACGACGCCGACTTTCAAGGCTCTTCGCACGGCGGTCAGTATACGTTTATCGACGTCACCAATCTTGCCCCCGATCTCGAAGTCTACGTCACATCAACTGCGGCTACCACGTTGGACGCGCAAGACGGTACGGTCGACGGCTACGCGGATCCGGGGACTTCGGGTGATAGTTGGTTCGTTGCCGAAGGCACCGGAATCTGGCAGTACACACTTAATGAAGTCCAATCCGGTGCTGCAGGAGCCCCGGCGATTAACCAGATCACAGCGATTCGAGTGGTCAGTGACAAAACGGTTGATCCAATTTTGGCCGCCGGAGAGTCGACTGATTTTCTGTTGCACTTGACTCCCGATGGCAACGAAGGCATTCCATCGGACACTTATACGAACAAGTTCACGGCGCGTACCGATCCGGGAGCATTGCCGCTGCCGGTGAACTCAGCGCCGGTGACCGCTGTGGTTGTCGCGCCCGATATCGAAATTGAAAAAGAAGTCGCGCTCGATGAGACTCACGTCAACATTGATCCGACCGATGATTCGCACTGGGGCGAGACGGTCAATTTCGATGACACTGACAAAGCCTACTTCCGACTAAAGGTAACCAACACCGGCACCGCAGATTTCCTCGGTGCGACCGTTAGCGACAGTTTACCAGCCGGTTCCACATTCGTAGCCGGTACAGCAGTAGCTTCAGCGGGCGATGTTTCAGGGTTTCCATCGACTTGGACTTTTGATCTACCCGCAGGTGAAACTGCGTACTTGATATACCAGTTGGATGTCAATGACGAGGGCAACTACGTCAACTCGGCCGATGTCGAAGCGACGGATCAGTTTGGCGAAACCGTGAACGACAGCGATGATGCCGAAGCCAATTTTGTGACTGAGATTTCAGCCGCAAAACAACAGACCGGTGCCGTTCGAAGCAGCGTTAATCCTGACTTCTTTGAGGTCACATACGAAGTCGAGTTCGCCAATACGAGCATTTTTGATTTAACCGAAATCACTTTGACCGAAGATTTGACCGCCGCGTTTGGCCCTGGTTTTCAGGGGATCGTCACGGCTCCAGTCATTACCTCCAGCAGCATTTCGGCCGGTGGATCTTCCCCAACGATCAACGGAGCGTTCGATGGATCTGGAGACACTGCGGTTCTCAATGCTGACGGAGTTCTACTTCCAACCGACAGTGTTACGATCACTTACACCGTCAACGTTGATCCGGCTCTGTTGCCCGATCCGGCCAACACGGTCAACCAGGTTGAAGCAGGCGGTGTCACGGGCGGACCCGGTGGAACTCCAACAACTGACTTGTCCGATGACGGATCCGATCCGACTTCCGACAACCCGGACGCTCGCGGTGATGATGGGATGGGCGGAACGGACGACCCGACTCCACTGGTCTTGCCAGCGGTCGATTTGACCAAGCAAATTGTTGGTTCGCCCGTTCCATCGATCAGTGGGAACAATGGCAACTTCGATGTGACTTACGAGTTCATGATCGAAAACACCGGAACGACGGACCTCGACAACATTTCGATGATCGAGGATTTCATCGCGAACCTTGGGGGCGCATTCCAGGGAATCGTCAGTGGCCCGCGCGTCACCATGACCACAGCAACAGACAATCCGGACTTCAATCCGAACTACGACGGTGACACCGACACCAATGTCTTCCTCAACACGCCTGCACCGAACGAAAACCTGCTGGAGGTTGGCCAGAAGTTTACTTTTGAGATTACGGTCGAGATTGACCCCGATGATCCCGGGGCCATCTACGACGGCATCACCGGTGATGGCGATGGCAGTTTGGAAAATCAGGCGTCGGTTACGGCGGAGGATCGCTACAACGGTGTCCCTGTTGCAGACACTTCCGATGATCCGACAGATCTGACCGACGCGGAATACGGAGATGATTCGGATCCAGACGATCCCACCTCATTGCTTTTCCCGAACATCGAGTTGACCAAAGCGATTATCGGCACGCCCGTTCCAGCCTCCAGTGGAACGACTGGAAACATGGATGTCACGTTTGAGTTTGTAATCACGAACTCAGGCAACGAATCACTCGATAACATCTCCCTCATTGAAGACCTTGCAACCCAATATGGCGGTGCTTTCCAAAGGATCGTCCCTCAGGGCGTAACTTCCGCACCGGCGGTTGTAACATTCACCGACGGGACCAACCCGGTGGAGATCAATTCAAGTTTCGATGGCGGAGCCTCGGATGCTGAACTGATCGACAACGCTGGCGGCATCAATGAATTGGCGATGGGTGAAACGATCAGGATTCAGATTGTTGTCGAAGTCGACCCTGATAACGCGACGGCACTTTACACCAGTGGCATGTTGGTAAATCAAGCGACTGTGACTGGCGAAGGGTCGACGTCTGGCATTGTCACAGACGACGACAGCGACGATCCAAATGATGCAACCAATGACGACAACGACGCCGACAACGATCCTGATGATCCAACGACATGGCAAGTTCCTATCGTTGATCTAACGAAGACTTTGATCGGAGATCCTGTCGCCGCATCCAGCGGAACGCAAGGCAACTTTGATGTGACGTATAACTTCGAGATTACCAATTTTGGTAATGCTCCGTTGGACATGTTGTCACTACAGGAGGATGTGGCGGCTCAGTATGGCACCGCCTTCATCCGAATCGTACCTCAAGGCACGTCGCAAGCCACTATTCAGGCGTCCAGCATGACTGACGCACCTGAAATCAACGGAAGCTACGATGGTGGAATCTCAGACGCTGAAGTTTTCGACAACTCTGGCTCCAACACCAACCTTCTTGCCATGGGCGAATCAGTCAGAATACGGATTGTATTTGAGGTAGATCCAAACGCAGTTGGAGCAAACCTTGACGCGAACAATTATCTCGTCAATCAAGCGACAGTTTCCGGCAACCACAACGGAACGACCTATTCAGATGACTCAGACGATCCGAACAACGGTGACGATGTTGATCCGAACGGCGACAACAACGCGGACGATCCAAACACGCTATTCATCGCCGACGTTTCCGTTGCGAAAGAAGTCGCTGGAACGCCCACACCTCTCGCGAATGGCAACTTCAATGTGACTTACCAATTGGTGGTCGAGAATACCGGAAACGCAAGTCTCGACATTTCCCTCGAGGACGACCTCGACGCACAGTTTGGGTCTGCGTTTGTTAGCGCTGGTTCGCTTACGATGATTAGCCAACCCGCAGGCAATCCAATTACTCTTGATTCAGCGAACTGGGATGGTGATGTCGTTACCGAAATGGTTAACCAGTCGTTCACCAACATCCTTGAGGGCGGCGAATTCTTCATCGTTCAAATTGAAGTTGAAGTCGATCCCGACGCCAGCGGTAGATCTCAAGCACTTGACAACCAGGCAACTGTGACTGGAGACGCCGTTGATGAGAATGGCCTGCCACTCACAGACTCCAATGGCGATCCAGTTATCGTTGACGACCTCTCTGACACTGGCTCCGACCCCGAGACATCCAACCCGGGAGCCGACGGTGATACAGGTGGAAGCGACGATCCAACGCCCCTGCTGCTACCCGATGTGGCAATCGCGAAAAGCATTGTTGGTGATCCGGTTCAACTTCCCAACGGTCACTTTACGGTTCAGTACCAGTTTGTTGTTGAGAACATCGGGACAACCTATCTTTCCAACCTGCAAGTCGTCGAAGATTTTGCAGCGGAGTTTGGAGCCAATGTCTTCGTTCAGGTGGTTGCGCCTCCAGCGGTCAATGGCCTACCTATGGATCCAACCAGCGTAGCCCCGATTCGCAACATCCCGTACGACGGGAACGCAGATGCAAATCTTCTCGACGGAACATCTGGCCTGCTGGCTCCCGGCGATTCCTACTCCGTTGGAGTTACCGTTCAGCTTGATCCGAACGGAGCGGGAGCAATCGTTCCTTTTGAGAACACCGCCGTCACAACCGGTGATGCAGCGAACCCGGATGGTTCACCCATCAGTGACGGGTCCGGAAGTCCCATCGTTGTGACTGACGATTCCGACAGTGGAACAAATCCGAACACCAGCAACTCGGGCGAGCCGGGTGACACTGGTGGAACCGATGATCCAACACCGTTGTACATAGCTGACCTGGACATCACAAAAGCTATCGTCGGCGGGCCAACGCTTCTGTCGAATGGCAATCATTCGATCGACTACTCGGTCGTTGTTGAGAACACGGGAAGTGTTGACCTTGCGAACCTGAGCTTAATCGAGGATCTGCAAGCTCAATTTGGTGCTGGATTCCAAAACGCGACGGGCCTGACAATCGGCACCGCGCCAACTGATGCAGCATCGACGGTTACACTCGATTCCAACTGGGACGGTACGACAGCGCTTTCTGAAATGGTGGATAGCGGAGTGGCATCGTTGCTGGCGATCGGTGACTCATTCACTATCGAGTTCACTGTCGAAGTGGACGCGTCGTCGCTTCCAGCAGCTACCGCTCCGACCGTGTTTACCAGCGAGGCAGCATTTGCTTCGTCAACTCAAGCCACATTGCGTGAAGACTTTACGGACATCGTGGGCAACACTTCTGTGGACCTTAGCCTCGGCCCATTCGTCTCTTCGCTCGGTGGCGTAGAAATCAGTGGCACGATTGTGTCCTCCGTCGGAACCGGCGCAGAGACCCGGCAGGACGCCGACTCATTCGATGGCGGCGCACCAGACGACGGCGTGTTTGTCATTCGTCAAATTGATGGAGGCTCTGCCAATCTTCGAATCACTGTTCCAAATCCAGGTAACGCGATTGGTTTCGTTTTCGCCGATGTCTTTGATCCAGCAGGTGGTGCGCCTGCTGGCGAATGGACATACTTCAAGGCCACTGCGAGCGATGGAACAGTCATGTATGAGCACGATGAGCGAACGGATGGCGATTTGCCAGCCAATTTCGCACGCTTCATCGGTATTCAGGGTACTGGCAGCCAGGTCTACACTCACATTGACATCGAGTACGAAACCAGTGGAAATGACAACTGGACGATCGATCACATCTATGATTCCGGTAACGCGAACAATGTCATCACGAATCAGATTGACGGCAGCGGCGATGCGGTAGACGACAGTGGAAATCCGATCACTGATTCCAATGGCGATCCTGTCGTGGCAACCGACGAAAGCGACAGCGGCAGCAACCCCGACGATGAAAACAGCAGTGATCCCGGCAACTCGGGCAGCCACAATGACCCGACGCCATTGGTCATCCCGGAAGTAAGCCTCGCCAAAGATGCGGGTGATACAGTTGCCAACGGGGATAACTGGGACGTCAGCTTCATTCTGGTCTATGAAAATACCGGAACAACGGATCTCAACAACCTGACTTTGGTTGATGATGTGGCGTCGCAGTTCGGCAATGCGTTTGTTTCAGCCAGCGGCCTTGCGATCCAGAACTTCTCAGGAACCGGCACATCGCCAACGGCAAACACGGCTTGGGAAACCGATACGACATTGAACATGCTGACTGGTGGTGCTGCCGATGTCGGTGACTCTTTTGAGATCGTCTTCACGGTCACGATCGATCCGGATGGACTCGACAGCCTGTCACAGCCTCTCGACAACACGGCCGTTGCTGGCGGTGATGCGTTGGATGAAAACGGAGATCCTATTCTTGATGGTACTGGTAATCCAGTGACTGTCACCGATGAATCCGACGATGGCACTGACGTCAACGGTGAGAACGGCGATGATAATGGCGACGGAACTTTTGCGAACGATCCAACGCCTGTCATTATCGCAGATATCGGTGTCGCCAAGCAGGTAGTCAACCAGCCGACGTTGCTTGCCAATGGCAACTTTGAAGCGACTTATCAGCTTGTCGTAGAAAATACGGGAACCGTTGATCTTGCCAACCTGAGCCTCGATGACGACATTGCTGCCCAGTTTGGAATCCAGTTCGTTAATGCGTCCGGACTGACCTTGACTACAGCGCCAGCGGATGCTGACAGCTCCGTGGTTCTCGATTCGGCGAACTGGGACGGAAACGGTGTGACCGAAATGGTCAACACAACGATTCCGTCCTTATTGGCTGTTGGTGATTCTTTCGTGGTTCAGTTCACGGTCGAAATTGATCCGGATGCCGGAGGTACAGCTTCCGGTCCTTTGGAGAACCAGGTCGCGGCAGGCGGTATCGGAGTTGACGAAGACGGAAACACTTACACCGACAGCAACGGCGACCCGGTCACCGCTGACGATCTTTCTGATGATGGCACGGACCCATCCGCCGACAACGCAGGATCACCAGGGGACCATGGCACTTCGGATGACCCAACTCCGATCTACATTCCGGCGATCGGCCTGGCCAAAGAAGCCAGCGATGCCGTGACGAACGGAGACAACTGGGACGTTGACTTCACTTTCGTCATCGAGAACACCGGAACCGTTGACCTGAACAACCTTGACTTGATCGACGATATCGCAGCTGAATTTGGCAACGCGTTTGTGTCAGCAAGTGGCTTGACCGTTCAGAACTTCGTAGGAACCGGAACGGCTCCAGGTGCCAACTCCGGATGGGAATCCGACACGACGCTCAACATGCTCGACGGCACTGGACAGCTAAATGTCGGTGACACTTTCGAGGTCACCTTCACAATTACGATTGATCCCGATGGAATTGACAGTGTCTCACAGACCCTGGACAACCAGGGCACGATCACTGGTGACGCACTCGACGAAAACGGTGATCCAATCGACGACGGAATCGGCGGAACGCTCCAGGCGAACGATGGCTCAGACAACGGCACCGACCCGAACAGCGAGAACGGTGAAGATGACGGTGATGGAACTTTCGGGAACGATCCAACTCCAATCATCATTGCAGATGTTTCGGTCACCAAAGAAACTGTTGGCACTCCCGTTCAGTTGGCTAACGACAACTTCCTGGTTGACTTCCAGTTGGTCATTGAAAACACCGGTACGGTTCACCTTGCCGACATGACGCTGATTGACGACATAGACATGCAATTTGGTAACGCGTTTGTCAACGCGGGAAGCCTGACGGTGGTAGCGGGACCAGGTGACGCCGACAGC
The DNA here is from genome assembly GCF_008087665.1 of Mariniblastus fucicola. GTDB lineage: Bacteria > Planctomycetota > Planctomycetia > Pirellulales > Pirellulaceae > Mariniblastus > Mariniblastus fucicola. Next base: position 3,367,141 of record NZ_CP042912.1, read on the forward strand.
AACATTGTCCTCGACATAGCCAATTGGGATGGCGACACTGTTATCGAAATGCTGAATCAGGCGATCGACAACCAGCTTGCTGTTGGTGATTCGTTTGTCGTTCAGTTCACCGTAGAAGTCGATCCTGATGCGACAGGAACTTCTGGATATCTGGAGAACCAGGCGACTGTCGCTGGTGACGCCGTAGATGACAGTGGCATTCCGTTCACTAACTCCAACGGAGATCCAATCACCACAACCGACGAATCTGATAGCGGTGCAGACCCATCTAGCACCAACACGGGAGCCGACGGCGATACTGGCGGAAGCGACGATCCAACTCCACTTCTGCTTCCGGCCTTGAGCGTTGGCAAGCAAGCCAATACGGTGACCGTCCCAGTAATTGGTGGCGTTGAAATTACGGGCGCCTTCGACGTTCAATACCTCGTGGTTCTCGAGAACACGGGAACAGTCGAACTGACGAATCTTCAGTTGACTGACGATCTGACGACGCTCGCTCACTTTGGTGACGCGTACGACGCCACATTTATTGGCACAGGCACGATGGACCGTAGCGGCCTAGTTGTGTTGCCTGCGATCGTTAGCCACACCCTTGCCGACCCGGCGGATCAACCGATCCTCGACCCTGCTTTCCTTGGAGGCGCTGGCCAAACAGACATTTTTGATGGCATGTCTGGTGCACTTCTGCCTGGCGAACAGATCGTGGTTGCCTTTACGGTTCGCATCGATGGTTTGGAATTGACCAATACGCCAGCGGCCACAAACGGAGTTGGCGGCAATCAGGTAACAGGTACGGCGGACTCCGATTCGGGACCTGTCACCGATGAATCAGACAACGGTCTGGATCCAAACACGGACAATGGTGATGGTGGAACGGACGACTTCACGCCATTCGAAGTTCCCCAGATTCGACTTTGGAAATCTCACAGCGACTCGGTTGGGAATCCGGATGGGACCTCAACCATTACGGTTGAACTGAAAGTCGAAAACACTGGCACCGTTCCTTTGAGCAATCTGACTCTTTCAGAAGATGTTGCATCGCAATTTGGAGCCGCCTTCGTTTCGGCAACTGATCCGACGATCACGTCACCGCCTTCCAATGCTCTGAGCCTGATTCCGTCATCGTTGATCAATCCGAACTGGAACACGGATACTTCGCAAGACGTTTTCAACTCAGCCGTGACCGGAGAGAGTCTTGCAGCAGGCGACGAATTCACGATTTCGTTTGATGTGACGGTCGACCCTGATTTGCTCGATGACGATTCAGACTACCTAAACAACTCTGCGACCGTAATGGGCGACGGCGTCAACTACAACATGACCGTCATTACGGTTTCCGATGAAAGTGGCGTTGATGATGGATCAGGATTCGATTCAGACGAACCAACACCAGCAATCGTCGCAGAGATCGCGGTCGTCAAAGCAGCCCGAGACGCCATTCCAAATGGTGAAGACTGGGACGTGAGTTTCACATTGGTAGTTGAAAACACGGGCTCAACGGATCTCAACGATCTGACGCTGTTTGACGACGTCGCGGCTCAGTTTGGCAACGCATTTGTCGGTGCAACGGGTCTGACGGTTCAGAACTTTGTTGGATCCGGTACTGTGCCGACTTCCAACGGAGCGTGGACCGGCGACACGACGCAAAGCATGATTTCTGGCGGTTTTCTGAATCCAGGCGATCGCTTTGAAGTGGTCTTCACAGTAACCATCGACCCCGACGGAATCGATAGCATTTCTCAAGGTCTGGATAACCAGGCAACCGTCAATGGTGATGCAATTGACGACATGGGGAATCCACTGACCGATGAAAACGGTGACGACATTGTCGCCACCGATGACTCCGACAGTGGAACCGATCCGCAAGGCACTAACCCTGACGGCGAAGGCGATGAAGGCACGAACGAAGATCCGACGCCGATCATCATTGCCGATGTCAGCATTGCCAAAGAAGTGGTTGGGCAACCAACACTGTTGAGCAACGGCAATTACGCGATTGACTATCAGTTGGTTGTCGAGAACATCGGGACGGTTCACCTTTCCGACATGACTCTGGTTGATGATATCCAGGCTCAGTTTGGTGCAGCGGTCTTCCAGAACGTGAGCGGGCTTGGCATCGTATCTGGCCCAACGGATCCGTTCAGCTCCATCACACTCGACTCCATCAATTGGGATGGAACCGTGGCGACCGACATTCTAAACCAAACGTTCACAAACACGTTGGCAATTGGTGACACTTTCACGTTCGAATTTACAGTCGAAATCAACGCGGCAGCGGCAACGGGCGTGCTTGACAATCAAGCGACTGTTGGCGGAACTGGTGTTGATGAAGACGGAAACGTTTACGCAGACGAAAACGGCGATGACATCACCGCGACGGACGACTCCGACTCAGGAGCCATGACAGGAGATTCGAACACGGGAGAACCTGGTGATACCGGCGGAAGTGATGATCCAACTCCACTTTACATCCCTAACATTGGGATTGCCAAAGACGCTGGAGACGCGGTTGCCAATGGCGACGACTTCGACGTGACCTTTACACTGAACTGGGAAAATACGGGAACCATTGCTCTCGACAATGTCGACATCCTTGACGACATCGCGGCTCAGTTCGGAAGTCAGTTTGTAAGTGTCACTCTCGACAGTGTCACAGCTGGCACAGGCAACACTGGCTCGACTCCTACAGCAAATGCTGCGTGGGAGACTGACACCAGCCTGTCGCTCATTAACAGCACAGGTCCACTTAATGTTGGTGATACGCTTGAGATTGTCTTCACGGTCACGATTGATCCGGATGCTACCGGCACCTCATCACCAGGCCTTGAGAATCAAGCGACCACTTCGGGCGAAGGGCTGGATGAGAACGGAGATCCACTCCTGAATCCGGATGGCTCGCCGGTCACAGTCACCGATGAAAGTGACGACGGTCTTGATCCGACTTCCGAGAACGGCGACGATGATGGAGACGGAACTTTCGGTAACGATCCTACACCAGTGATCATCGCCGATATTCGTGTAACGAAAGCTGTTGCTGGCACGCCAACACTGTTGGCCAACGGAAACTACAGCGTCGCCTATGAACTGGACATCGAAAACACCGGCAATGTCAACCTGGCAGATTTGACCTTGGTGGAAGATCTTTCTGCTCACTTCGGAACGGCATACGTCGGAGCCGGAAGCTTGACACTGTCGTCGGGACCATCGAACGCATCCAGCAGTGTCGTTCTTGAAACCACGACATGGAACGGTGGCGCTTCGACTGAAATGATTGATCAGAGTGCCGCGACTTTGTTGGTCGTCGGAGACTCTTTCAAAGTTCAGTTCACCGTTGAAGTAGACCCAGATGCTGTTGGCGCTCCGGGAGCATTGGACAACCAGGTGGTCGTCGGTGGAGACGCCGTCGATTCCAATGGAGATCCGATTACCGATTCCAATGGCGACGAGATCGTTGTAACAGATGATTCGGACAGCGGAACTGACCCGAACACTACCAACTCTGACGGAGATGGGGATACCGGCGGAAGCGATGATCCGACTCCGTTGCTGCTACCTTCAGTGAGCCTTGCCAAAGAAGCCGGCGACGCCGTTGCCAACGGGGACAACTGGGACGTTTCATTCACCTTCGTTTATGAAAACACTGGTACGGTTGATCTCGCCAACCTTTCTTTGACCGATGACATTACTTTGGAATTCGGCAACGCGTTTGTTGGCGTGGTCCCAGGAAGCCTGTTGGTTCAGAACTTTGCGGGATCCGGAACGGCCCCGGGACAGAATGCGGCATGGGAAAGCGATACGACGCTCGACATGCTTGACGGAACGGGTCAACTGAACATTGGCGACTCCTTCGAAGTCACCTTCACTGTAACGATTGACCCCGATGGGATCGATAGCGTTTCTCAAAGCCTTGAGAACCAGGGCGTTGCTAACGCAGATGGAATCAACCCTGATACGGGAACTGCAGATCCAGATCTGGCGGTCTCGGATGACTCAGACAACGGAACTGATGTTCACGGTGAAAATGGTGAAGATGATGGAGACGGTACATTCGGAAACGATCCGACACCAGTCATCATCGCGGACGTGAGCATTGCCAAGGAAGTTATTGGCCAGCCTGCTCTGCTTTCAAACGGAAACTTTGCAGTCGACTACCAACTGGTTGTTGAAAACATCGGCACGGTTCACCTTTCAGACATGACGTTAGCCGATGACATTCAAGCCCAGTTCGGCACATCTGTGTTCCAGGGCGTCAGCAATCTGGCAATCGTGACTGGACCAACCGATTCCTTCAGTTCAATCACCATGGATCCAGCCAACTGGGATGGCACCGGTGCAACAGACATGCTCGACCAGTCAACGAGCAATTCGTTGGCCATTGGAGACTCATTCGTCTTCGAGTTCACCGTGGAAGTCGATGCAACTGCTGCAACAGGAATCCTCGACAACCAGGCGACTGTTGGTGGAACAGGTGTTGATGGAGACGGCAATCCGTATACGGATTCAAACGGAAATGAAATCACCGGAACCGATGATTCTGACAGCGGTGCAACGACCGGTGATGAGAATTCCGGCGAACCTGGTGATACTGGCGGAAGCGATGATCCGACTCCGCTTTACATCCCGAACGTTGGTATCGCCAAAGACGCTGGAGATGCGGTTGCAAACGGTGATAACTTTGATGTTACCTTCACTCTTGTTTGGGAGAACACCGGAACCGTTGCTCTCGATAACGTCGACATCATGGATGACATCGCGGCTCAGTTCGGTGGTCAATTTGTTCAGGTTGTGCCCGGAAGTCTTGGCGTTGTGAACTTCATGGGATCTGGAGCGATTCCTTCAGCCAACATGGCTTGGGAAGGCGACACCACGCAATCATTGATCAATGACAATGGTGCTCTGGAAGTCGGCGATACATTCGAAGTCGTCTTCACCGTCACGATTGATCCGGACTTCAGCGGAACTTCATTAACAGGCCTTGAGAATCAGGCCGCCACTTCTGGTGAAGGACTTGATGAGAACGGTAATCCGCTTACCAATCCAGATGGATCTCCTGTCACCGTCACTGACGAAAGTGATGATGGACTTGATCCGATATCAGAAAATGGCGAAGACGATGGAGACGGTACCTTTGGAAACGATCCAACGCCTGTCATCATAGCGGATATCAGCGTCACAAAAGCCGTCGCTGGCATGCCAACACTGCTTGCCAATGGCAACTACAGCGTCGTCTACGAACTCGATATCGAGAACACTGGCAACGTAGACCTTGCAGACCTGACTCTCAATGAAGATCTGTCGGCTCACTTTGGTACTGCCTTCGTAAGTGCAGGAAGCTTGACTCTGTCATCACCACCTTTCAATGCTTCCAGCAATGTTGTCCTTGAGACGACAATGTGGGACGGTGGGGCAGCAACAGAAATGATCGACCAAAGTGCCGCTACTTTGCTGGCCGTTGGAGATTCATTCAAGGTTCAGTTCACCGTCGAAGTGGATCCGGACGCCATCGGTGCTCCAGGAGCTCTCGATAATCAAGTCGTAGTCGGTGGTGATGCCGTTGATTCCAACGGAGATCCGATCACCGATTCAAACGGCGATCCAATCGAAGTTACTGACGATTCCGATAGCGGAACCGATCCAAACACCACCAACTCTGACGGAGATGGTGACACAGGCGGATCCGATGATCCAACGCCACTGTTGCTTCCGTCGGTAAGCCTTGCCAAGCAAGGTGGTGACGCGGTTGCAAACGGTGACAACTGGGATGTTTCCTTCACCTTCTTCTACGAGAACACCGGCACCGTTGATCTGACTAACCTGTCTCTGACAGACGACATTGCAACCGAATTCGGCAATGCTTTCGTTGGCGTTGTCCCTGGAAGCCTGTTGGTTGGGAACTTCGCAGGTTCCGGAACAGCGCCGGGCCAGAACGCTGCATGGGAGGCTGACACGACGCTCGACATGCTCGATGGTTTTGGTCAGCTGAACATTGGAGACTCATTCGAAGTTACCTTCACCGTAACCATCGATCCAGACGGAGTGGATAGCGCTTCTCAGGGACTTGAGAATCAGGGCGTCGCTAACGCAGATGGAATCAATCCCGATACCGGAGCTCCAGACCCTGACCTCGCCGTTTCTGATGACTCCGATAACGGTACAGACGTCCATGGAGAAAATGGTGAAGATGATGGTGACGGCACTTTTGGAAACGATCCAACACCAATCATTATCGCTGACATTGGCTTGTCCAAGGAAATCATTGGTTCTCCGACCCTCCTGAGCAACGGGAACTTCGAGATTGTTTACCAGTTGGTTGCTGAGAATACCGGAACGGTTGACCTGGCCAGTCTTAGTCTTGTCGACGACCTGGACACACAATTCGGTCCAGGTGTTCTTCAGGGAGTTTCTGGTTTGACATTGGTGACTCAACCAGCAGATCCATTCAGCAGTATCGTGTTGGATCCGGTCAACTGGGACGGAACAGCAACCACCGACATGGTTAATCAATCCGTTTCGACGTCGCTGGTCGTTGGCGATTCGTTTATCGTTCAGTTCACCGTCGAAGTTGACGCAGTTGCCGCAACGGGAGTTCTCGACAATCAGGCGACGACATCCGGTGACGCTGTGGACGAAGACGGGAATCCGTACACCGATTCCAATGGCGATGAGATAACAGCGACAGATGACAGCGACAGCGGTGCAGATCCATCGACGGACAACGCGGGCGAGCCTGGGGATTCAGGCGGAACCGACGACCCGACGCCGCTCTACATTCCAAATATTGGAATTGCAAAGGATGCCGGCGATGCGGTTCCGAATGGCGACAACTTTGATGTTGAATTCACACTCGTTTGGGAAAACACGGGTACCGTTGCGCTCGATAAAGTTGACATCCTCGATGACATCGCGGCTCAATTCGGTGGCCAATTCGTTCAAGTTGTTCCGGGAAGCCTTACAGTTGAGAACTTCGCTGGAACCGGATCGGCTCCGACCGCGAACGCTGCATGGGAAGGCGATACGACACTCTCCTTGATCAACAGCACTGGCTCGCTGAACATTGGCGATACGTTCGAAGTTGTCTTCACCGTTACCATTGATCCGGACTTCAGCGGAACGGCTTCGCCCGGCCTTGAGAACCAGGCAACGACTTCGGGTGAAGGACTCGATGAAAACGGAGATCCGCTACTTGATGACTCCGGCGATCCAATTACCGTTACCGACGAAAGTGACGATGGCGTTGACCCAACAACGGAGAACGGCGAAGACGATGGCGATGGAACATTCGGAAACGATCCGACACCTATCATTATCCCTGACATCAGCGTTGTTAAAACTTCCGCTGGGAGTCCGGTTGCTCTGGACAATGGCAACTTTGACGTTGTCTTTGAATTGACCGTTGAAAACACGGGCAACGTTGACCTCGCTGACCTGTCATTGATCGAAGATCTGTCGGCTCACTTCGGAACTGCCTTCATCAATGCCAGAAATCTGACTTTGATCACGGGGCCTGGCGATGCAAACAGCAGTGTTGCACTGGACTCAGGATGGGACGGAACCGGCACCACGGAAATGGTTAACCAAACGGTTGCAACCTTGTTGGCAGTTGGCGATTCCTACACCGTCCAGTTCAACGTGGAGGTTGATCCAAACGCAATCGGTGCTCCGGCAACTTTGGAGAACCAGGTGGTGACGTCCGGCAACGCCGTCGATGAGAACGGCGATCCAATCGAGGATTCATCGGGCAATCCGATCACTACGACAGATGACTCCGATGATGGAACCGATCCAAACGGTACAAATCCGAACGATCAAGGTGACAACGGAACGTCTGATGATCCGACACCACTGTTGATTCCAGATGTTGCTCTGGCCAAACAGGCCGGCGATGCTGTCGCCAATGGAGACAATTGGGATGTGACATTCACACTCGTTGTTGAGAACACGGGAACCGTAGCTCTCGACAATCTGACGCTGATGGATGACATTGCAGCCGAGTTTGGAAACGCATATGTTTCTGCAAGCGGACTTGCGGTTCAGAATTTCGTCGGAACGGGAACGGCTCCCGTAGCGAACGCAGCATGGATGGGCGACACGACCCAAAACATGCTTGACGGTACCGGGTCAATCAACGTCGGCGACACATACGAAGTCGTCTTTACTGTGACGATCGATCCGGACGGCATCGACAATCTTTCGCAAGCCCTGGAAAACCAGGCGGTGACAGGTGGTGACGGCGTCAATCCGGATGGAACGCCTATGACCGATGGCTCGGGTAACCCGGTCACGGCAACGGATGACAGTGACAACGGAACCGACCCTTCAACGGAAAACGGCGAAGATGATATGGACGGAGTCGTCGAGAACGACCCAACTCCAATCTACATTGCTGACATTGGCGTCGCCAAGCAACCGATCGGCACTCCTGTTATGGTTGCCGGAGGAAACTACGAGATTAGCTACCAGTTGGTCATTGAGAACACTGGCACGGTTGACCTTCAGAGCCTGTCTCTGGTTGAGGACCTCGCGGCCCAATATGGCTCCGTGTTCCAGTCCGCATTTGACTTGACTCTGACGAACGGACCAACGGATCTCGCCAGCAGCATCACGCTTGATACTGCCTGGAATGGAGCTTCAATGGCTGAATTGATCGACCAAACGGTTCCAACATTCCTGGCCATTGGGGATTCATTCACTGTTGAATTCACCGTGGAGGTCGACCCCTCACTCGCAACCGGTGCGCTTGAGAATCAGGTCATGACGACCGGAGTCGGAGTTGACGAAAACGGCGATCCGATTATTGATTCCAACGGAGACACGCTCACGGCGTCAGATGTCTCTGACAGCGGAACTGATCCGAATGGTAACAATCCCGATGGGGAAGGTGACAGTGGCGGCAGCGACGATCCGACGCCACTTCAAATCCCGAGCATCGGAATTGCCAAATCGGCAGGGGATGCTGTTGCTAACGGAGAAAACTTCGATGTCGAGTTCACTCTCGTGGTGGAAAACAACGGAACGACTGGCCTCAACAACCTCGAACTGTTTGACGATATCGCGACTCAGTTCGATGGCCAGTTCGTGTCAGCAAGCGGCCTGACCGTACAGAACTTCACAGGAGCAGGCTTTGCCCCAACTGCCAACACTGCATGGGAGTCTGACACGACAGAGAATATGCTTACTGGTGGAGAACTGGAAATCGGGGATTCGTTCGAAGTCGTCTTCACGATCACGATCGATCCGGATGCTACAGGGATGGCAATGCCGCTTGACAATCAGGCAGTTGTCGCTGGCGATGCAATCGATGAAAACGGTGATCCGATTACTGATTCCAACGGTGACGTACTTGAGGCTGACGACACAAGTGACAATGGCGTCGACCCGAATGGCGAAAACGGAGAAGATGAAGATGGCGACGGAACATTTGGCAACGATCCGACTCCGATCATCATTGCCGATATTGCCGTTGCGAAAACCGCTGCCGGTACGCCGGTCGCTTTGGACAACGGTAACTTCGAGGTCACTTACGAAGTAGTTGTTGCAAATACTGGTACTGTCGATCTTGCGAGCCTTTCTGTTCTTGAGGATCTTGCGACGCAATTCGGTGCCAACCTTGTCAGTGCCGGCAATCTCACGGTCGTGACAGCTCCATCAGGCGCTTCGAGCATCATCGCCGTTGATTCGGCATGGAACGGAGACACGGTTGCCGAAATGGTTGATCAGACCACACCGACGCTGCTTGCCGTGGGCGACTCCTTCGCCGTACAGTTCATGGTCGAAGTTGATCTCGATGCAACAGGTACCTCCGGACCGCTTGACAATCAGGTCGTTGCTACTGGCGATGGAGTTGATGAAGAAGGTATTCCATACACCGATTCAAACGGCAATCCAATTGACGCTGTGGATCAATCGGATAGTGGAACCAACCCAACGACCGACAACGGCAATGACCAGGGAGACAATGGGTCACCAAGTGATCCGACACCTCTTCTGATCCCGGATATTGCAGTCGTCAAGAGTGCCGGCCTTGCCGTGCCAAATGGCGACAACTGGGATGTCACGTTCACGTTGCTTGTCGAGAACACTGGTACCGTAACATTGGAAAACCTGTCTTTGATGGACGACATCGCGGCCGAGATCGGCAACGCATTCCTCGAAACCAGTGGAGTGACTATTCAAAACTACACGGGAACAGGCACCGCGCCGATCGCCAATGGAGCCTGGTCTGCCGACACATCGCAGAACATGTTGGCCGGTGGAACACTGGACATTGGTGATTCATACGAAGCCGTATTCACAGTAACCATCGATCCGGATGGAATCGACAGCATCTCCCAAGGCCTCACGAATCAGGCTGTGGCTGAGGGTGACGGCGTCAATCCGGACGGAACGCCGATGGAAGATTCAAGCGGAAACCCTGTCACGACAAGCGACGATTCTGACAACGGCGTCGATCCAAATGGAGAAAACGCAGAAGACAACGGAGACGGCATCGTCGGTAATGATGTCACGCCAATCATCATTGCGGACATCGCCCTTGCGAAGTCCATCGTTGGTTCGCCGGAACTGCTGTCCAATGGAAACCATGAAGTTACCTATCAACTTGTGGTCGAGAACATTGGAACCGTTGACCTTGATGATTTGAGTCTGCTGGAAGATGTTGCATCACATTTCGACGCCGGGTTTATCAGTGCCGGTGGATTGACGATCACATCTCCAACCTCAGGGCTTCACAGTTCCATCGCAATTGACTTAAGTTTCGACGGAGACGGACTGTCAGAAATGATGGATACTTCGGCCGCGAATCTGTTGGAAGTCGGTGACTCGTTCACGCTTGAGTTCAGTGTTGAAGTCGATGCTTCGGCACTTCCACCGTCGGCTGAAAACACTGTGACGGCGAATGCAATCGGCATCGACGAAAACGGCGATGCGTACACTGACCCGAGCGGGAACCCGATCACGGCAACCGACGATTCTGACAGTGGAACTGATCCTTCGACAACCAATATCGATGAACCCGGTGACGCCTTCGGCAGCGATGATCCCACTCCGCTGTGGATCCCGAGCATTGGACTGGGCAAGAGTGCCGGCGACGCTGTTGCCAACGGTCAGAACTGGGATGTTACTTTCACTCTGGTTTACGAAAACAACGGAACCGTTGCCCTTAATAATCTGACCCTGTTTGACGACATTGCAGCTCAGTTTGGTGCGGCGTCCGCCGATGTGAGAGACCTCTCGGTTGAGAACTTCTCCGGCACGGGAACCATCCCAACTGCGAATACTGGCTGGGAGGCAAACACAAGTCAGTCCATGATCTCCGGAGGTCAGCTCGACGCTGGAGATTCGTTCGAAGTAACCTACACGGTCACGATCAATCCTGACGCGACGGGCACTTCCGGACTACTGGACAACCAGGCGACCGCAGAAGCAACCGGAATCGATAATAACGGCAACCCGCTTGTCGATTCTTCTGGAAATCCAATGACCGCGACAGACGTGAGTGACCATGGCGTCGATGCCAATGGTGAAAATGGTGAAGCCTCACCAGATGGAACCTACGGCAACGACCCAACTCCGATACACATTGCGGACCTTGGAATTGCCAAGTCGATCGTTGGCGAGCCTCAGTTTGTTGATGGTCACTACCTGGTCACGTATCAGCTGATTGTTGAGAACACGGGTACGGTGGACCTCACCAATCTTAGCCTCAATGAAGACCTCGCTGGCCAGTTCGGAGATGCTTATGTTAACGCGAGTGAGCTTACGCTCATCGGTTCGCCTGGCGACCCGCAAAGTAGTATTGCACTGAACTCCGCCTTTGATGGTGGAAGCAACACTGAGTTGATGGACGTGTCCGCAAACAACGTTCTGCAAACAGGCGATTCGTTTTTGCTGCAGTTCGTTGCGGAAGTGAATCCGAACTCCGAAGGCGACGAACTTCACAACCAGGTTACTGGCTCAGGTGACGCGATTGACGAAAACGGAGATCCAATTGTCGACGGTAGCGGCGAGCCACTTACGGCTTCCGACTTCAGCGATGGTGGAACGGATCCGAACGGTAGCAACCCGGGCACAGTCGGTGACTCTGGTTCCTGGTCAGACACAACGATCTTTACAACGCCAAGACAGGGTGCAGCTGGAAATCCACCGCGATTCCCTGGCTTGCCACCAGTCACAAACAATCTGCTGGGTAGCTATCTGAATGCACCGGGACCGATTTACTCTGGTATTCCAATGAGCATGTCCAACCCGGTCACGCTGGAGAGTGGACGCCCCATCGGCGGAGGCTATTCAGGAGACGGTACTGGCGGGATGCAACTGGTTGAATGCTGTGAAGTCGTCGATGCTTGTCCGGGACAACCTGTCGAAGTCGAGTCGATTCCTGTCGATGAGGATTTTGGTTGCGATGCAACCGTCCCAGTCGAAGCACGGGTCGTCGAAGATTGTGGTTGCGAAGAATTACCAGCCGAAGTGCTGGTCGAGGAGCGTGGAGAATCGGTCATCGAGGAAGTGCCTTGCGAGGAAGCGGCCTGTGACGTGGTTCCAATGCCATGTCCGAAACCACACTTCCTGCAACGAATGAAGAACTGGCTTTCCCGTTAGCGAGAAACCTGACGCATTCGGCAAGACGTTTAGCAGAAACGATTGAAGAAAAAGGCGGCGCCTCTCAAAGAGGCGCCGCCATTTTATTTTTGCACCTTGAGTCTATTACCCTTCGCGGCGCCGACATGTATCGATTAAAGCCTTCGCTTTTTCGGATGAGGAACGCCGGAAACGCTGATCTCCAAACCGCTTTGAGACGCGCGGGAGATTCCGATCGTGCTCCGAACCTGACAGCGTGGTTGAGATTTTCGAATTTGATGCCAATCTGCAGCGGCAGGACGGACCATCGTCTCTGTTGAGTTGGGGGGGGCGCAACACAACGGCGTCTACACGGTTTTCCTGGACGACGGGCAATTGGTGGGTGAGCCCGGCAACGTGACGCCCTCTCGGATGCTTGGAGCGTTTGAAGTTTCGATTTAGTTCAAACCGGATCTGTGGACCGACAGGTTTTCCGTGAAAGCCAGATTCGCCGATGGGTTAGAGGATCTGCCAAATTGGTCCCTGACACCTTTTCAGCGTCTCATGGAGTTGTCTGGTTGCCGGAAGCTAGCGAGCCCTGTAGATCTCGCCAATGAGCTGCGTGAACTCGGATCGCGCTCCTTCTGGTAGCTTATCCATCACATCTTTCCTTAGTTTATTCTGAAGCTCTTTAATTTTTTGCTCATACTCCTGCTTTAGTTCCGACAATCGTTCTTTAAATTTGGCATTGTCTTTAGGTGATATGTTGAGTCGTTTGGCTACACCAGCGAAAAGCCCAAACAGATCCCCGCGGTACTCAACCAGTAGTAGTTTCTGAACCACCAACTGGTTCAAGCGTTTCATTTGGTGAGGCAGAAGTATTCTGTCGAGAGATTCCAGTGCTTCCTGGCCCAGTTTTTTATGAGACGCATGCATTGCATTGTTGGCAACGGTGCGCATTTCTTCTCGCGCAGACGCATCGGCGATTGCTTCAGACGTCGCAGATTGTGAATGAAAATCCTCAAAAACCTTGTCACATGCTGTAATGTATTCTTCGCCCACTTTTCCAATTTCCAGTTTTTGCGACTCAACAATTTCGAGTTCGGCAACCAGATCCGGTTTTCCAAGCAGATCCAAGAAGACACGCAACTTGAAATCAGGCGTTCGATCGTTCGTGGGCAGATCTCGGGACACTTCCTGAGCGATAGAGACGCTACTCAACAATGCCAACAAGAAAAACGTCCAAATTTTCATACCAACTCCTTAACCAAGAAAACGTTCGAACACTTATCGCACCTTGTAGATGTCGCCAACGAGCTCGGTAAAATCAAGCTGGATTTCCTTGGGCAATGCATCGACGACATCCTCCTGCAACTTCTCCTGAAGTTTCTTTACCTTCTCGTTGTATTCTCGCTGTAATTTCCCCAATCCTTCTTTAACCTTCGTCTCGTCCACAGACTTCAGCTTGATCCGCTCCGCCACTCCAATAAAAAGGGTTCATCGCGGATCTCTATGGGTCGAGGTCGAGTCCACCGCAGTAAAAGAAGATCGCTGTTTTGTAGTTTTGCCTGTTTCTGTAGCCGCCAACTCGTCGCTTGATCGATTGAATCTTGCTGTTGATTCCTTCGGCAACTCCGTTTGATATTCCACTGAAGGTGCAGTAGCTGACGATGTTGTCGATGCGAGTTTTGATCGTGCGTGCGATTTTCTTCATTGGCTCCAGCCGAGAGTGAATCACCTTGCGGTACCACCACCTGAAGAACTCTTTCGCCTCCTTGGCGGTGTCGTGATGCCAAAGATCGCGAAGCATCTCTTTGTAAGTCCATGCCTTGCCGGTTTCGAGTTTGAAAGAAAACAACGCATCAAGACGCTGCTGGCTTGATTCCTTGAGGTTGTCATAGTTCTTCAGAAACAGGTAACGAGTCCCTGTTAGCGTGTCGTCACCTTCGCTGCGGAGACGCTTGTTCTCCTGCTTGCGAACCTTGTCTACCGCTTCGTTGACCAGCTTCATCACATGAAAACGGTCGTGCACAATCTTTGTTTCTGCCAGGGGAATGTTGGACTTTGCAGCGTTCACAAAAGCAGAGCTCATGTCCATCGCGATGGCTTCGACAGTTTCGATTTGACCCGGCAAAAGTTGAGAAAAGCATTCGTTGGCGGCCTCTTCGTTGTGGCCTTCGGAGATCGCTTCAACCGTACTGTTGTCGAGGTCGTAAATCAGAGTAATGTAGTTCTGCCCTTTCTTGAAAGACTTCTCGTCGATGCCAATGTGAGGCAGTGGACTGGATTGCTTTCGAGCTTGCCCACGCTCGACGGCTCGCTCAAGAATCGTCCAGGTCGCTTCCCAGCCAGTTCGCAGAATCGTGCGAGCGCCTTCGATCGTTTGTGTTGCCTTGAGCAAGCGGATCGCAAAAGCTTCGAACATCAACGTGAAGCGACTGTTGGGACTGGACCAGGGAACTTGAACCTGTTTCACGCCGTGTTCGGGACAATCCACTCGGGGGATCGAAGCTTCCAGCATCGTCTTGAATTGGCAGCTGTCCAGGTGACGCCAGCGACGCGATGGAGAATGGTCATAGCAGCTCAATTTCCGATCGCACTGAGGGCAGCAGAACTTCGTGCCTTGTGCGTGACGCACACTAACGACGATCTCACCAAGTTCCATGTTCAGATCAACGTTCGATACTTCCCAAGGCGTCTCAATGCCAAGGATCTGTTGATAAAGTTCCGTGTCTTGCATTTGCGTTCTCCTTCTCGGAGAATTTTACAGGACCCACAAAATTCCGCGATGGACCATAAAAAGGCCCACTTCATCTCCGGCATGCTCTTTCAGGAGTTCTTTCTGAAGAGCAATTTGCTTCGCTCGTTTCGCTTGGTGAGGCAACAGCACATTATCGAGAGCCCTTAATGTTTTGCGAGTCAAACCTTCGAAAGCAACATTTCTTGCCGACTCTGCCTTTGCGATCATCCTATTTTGCAACGAAACATTTTCATTTGTTTTTGCCTCTGCGATTTGAGAGTAACAATCATCGAAGATTTTCTGAGAAACGACTTTGTATTCGGATCCAAGTCTTTGAATTTTGGTTTTCTGAGAGTCAATCACTTCGAGCTCCCGAGCCATATTTTCCTGACCGAGCAGATCGAAAAATACGCGCATTCGAAATTTAGATGAAACAGTCAGATCGACGTCGTTTTTCTCATTTGCAGTTTCCTGTCCGCGTGAAATACCAGACAGCAGGGCAACAAGAACAATTGCCGAGATTCTGATTTTGCATGCAGGCGTGGCAAAAAAGTTCATTTGTACTTCCAAATAAGGTATAGGCCAAGAAACGCAAAAATTAAGCCGAGGCTCAGTTTCCACAATCGATTAAAACCTCCGTTCGGCGTTGAGGAGAACGAATAAGGTGTCAGGGACGCCCCTGACACCTTTTTCTTGTCCGGAGTATTTTACAATGATTGTGGAACTTTTAATGTTCCCTTGAGCCAAGCTTTCATTTGCTTTTTTTGATCGTCACTTAGTAAATCCTGGACCTGCTCAGTAAATTCCTGTTGAGCCACTTCGCGACCCGTCTTAATTCTCTCAATCAGTTCACCCGATTCGCCCTTGTAGACTGCGATAGCCCAAGACTGGCGGACTCCGGCGGAAGATACGAGAATCCGCTTTGGAGGAAGCAATGTCAAGCAATGGAAAACGCACACGCCGGACTTTTTCAGAAGAGTTCAAGCGTGATGCGGTCAATCTGATCGTCAGTGAGGGCTACTCGTTTCGAGCCGCCGCTGAAGCCGTCAATGTCAACGAGAACAGCCTTCGCAACTGGCATAGAAAGTATGCTCCGGAGCCTGAACCTTGCGGTCCCGAGGCATCGCTGCAACAGGTTCTTGAAGAGAACAAACGCCTTCGCAAGCAGCTGAAGCGTGCGGAACTGGAACGTGAAATCCTAAAAAAGGCGACGGCGTACTTCGCGAAGGAGTCGCAGTGAAGTACGCGTGGATCAAACAACATCGCGACCAGTATTCCATCACGCTGATGTGTGAAATCTTCGGTGTCAGCAAGAGCGGCTACTACGATTCGATTGATCGGCCCGAGAGTAAACGTGCGGTTCGTTCTCGCGCGATTCGCGAATCTGTGAAACAGGTCTACGAAGAATCAGGGCAGATCTACGGCAGCTACAAGATCGCTGAGGAACTTGCTAACGACGCTCAACTGGAAACGGCTTGTCGCAACACGGTAGCGACAGCCATGCGAGAAATGGGGCTTAAAAGCTGTGTTTCGCGACAGTTCAAACCAACGACGACCAAGTCAGACCCTGACAAAAAGCCTGCTGAGAATCTTCTCTCCCAGGAGTTTGATGCCGAGGCTCCGAATCGCAAGTGGGTGGCAGACATCACTTACTTGCCGACGGCCGGTGGTTGGGTTTACCTCGCTGTAGTGCTGGACCTGTTCAGCCGCAAAGTTGTCGGTTGGCAGATGAGCGATCGATTGACGACACCGATCGTTACCGAAGCCTTGAGGAAAGCGATTGAATCCAGACGGCCAGAGTCCGGAACGCTGCTTCATCACAGCGACCGAGGCTGTCAGTACACCAGCGACGCGTTTCAGGGAATTCTTCGCACGCTGAACATTCAGTGCTCGATGAGCCGAACAGGATGCTGTTACGACAATGCCGTCATGGAGCGCTTCTTCTGGTCGCTGAAGCACGAATGGACGAAGCATCGTCGCTACGGAAACCTTGAAGAGGCTCGCATGAGCGTCTTCAAATACATCGAGGCGTTTTACAACTCGAAGAGAATTCATCAAACTCTGGGATACCAGACGCCCGAAGAATTCGAAAGAAACTATCGTGCAGCTTTAGCTGCTTAACATAAAACCGGAGTCCGCCGGTCTTGGGCTATCGCAAAAATCTGCGCAAAAAAAGACCGTACTCGAAAAGTACGGCCCGAAGTGTTTGTCTCAATTCGCGTTGGCTTAGCGACGTCGTCGCACCAAGCCAAGCAATCCAATCGTCCCAAGGATCACAAGTGATGATGGCTCTGGAACAGCGGCAGCAACAATGCTGAAATTGTCCATCGTGAGATCAATGTCTCGCGTGGAACCATTCAGCGCCCAGTCTTCTCGGATCTGAACATAGAGTTGCTTGTCTTTCGAAGCGTCGAAACCACCCTGTGTGACGAAGTCACCGGTTTGATTGTTGTCCAAGGTCAACGAGAATTCATTCAGGCCGCCGGCAAGATCAACGGGATTGATAGCTATTGAGTGAGTCGTGATTCCGCTAACTTCGCGCAATTCAAACCAGACTTGGCCCGGTCCAGCGACTGAGTCAACCGCGAAATCGAATGCCATAGTGATGTCGCTGAGCGCTAGTCCGTCGAACGCGGCGCCGGAAATGAATGGTCCCGAGACCTGAGTGCCCGCCCAGCTCGGATTCGAATCTTTGTCGAACATCCCAGTCTCGAGCAACAGTCCGTTTGCAGAGCCATTGAGGCCGCCAGCAATACTCGTTGTACGCGTAGGCGTGTCCGCATTGGCTCCGCCGTCGGAGTAGGCGCCGTCTGTCCATCCGGCGACCGTGCCACCTTCGAAGTCTTCCTGGTAAATTATTGTGTCCGCCGAAGCAGACATGGACCCAAACGACAACAGAGCCGCGATTAAAAATAAGAATTGTCTCGACATGAAGAATCTCCTGGATGTGTAAAGTTAGCAGCGTCTAACCGAATGCAAAATAGCACTAAAATTGCGTTGATTGGCCATTATTCTCTACTGACCGGTTAGCGATAGCAAGCCGCATATCTTGCAAAAACCATAAGATTGCCCCAGTCTTGTAATCCGTACTTTGCCGCAATGTCCCATAAGCGTGCAGAAAACTGCGTAGGACCGTGGCTCGAATTCATTGTTCTTATTTATCGGCTCGAAAGCGGAAACCCTATTGGCTACAACCGAAACGACAGATGGAAGGAGCAGAACGTATTAGTAGGAGAAAATGCTCAACGCCAGTTGCTCTTGTTATGATGAATCTCAATCAAAAGTTGTCGTTATCGAGATCCAGACGACGCAGCTCGCCTTCCTATTTCAAATTCAATTGGAACTTTCACGTGCGTAGCTACTCAGTTTATTCAACTTTCAACCTAATTTTGCTTTGCGTCTTTGTTGGTTGCACGGCCAATGAGTCGGATAATTCCACCGGCACCAAACAAGTCACCTCGCCGCCTCAATTGATTCCTGGCGACTACGAACAGATATCGGTTTCGCTCTACGCAATACCGCACGGAAAGCCCGCTCTGGAAGATGGTGGCAGCAAGCACCGTTTTGAGATGGTCAAGAACACGGGGATAGATTTTGCGAACGATTTTGATCGTGCCCAGTTGCTTCGCTATATCGAGACAGGATCCGGCGTCGCGCTTGGCGACTACGACAACGATGGCTTAACCGATGTCTATCTCGTTGCGACTGACGGTCCGAACAAACTGTATCGCTGTGTTGGCGATTTCAAATTTGAAGACGTAACCCAGGAAGCCGGAGTCAATGGTTCGGTCAACGGGCGAGATGTATGGGGATCGGGTGCTTCGTTCGCGGACATTGAAAACGATGGTGACTTGGATTTGCTCGTTTGCAACATGAAAGCGCCAAACATTCTCTACGTCAACCAGGGTGACGGCACGTTTATCAACGGGACAGATTCAGCTGGAATTGCCTATACCGGCGGCAGCAAAGTCGGCAGCTTTTGCGATTACGATCGCGATGGCGATCTGGATCTTTACCTTTTGACATATCAGGACATCGTTCCCGAAACCAGTCACAGCTACTTGAAAGATAAAGATGGAAGAGTGGTCTGGGTGGATCCTAAAGACCGCGATGATGTTGGCATCGTTGACGGACGACTGCTCGAAGCCGGCGAGCGCGACTTTCTGTTTGAGAACAATGGCGACGGCAAGTTCAAGGACGTAACCAAACAGTCCGGGACCTGGGCTCACGAACCCGGTCTTTCGGTTATGTGGTTCGACCACAACAAGGACAATTGGCCAGACATCTATATCGGGAGTGACTTCTGGCAGCCCGATCACTTGTTCCAAAACAATCGCGACGGCACATTTACTGATGTCCTTCCGGCGGCCGCGAGGCACAGTCCCTGGTTTTCGATGGGCAGCGACGCTGGCGACTTGAACAACGATGGTTGGTCCGAACTGATGATTGCCGATATGTCATCGCAAACTCACTTCAATCAAAAATTGAACATGGGCGGGATGTCTGACTCTTCATGGTTCCTGCAGTACGGTGCCCCGCGGCAGTACATGCGAAATGCTCTTTATATCAACACCGGAACCGGTCGGTTCATGGAATCGGCGTTCATGAGCGGCCTGGAAAGCACCGACTGGACCTGGGCGATTCGCTTTGCCGACCTCGACAATGACGGACTCCAGGACATTTACGTTACCAACGGTCACGCGCGGGATATGATGAACGCCGACATAAACAATGAAGTTAGACGTCTCAATGAGGCTGGAGAAAAAGAAAAAGTACGTGACGTTAACGCGGGAATTCCTCCACGCAGGGAAACGAACGTGGCGTTCAAGAACGAAGGCGATTTTGCATTTCGACAGATCGCACAGGAGTGGGGTTTGGACCATTTAGGCGTCAGCCATGGCGTTGCTTTTGCTGACTTTGATGCCGATGGCGATCTGGATTTGATTGTCAACAATCTTTACGAACAAGCGACGGTCTATCGGAACCGGACGGCTGAATTGAACGAATCCAATGCGATCACGGTTGATTTTCGCAGTCAGAAAAACAATCTGCTCGGCTACGGGACGAAAGTTGAAATCTGGCACGGCGATGTGCACCAAACGAAGACGCTAACTCCAGTCCGCGGCTACCTTTCGTCGGACCAGCCGCTCATCCACTTTGGAATCGGAACCGCATCGTCGATTGATCGAATGCTGGTGACATGGCCAGATGGAAAGCGGCAGGAGTACAAACAGCTTGACAGTGGTCAACACTATCGCGTGATCGAGACGCCAGAAGACTGTCTTCCGGAAGTCGACGTCGACCAGAAGACATCGATCGCCAGGAGTTCTACAAGATTCACAGATGTGGCCGCCGAGGTTGGATTGGACTTCACCCATAAGGAAGAAGAATTCGACGACTATGCGAGAGAACCGTTGCTGCCGTATAAATTGTCGCAACTCGGAGCAGGTGTGGCGTGGGGCGATATCAACGAAGACGGCTATCCCGACGTCTATGTTGGAGGGTCAAATCTGCAAGTCGGTCAGTTGTTCGTCAATCGAGGTGGACTGAGATTTGAGAAATTGTTTGGTCCGTGGGTTGGTGCTTATCAATACGAGGACATGGCGCCGCTGTTTTTTGATGCTGACGGAGATGGCGATCTGGACCTGTACGTCGTTAGTGGGAGCAACGAAGTCGCGGAAGGAACGTCCGCGCTTCAGGATCGCCTGTACATTAATCAAGGCGATGAGAGATTTGAAAACGCGGCTGAGGGCGCACTGCCAAAAAACAGAGACAGCGGAAGCTGTGTTGCCGCAGCGGATTTTGATCGCGACGGTGATCTCGATTTATTCGTCGGCTCCCGTTCGGTATCTGGGAAATACCCGTTGGCCCCAACCAGCCGTCTGTTGCTCAACGATGAGGGCAAATTTTCGGATGTGACGGACTCCATTGCAGACGGGCTGTCGAACGTCGGAATGGTCAACTCGGCACTATGGTCGGATTTCAATGGTGATGGTTGGATTGATTTGATCGTGGCGAGTGATTGGGGGCCTGTATCATTTTTCAAAAATGAAAATGGCAAGCTTTCCGATGTGACCGAGACGATTGGAATGGGACCCTACAGGGGATGGTGGCATGGGTTGGCTGCGGGCGATTTTGATGGCGATGGTGATCTCGATTATGCGGCGACCAACCAGGGGCTTAACACAAAATACCACGCCGACTTGGACCATCCGCATCGAATTTACTACGACGATTTCGATGGAGACGGAACGCTTGATCTGGTTGAAGCCGAATACGAAGGCGACACTGAATACCCGGTTCGTGGTCTTAGCTGTAGTTCCCAAAGCATGCCATTTATCGCAGACAAGTTTGGAACGTATAAAGAATTTGCGGCAGCCTCTTTGTCAGATATCTATGAGCCATCGATCGAGTCCAGGCCCTATCTCGAGGTCACATGGCTGTCGTCTTCGGTGATTTGGAACGAGGGAGTCAGCGGAATGCGAGTCGAAGCCTTGCCAAGGCTGGCACAAATCAGTCCCGGGTTCGGCATTGAAGCGGGTGACTTCAATGCAGACGGAAAACTTGACATCTTGCTGGTTAACAATTTTTTTGGCTCACAGCCGGAGACCGGTTTTATGGATGGTGGCCTGGGGTTGTTGCTGACTGGTGACGGCAAGGGAACTTTTAAATCGGTTTGGCCAAGGGAAAGTGGCGTCGTGTTGGAAAACGATTCGATGGGTTTGGCGACGGCTGATTTTGATCTTGATGGCGATTTGGACGCGATTGCGAACATTAACATGGGCAAGACAGTGTTGTTGCGAAACAATTCGCCAGCAGGTCCGTCGCTGACAGTGAAGCTTAAGGGGGCGACTGGAAATAACATGGCCGTTGGAGCTCAGGCTCGAGTCAGAATAAAAGACGTTGGGGAGCGATTGTTTGAAGTCAGATCTGGCGGAAGCTATATCTCTCAGTCGCATTCTCGTATCGCATTGCCAGGCGTTTTTGCTCAAGATATCGAATCAGTAAAAGTTTGCTGGCCAGATGGGTCCGAGACTCAGTGGGAATCAGAAAAACCGCTTGTCGCAAATAATACTGAAATCGTTGTTGAGCAAATCCAATGAGCCTCTGGATCTGTCAGGCTACCTGCTCAACTTGTTCAAAAAATGCCTCGGCTGCGAACTACACCTGTAGCTAGTGAAACGGCCGATTCTAGAACCAGGTTGTCGAATCCTAATACGCGTTTTGCCGTGAGAACACGACAAACAGAGTCTTGAACATGATCTTCATGTCCAGCCAGATCGACCAGTCGCGGATGTATTTGTGGTCGAACTTGATACGGGCTTCCATCTTGTCCAGCGTTTCCGTCTCGCCACGGCAACCGTTGACCTGAGCCAGGCCGGTCATGCCAGGTTTGACTTTGTGTCGCAGCATGTAACCTTCGATCTCCTTGCGATAGTACTCGTTGTGAGCATTTGCGTGCGGACGCGGTCCGACCAAAGACATCTGACCAGAAAGCACATTGAAG
Source organism: Mariniblastus fucicola (assembly GCF_008087665.1). Taxonomy (GTDB): domain Bacteria; phylum Planctomycetota; class Planctomycetia; order Pirellulales; family Pirellulaceae; genus Mariniblastus; species Mariniblastus fucicola. The sequence continues at coordinate 3,389,943 of NZ_CP042912.1, forward strand.
ATTTGAGGAAGCTCGTCCAGCGAGGACTTTCGAATAAAGCCACCGATCGGAGTGAGTCTCGAATCGTTCTTGGTCGCCTGAACGACTTTGGCTCCACTCTCACAAACTTTCATGCTGCGGAACTTTCATACATCGATTTGCTTTCCATCAAGTCCGTATCGTTTCTGCTTGAACAGAATCGGACCTCTGGAAGTCAGTTTGACCGCCAGGGCAATCAGCAGCATTGGGATCCCTGCGATTAACAACGCCGTTGAAGCAACGGAAATGTCCAGCAATCGCTTTAGAAATCCGTCGACGCCGAAGAGCGGATTTTCGAACACACTGACGACCGGCAAGCCCTGGATGTCGGTCCAGCACGAATTCAGCATTTGGAAAACGAACAAGTCGGGCACGATGTAGACCGAGGCCGTTGTGTCGGTAAGCTCTCCGATGATCGATCGGATTCTGTCTTCGGCTCGCATCGGCAGCGTGATGAAAACGACTTGAACTTCTCCCCGCTTGGCTGATTCGACCAGTGAGTCAATCTTTGCTTCGTTGCGATTAATCGATTCAGGAAGGGTTTCCAGCCGATCGACCGGACGGTCATCGTAGAATCCGGAGAACGTCATCCGCAAGTCAGGTGTCGCGATCACGTTCTCGGTCAACTGGATTCCAAGAGGTGTCAGGAGCGAATGGTACTTAAAGCTTGCAAGTGTAGGTGCATCGGTTGGTTATGTCATATTGACGCACAGGGGCCTCACCTGCGAATGAGAGGTTGGAATTTCGACGTTTCAGTCCCTCGGGCAAGGAGGCCCCATGATCGTCCGGTTCGGCACGCTACGCCAACGCGTCAGCGAAGCACGTAAATTTGATGGCCTGTTCTTCGCATCTTTGATCTCTCAAGAAACTATAGAGAACACATTCGGAGATGCAAAGGCGACACTCGACTCGGCGCAGATTTACACGACTGCTGTCACGGTTTGGGTGTTTCTTTCTCAGGTCATGAGCATCCACCATGGCTGTGTTTCAGCTGTCGCCAAACTGATTGCATGGCGAGTCAGTAGAGGTCAGAGTTCCTGCTCAGCAGCAACGGGAGCGTACTGTATCGCTCGTGACAAACTCGACGAGCCTTCCATGCAGCGACTCGTCACCGAAAGCGGCAAGGCGATCGACTCTCAAGCTCCAGACCAATGGCGATGGAAAGGACTCCGAGTCGTCGTCGCCGACGGAGCCACGGTCACCATGGCCGACACCGCCGAGAACCAGAAAGAGTATCCTCAAGTAGGTGCTCAAAAACCCGGCTGCGGCTTCCCGATCATCCGCGTCCTGGTGCTGTTCGCGCTTTCAACGGGCGTTGTTCTGGAGACGGCTTTGGGAAAGTATCAGGGGAAGCTGACACACGAGGTAAGCCTGCTTCGAACCATCGACGCAATCATCGGTTCAGGCGATGTTTTACTGGCCGATCGTGCGTTTGCGGGCTGGTTTGAGATGGCCCGCATGGAGCAGCAGGGAGCCCATTTTGTATTACGAATGCACCAGATGCGGAAAGCAGATTTCCGTACGGGCATTCGATATGGCAAAGACGATCATGCGATTCGAATCGACAAACCAGTCCGTCCCAAATGGATGAGCGAGCAGGAGTACGAATCGTACCCGGAGTTCATTGTCGTGCGGGAGATCAAAATACGTGTGACTCAAAAAGGATTCCGCACCAGAGAGATCATTGTTCACACATCGTTTGACGACGATATCGAGTACAGCAAAGACGAAATTGGTTTGCTGTTTCGTCGCCGCTGGCAAGCGGAGCTAAATCTACGATCACTCAAAACAGTGATGCAGATGGAGCACCTGCGTTGCAAGAAGCCTCATCGAGTTCGAAATGAGTTGCGGGCTCACTTGCTGGCTTACAATCTGGTCCGGCAAACGATGGCGGAGGCAGCGATTGGAGCGGACGTACAGCCTTGCCAAATCAGTTTCAAATCAACACTCAACGCCTTGTCAGAAACGCTTCCAATCCTGGTTGCTTTAGCTGACATTGACCAACTCTGCGATACGCTACTCGAGTGTTGTCGACAGCATCAAGTTGGCAATCGGCCAGATCGATACGAGCCCAGAGTTAAGAAGCGAAGGGCAAAGAGCTATCCATGGATGACCAAACCAAGAAAGCAATATCGACTCGGTGAACACAAAGGCAAGTGAGCTTTAAGTGCCATTCGTCCCTGACACCTTTTCAGCCTGACACCTTTTCAACCAGCCGCATTGGGTCGGCTTCACATTGCAAGATTCGTTGGGCGGCCGAATAGATGTGCATCGCTGGGTCTGCTTGTAGATGAGCCGTGATTTCGTCAGCGTCCATCAAATCGTCTCCGTCTCCGAACTTCTTGTTTTCCAAAGCCGACAGAACGGACGATAGTTCATGAGGCATCATGGGAATCACGCGAATTAGCTTGAGTAGCTCACCTCGAATTTCAGCATACGGTAGTCTTCTCGCCGGCCGCGAAATCCTAATGACAATATATGCGGCGATGATGCCGCCAATGATTGTGAGAACCGACCAGAGTATGTCGAGGATTGCCGACAGCCAAAGCCCGTTCATGAATCGCAGGGCCATTCGAACCAGAAACATGATCGCAACGATCAGCGCGAACAGTGCCACGCCCACGCCGACTAGAGCGAGCCAGTTTCCAATGGCATGCTCAAGACCTCGAGAAGTTCGCCTCGTCGTACGAGCCATGAAATTGAAAGCGTGATTGGCGACTTTCTCTCTCTCGAAATTAACACTTCCCTGCCGGCTGGCAACATCTTCGATCACGTGATTCCAGGCTTTCAGGAGTTCGCCCATTGGCTTGTCCGCCGGGAATTCATTCAGTAGTTGTGTCCCGTTGGCGGCGAGATGATGCTGGCAATCCACAATTAATCGATCCGACTTGCCTTCCAAATCAAGGCACCACTGCCGCATCGCTTCGTTCATTTTCTGAAGCAGCCCACTTTCATTCTGCACATGCTCGCTGCGCCGATATTCGGCGATTTCACTAAGCATCTCTAACTCTTGCTGAGCCCAGACTGGCAGGTTGAAGTACTGATCCTCGATTTCTGCGATCAGTCGTGCGAACCACTCGTCATCCGCTTTCCAGATCGCGGGTTTGAGAATGTGAAGATAGAAAATCACGATCGAGCGACCAGAAGTTGTCGTTAGCTTTTGCTCGCAACGGTCCAGCACTTCACGAAAATCGTCAAAATTGCACTCCCGGATGAGGCGATCCCAAGCCGGTTCCGTAAGTTGAAAAAAGCGATTTCCAGGCAAGGCTTTAAGTGATTTGAAAATTGCTTCAGGCAATCGATCCGTTTTAACGTGGTGTTCCAAATATTCGCGGAACAACGCACTGAGTCCAGGTTCGCGAGGATAGTTGCGGATGCCCTCCAGCAGCCAATCTTCAAGATTTTCATCAGAGTGAGGATCGACTCCATCGAGGATTGCCAGTTGGAAATAGTCACGAGGCGACTTCGCGGATTTCGCGGACAATTCAGCCAGTAGCGTTGCGATAGATTCGCTTTCCAGTCGCTCAACAACACCAGGCTCACTCAAAGTCTCCGGCTCAGTCTGTAATTTGGAATCTAACTGCTTCGATAAGCCAGCGAGTGCAGAAGACCAGTCAAATTGAATTCCTGGTCCATCGTTGCTGTCGCGGTACCGAATCAGATTGTGGATATGCTCGTAGGCAGCCCGAATTCGCTGAAACTCTTGAGGATGCCTTTCTGGTTTGAAACGCCGAATGAGTCGGTTGTAACTACGTTTGAGTTCCCTTGTTTCTGCATCGCGTTTGACACCAAAAAATCCCCAGGGATCGGCGGGAAGTAGCTCCCATTTGGGTTCGGGCTGGTCGACCATTATTTTGCAAAACCTTCGGCGAAGATCATCGAACCAACGATTCCCAAAGCGCCGATCAGCACAATAATTGTGATCATGAAAGCGCAGCCGAGAAACATGTTGGAACCTTCGTCTTCAAGTTCCAACGAAGAGTCAAAATCAAGAATTTCATTTAGCCAATTGCTTTCAAGTTCGTAAATTTCGGGCGCCTTTTCGTATATGCCATACACATTTTTCTTGAAAGATTTGATTGCGTTGACATAACTTTCTGGATTGCTTTCAGGCCGCATCCAGCGAAGTTGAGCTTCGCGAATCTCATTGGCTTCACTGGGACTGGAAACCAGGACGCGGCAAAACTCTTTGAAGAAATGGTCGTTTGTGAAAGATTCCCCGGTCAGCTGCATCAGTTGATCTTTTTTGCCCAAAACACTCTGGAGCCTCGTTGCAGCGGCGGAGATTGCTGGAATGCGGCAGGCCATCAGTTGGTTCAATGCCGACTGTAAAGACTCCGAGTCCTGACGCCAGAACGATTGTCTGACTGCCTCGAGTTTGGCTCGCATTTCCTCATGCAGTTTGTCTTGGTCAACTTCAACAAGGTCAGCTTCAATGACTCCATCGAAATTTACAAACTTGCGTCGCTCGTTCAAAATTTCGTTGGCACGTTCGTTCGGATTCAACACAAGCGTCGAACGAAGGAAAGTCAGCAATCTTTTCTGCTCTTCAGGATTGGCGGCGTCAAGATTTTCCATCAGGTTTCTGTGCTACAGCGATGTCGAACTCACTATCGACAGTGCAGCAAGTTCGCCCCGCGTCGTTTGATTTCTTCCTGCCTGAACCAAGGTTGCAGGGTCAGAATAAGGTGTCAGAGTCAGAATAAGGTGTCAGGGACCGATAAATACAGAGTCAGGATAAGGTGTCAGGGACCGATAAATAGGTCAGGCGAGCTTTTTCGGTCGTCCACGGGGACGCACCGTTGATTCAAGTCGGCAGCGCTTCACAGTCTTTTCCACCCATTTCTCCGATCCAAATGGTACACCACGCTGAATACTTCGAGCAAGCGCTTTGTGCTCCCCATCACCCAACGCCTGATTCACACGGCCAATCCAGTTCGGCAATCGCCGCACCGGCCAAGGAGACAGTTCGATCGGAGATTCGCCACCTAGCCAGTTCCACAGACTGCCCCAGCGATATTGCTCGGCTCGTTTAACAAGATTGGCGCGAAGTGCATTGCGTTCCACGTAGCGACAGACAACGTGAAAGTGATCATCGTCTTCAACTGGAAAGCTCTTGTATCGTCCCTGATAGACATGGCCGTAACCAGTCGTTTTGTGGCGGGCGTGGTATCGCTGGGTGTGCGTGAGCGTAATCCAGCCAATGAAGGCAGACATGCCCCCGTCAACGCGAGGCGAAAGAACCATATGCCAATGATTGTTCATCCATTGATAGGCAATCAAATCAACTTCAAATTTCTCCAAGCCTTGAGCGATCAGACGCTCAAATGCTTCGTAGTCTTCATCCTTGAAGAAGATTGGATTGCGGGCGTTGCCACGATTAAGCGCGTGATAGATCTCGCCAGCTTCATCGGCGCGTGGAGAACGGGGCATTTGAAACTCCAAAGAAAATAACCGCAGTATAAGATCGTACTGCGGGTAAATTCTAGAGTCTCAATTGCTACAATGCAAAAGCAAAGTGGCCTATTCTGCCAAATTGGTCCCTGACACGTCCCTGACACCTTTTCAGCCAGCTTGACACCTTTTCAGCCAGCTGGACTGGACACCTTTTATTCATGACCGGCTTTAATTTGTTCGAGTTGGTCTAACCAATCATTCAGATGCTTGGTCGCACCATCATCTCTGTTTGGATTGAAAAGAATCAGCAGCGCATTGCCTGAAATCATGTGCCTTGCTGGAGTTGGCAGCTCTAGCTCGTCAAAAGAGATTGCCTGAATATCGACGTTGTTTTCAAAGCCAAGTACCAATAACGACGAAACATGGGTTTTGCCTTTTTCCTTTAAGGTTGTCCCGGCCATGTAGCGAACAGTGCCAATTCCATCTTGGATGGTCTTCGTAAAACTGAGAATCGAAGGCTGATCCGCTATTTTGCTTCCGAACGTAGAAAGTTCGATTGGGTCATCAAATGCACGATACTCAGAAACACCTTGCGGAAACTTGCTTTCATTCCATGGTAGAAATTTGCTAATTGCAACGAGGTCATCAATTGTTAACTCGCTGTCTTTGCGCTCGTAAAAAGCGATTGTCTGCTGCGCGTTGACCTGGCTAGTGATAGGAAGAATAGTCGTTTCCCCATTGGCTCGAGAAGCAAATCTTGAATCGAAAATTGCAATTAACCGATCAATTCCCTTCCGTTTTACCAGATGAATTTCCTCACATTCCTCTATCTCGTAAGCGCAGGCACATGCTCGTGAGGCATTGGCTACCGAATCACCATCGACTCCCGAAATCAGCGTCAACGAAAATGAATTATTTTTTTGTACTTGGGCGCAAACTGACACACTTAGAAGGCAAAATACAAAAACGACTTTCTATCATTGACATCCACAATCTAACACGCATCGTCTCTTCCTCTCAGTTTCAAAAATGTCTTTGCCATGATCCGTCGTGGCCTTGACATAGGGTCAGAATAAGGTGTCATGGGTCAGAATAAGGTGTCAGGGACCATTTAATAGGTCGGGCGAGCTTTTTCGGTCGGCCAAGGGGACGCACCGTTGATTCAAGTCAGCAGCGCTTCACAGTCTTTTCCACCCATTTCTCCGAGAGCTTGGAGCTTGGAAAGGGGTCATTAGTTTGAACCGGACGAGTGACAAACGAATCTGGCAAGCGGAGAACGATGTCGCTACGCGTCATCGCCAGTGTTTTACTCTTGCCAGACTGGTTAAAGTTCAGGAAGCGATCTTCCGCATCGTAACCATCACTACGCCCGATGTGTCGTAAAGCTCCGTCAATCGTGGGGCGGTCGATGCTGGTCAGCTGCCCCAATTCGTTGTCGCCTCGATCTTCGATTTCGCTGCTATCCACTTCAATCGTGCCCAGTAACCCACGGTCGGTATAGAAGCTCAGGGCACGCGATTAATCGCGGCGCCGATATGTATCGATCAAAGCCTTCACCTTTTCGGGATGAGGAACGCCGGAAACGCTGATTTCCAAACCGCTTTGAGCCGCACTGGAGATTCCGATCGTGCCTACATCGAGAATTCGCTGCAACAGCGACTGGTCAAGCTGAACGTTTCGAACATCCTGATGCCAAACTTCAGTAATCGATTTGGACAGGATCCCACGACGGCAACTCGTTCGCTCCGACGTCACGGTCAGCGTTGTGGCTTTACACTTCAGCCACCAGGCCAGAAAAGCGATCAGGCCAATGACCATCGGAATGGCAATTTCCAAAAACTTGGTCAGGTAAGAAGTCTCAAACGGCAGAAATGGAAACGCGAATCCGATCAGGCTAAGCAACACCAGGATCACGAACCACAACGGTTGGTTGCGAAACATGGACGGATGCGCCTCGTAGAGAATGTTCTCGCCTTCGACCGGCTCAAGATCAGAATCAACTTTTTCTTTCATGGAATCCTTCTTTTCCTTGATGATTGGCTCGCACTCCGAACCAACAGTTTAGCGATTATTTTACGCGTCGTCAGTGTTTTCGGTCAGCTCAAGCCATTTGGTTTCGGCTTCTTCCAGCTTCTCCGAAACTTTTGAAAACTCATCATGCAAAACGAGAGCCTTGGACGCATCGGTGCACGTAAGTAGCTGTTCGTTCAGATCCTTCTTTTCCTGGTCGAGTTTTGCAACCAATTTCTCAATATTCCGAATTTCCTTCTGAGCCTTGCGACTTCGATTGAAAGTTTTCTGACCTTTGCCCGACTTTTGTTTCGAATCCCCCCCCGAACCACCGCCCTTGGTATCGGTTTCCCGCCGCCCATCGGTAATTTCCTGATTGATCGAATAGACGTAGGCATCGTAGTCGCCCAAATAGTTCTTGGCCGACCCGGCACGGACTTCAATCACCGCGTTGGCGACCCGCTTCATGAAGTGGCGATCGTGAGACGTGAAAATCACTGTGCCCTTGAAGGCTTCGAGCGCCAAAGCCAGCGCCTCCACCGTTTCGACATCCAGATGGTTTCCAGGTTCGTCCAAAACCAGAATATTGAAGTCCGACAACAGCAAGCCAGCCAGGCACAATCGGGCACGCTCGCCACCGGAAAGCACTTTGACTTTCTTCTTTACATGTGAATCGCGAAAGAGCAGGGCACCGGCGACGGCCAGAACCTGCTGATCCGTCGTCCCCGCCATTGCCTGGCCTTCGAGATACTCGATGACCGTTTCGTTTTCAGGGATCGAAGTGTAAACGTGCTGAGCGTACGTTCCGATTCGGCAATGCTGACTCCACCGCAAACTGCCGCCCTTGGGTTCCAGCGACCCGACCAACGTTCGCAGCAAAGTCGTTTTACCCTGACCGTTGTCGCCAACGATGCCAACGCGTTGACCGTGTTCGATCTCCAGCGTGATATCGCTCGCAACGTCGACTCCGGGGTATCCGATCACCATTTCCTCGCAGCGAAACGCCGCACCGTTGCGCGGATCGACGACCGGAGCCTGAATGTACGCCGTGCGTTCTGCGGATTCGATATCGATCAGGCTCAACCGATCCAATTGCTTCTGCTTCGAGCGAGCCTGCGACGCCGTGCTGGCCTTGGCCCGGTTCTTGTTGACGAATTTTTCAAGCTGCTTTTGTTTCGCCAGTGTCGCCGCGTTGACTCGCAAGTCATGCTCTCGCTGCTCTTTCTGATACTCCAGAAACTTGTCGATCTTTCCCGGGTACATCGTCAGTTTCCCGCGGTCCAGCGAAAGCGTTTGCTCGCAAGTCGCCGCCAGAAACGCTCGATCGTGCGACACAATCAGACACGCGCCGCGATAACTGCGGAGGAAGTTCTCCAGCAAAATTTGGGTCCGCAGATCCAGAAAGTTCGTCGGCTCATCCAGCAGCAGCAGTTTCGGATCGTGCAGCAGCAATGCCGCCAGCTTGACTCGCGTTTGCCAGCCTCCCGAGAGCGCCTTCACCGGCCCGTTCAGCTTCTCGCCCTTGAGCTCGAACTCACCTGCGACCTGGCCACAACGCCATTCCGGCTGCTCGCTGTCTCGCATCAGGAAATCGAGCGCCGATTCACCTTCGGCAAACGGATCATGCTGTCGCAAGTATCCGACGGACATGTTCGGATGACGAATCACGTCCCCGGAATCGAGACCTTCCTCGCCCAACAGAATTTTCAGCAACGTCGACTTTCCGGCGCCATTGCGGCCGATGAAGCCGACTTTGCGATCGTCAGTAATCGTCGCTTCGGCGTCTTCCAGCAACACCTGGTCACCGAAGGATTTGTATGCGTTTCGAATTTGAAGCAGAACAGCCATGAGCAAAAATCTAAATCATCTTTCCGGGACCTACCAGTCCGTGCCTGTACAGTATTCCTGACGTTGCAATTCATCACCGGCCTCATCCTTGAACCAGCGTTTAACATCGTCGGTAAAATAGTTTTTCCAGTCACCCACGGTTCCCTTGCGCAGAAACTCATTCGGGCGTTCCTCGGTAAATCCGGGCTTTAGGTGACCTTCAATTTTCGCGGCCCGCGTCGGCTTCACGCCAAGAAACTCAAACAGGCTCTTACGTTCCGCTTCGACGTCCGCGTGCAAGTCTTCATACTTGAGGACGTGAACTGGCAAATTCGGAAACTTCTCCGTTGCCTCGCGATCACGCTCAAGGTGCTCTCGCCACCATCGAGACGATTCGCGAACCATTTCTTCCTGGCAGAGCAGTTTTTCCGGATTGTTTTTGAAGTACCACGGATCGTTGCGAAAGCTCTCATAGACCGCGTTGAGTTCCGGAAACCGTTCGAACAGACGATGAGATTCCGGGCGGTTGTACAGATGGAAAGCTCGGCTCACAAGCACATCTCTGCCGTCGCGGACGATGCACACGTGCGGTGCGCCGCGGAGCACGATGGGCTCGATCGTATGCGGCGTTCGGTCGCCGATCAGTTTGGCTTTGGGATGAGCCGCGGACTCCAGCATTCGTTTCGTCAGGGCTTCGAACTCACTTCGCAGCTTTTTCGCAAGCTCATCATTGCCGCGATAGAGCGGCAGTTTTCTGATCGCGCGATTGATCGGCATCACGTGGTCCTGCCAGTGAAATTCGCCGACGCAATCGATGTCCTTGTGGCTGCTGAGCAAGCTGCCCAGCCAGTTGGTGCCGGACTTCATGAAGCCGCGAATACAAAAGTAGCGTTTTACCATGGGTGAGTTTAAGCGATGATGAATTTGGCGACGCTAGAGGATCAGCATCGCATCACCATAGCTGAAAAAGCGATATTTTTCATCCACGGCTTCCGCATAGGCTCGCTTCAACAGTTCGTCGCCGCCGAGCGTTCGGATCATCACCAGCAACGTGCTGCGCGGCAAATGAAAGTTCGTCATCAGCCCGTCGACCACCTTGAATTCGTAAGGCGGCTTGATGAACAGATTCGTATCGCCAACCCAGGGCTTGAGCTCGCCATCGCTACCTGCGGTTTCCAGCACGCGAACCGACGTTGTTCCTACGGCAACGATTCGCCCGCCATCCGCACGGGTCTGGTTGATCAGATCGACTGATTTCTGGTTGATCTCGCCGGTTTCATAGTGCATCACGTGCTCGTTCAGGTCATCAGCCGTGACAGGCCGAAACGTTCCGATGCCGACATGAAGCGTGACTTGAGCGATTCGAATGCCTTCGTCGATCAACTCCTTGATCAAACGTTTCGTCAAATGCAATCCGGCCGTCGGAGCCGCAACCGCGCCGGCAGTTTTCGCATAGATCGTTTGGTAGTCCTTCAAATCCGCGTCGACCATGTTTCCATCGCGAATGTAGTGCGGCAATGGAACGCGCCCCATTTGCGACAACAACGTTTCGTAGTCACCTTCGGCTTCCGGTCGCACCGCCCAGGCTCCATCGTCGAGCCTGGCGATCATTTTCAACGTCGCCCGATCCACGCCGTGGCGATCAGTGACCGTGACGGTTTCGCCGGGCTGCATTTTTCCGCGGGTCTTGCAGAGCAGTTTCCAGTTTCCGTTTCCGTCGGACTCGAGGAACAAACCTTGCCATCGGCCACCGGTTTGAGTTCTTTTTCCGACCAGCTTTGCAGGCAAAACTCGCGTATTGTTCAGAACGAGGCAGTCACCGGGCTTCAATAATTCTGCCAAATCGCGAACATGGTAGTGATCAATGAAGTCGCGTTCGCGGCTGACCATCATCAACCTTGCGTCTTCGCGGTTGCGAAGCGGATGCTGAGCGATCAGATCTTTCGGCAATTCGTAGTCGTAGTCCGAGGTCGCAAGTTTGGGTTGGGTTTCGTTGGGCATCGAAATTTCAAAGGGCACGGGTTGGGTCAAACTCATTTTATCGGCATTCCCGAATCCCAACACTGCAAATAAAAAAGAACCAAATGGGCTGGCCTGCGTAGTGCAACACGGTCGGCAATTTAAAGGGAGAGACGCGATGCTGGAATGGTTTACCGAGAGTGCGTTCTTTCCGTCCTGCATCGGCATTCTGCTGACGATCGCCTTCATCGGCCTGGCCGTGTCTTCGGGCGAAATGCTGATGATGAAGATTGGCCTTGGGATCGCAGTGCTGACTGCGCTGCTGATCACAACCGAAGTTATGATCGTGACCGATCGAGAGCAGGTCGAGAACTCGCTCTACGACATGGCGTCGGCGATGGGCAAGAACGATCTCGATCGTGTGTTCAGCTACCTCGATTCAGACGAACTGATACAGCGAGCCAAACACCATCTGCGCGATGCAACCTGTCACTCGTGTAACATCACTGCGATCAACGAGGTCACCGTGGACGATGACGGCCAATCTGCAACGGCTGATTTCGTGGCTTTCGCGTCAGCCAGCAATGCTTCTTTCCCCAGCCCAACGCCAGTCCAGAGGCGGGTAAAGCTGTTCTTCAAGAAGAAGTCCGATAAGTGGAAGATTGTCGACTTTGAAGCGAAAGATCCACGAGCTGGACTCAGCCTTTAGATCCGTCGATCATCGTTACAGGCAGGATTCCGTCTCAATTTGTCAGGGAATCATTGGCTTTTGGTTAATTTCTGGACAATTAGGCAATGATTAACAAATTTGCCAATGTTCAAATGTGGAGATAGAATGAATTTATCAGCCACTTCCACCGGACTGATACCACCTGGACAAGAGCCACCCAAATGACACGAGACGAATCGAATTCCGAGGCAGGAACAGTCGGGATCGTTCCGCCACCATCGCCAGAGGGATTCAGTGCGGCCGAATTGGAATCGAGAAAAGGTCGAAAGAAGCCAAAGCTGTATTGCTTCCACTGCAATCGCATGGAAGGCCATTCGAATCCTTACATCGGTGCCTGGTTCTACTCATACTTTATCGGCCTGACGTTTGGGCTACTGCACTTCATCGGACCGTTCCGCTGCACTTGCTGCGGTCGCCAGCGACTGATGTTTCGCGATTGGGCTCATCCCAAGTTCCACGTCATCATGGCTCGCAACCGAGCCGCAGCGCCGACATCGCGCCGGTCTCGCTAAGTCGTCGCTTACTTGTTCTCCCGTGCTTTGTTGAACCTGCGAATCCGCGCGACACCACGCGTTGACTCTATCCCTTGAGCAGTTTGAAAACCGTGATCTCTGGTCGCGACATAAATCGAACTCGACGGGTATGGCCGATTCCTCGATTGATGTACAGCCTGTGACCGCCTTCGATCTCATAAAAACCGGACAGATATCTCTTGTTTTGAACCGGGCAAATCGGTGCTCCGATCAACGGAAAACGACACTGACCTCCGTGCGTATGCCCGCAAAGAATCCAGCTGCTGTAGCCATTCCAGATTGGAAGATCGACCGTGTCCGGATTGTGGCTTAAGACGATCGATGGGTGCGAGGCAATGTCTCCGATCACTTGCGCTGCGGCCGTCGGATTGAAGTCGCCAAACCAAAAGTCTTTTAGGCCCGCGATCTTCAGCCCGCCGAGGTCGACGGATTCTTCCTGCAGCAGATTCAGTCCGACAGAGTTGAATTGGCGAGCGAGCTCTTTGGTGTTTTTCGCAAACGCGACAACTTGCGAGTGCCCGTTGCCGAAATCATGGTTGCCCAGCACGCAGGCGTTGCCGATGCTGCCGCGAGGAAACTGCTCCATCAACCGCAGGCCCTTCTTCAGATGCCAGGCCGAGCCATTGTCGAGATAGTCTCCTGTGAAGAAAACGAACTCAGGATTCAGCGACTGGACGTACGCGAATTGGGCACGAAGATATGAGTCACTGACTCGCGAACCGACATGCAAGTCGCTGATTTGAACCGCAGTCGTGTTGACCAAAGAATCTGGCAAGCCTGCGATGGGCAGTTCATGATGCTCAACCGAAACCCAACGCGGTTCGATGCCGAACGCGTACACTCCCAGCCCAGCCAGCGTTACGGCAGTGCTCCGCACGAAGAACTTACGTCGGGAAATTTTGGGCTTTGCGTCCATGCCTCAACGATAACGCATAAAAAAGCCCGGCTGCAATTCCGGGCTCAATTCATCACAAATTGACTCAAAATTAACGCGTCTGACGTCTGCGCCGACGAACGCCCAGCAAGGCGACTCCGGCCAAAACCAAGCCCATCGCAGAAGGTTCAGGAACAGCCGTCACAAAGTCGACGCTGAACTCCTCGAACGATCCAACCACGGTTGAATTCCGGTCGGAAAGCTCAAGACGCCAGGTTCCCTGAGTCGACAAACCGGCGAAGACTCCGTTGAGCGAAATCGGTGCTCCACTGACACCTGCCGATGCACGATAGACGCCAGGATTCTGCATCGTGGCGTCAGATTTGCTTCGAATCTCATAGTCGGTCGAACCAATTGCGGCTTCAGCCCACAGGTCGTTGTTGGTGGCGTCCGAAAAGTCGTAGTCGCCTTCGAAATTGGACTCGTCGCCCACGCCAAGATTCGGGTTGCTTTTCCCGACTCGCGAAAAAAGAGCCGTTGCGGTGTCGGATTCCACGTGCCGCACGATTGCGACCAAGTCACCTGCAAATTCGTGAGACAGGCCTTCGATCGTGAACGTCGCCTGCTCAATGATCTCGTTTTGAGTGATCGTGATCGTGCTTGCCGAAATTGGCACGCCGCCGACATTTGCGTCCGGGATCGTAACCGTCGCGTTATTGCTGGTTGAACCCTGGACATCAGCCAGCAGGGAATCAACGTTGATCGTGACGCACACGAAAGCGAGGAAAGCGAGAGGCATGCTTCTGACAAGCAACTGGCTTTTAATCATGAGAATCCTTTCATGTTGGTGAATCTTGGTTCTGGGACACTTCGCGTCCAATGTGAGCTCCGTCCGAGTTAGAATTCTGGTTTAAGATAGGTACAATTGGCAACCCCTGATGATTCGCTAGCTCCATTTTATTTTGCCAGGCCGACCAGCCGTTTCTGAGGCTTCACGGCGGTCAAAAATGGGCGGAAAATGCGGAAAAAGAGCCCGTTCTCGCAAACTGTGGAATTGTCAGCTGTGGATTCGCCCGATACACTACCCAACCTCATTGCCATGGTGGCGGTGTAGTTTTCATTTGTTTAACTCTGTTGTCCTCGCGAAGCCCTGATTTAAGAGCTTCACCATGCGAAGCAACACGATGGAGAAAATATGTCTGTAAATAGCCTGGTTCAGGAACTTATTGATGCCGGCGTCCACTTTGGACACCGTGCGAGTCGCTGGAACCCAAAAATGCGTCCTTACATCTATGGACGCAAAAACCAGATTCACATCATTGATATTCGCGAAACAGTTCGCGGACTTCTGCGAGCCAAAAAATTCATCTCGGAAGTCGCCAGTGAGGGAAGTCTGATTCTTTTTGTCGGCACCAAGCGTCAAGCTTCGGCTGCGGTTGCTCGCGAAGCCGAGCGTTGCAACATGCCTTACGTTAGCGAGCGTTGGCTCGGTGGCGCGTTGACCAACTTCTCGACAATTCGCTCACGAATGTCTCGTCTTGAGGAACTGGAAGAGATTCGCGGCGGCGACAAAATCGCTCAATACTCTAAGAAAGCCCAGTCGTCTTTGAATCGCGAGTATCGCAAAATCTACCGCAACCTGAACGGTATTCGATCGATGAATCGCAAGCCTGGTTGCATGATCATTGTTGATCCCAAGAAAGAAAAGAACGCGATCCTCGAAGCTCGCGCCTTGGGTATCACCACGATCGCGTTGATCGATACGAACTGCGATCCGGACATGGTCGACCTTCCGATACCCGGAAACGATGACGGTATTCGTGCTGTTGAAGTCATCATGTCTCACATGGCAGATGCTGTGATCGCCGGTGCCAAGAACGTCGTCGCGAAGAACGAAGGCAAGGACTCGGGCAAACGCGATTCGGGCAAGAAGCCTGCTGCAGCCGCTCCGACACCTGCACCGGCTGAAACACCAGCCGCCGCGGCAGCAGAGCCAAAGACCGAAGCGACCAGCTAGGTTTCGTCCTCTGATTGAGCTGTCGGAACCTGTTTTCCGACGGCTTCATTTTCTCTTCGTTTGCGTCAGTTATCTTTGCGAACGAACCTCCAAACCAAAATAATACTCCGTACCTCAAATCTATTTGGGAACAGCAGAAGGAAGACAATGTCTATTTCAGCAAAAGATGTCGCCTCGCTCCGCAAGTCCACTGGAGCCGGCATGATGGACTGTAAAGAAGCACTCAAGGAATCCGGTGGAGACCTTGACGGTGCCTTGCAGTGGCTTGCCAAGAAAGGCGCAAAAGTCGCAGCCAAACGTGCTGACCGCGACGCAACAGAAGGAATCGTTGTCATCGTTGGTGATGACAAGAAAGCTCTCGCAATGGCGCTCAGCTGCGAAACTGACTTCGTGGCCAAGAACGAAGATTTCATTGCGTTCGCCAACACGCTCGCCAATCTGGCTCTCGAAAAAGGCGTCAAGTCGGCAGAAGAATTCGCGTCAGTCGAATTCGATGGCGCGACTGTCGCTGAAAAGCTTGTTGAGCGAACTGGCAAGATCGGTGAGAAGCTTGAAGTTTCAGACCTGCAAGTTGTCGAAGGCGATTCGATCGCTCAGTACATCCACGCCGGCAGCAAAATCGGTGTTCTTGTTTCGTACAAGGACGGTGGCAACAGCGAAGGATCTCAGTTCTTCCGCAGCATCGCGATGCATATCGCTGCGATGAGCCCAACTGCAATGTCGCCGGATGAGTTCGACATCGAAGAAGTCAAGAAAGCCACCGAAGCGTTGATCGGCCAGATCACTGTTGAAAACGAAGACCGCGAGCGTCTTGGCAAGCCTCTCAAGAACGTGCCTCAGTACGCCAGCCGTTTGCAGCTGACGCCTGAAGTTATGGCCAAAGTTGAAGAGGACATCAAAGAGCAACTCAAGACTGAAGGCAAGCCTGAGAAGATCTGGGACAAGATCGTACCAGGTAAAGTTGAACGCTTCATCGCCGACAACACGCTCTTCGACCAGGAACGATGCCTGATGAGTCAGTTCTTTGCGTTGGACGATTCGAAAACCGTTGAAGCAGCGGTCAAGGATTTCCACGACGACGCGAAAATCGTCGAATATCGCCGCGTTTCGGTTGGCTAACACGCCAATGATCCGAACCAAAGCCTTGGCCATTGTTGGCCAGGGCTTTTTTTGTGTCGCCAAAAATTGAAACCGCGGTGGATGGATTGCAGTACAACCGGTAGCCTGTGCTACGACTACTTCCCTAATGAAATTGCCAATGATCGAAGCCAAAAGTCTCGTCAAAACGTATGGTACGCTGACAGCGGTCGACAACCTGTCTCTCACGATCCACGAAGGCGAGACGATCGGTTTGCTGGGGCCAAACGGCGCCGGTAAGACAACGACGATCGGAATGCTGGTCGGATTAACGACGCCCGATTCTGGCGAAGTCGTGATCCACAAAGGAAACAACAGTCCGCAAATTGCTCCGACCGGTTCGCCAAACAACGTCTCGGTACGCGGTCGCATCGGAATCGCGCCGCAAGCTCTTTCGCTCTACGAAGAACTCTCTGCCGTCGAAAACCTTCGCTTCTTTGGATCGCTCTACGACCTTGCCGGAAAAGCTTTGAAAGACCGTGTAGAAACGGCGCTTGAGATCGCTGGCTTGGAAGATCGACGAAACGATCGAGTCTCGACTTTCTCCGGCGGGATGAAACGTCGACTGAATATTGCCGTCGCATTGATCCATGAACCCGAAGTCATCCTGCTGGATGAACCAACCGTCGGGGTCGATCCGCAATCGAGAAATCATATCTTCGAGCGGATCGAACAGATGCAGAAAAACGGCATGACCATTCTGTATACGACTCACTACATGGAAGAAGCCCAGCGACTTTGCGATCGCGTCGCGATCATGGATCATGGCAAAATTTTGGCAATCGACACCGTCGACGGTCTGTTGGAAAAGCACGGAACTCGGCCAGTCGTCTCTGCCACATTGCATCCACAGTCCTCACGTGCTGGTCTGCCGGCGGAACCTGATGGCGATTCGTTGCGGTTTGAATCCGACGATCCGATCACGGAAGTCAGTCGCCTGACTCAGTCCGGAATCCGTTTTCAGTCCCTGCAAATCGCGAACTCGGATCTCGAATCCGTATTTCTGACTCTGACCGGACGGCAACTCCGCGACAGACAATAGTCGAACCTGATTTCAATCGTCACCGACATTCGATTCACCTACCGACGGAACTCGTAAATGGCACAGATCTTCAGCATCGCATGGAAAGACCTGAAAGTTCTTTCTCGCGACCCACTCGGCATGTTTTTCATCGTTGGATTTCCCATTTTGATGGGGCTTTTCTTCGGCCTGATGATGGGCGGAATGGGCTCGGGCGGTTCAAGCTCAAAGATGAAAGTTGCCCTCGTCGACAACGACCAGACAGACCAATCCAAAAGGTTCATTGAGTTGCTGACTGCCAAAGGCAATGTCGAAATGTTGCCCGGCGAACTGGAACCGTCAAAAGAGATGGTTCGCAAAGGCAAAGCCGTCGGCGTGGTCGCATTGGAAGAAGGTTTTGGCGAACGGGTCGGGGTTTTCTGGGGCGAGCCCCCGGAAATTCAACTGGGAATGGATCCGTCGCGAGGGGCCGAGTCCGCGATGCTTCAGGGCTATATCATGCAAACCGTTGGGCAGATGATGGGCGACCGCTTCTCCGATCCGGCCGATTTTCGATCAACCATCGACAGTGCTCGCGACGAGGCAAAAGCCAATGAATCGATCAACCCAATCAATCGCCAACTGCTGTTGGGCTTCCTCGGAACCGTCGATTCGATGCTGGGATCGATGGAAGATCTGCAAACCAAACAGGAGGGCAGCGAGCAAGAGCAGGCGATGAGCCAGCCCGGATTCGAGTTCGCAAACGTCACGGAAATCGACATTACTCGGCAGGTTGACCCCAAAAGCCGCGAAGGTCAGATACGCAAGATTACTTCTCAGTGGGACATCAGCTTTCCACAAGCCATGCTGTGGGGAATTCTCGGATGCATCGCGGGATTTTCCGCTTCGATCGCTCGTGAGCAAACGACGGGAACGATGACGCGTTTGCAGGTGGCGCCGATCGCCAAAACAAAGATTCTCGCTGGCAAGGCATTGGCCTGCTTCTTCGCCGTCCTGTTTGTGATCGCGATGATGACCGTGCTGGGTTATTTCGTTGGCATGCGGCCCGGAAACATTCTCCACCTATGCGTGGCTGCCATTTCGGTTTCGATTTGCTTTGTCGGAATCATGATGACGCTTAGCCTGCTGGGGAAAACGGAACAATCAGTCAACGGGTTGGGCTGGATGGCCAACATGGTGATGGCGATGATTGGCGGTTGCATGATTCCAGTCATGTTCATGCCTGACTTCATCCAGAAAATCAGCTTTCTGAGCCCTGTTCGCTGGGCGATTTCGGCGATCGAAGGAGCGATTTGGCGGGACTTCACCTTCAGTGAAATGCTTCTGCCTTGTGGAGTCCTGATTGGCATTGGAGCGGTTGGAATGGTTGTCGGTTCCGCCATCCTCAGCCGTAGGTTGTCATAACAATTCTTTTGCTCGGCTTCCTCGTGAACCCGATATCAAAAGGACGATGGATTGGTCATAATCTTCACTTTGAAAACACAGACTTTCTGCCAGAAACATTATGCCCGCTCCTAAATTCAAACGCATTCTTCTGAAGCTTTCCGGTGAGAGCTTTTCACCCTCAGGCGAACGCGGGATCAGCATGGATGAGGTCGTGCACATTTCGCGTCAGGTTAGCGAAATCCAAAAACTTGGTTGCGAAATCGCAGTCGTCATCGGCGGCGGCAACATTCTTCGCGGAAGCCAGTTCAAGGCTACGACGGAAGTGGTCGAAGAAGCGACCGCGCATTACATGGGCATGTTGGCGACCGTGATCAACGGTTTGGCGCTGCATGATGCGTTCGAATCGATGGGCTGCGAAACGCGACTGATGAGCGCGATCAAGATGGACGGAGTTTGCGAGCCGTACATCCGCAGGCGTGCCGATCGGCATTTGCAAAAAGGACGCGTCGTCATTTTGGGTGCCGGAACGGGCAGTCCGTTCGTGACGACGGATACGGCCGCGGCGATGCGTGGCATGGAACTGGGTTGTGACATCGTGATGAAGGCGACTCGGGTCGACGGAGTTTACAGCGAAGATCCGGAAAAGAATCCTCACGCGATTCTGTATTCCGAGTTGAGTTTCCAAACCGCGGTCGAAAAAGGATTGCGGGTGATGGATTCGACAGCGATTTCGCACTGCATGGAACACAATCTGCCGCTGATGGTTTTCAATTTCCGCAAAGACGGAAACATCATGAAGGCTGTGATGGGCGAGAAAGTTGGAACGCTGGTCTCCAATGATGTCAAAGGTGCAGTGTAGCCGCTGATCGATGTCGACTTTGACTCTCTCGCTTGCGATTCATGCGGGCAATGAATGAATGATTCGTTTTCGCTCTTCGGCTTTGTGGGGTATTGTGGCTAAGCAAAAGTTTGCGACGTAGTTCTCAATTCTCCGGACGCTTTTCCCATGAGCGGTTTTGGCCAGTCCAACTCGCTACAATCCAAACTCTCGGTAACGTCGACGCGGTTTTGCAATTCCCGAACCGTGCTTCGACGAACGAATGGCTCAAATTTTTCCACCAGTCAGTTGCAAATAAGGCCAAAGTTGATAATCCTGTTGGTTGGCTTGGGAATATTGATACCGCCACTTATTTAATAGGATTTATAGATGTCTGAAAGCGAACAACCCGTCGAACAACAACCTGTTGAAACACCCGTTGGTGCTCCGGTCAAAAAGAAAGGCATCTCACTGCCGTTTCTCCTCATGGTGCCAATCCTTGCCGTTGGAGCCTATTTCGGTGTGAAGCAGATCATGTACATGTCGATGCTAAACGATATGAGCCAGGAAACGAACAAGCCAATCGAAATTGATCCGCGGACTCCGGAAGAACGGGGCCTCAACATCGACGCTGTCGGTGCTGCGGCGTCTCCAAAGACGTAGTCTGGTTGTCGGCAGAATCGTTCACGGCTCGACTCATTCGGGCCGGTCGATTGCGGCCATCCATGGTTAAGCGAGGGCAGATCGCGACGCTCGATATTCGATGCTGGTTGAGCTGGTTGAGCTGATTGGCTGCCCGAGCTCGATGCATAAAAAAACGCGGGCCAACCTGGACCCGCGTCATCGTCTTTAGTTCTATTTTGGCACTCGTGTACTATCGGCCGCCACGACCTCCGCCGCCGCCTCCGCCACCACGACCGCCTCCTCCTCCGCCGCCGCCACCGCGTCCTCCACCTCCGCCGCCGCGTGTTCCGCCGCCGCCTTGGTTTCCACCACGGGCTCGCATCATCTGGATGAAGTTGTTTCTGGCTTCAGCTTGCTGCTTCGCCTGAGCCGCTTGGGCTGCGGAATTGTCGTTGCCGGCCGTCTTCTTGGCCGCGGCACCGTCTTCGCCTTCAGTCGCCGGTTCCGCGTCGCTGCCGATGATTTCGATTTTGTCTTTCCCCAGCAAGTTTTGCAGCATTCTCGCCATCTCGGCACCGTTTGCGCCCTTCATGTCGTACTGCTTCATCATGCGAGGCTCTTCAACTTCCGGCTGGTCAAGTGCGGCGACCAGAGCCTCGACCTGGATGAAAATGAACTTCGGCCCCATGAACAACAAAGTACTGGTTTTTTCGTCGACCGACAGATAGCCACGTGGCTTGACTTCTTCAGCTTCGCCTCCGCCGCCGCCTTTGCCGCCCTTGGTCAGCTGCTGCATCATCTTCATCATGTTTGCAGCTTCATTGCCGCCACCGCCGCCCTGACTCGCTTCGGCATCCGAAAAGTAGACCGCCATCAGTGTTTCGATCTGCGTCTTCATGTCGTTAGGGTCACGATGTTGAACCAGAATGGAGTAGATTTGTCCCGCCGTTTCAGGATTGTGAGGTGGCGTTGAAATGTCGAACAATTCAACCGCCGCGTCAATCAACGCCAGATCCGCTGTTGTAGCGCCGGTAACCCAAAGATAGTTCAGTCTCCCATCGATACCGATTTGCACATCGCCTTCGAGCGTCGCCGAAACAGCATCACCGCCGCCACCGCCAAACAGTGCATCGACCATTCCACCGCCAGCGTCTCCCATCACGTTGTCAGCGATACCGCCGAGCAAACCAGCGCCTCCGCCTCCTCCGCCACCACCGATGCCGTACATGCTTTCGAGAAGCGACTTCATGTAGCTGGCTTGGCAATGCCGCAGCTGATAAACGGTAGGCTTGGCATTTTCAGCTTCCACATCCATAAGTTGGTCAATCAAAAACGCCGCATCGTCGCCCGCGTCCAGGTCATCGGACTCGATAATGATGCCAAACTCGGTTCCCCAGACTCGTACCGGAGCTCCAGGAATCGATTCAATTTGTTCTGGAAGTTGATAAGTGTCTTCTTTTTGGTTAATTGCGTCTCCGGGCGATGGTTCGTCCGGTGTCTGCAACATCGCGGTCGAAAGTCGCAGTGTTGCGGACGGGAACAAAGCAACGGCGACCTCAGTCAGGCGATCGCGAATTACCGAGCTCTGGTCACGCTTGGGCGGCAACTCGTTCTCACGCTGACGGAAAAGGCTGCTTTCGTCTGATTCCGGTGCCGATGGAGGTCGGACATCGAACAGGTTTTCCCGGCTCATCGTTGGCCAATAGTCAGGAAGTTCGCCCAAAATCCGGTCTCGGTTTCCCGCGTCCATTTTGATCACACGTCGTCGTGTTCGCAGACCATCGGTCACGGGAGCCGCGTTGCGATCCAGCTCCGCAATGATCTCTCTGGCTTCGGTAACCTGAGCTGGCGTACCACGCAACATGATGAAATCACGATCCGTGTTGGCCAACATGCTGACTTTGTCGCTCGCATTTTCGGCTGTTATCCCAAGAATCGTTTGACAGGCCAGCAGAATGTCGCCGGCGTCCCCATTGGTCAATTGCACTGTGGCGAAGCCACCACTGTTGGATTCCTGCAAGCCAAGATAGTTCTCTACGATTGCGTGATCAGCAGCTTTGCCCATCACCGTGATCTTTCCGGTTTCAGATCCCTGAATGACGCGAGCTCCGTTTCCTTCGTCGAACAGCAATCGGTCAATCACCTCGAAAGATTCCTTGCTGTCGCGAGGAACCAGATACTGTCGCAGCGTGATTGGATCTTCCGCCGACTCTTCTACCTTTTTGACTTCAACGTCAAAGATTGCGGCCGCCTGTTCGATATCGCGAATCATGGACGGCGTTCCGCGAATGACGATTCGTTGAGAACCTGGAGTCGGATCAACGATCAGAGTCAAAGTACCGTCGTCGTTGCGATAGTTTTCGTCCAGGCCATGGATGGCGCTAACCTGTTGCAGGAACAGGTCAGCGTTGATGTGTTTCAAATACAGATCCGAGTAAGTCGGCGTGCCACTCATTTTGGCGCGACTAATAATGTCCCGGATAAACCGCAGGTTCTCACCGGATTCGCGGACAAACAATTCATTCGTATCGGGGTAAGTTTCAAAGTAACGTTCGTTATACGACTGAACACGCTGCTTCACCTGGCTTTCGATATCGTCCAGGTTCAGGCCGGAGATATCGAACATCACTTGAAGCGGTTCGTACTTTCCGCGGCTGTCCAGCTGGGAAACGTCAATCGTCTCGACCAGTTCAGCAGGTAGTTCGCGACCGGCATCGACCAGATAGAGTTTGCTTCCGTTTCGAAGCAAAGTCTTCGGAGGATTGCTCAATCGAAGCTTATGGTTGATTTCGTCGATGGCTTCCACGGACGACAGCGGACGATCGCTTACGAGGCTGAAGCTGCCTTCCGGATATTGGTCGACTGGATCGAGGATAAAGCCCGTTTCGGTGGCGAACCATTCGATGACGGTCGGCCACGGAGCGTTTTTCCAGTTAAACTCGAGTCCTTCACTTTGCGTTACCGCTGATTTTTCCTGAAACGGAGAGGCGATAGCTGAAGGAGAAATCGAAACAGAAACGACAGCCGCGAGTGCGACCAAAACAAGCTGATTGGGTGAGACTTTCATATGACTCCGCATCCTTTGGATAGGTACCGTTACAGTCTAAGTTGCCGTTAACTGCTGTTCCAGCGAACTTGGTAGCGGCGAGGCGATTTGTGCGGACGCACTGCGATGATCGCCCGAACCTGAATATGCGGCCTGGGAGGCCAACCGGTTGCGGACGTACAACCTGCGGGACCAGAACACCCGGCCCTCTTCAGTATTCCGATACGGGAACTTAAACTCGTGTTTTACCCCCAAGTTTCGGATTTCCGCCCAGAAGCCAAAAATCTCCCTATGATCCTGCTGACACTGGAAACAACTTGTGACGAAACGGCTGCGGCTATCGTCAACGACAGTTTGAAAGTTCTGTCTGGCGTCGTCGCTTCCCAAGCAAAGCTGCACGAAATCTACAAAGGCGTCGTACCCGAAATCGCAGCCCGGGCTCACGTCGAACGGATCTTGCCCGTAATCGACGAAACGCTTAAGGCAGCTGATCTGACACTCGACGACATTGATGCGATCGCTGTCGCCAATACGCCTGGTCTTTCGGGCTCTTTGCTGGTCGGACTGACTGCGGCCAAAGCGTTATGCTTTGCCAAAGACATACCTTTGATCGCCGTGAACCACCTGCACGCACATGTGTACGCTTGCCAGTTCGCCAGCGAGACTCCGATCTATCCGTGCGTCGGACTGGTCGTCAGCGGAGGCCACACGCATCTATATCACTACGAAAGCGCCATCGAGAGCCGGTTTCTGGGTGGAACGATCGACGACGCCGCGGGAGAAGCTTTCGACAAAGTCGCCAGTATGTTGGGATTGCCGTACCCGGGTGGCCCGTCGATCTCGAAAGTCGCCGTCGACGGTGACAAAGATGCGATCAAGTTTCCGCGCAGCTTTTTGAAAGAGGATCGCATCGCGTTCAGCTTCAGCGGACTCAAGACCGCGGTCCGCTATGCGATCACGGGACCCGGGAAATTTGATCTGGACAATGTGTCGTTGACGCCAGAGCGAGTCGCCGACCTTGCGGCAAGTTTCCAACAAGCGGTGGTTGATTGTTTGGTCGCCAAAAGCGTTCAGGCGGTTGAACAGTGTGCCGCGAAAGACGCGCCACGAAGACTCTGTGTCGGCGGCGGTGTGGCAGCAAATCGTGTCTTTCGCGAACAGCTAAAACAACAGTGCGAGCTGAAGAATATTGAATTGCATTTTGCAGCCCTTGAGCATTGCACCGACAACGCGGTGATGGGCGCAATCGCGGTCGAGCGTTTCAAAGCTGGACTGTTTGAGGACATGAGTCTGGACATTTTGCCGGGCTTGATCCGCGAACCGAAGGCAGGGTAGGGCGTTGGCGAAGAAAGACAGCGACTCCCAGACGGAGTTCGACGCGCGCATTCGAATGACTTCGATGGAAACGTTCCACCTGCACAGCTCAAGTGGTCCGTGGCCGAACTGCGTTACCGCTCGTGTGCGATTCCGTGGGCCGATCGATGTCGCTGTGGCCAGGCAAGCGTGGCTTCATTGTGTGGCCCGACAAAGACATGCGGTTTGGCCGATTGAATCGCTGAACGGTTGGCCAAAATGGAGCACTGGGGACGCCGAGGAACGTCTGGGTGAACTTGCGGAAGCTTCTTTCCATGATGTCGAGTTTGACCGATTGCCGGATCGCGAAATCGATTTGGAACTGCCGTTCATGAATGATCGTGGCCTGCCGAAAGTCGAAGCGACTGATCGCGCAGGATTTGGACTGTGGTGCGTGCGCTGCAAATCAAATGATGACGTTACGCTTATCTTCGCCGCCGACCACGCACTCGCCGACGGTGCTGCAGCGATCACATTCATTCGCGATTGGATGCTGGTTTATCACAATCTGGTAGCCGAAAACGAAATTGATCGCGGGCTAGTGAAACTGGATTGGCAACGTTGGAAGTCTCGCAGCCACCTTGGGCTGTTTCGCTGGTCGTTCCTCAAGTTCCTGCCTTGCCAGGCGATCGGGCTGTTCGGAGCGACGAAGTTTATCTTCAGAAAGTTCTCCACGATCGAAGCTGCGGATTCGACGGTCTCGACATCTGAGACACGGTCTCCCGGAATTATTGGCAGTGACGTCTCGCCGCAATTGTTGGCCGAACTGAACGATCGAGCAGACCGTTTGGGGGTTTCTACGAACTCTTTGTTGATGACGGCGCTTTTTCGCGCGATGAAACGCGTCCGTAGTTCACTCGAATCGGGAACGTCGACGCGATCCTTTTGGTCAGAACGAAAATGGATTCGCCTGGTGTTGCCAATCAGCATCCGCGGTGTGGCGGACAGAAAGCTGCCGTGTGCGAATCGGGCCTCTCTGGTTCAAATCGAACGAACCTTCGAACAGGTGGCGAACGCGGATGCTGCCGCGCAGACGATCGACCGGGAGGTTCGGATCATCATGGGCTTCAAGCTGGATCACGTATTTCTGATCGCAATTCGCATGATCAGCGTCGTACCGGTCGCGTTGCGCTTCGTGGCTCGCAATCAGAAATCTCGCGGTACCGCGGTGTTTACAAACCTGGGAGAACCGTTTCGGAAAACGCGAGCCTGCAATTTCCGCGAAGTCGGAAACCTTGAGGTGAAGGACTACGATTTGTGTGGACCGGTGCGTTGCGGGACGCCCGTCAATTTTTCATGGAGCACGTTTCGCAAACGGGTCGGCTCCGAAATGCAGACGCATGGACGAATTTCACTACACTTCGATCGGGCGATCGTCGACGACCGAACTGCCGACATGATGCAGCAGGCTTTCGCGAAAGAACTTCAGGATGTCGCGCAGTTTGGCGGATCGACACGATAAAGCTCGTCGCCAGTTTCGCGTTCTGATATTACAATGCCCGTTTCCCGTTGTCGTGTCACTCATTTTTTCTGCTCATGTCCAACGAAGATTTTGACCTCGCCTCGCTCGCCGAGTTCCTGCACATCACTCCGGCTGAAGCCCGTAAAATGGCCGAACGAGGACGTGTTCCGGGAAAGAAAATTGCAGGACAGTGGCGCTTCTTCAGCGCTGAAATCCACTCGTGGTTCGAAGATCGGATCGGAGTCTCGGACGAGCAGGAATTGGCGGAAGTAGAGAAAGTTCTTGAGATTCAGTCCACGAAGCAGATCGTCGATGAGTTTCATATTCCGGACATGATGCCGGAGAGCCTGGTTTTCGTTCCGCTGTTGGCTCGGACGAAACCGAAAGTCATCCAATTGTTGTGCGACAGCGTCGCGGCCACGGGCTCGTTGTGGGATCCCGAGAAAATGGGCGACGCGATTCGCAAACGTGAAGACCTGCATCCGACCGCGCTTGAAAATGGTGTGGCGATGCTGCACCCTCGTCGGCCCATGACCAACATCATTGGCGAAGCATTTATCGGGCTTGGGGTAACAACCAACGGAATCGCGTTCGGTGGCCCTCGCGGAACATTGACCGATGTGTTTTTTCTGATCGGGTCGACCGATGAAGCCGTGCACCTTCGCGTCCTGGCGAGGCTAAGTCGGCTGATTCAGGAACCGGAGT
This sequence comes from Mariniblastus fucicola, assembly GCF_008087665.1. Taxonomy (GTDB): domain Bacteria; phylum Planctomycetota; class Planctomycetia; order Pirellulales; family Pirellulaceae; genus Mariniblastus; species Mariniblastus fucicola. Next base: position 3,416,859 of record NZ_CP042912.1, read on the forward strand.
TTTTGGACACGCTCCGATCGACCGACAATTCGTCCGATGCCCATCGTTGCATCATTGAGTTTGACGAACGCCTGGATTGACGTGCTGAAGTCCAAGCCGATACACTGACGTCGCGTCTTTCCATGACTCGCGGGCGGGATCCACACGATGAGCACGCTACAGATTCTAATTTCGGGCGACTATTGGCACGGCGACTTTCGCGAACCGTTCTCCAAACTCGAAATCCCCGCCACGATGGTGCCGCTTGAACGCATCAAATCCGTTGAGGGACAGGCCTTCAATCTGATCGTTCTGGCTCAGTCCCGAAGGGATCAGATGTCGCAGACCGCGATCGATTCTCTGCGAACGCAATTTCCGGAAGTCCCAATCGTCGTGCTGCTCGGTTCATGGTGCGAAGGCGAAAACCGGTCTGGCACTCCGCTGATTGGAGTCAGCCAAACGATGTGGCATCAATGGGAGAGTCGATTTGAGCGGTTTTGCGTTCAGGTGAGTGACGGCGTCCGATCCGATTGGCACCAACCGTTGACGGCTTCTGTTTCTGATCGAGTGCGAGACTTTTCGCCAGACGGGGCGATCGTGGAAAAGTTAATCGGGAAAATGGTTGTGGTCAGTTCTGAAGACCGGACAACGGCGGAAACGATTTCCGAGATGTTGAAAACGTATCAATGTGATTCGCTCTGGGCGGAGGCCGAAACTGACCTGATCGATTCGGCGGACGTTGATGCGATTTGCATCGATGCCAATGGCGTCTCGAGCGAGCTTAAGAACAGAATCTCGAATTTCAAAGACCGCTTTGAAGACACCCCGGTTGTCGTCGCGATGAACTTTCCTCGGCAGCAGGACATGAACTTACTGTCGCAACTCGGCGTTCAGGAAATCGTTTCGAAGCCCTACACGCATAACGAATTCTTACAGTCACTGTTGCGAGCGCTGGACGCTTCGACAGGCTTCGCGGTTCCCAAACCGTCGATATTGTCTCGCAACAGGATGTCACGGCGCTAGCGCGGGCGGCGTTTCAGTTGTCCGGTCGAAACCGATGGGCTGAAACGGCAAAACGAATGCGATGACGAACACACGTCGCACACATGTTCGCACCGTTGCCTATCCATCGACCGTCGAATCACCCAGGACTTCTCCGGAATACTTGGCGATCCGCTCGTAAACTTTCTTGGCGGCATCTTCAGGGATCCCGACCTCCTCCAGCGTTTCGATCAGCAGTTCGGTGAATCGGGTCAAATGCTGGCGTTCAATCCCACGTCCACGATGAACTTCGGCCAGCGAAGTCATCTTTTTCGGTTCTTCGCCACCGAGTGCGATGGTGAAGAAAGCGACCTGCATCTTTTGCAGTTTCTCGATTTCGACGTTGGCGAAAAATGGCGACAGGATTGGATCGGAAAGAACTCGTTGATAGAAAGCCGTCACCATTTTCTCGATGCTGGGACGTCCGCCGATTTGATCAAAAAGTGTATCCATTCTATTTCCTGCAGTGGGTTGCGATCGCATGACAAAATTGCTGGGAGACTGTGTCTCAAAGTCTAATCAATTTCAAGCAATCGTTGTGCCGGGCTGAAAACAGCGTTTTTGAACGAGGAGAAGGCGTGCCGATGTGCGATTCCGCTCGATCTCTGTCGAGTCCGACCAAGGCCCGCCGAAACAACCTGTGGCTGAGTTGGTGTGCCAGATGTCGCACCGATGGCCGCGAAAAAAAGACCGCAGAGCCAAACACTCTACGGTCTTTTTGAGAGGCGTCGGCGGGATTCGAACCCGCGATGGTGGATTTGCAATCCACTGCCTTAGCCACTTGGCCACGACGCCAGATACTGCATACGGTAGTGTTAATTTGGATACCGTCAAGTAGTCTGGGTGGGCTTCACCGATCAGACAGACTTTGAGGATTGCCCTCTGTTACAACCGTCGCTGAAGTAATCTTCGGAACCCTCGAATCGCTTCTTGAAGGTCGCTACCGGAAAGATCCATTTTGCCAGCAAATAGTTCGCGCCGCAGACACGAGCCAGCAAATGATAGGAGCCTTGCGTTCGAGGTCAACTGTCCAGAATCGAGCAGCTTCGGCGACGTCGGACCGCCACAATTCCAGCAAGGCTGCACAGGACGAGTCCACCTGAGGGCTCCGGAACGCCTGTTCCGACTTGGAATTGAAACACAGCGTCACTTGCCATGCTGGACTGATCGTCGAAGTCGCTGCCGATGGAATTCGCGATCAGGCGATAGTTTCCGGCGGCCAACGTGCCTTCAAAATAGTGGTCGCCGAACGTGTTAATGCTGTGGAGGTTCGTTCCGATATCGGTATGTCTGAGGGTGAACGTCGATTCCGCGTCGCCAAACTGGTTGCTGATTTGCAGATCGAAAACGTAGTCTGTTGGAACGTCGACAGTAAACTCCAGAGTCATTTCGGCTCGCATGTCCGCGAACGCCGACCCATCACCAAAGCTCGTTGCTTCGCCAGCGATTTCGCCCAAATAGTTGACGTCCAACAGTTCAGACGCCCATTCGATGTCAACCGCATGATCGTACGAGCCTGTTGCACTTGCCGTTCCAGCTATCGATCCGTTGTCGAACATCTCAATCCCGCTGTGCGAGAAGTTGTATGCGAACGGCGCGGTCAATCCCTCTTCGACAGCTGGCGTCTCTCGCAAGCGGTTGCTTCGTGGCCCAACGCCGGACAACACATCAAAAAATGCGCGGCTGGTGCGACTGGTCACAACAATGTCGGCTGTCGCATAACACGCGTGCGAGCTGAAGATCCCGAAGATTGCTGCGGACAGCAGCAGGTATGCGATGGCTTTCATCTGAGTTCTCAACTTTTGGATAAAGGAGCCCATGAACCACGAAAAGATCGTTTGGTCCGTATCGCTCAGAAACCGTTAGCGGAAACTTTCAGACGAGGATTTGACTTTAAAGTTCAAAACTTATTGGCAATCAATTCGCGTCGGACATAAGGGCGACCTCGCAAACGCGCACACGGAAGGCTAAGCAGAAAGAGCCAGAATTGGTTCGCACCGTTCGCCGCAAGCTCAAGCTTCGGGACTGCGGTACTTTTTGCCCTGCCAGGTATCCCGTTTCTCGAACTCAGCTTTGACGGCTCGAAGGACCGCCGGTTTGTCCAGGCACCATTGAGGACCGATAAAGAAACTTCCGGGAGCCTCGCCGCTAATTCGTTCAACGACCATCGTCGGAGGCAGCAATTCAAGAAAGTCCACCAGCGTGGAAATGTACTCGTCCAACTCCATCAGCGTCACTTCGCCGTTTCGAACCTGAGTCGCCAGCGGAGTATTTTCTACGGCGTACAGGTTATGAATTTTGACGGCGTCCAGACCCGAATCGGCGACTTCGCGAGCTGTTTCCATCATGTCGTCGTGCGTTTCGCCCGGGAGCCCCAGCATGATGTGGCCGCAGATCTCAAAGCCGCGTCCAACGCTACGTTCCATCGCGTCGAGGAATGACTCGTGCGTATCGCCGCGGTTCATCCATTGCAATGACTTGTCATGAATCGTCTGTAGTCCGTATTCGATCGTCAGTGGAACTTTCGCCCCAAGCTCCTCCAGCAAATCCAGCACATCGTTCGGCACGCAGTCTTGCCGCGTCCCAATCGCCAGGGCGAGGACTTCCGGATGCGAGATGGCTTTTTCGAACAGTGGCCTTAGCTCTTCAACTGGAGCGTAAGTGTTCGTCGCCGGCTGAAAATAGGCCATAAAGTTTTTGCATTTGTAACGTCGCTTGATCCGCGAAATGCCATCGTCGATCTGATCAAGAATGTCCTGCCGAGGAAGCCGACGGCTGGGGCTGAAGCTACGGTTGTCGCAAAAAGTACATCCACCGATGGCAACGGTTCCATCGACATTGGGACACGTGAAACCGGCGTCAACGCTTACCCGCTGGACGCGAAAACCGAACACCTGTTTTAGATAGAAGCTGTATCCAAAATAGTGTAGACCCGCAGCACGCCAATCAAACTGGCTGCGATCGTGCGGCCAACTGGACGGTGGAGGGACTGAAATATTTGACGATTCGTTAGTCACGGCCTAAACTGTCTCGGCAGAAAGAGTTCGAATTTCGTTTCCGAATTCGTGTGAATCGCCCGATTCTACGACGAAGTCGCACTACCGAAAGCCCTTCCTTCACAACTTTCCACACCATTGTTTGAAATCATGTTTGGCGAACTCGTACCAATTGGCGGCGGCGACCCGATTCCTTTGATGAAAAAGCGACTACGTATCGGTCGTCGCGAGGGTTGCGATATCATTCTCAGTTTCGGAAATGTGTCCGGCCATCATGCATTGATGGAAATTGATGAGGGATATTGGTTTATCCGTGATCTTCGCAGCCGCAATGGCGTAAAGGTCGACGGGAAACGGATCACTCAGGGCGTGCGAAAGCGTCTGGATCCGAATTGCAAGGTCACTGTGGCGAAGCACGAGTTTGAATTGGAATACGATCCAATGTCGCTCGGCGCGTACGGAACGCCTCCGCAAGACGAGGTTGTCGATGACTTCTTCCGAGAGTCTTTGCTCGATCGAGCGGGACTGAATCGGCGAGATTCGTCCGAAAAGAAAAAGTAACGATTTGAAAAGCAGTCTCTCCCGAGACTGCTTTTTTTATTGCTTCAGCTCCGAGACGTTCGCAGTCCGGTCCACGAAGGAGGCTCTGAGCTCATACGAAAGCCAGCCCTTCAAGGCAGTTCCCGTTTTCGGTCATCCGTCGTTCTGCATGGCAAACCAATCGGTCGCGGATTCTGCAACCCGATCTTCTTTCGTTTCTCGCGACGTGCGTTCGATCAGTTTTTGCAATCGCTTCGTCACCATCGAACTGCTGATCAGATCGTGCTCCTGCAAGCCCATCGCTTTCAACAGATCAATCATCTGCGGCGGCACCATGGTTTGCACCAGCACATCGTCGAGCGCTAAAAAATAGCCCAGCTCAACTTTCGCCGGCAGCGAACTGGCAAACTCGACCACCAAGTCATCCCTGGGCCCAAAGGGATGACGTTCGACGACCATCATCGCAACACGAAGCTCAGACTCAAACGGCGACTCAGGATCCAGCACCAACGGTTCGGCCAAATCGGCGAGCAACAGTCGCACCTGATCTCCCGCCGCATTGGCGTGGTCGCGAAACCAGTCAATCGTAACGGGCTCGGTTTCCACGAAGTAGTCAAGACCGTGTTCTTCGAGCATCGACTGGGCATCGGTGAACGTTTCCAGAAAGTGCGCCACCAACCAAACGGACTTGCCCATCGATTGCTGCAGACGAATCGATGCCGCAATCGATTTCCACAATGCGGGACGTGTCATCGCGAATGAATCCGGATGCTTTACGAGCCGTCTGCCAAACAGAAAACGAATAACTGACTTCATCGGCAACCAAAGTGAGGGACTTGTCGTTGCTATACTCTATGCAAAGACGCTTCATCGATTTTGACAGGATGACCATGATTTACAAGATTGGCTTTGCAGTTCTCACATGCGTGATTGCTGCGACATGGCTGGGGCCTCAATCTTTCGCTGCAGCAGACGACTTGCCTGAGCGAAACATCGTCTTCTTCATCACCGACGACGAAAGCCCGACGCTCGGCTGCTACGGAGATTCGGTTGCCATCACGCCCAACGTGGACGCTCTGGCAAAAGACGGCGTGTTGTTTCGAAACGCGTTCGCGACGACAGCCAGTTGCAGCGCCAGCCGATCGGTGGTGATGACCGGATTGCACAATCACAAAAATGGACTCTACGGGCACACGCACGACTTTCATAAATTCAACGCCTACCACAACGTCATTTCGCTGTCTCTGCCGCGAGTGCTGGCCAATGAAGGCTATCGAACGGCGCAGATTGGAAAGTATCACGTCGCGCCAGAAGCCGTTTTCAGATTCGAGAAAACGTTTGGCGAGGTGAACCAACGAAATCCGGTTTTGATGGCCGAAAGGTGTCGTGAGTTCATCAACAACCGAGACGATCAGCGGCCTTTCTTTTTGTATTTTGGAACGTCGGATCCGCATCGCAGTGGCGGCATCGACAAAAATTCAACCTTGGAGCTCAAGCCCAATCTGTTTGGCAATCGACCGGCGCAAAAATCTCACAAAGGCATCGACGAGAAATTCTTCGATCCACAAGCGGTTCCAGTTCCAGACTTCCTGACCGACACGGCGGAGACGCGTGAAGAACTGGCTCAATACTATCAATCCTGCTCGCGGATCGACCAGGGTTTGGGGAAACTGGTTGAAATCCTCAAAGAAGCCGGAGTCTATGACAAAACCTTGATTGTTTTCACGTCTGATCACGGCATGGCCTTCGCCGGCGGTAAGACAACAGTCTACGAAACGGGGCTACATGTTCCGTTCGTCGTCCGCAATCCGTATGACAAACGTCGCGGATTCGAAACCGACGCCATGATCAGCCACGTCGACATCACACCGTCGTTACTTGATTTTGCTGGCGGGCTGGATAGCAAAACAAACGGTCCAAAGAAGTGGATCGACCCAGACAAATTTTGGAAAGAGCAGAGGCTCTTCGGTCGTGACAATCGCAGTGGAAGAAACAAGTTCAAATCCTATCAGGGTAAGTCCTGGATGCCTGTTTTGGCAGGCGAGGCATCGCAACACCATCAGGCGATCTTCGCTTCGCATACCTTTCACGAGATCACGATGTACTATCCGATGCGTGTCGTGCGTGACAAAAAGTTCAAGCTGATCTGGAACATCGCTCACGGACTCGACTATCCCTTCGCGACCGATTTGTGGGTTGCGTCGAGTTGGCAGGCTCAGTTTCGCAAAGGTCCGGACGCGATGTATGGTTTGAAAACCGTCGACCAATACATCCATCGTCCAAAATTTGAGTTGTACGACATGGAGAACGATCCTGGCGAATCGACCAACCTTGCGGATTCACCACAGCATGCCAGCGTGTTGAAGGAGTATCAACTCAAGCTGAAATCGATGCAGAAGGAACTGGAAGATCCCTGGATCATGAAGTGGGACTACGAGTAGGTCCGTTACCACACTGGGCAGGACTTAAAATGCTCGCGCTGGGTTACAATGCCGATTCAAACCACACACAGAGTCTGGCACAAAGTAGCCCATGCATCATCGTCTTGAGAACGACAAAAACCACATCAGGCAGCTGCTTGAAAAAGTGACCGAACAAAGTGCCGCCTATGTTGCGTCGCTCGACAATCGTCCAACAAGTATCGACATCGACGCTCCAGACAATTCGCTGGATCTGCCGCAGGACGGAGTCGGTGCCGCAGCGACGTTGGCGTTGTTCAATCAACGTTTTGAGCCACACATGGTTGCGTCATCAGGACCGCGGTATTGGGGTTTCGTTATCGGCGGAACGACTCCGGCCAGTTTGATCGGAGACTGGCTCGCATCGGCATACGATCAGAATACGCAGACGATTGACGGGCAAGGCGATGTGTCGGCGCGCGTCGAACTGGAGACCATAAATCTTCTGCTGGACCTGTTTCATCTTCCTCGTGACGTTTTTCTGGGTGGCTTCGTGACGGGTGCGACGATGAGCAACTTCACGTGCCTCGGCGTGGCACGGCAATGGTACGGGCACCAACTGGGACGCGATTTTGCCAAAGACGGTGTCAACCAAACGCTCAACATTCTTTCTGCGACACCGCATTCTTCTGCCATCAAAGCGTTGTCCATGCTGGGGATCGGCAGTCGAAACATCATTCAGGTTGAGTCTTTGCCAGAGGACCGCGAAGCGATGGATGTGGCTGATCTACGCCGAAAGTTAAATCGCCTCGATGGCCAACCGGGCGTCGTCATTGCCAGCGCGGGGACCGTCAACACGGTAGACTTCGATGACTTCATGGCGATCCATCAGCTGAAGTCTGAATTCAGTTTCTGGCTGCACGTCGACGCGGCGTTTGGCGGATTCGCGGCATGTTCTGACAACCATCGCCATCTGCTTGACGGATGGGAACACGCGGACAGCATCACCATCGACTGTCACAAGTGGCTCAACGTCCCCTACGACAGTGCAGTGTTTCTTGTGCGTCAGCAGCACCGCAACCATCAGGTTGCGACGTTTCAAAATTCGAATGCGGCGTACCTTGGCGATCCCATGCAGCAGTTCAACTATCTGAATCTGCTTCCTGAAAACTCACGTCGATTTCGTGCTTTGCCGGCATGGTTCTCATTGCAAGCCTACGGTTCCGACGGATATCAGGAGATCGTCCATCGATGCATCGAACTTGCCCAGCACCTGTCGGATCAGATCGAACGCAGCGAACATTTTCGACTGATCGGACCAACGCGACTGAACAATCTTTGCTTTACCTTGAAAGCGAATTTCGAATCGGATGAAGCTTTCGAATCTGGCGTCACTAAATTTCTGGACGAACTCAACTCAACCGGCAAAGTATTCATGACTCCGACTCGGCTTGGCGGAATCTCCGGCATTCGATGCTCGCTGGTCAATTGGACGACCGACAAGAAAGATGTGGATCTGGTGTTTGAGCTTATGTGCTCAATCGCTGGCGGCTGAAGCGAACGCTATTTCTCAAACTCAAAGCTGTCAGGAATCAGCTCGTCACTGGTCCAACGCAGTCGTTTGGAGGTGTCGTTTGGATCAACGCTGACCACATCGATGTCTTTGCCGAACTCGACAATAAACTGTCGGCAAGCGCCGCAGGGCGAGGCCAATGGGGAGGCCGCGACGACGACTGCGAGAAAATCCTGATGGCCAGTGGCGACCGCCGCACAAATCGCATTGCGTTCAGCACAGATCGCCAACCCGTAGGATGCGTTTTCAACGTTACAGCCAGTGACGATTGTCTCACCATCGGCTAATAGCAGCGCAGCGCCGACTTTGAAATTCGAGTACGGCGCGTAAGCTTTCTCTCGAGCGGCAATCGCCTGCTCGATGAGAAGCGTTTCAGTTTCCATTTTCATGGAAACCATTCTACCCTGCAGGCGACGCCATGACATCGGCAGTCGATTTCAACTCCGCATTCGGCGTGTCCTTGCCTTTGACCTGGTTTAATGGAGTCACCTCCGACCAGGAAATACCTGCGGTATCGAGAAATCCTTTCGCTCCGACGGTCAAAAAGTTGCCATCGAAGTGATGTGGTTCCTCGCCAGGCCGAAACACGGCGTAGTACGGAATGGCTTTCGCCGTGTTGCCGAATTCAACCAGCTTGTTTTCAACTTCAGGGGCATCCTTGGTCATATCTGCTTTAAGGACAACGATGTTTTGGGCTTCGAGAACTGACTTGGTCAGTCGGGTGTTCAGAGCGGACCGCTCATTTACTTTGCAAACCGCTCACCAGTCTGCAGTAAAGTCCACCAAGACCGTCCTGCCCTCTTTGAGATGCTTGGCGACCGCCGCGTCGCTGTAAGGTTTGTAGTCCAGTTCATACCAGGGAAGCAACGCGCCGAAGGCGAGGAACACGCCAAAGGCGATGATCGCGAAACCGGCCCCCCAAGCTTTCAACTGTTTCCCGAGCGGTTCATAGAGTTCAGTTTTTCCGATCCACCAACAGCCGAGGCCGATGAACAGCAGCATGGTCAAAACCGAAGTATTGTATTTCGCGGAAACGCCGTTGATCAGGAAGATTGTGGTCGCGATCAAAACGAATCCCATGATCTGCTTGAACGTCTCCATCCAACCACCTGGCTTTGGCAGAAAACCAGCCAGTTTCGGAAACGCGCCAATCACAAGGTACGGCAACGCCATTCCCAGCCCCAAAAACAGGAACACCGTGAACGTCATCAAAGGCGTTTGAGCCATCGCCCACACGACGGCCGGAATCAACATTGGACCGCTGCAAGGAGTTGCCAACAGCGTGGTCAAAATCCCTTTGAAGAATTGACCGACGTAGCCTTCCTGATTGGCAAGCTCGTTCGCCTTTTCCGAGTTCACGACGCCGGGCATCGGAATTTCCCACAGGCCGAAGAAGCTGAGACCGAATCCGAACACGATCGCGATCATAATGACTTTGAACGACAGATTGGTGTAGGCTTCTCCCCAGCCAAAATTGAACGTGACGGCCAACGCAGCGAACACCATGAAGACCGCCAACATCCCCAGCACGAAGACGAAGTTCAGCATAAACACACGGCGAGGGTTCTCACCGGCCATGTGCATGAACGACATAATCTTCAGGCCGACGACCGGCAAAACGCATGGCATGAAGTTCAAAATGAATCCGGCCACGAAAGCCAATGGAAGCACGACCATTGGCGAATAACCAGACCATGCTCCGGCGTTATTCTTGTTCTTCTCAGCGGCGTCTTTGACTTTTTCTTCGACCTCGCTGTATTGGACGCCCGTATCGGTCACGCGCAGATTCGGAGACGCCGTCGACTCGACCGCGACCGGCACCGTGACTTCCCAGCTGACGCCGCGCGGTTGAGTGCAGCCTCTTGGATCGCAGGTTTGAAATCCAGCGACTCCGCCAAGAACGTATTCTTTGGCCTCAGCCTCTGCTCCGATGGTGAACGGAATCTTCAGCGTTACCGGGCCTTCATAGTGCTTGACACCCTTCTTGGTTTTCACTGTCGCAGGGTCTTCCGGAATGACTTCGACGGCGTCAATCGACCAGTCATTGGCTTTTGTGACCGCCAGCAACGTGAGCTTTTCGACAGATTCTGGCTTTTCAGGATCCGGCGTGTACTGATAGACGTGAAATCCATCGACCGGCTCCAGCTTCACCTCGACGAATGCCTTGTCGCCTGGCTTGAGTTTGCCTCCGCCCTCGTGTGCCAGCTTGCCAGAGATCAAAAGATGTGAATCCTCGATTCGCAGCGGCGCGTCACTGTTGATAGCCTCGATGAACCCGCCGAAGTTTGCGACGGCCTCGACACCACCAATCGGAACACAGCCCTCCATTCCCGCACAACGCAAACCCGCGTAAGAGACCTCGATCGCGAGCTCTTGAGGATCGACTCCCTCAGCAAGCTGGATCGGAGCACTCCATTTTACAGTGCCTTCGTGATATTCGCTGGGGACAGGCGCAAAGGCTTCTTCGACCTCGGAGTGTGGATCCGAATCAGGCTCGAAGTCGCCCGTGATCTTAAACTTTTCCGAATCTTCAATAATGATTTCGGAACGAGTCGGCCCACCTTCGGGCTGGGTCAGCGAATAGATGTGCCATGGCTTTTCAATCGTGGCCGTGACCGTCAGGATGCCTTTGTTGCTGTCCTTGAAACTGCCGAACTTTGCGGTCAGCGTAAATGGATCACCGTCGGCGCCAAAAGCAGGCGTTCCGAACTGCGCAACCGTGGTTCCTGCAGATACTCCCACCAGCAAGCACGCGGCGAGTGCAACCATCATCAAATGTCGAATCGAACGTATCGAAACTGAATACATATCAACCGTCGTTTTTAAACAAGGATCAAGTTCCGGAGTTGGACCGAAACAGATTGTCGCTGAGGATATTGTAAAGCGTTACCAAAGTGCAATCTGAATCGCGACGATTTTGACGCACGGCAAGATTCGATAAGAAACACCAATTTTGGACGTTTTGAGGTCGCGAAACCTACCAGACTTCCTCTATTTTTAATGTTTGATCGGCTTTTGTAGCGTGTGGCTTTCCAAATTGGTCTCAATTTCGCAAACAGCGAACTTCCAAAGCGACCCATGCTCTAACATCCGCGAATGCCATTAGTATCGCAATTGGCCGACATTTTGAGTGATATCAGATTTCCACATGACCGAAAACGTTCCACTTTTAACACATTCGCACGGTGACCTGACTGTTGAAGGATACTCCCGGGCAGCCGTTCAGTCCTATTGGCGAATCCCTGAGCTGAAGCTCGGCTTCGACCTCGGAGCGCATCCCTGGGAGTTCATGGGGACACCTACGTGGATGATCTCGCACGCGCATCTCGACCACGTGGCTGGAATCCCGCTGCACGTTTCCCGACGACGGCTGATGAAAATGGCACCACCACGCTTGCTCATGCCGGCTTACATGACCAAGTCGATTCGCAAAATGCTGACGTCTTTCGAAGCACTTGACCGTGGCAAAATGCCGTGCGATTTGATCGGCCTGGTCGCCGGAGACGAGTTTGAACTTTCCCGCGAACTGGTCGTCAAGACACTTCGCACGACGCATACCGTCACCAGCATGGGATACGTCATTTTTGAACGTCGCAACAAGCTGAAGGCTGAGTTTCGCGATCTGTCCGGAGAGCAGATTCGGGATTTGAGAGAGGCCGGAACCGAAGTGACCGAAGAGATTCGCGTGCCGATCATTGGCTATACGGGTGACACGTCGCCGCGTGGCCTGGATGACAATCCGCTTTTCTACGAAGTCAAAATCTTGATTACCGAGATGACGTTCGTCGCACCCGATCACCGCCAGGACTTGATCCACAAGAATGGTCACATGCACCTGAATGATTTTGTGGATCGCAAGAACGAGTTCAAGAACGAACTGATCGTCGCGTCGCATTTGAGCACACGTTACTCGCCAAGACAGGCGATGCATCATGTGCGAAAGGGTCTGCCGGACATGCTCGACGGTCGACTTAAACTATGGGTTTAGTGATGGGCAAACGCAACGTCAACTCAATATGCTAACTGCTTTCGCCATCGTTCAATACTCGATCCTCGCGATCTGCCTTGCGCTTTGGTCGATCCGGATTTCTGCCTATAGGCCGTTATTCGGTACGCAGCGGCGCGAAGAGTTCATGTTGCCTCGCATGCAGCAAGTTTCGCCCGTCGGAATGGTCGACATTTTCGTAACCGTTTTGCTCTGGTTTTGCCTGCAATCGGTCGGGCTGATTTTGGTGCCGCTTTTGATGGGCATCAGCTTCGAGCAGTTGCAAGACCCGGAGTCCTTGAGCCCAAGGCAGCTGCTCGAGTTTAGCGGCTGGATGGCGTTGCTGCAGTTACTTTCGACTTTCGCCGCCGCGGCCTATTTGCTGATTCGGCATCGTCGCGTGGGTTGGCTTGGCAGCGGCAAATGGCTGGGCAACGATGTTCTGCTTGGGATCGTAAGCTCGCTGATGCTGATTCCTGTCGTCATGCTGATTCAGTTGGTTGTGACTCAGCTCATTCCGTACACGCATCCGACGCTCGATTCTCTTACGGAGAACTTTACGGGTGCAACTGCGATATGGGCATGGATTGCCGCAGTCGGCGTGGCGCCGTTGGCGGAAGAGTTCTTTTTTCGTGGGCTCATCCAGGGGTGGTTGCAACGGGCGTTTGACTATGACGAACCGAAAGCCTGGTTCAGTGGCGGAGTCGTTGAGGAAAGTACAGCCCGTGAGTTTGCCAACGGTTACTTTAAACAGCTGCAGTTCTGGGCGCCGATTCTGATTACTTCCATTGCGTTCGCCGGAGTTCATATGGGGCAAGGACCGGCTCCTATCCCGCTGTTTTTCCTGTCGATCGGCATTGGCTATGTATTTCGCAAGTCAGGTTCGCTTTGGCCGTGCGTCATCGTGCACATGCTGCTGAATTCTCTGTCGCTGACGATGTTGACGCTGGGAGTCATGTATCCCGAATTGATGCCTGCCGACGTCGAGCCGGCCCCGGCGTTGGTTTGGTAAATCCGGAAATGCGGACTTGGTGTCAGACTAGAATGTTCGATGTGCAGGTCTGGGACGGGCTTCGTTTGAGTTGGCAGGCTCAAGTTTGGGACAGACTTGCCTACTACTCTACCAATGACGTGCGTGAGCTTGGGACAGACTCGCCTACTCCTACTGACAGATTCACCTGCTAATTGAATTGCGCCGAGACTGGGACAGATTTGTCGACTCGGTTATGATCCAGCTTCACAAAACGCTTGAATACAGGAACAAAAATGCCAATCGGATTTGGAATCGTCGGATGCGGAATGATCGCCAACTTTCACGCCAAAGCAATTGAAGCGATCCCCGGCGCGAAATTGATTGGTTGCCAAAGCCGCAGAATGGAATCGGCAACGAAGCTGGCTGCCGAGTATGACTGCGAGCCGTACGATGACTTGCAGGCGATGCTGGCCAATCCCAAAGTGGATGTGATCACGATTTGCACTCCCAGCGGTGCTCACATGGAGCCCGCGATTCTTGCGGCGAAAGCTGGTAAACATCTGATAATAGAAAAGCCTCTGGAAATCACGCTTAAACGCTGCGACAGAATCATTGAAGCCTGCAAGAAGAATGGCGTTTTGCTTTCGACGATCTTCCCATCACGCTTCCATCGCGCCAGCCAATTGCTGAAAGAAGCCATCGACAAAGGCCGTTTCGGAACGTTGACGCTCGGCGACGCCTACGTCAAATGGTTCCGGACTCAGGAATACTACGACAGCGGACAGTGGCGTGGAACGTGGGATCTCGACGGTGGAGGAGCCTTGATGAACCAGGCGATTCACAACGTTGATCTGCTGACCTGGCTGATGGGCCCAGTGGCAGAGCTTTCCGCTCAGACGGCAACGCTTGCTCACGATCGGATCGAAGTCGAAGACGTGGCAACCGCGTCTTTGAAGTTCGAAAACGGAGCCCTCGGCGTTATCGAAGCGTCGACGGCGGCGTTTCCTGGCATGCTGAAGAAAACCGAAATTCACGGCAGCGACGGTTCGGCAGTCATCGAAGAGGAAGACATCAAGGTTTGGGAGTTCAGGAAGAAGACAGCCAAGGACAAGAAGATCATCGATGAATTCAATTCTGTTACCGAGACCGGAGGGGGTGCTGCAGATCCGTCCGCGATTGGATTCGAGGCCCACGAGAAACAGTTCCGCGATGTGATTCGAGCGATCAAAACGGGAAAACCGATGGCGATCGACGGGGCCGAGGGACGTCGCAGCGTGGAAGTGATTCTGGCGATCTATAAAGCTGCGGAGACAGGCAAGACCGTAAAGCTGCCTTTGAAAATTGACCCTGTGTTGAAGGCTCGCAAGAAATAGCGGAGCCCGAACCAGGTTCAAAACGGAGGATCGATTGTTCTTCCATCTCACAGCGACACGAAAAAAGCCGAGCTGAATCGTCAGCTCGGCTTTTTGATTTGAATAGCCATCCAGTTTTGATCTGGATGGCGAAACCAATTGGTCGCTGGTTAGTTACGGGACTTTGACGACGACTTCGCATCGACCAAATTTGGAATGGGTGGCTGATGCGACGGAGTATTCGCTGCAGGAGTCGGAGCATTGCCCGAGTAGTTTTTGCCGTAGCTCGAACCGTATCCTCCGCCGTAAGTGTATCCGCCGTAGCCGTACTTGCCGCCTTTGTAGTCGTAGGTTTTCTGGTCGCGACGACGAAGGCCGTTGATAATAACACCCGACAGTTCGACGCCCATCGAATCGATGACTTCTTTTGCACGAACCGAATTGCTTCGGACACCATTGGTGATTCGCATAACCATGTACACGAGGTCGACGAAGCGACAAACGATTGCCGGATCCGTAACGGCCAACAGTGGCGGCGTATCGATCAGGATGTAGTCATACTGTTCACGGTAGACACCGATGATCGCTTCGAAACGAGCCGAAGTAAGCAGCTCGGACGGGTTCGGAGGAATCGGACCGCAGGTGACGACCGACAGGTACTCGGGCTGAATCACGCGAACGGCTTCTTCAGGTTCCATCTGTCCATAAACGACGGACGTCAAACCGTAGTCGTTGTCGACTCCGAAATACTTGTGCTGACGCGGCTTACGCAAATCGGCGTCGATCAAAAGCACTTTGCGACCGGACTGAGCCATTGACGCTGCCAGGTTGGCGATCGTCGTTGACTTACCGTCGCCCGGTGTCGGGCTGGTCATCTGAATAATCTTCGCACCCGTTTCCTGGGCCCGGAAAAAGATCGATGTTCGAATCGAACGATAGGCTTCACAGTTCTGGTTCGACGGCTGGTGAAGCGCGATCAATTCTGGAGCAACATTTGAAAAAGGTGAATCCTTGCGAGGACGAACTCGTTGGAACAGTCCAACGTGACCGATGACTCGAGAGCCCAGAATCGCTGCGATGTCTTCTGAAGAGCGGAAGGTTTTCTCAGCCATCTCTTTGACGCCCGCGAACAGGAATCCAAGCAATGTTCCAAGGAACAGTCCACCGCCAAGACACAGCGGCAGGCTTGGAGCCACTTGCTCAGCGACCGAGGCTGGATTCAGTTCTGACATCTTTCGCCATTTAAAATCCTTGAGGACTTCGACCTCACCAAGCTTGTCAATCGTGTTGTCGCTGTACAACTCAAGGCGATCGCGTTCTCTCTGCAAAGCCAGCAATCGCTCGATATTGACCGAGGTCTGTGCAGCTTTACGCTGCTCATCAAGAATCGATTCCTCAAGGCTCTTCTCCTGGGCAGAGATCATTGCAATTTGGCCGGCAACTCGCTCGACAAAATCAGCAACCATATCGGGCTTGCCCTGCAGTTCATTTTCTTCGCCTCGCAGCGACGAAAGTTCCTGCATTCGCATTGAATCGACCATCGCGATTTGTTTACGAACATTCTTAAGTTCCGGATGATTGGAGCCATATTGTTGCAGCAGCTCCTGCTCCAGCATTTTCAACTCAACGTACTTATTGTGTGTGGAAGTGTAAGCTCCCATGTTTGTTTCGCTGAACTCCTGCAAGACACCGATCACCAGTGACTCCGGGTTTTTACCCATCGCCTTGGCCTGTTGGATTGAAGTCACGCGTGCCTCGAGTCGAGTACGTTCTCGACGCAATTGATGTAACTCTTCGTGCAACCGGGCTTGTTGGAGCTGGTAAGGATTCTGGACGCGACCGTCGACGATCAGCATCTCTGGAAGCCCCATCAGTTTCTCGATCTCTTCCTGAACTTCTTTCGTGCGGCTCAGCATGTTTTCATTGAGCGTCTTCCAAAGCTGAGTGGTCTGGCCACCAATTTCTTCAGCGTCCGAATCGATGTAGCTACCGAAAGCTTTGACAACTGCATCCAAGATCTGCTCAGCTTCTTTCTGATTGCCGCCGTCAAAAGAAATCTTGATCACGCCCGAGTTCGATTTAACATCGGCGGACTTTGCGATCAGAGCTTTCCCGTCTCGCAAATAGCGGATGACAGAATCGACATCCTCGAAGGTTTCCATCTGCTCGAACTTGCCATCGCGAATCGCATTCTTGAGCGTCGCCGTGCTTCGCAAAATCTCGATGTATTTTTCCACGGTGTCCTGAGCGTAGCCGTCTTCTTCCGAAATGCTCGGCGCGCTCTTTTCATCGACAAAAACTTTTGCCGTCGAGCGATACGTTTTTGGAGCCTGAAAGAAGAACAACAATGCAGCGGCGATGCCAAGCAACGTAAAGAACAGTATCAGCCAGATCTTTCGCCGGACCATGTCGAACACGTCAAAGTTGTACAACTCCGAAAGTCCGCCACCGGAAGATGGCATTGAGCCGGATCCCTGCGGTTGCGGGATGCCATAGTTATTGTTGTTATTTTGGACTGGGCGTAATCCGGACATTATAAGCACTTGCTCCAGGTTGGATTCGGCATTTTGCCGAACACCGACTTATCGACATAATCGATAATCGGCTGGTTGGGTCTGAATTTGGGGGAAATTAACTTTGGATATGAACGAATAGGGGCTTCATTCCTATTCGCTGTTTTGTCGGCGGAGTCTCTCTCGCTTCAATCGTTCAACTAAGCGTGAGATTTTAATAGCGGCCTCGGGCTGTTCCAGTTGGCAAATCTTCATTTCCTTGATCGAATCATCGTAACGACCGATCTCGGCAAGAGATTTGGCGTAATCAAGCCGCCATTCCGGGCGATCAGCATTTGACGCCAGCACCACCTCGAACTCTTTGCAAGCCTTTTCAAAATCTTTGGCGAGAAACCAAGCTTGCGCGTTTAGCACGCTTTTTTGGACATCGTCAAGATTCGAGCTTTTAATGAGTCTTCTAGTATGGACCAGCAAGAGTTGATTTGGAACCTTCTGTTCCGGGGCTGAAAAGTACTGTTTTGATAATCTAAGCAAGTCTTGCGGATTTTGCGGGAGGACGGTCTCAAAATAAAGTTTCGCTGGAAGCCCAACTCCGAACTGGACAATTCGTCCTTCGTATTGCCGGCTCCGTGAAAGGCAACCTGCCCACAGTTCGGCGGCCTGTTCAAAGTTCCCGGAATGCATGCACAAGAGCCCTGCATCGTAAGAAAGCCCGGTGTACCCTTTGGCCATTTCGAGAGCGTCGCGAACATGCTTTGACTCCACCTCGCGATTGCCCTCTTCCGGACCCAACAGCACCGTGAGCTGAGCCAAACGGAAGTGGATGCGTTCACTACGATCGCATCGTGATAGGGCCTCGTTGAAATGCACCCAAGCCTTTTGAAGCTCTGGCGTGACGACCGTTGGATCACCGCGCATCGATCTGAATTCGGTTGGGTTCTGAGCCTCAGTGATGCGCATCACGCGGTGAAGATTGATTAGCGATGTCGTCATCCAGAAATCGGATCGTGGCGGGAATTGTTCTTCGATTTCCTCTTCGCTCATCCCGGCCTCAGCACCTTGCTGGCGGATCGCGATATCCATCTCATTGACGACCTCTTCGGTCAACTTTTGTCGATGGCGAAATACTTCGCACTGCCCAAGCAAATACTGAGTCTCCCAGTCTTCAGGCAAAAACTTTTCCGAAAACAGCAACGCCTTTTCCGCTCGGTCCAGCCTGTGGGCACTGTCTCCCTTGTATTTAACATGCAATCCAATTTGCCGCTTTGCGTATTGAACTGATTCAATGGCCGCGCTGGGGAATGCTGAATAGGCCGACGTCAGAATTAAAATCAAAAGCACGCCGAATCGATAGTAGTTTCCTAGCGATTTCCTGCCGTCATTGCCAGCACGATCCAGACGACATTCTGGATGACTTGCACGTCCAACGATGCAACCGAAAAGGATGGCGGCCACAACAAAATTCGCCGGTTGATAAATTCCAAAATCCAGACAGCTCGCTGCCATCAATCCAACAATCGAAGCCGCTCCAGCAACGGCTAAAGCGCGATCTGCCGAGCGTGGCTGCCGAAATAACAACCAGATTGAGTACAACAGGGTTAGCAGCGTCAGCCCCAAGGCGGCCATCCCGGGCATACCCAATTCCGCGAGCGTTTCGAGATAGACGTTTTCTGCGTGAGCAAACTTTCCTCGAAACGCCTGCTGTTGGAAGACAGGGTATTCGTAGCGATACGTTCCAAGCCCGGACCCCAACAGCCAATGTGCTTTGTAGTATGAGGTTGCGTCTTTCCAATGCATCAGACGCGGCGCTGAATCTTCATCGGCTTCCGCGATCGAGGCCAAGGACTGGGAAACCGCATCAGCTTGCTCGACCCACATTGCTGTCCCAATGCAAGACGCGATAACGATAGCCGCCAGAACGACCGCCCACCGATTGGCCAGCATCAACAACAGCAAGCCAGTCGACAAACCGGCAACGACGCTGACCGATCCACCTCGCGAAAATGACAAAAACACACCGGCGACAATCGCAATCAACCCAGTCAGGCAATAGAGGTGTTTGGCTTCGAGATTTGCGAGGAACCTCGACAACGCGAGCACAGGCCGAAACTTTTCACGCGCACGATGCGACGAAGAAAGAGAGACGTCGCCGGCAGCGTATTCAAATTCATTTTGTTTCGCGTTGGCCATGAATTGCTTGGCCAAAAAATAGAGCGGCCCGGCAAGCACCAGAATCAGAAATCCCGCACCATTATTTTTATTCACGAACGGACCGAAAGGGACACCTCCGTACAGCAACTCATAGACCCACAAGATCTTCCCATTCCAACCGAGATTCTGGACGATACCGACGAATGCGACGGCAAACCCGGTCACACCTGCACATATCAGCAGCGGCTCGACGGTTGATCGCTCGCGAAAAAGTACAATCGACGAGAGAAACAGACCGATAGCGCTACCCAACACATAAAGC
Organism: Mariniblastus fucicola; assembly: GCF_008087665.1. Lineage (GTDB taxonomy): Bacteria > Planctomycetota > Planctomycetia > Pirellulales > Pirellulaceae > Mariniblastus > Mariniblastus fucicola. The sequence goes on from NZ_CP042912.1 coordinate 3,436,683, forward strand.
TGGGCTCGCGATGCAGATGGATAAACCGAGATCGGACCGCTGAGCGAAAGCGACTGATAGATCGCATATCCGGCAGCCAATGGGAGTACAAACCAGACCATGCTAGTGCGAAATTTCTTTCGCTCGACAAGGCAGCTCAATGCAGCCATTCCGCCAAGCACTGCGGCCAGCAGCAGCACCACGGTTCGGACGTACAAATAGTTGCCGCCGATGGGCCAAGGGGCCGCCAAAATCATGAGTCCAGCAAGAAGGGTTGAAGCGAACTTCATAATTTTGGGCAACGTGAGGGACAATTAGGAGGGAACTAAAAATAAGGTCTGATTATCCGCCGCCATTCATGATCAATCGTGGCGAATCACCCAATGATCTGGCTGTAACAGACAGTCGTGCGGGTTATCTCATATGGTCAGTTTTTTTTCAATTTTCGTTTGACCAATTAGGGCAAATAAATATACTAAGCAGTCGCCCGAAAACCACTTGGGCAATTTAGATAAACGATTGGGATTGAATTCCCGCTACCCACCCAGGATTTTCACCATGTTGATCAAGAAGTTTGCCGCTGTCCTTATGTGCTGCCTGTTCGCAGCAGCTGCGACAGCCCAGGATGCCAAAATTGAGGCACCAGCGGTCGCATCCGACGCAGCAACTACTGTCGTGAAGAAAAGCGTCAAAGTAATGCTGAACGAAGAGGGAGCTCTTGAAGGCAAGGCTTTCCTTGAGGAATCTAAAGAAGTTGCCGCTAACGTGAAAGTTTCTCTTTCTGCGAATGGCAAAGTCATCGACGCAGTCGAGACCGACGAAAAAGGCAACTTTTCGTTCGCCAATGTTGCACCTGGTGCTTACCAGATGCTGGGATCGGCTGACGGATATGTTGGTACTCAGTCGTACAACGTAGTCCCTTACTCCAGCCCAGCAGTCGGCTCTCCTTGCTCGCTCGGCATGTGCGGTGCAAGCTCGAACGTTGTTTACGACAACTACGCTTCGGCTCCTGTGTCTTCATTTTCGTCTAGCTGCGGCTCATGCAACACATGCGGCGGCGGACTTGGTGGCGGTCGTCTCGGTGGACGCCTTGGTGGTGGACTCTTGAGCAACGGTCGCATTGGACTGATTGGTCTCGCTGGACTCGCTGGACTTGCGGGCGACGATGCAAGCCCGGATCGCTAAAACCCGATCTGGACACGAATTAATTAAAGCCCCTGGCATTCTGTTGCTTGGGGCTTTTTTCATGGTTTGCCTTCCCTGCGCGTCAATGCAAACGAAATCATTGATACCCTGAAAATCGGAACAACTTCACTCACTGGAACATGTGGAACTCCGTCATAACCCTTCACAGCGGATCGTCCGGATAACCGAACCTGTTGATACTATCCTGATTTTGGAATCAGGAGGATTGATCGATTGAAGTGGGAGATCCGGCACATGAATGCTGTGATTACAAAAACGAGGTTATGGGCGACAACCTTTCTATGCGTCGCTGTTTCTGGACTCTCTGGTTGCCAATCATACGGTCCAACCGATCTGACTCCGGCAAGCGAAGTGCTCAATGCGGCGTGCTGCAAGCCAGACACAACGACTCAGATTAACTTTCTGACGCTACGCCAGTCGCCGCCTCAGCAATACATCCTTGGCCGTGGCGACACCCTTGGAATTTACATTCAGGGAATCACTGGCGACAAAGACGTGCCGCCACCCGTCCATTTCCCTGAGGACGCTGGCCAGCAACCGGCGCTTGGCTATCCTGTGCCGATCCGCGATGACGGCTACATCTCGTTGCCGCTAATCAAGCCGCTGCGGATCGCCGGCATGACTTTGGCGGACGCCGAGAAAGAAATCGTCGACGCCTACAGCGAAGAAGAAATCCTTCTCGAAGGCAGCGAGAAAATCATCGTTACGCTGATGAAGCGACGAACTTACAACATTCTTGTTATCCGGGAAGACCTGACGACTGCTGCGGGTGCTCGCAACTCGATTCGCGATAACGAAACGTTCATCGATGACTCAATGCAGACACAGTCATTCTCCATTGAGCTTCCGGCCTATGAGAACGATGTCCTTCACGCTCTCAGCGAAACTGGCGGAATGCCTGGCGAACGAGCACTGAATGAGCTTCTCGTTCTTCGCGGCGGCTTGAACAACTTCACGAACGTCAATGCGATCGTTCAGGAAGTCGGTGGCCCAATGGGAGGCAACTCAAATGGAACAACCATTGACGATGCCAATGTGATTCGAATTCCAATCGAAGCAGAGCGAAACGAGTTCCCGAATATCGACGAAGCCGACATCACGCTGCAGGACGGAGACATCGTCTACATCAAAGGCCGTGAACGCGACGTGTTCTACACCGGCGGCCTTCTGGACGGCGGACGCTTCCCACTGCCTCGCGACTACGACATCGATGTACTCGAAGCGATGGCATTGGCTGGCGGAAACGGATCAGCTACCGCTGGCGGTGGCAGCTCGAGCAGCTTCAGCGGAATTGGATCGATTCTGCCGGCGACACAGGTGACTGTACTTCGCAAATGCGGATGCGAGCAAGTCGCGATCGATGTTGACCTTCGCTATGCGTTGAGCGATCCAACCGAACGCGTCATCATCCAGCCAGGCGATCTGATCATTCTGGAATATCGCAAGCCTGAGCTGATCACGAACTCTGTTTTGTCAGTGTTCCAGTTCGGCGGAATCTTCCAGCTGTTCCGCTAACGGCCGCCCAACGGCAATCGATCAAGGCGTGAAGTCCTAACCGGCTTCACGCTTTTTTTGCTTTCGAACCGAATGGGGTTTATCGGTCTGCTACCAATCGCAATTGGCTATTGAACACGATCAAGCAGCCAACTCATCTCTGCCGCAATGCCGCTGGCAAGATCACCTGAGACTTCACGATACTCATCCGGCAGAACGTTCCAAGCGTAAGTCTCGACCTCGAAGTGTTCAATATCTGTCCCGGACTCCTGGATCGCCAACAGAAAAGAATCGATTTCAGCCTGAGTCGTCTCAATTTGCCCGAGGCGATCCGCAAAAATCGGCACATGAAAATGGACTCTCCATTCTTCATTAAATCCTGGCTGATCCCCCATCGCCAAGGACAGATCTTCGTAGAACCGACCCGAAGAGTCTTCGCCTCGAATTGACGTTTGGTGCAAATAGCGCGGCTCGGAAAACTGCGAAAGCTGATTTAGCTTCGACTGATTCGCCACGGCGTCCTCTTCGAAATTCATTTTGATCGCCGATGACACTTGAACTTTGCCGATCGTAATGCCGGCATTCCTGTATGCCTCGACAGCCGTTTTTTGGTCTTCGAACATCACGGCCGAGTGACAGACGTCGTGACAGATGCCCAAGTGCTCTCGCGTTCGATCGGCCAGCTTCGAATCGCAATCAAACAGATACTCCTCAAAGTACCTCACGATTTCATCGCAGGAGTCGAACACGCAACCCGGCTCTGGCTCAATGCAAACGGCGACATGGTTTCCGCTTTCCGCTTTCAGTTCAGCCAAAAACTCAACCAGTGTGTGCAAGTTAGTCGCGCATCGCTTGAGGAACTCACGTCCTTCATCAAACAGCAGGCTTTTGTGAACGGGCGGCCAACCGAGCGGCAGTGTGGAGATGGATTGAAACGCCGCAGTATCGTCGGCCCGCGCCAGCAACATGGATTGGACAACCGCAAGTTTTTTGGTGTACTCCAATCGGGACGTTTCTGCCCAAGTCGGTAAATAGACATCGTGCTTGACGACCTCCTGATGAAAATCACCAAGCGGAAACCCATTGAAGGTGAACGGATCGAGGCCTCGTTCGGACAACCAGTCGGCAAACGAATGCGTATTGTCAATGTGAGCCTGACTCTCGTTCCCCAGGCCTGAAATCGCTGATTGACTCAACCAAAGCCCGATTGGCATCGTTGATTCCGGCGACACCTGTTGCTTGACCTCGCAGGAATAACGTTGCAGATTAGCCTTCACTTCATCTAGCGTTGTTCCACCGTGAACGTTGCAGCAATATCCGATTTTCAATTTACGCTCCAGCGTCATTGGTTTGCGAGAAGAACATGAACCAGGCAAACATCACCCACGAAACAATCATTGACATGCCGCCAAGCGGAACCACATGCACCAACGGTTTGACGTCAGTCAACACATAGGCGTACAGGCAACCTGAAAACAGAATGACTCCCAGCAGCATCGTGGCCCCGATCACGTTTCGCCGGAACGAACTTATCGAGCCCGCCAAACCGACGGCCAGCAAACCTAACGCGTGATACATCAGGTATCGAGACGCCGTTTCCCAAAGTTCCTGACGGCGGATTGCGTCTTCGAAGTTTTCGGCAAGCCAGTTCTCAAGCAAATGGGCTCCGATGGCCCCGCAGGCAACGGAAATTGCGGCCAACAGGCATCCCACAACGATCCATGACTTTCTGTTCGGTTTCTGGTTTTCCACTTAGCTTTCGTCTCGATCGATTTTGGACAGGCAGATGCAGCGAACTGCAATTCGACGTAAACTATCGGCGTCTTCGCAAATTGTACCAAGGAACGATTCTGATGAAGTTTGCCTACTGCATACTTTTCGCTTTACTTTTTTCAATGACTCAAAACCCCACTGCATCAGCTCAGGACTCGAAGCTCGCGTCTTTGCAAACGGTTGCAGAGTCGTCAGGGTTTACAAAAACCAGCACCTCAGCTGAGGTGGAATCGTTCATTGAAGAGGTCACGTCGGTCGCGCCGCACGTGAGCAGCCATTCGATCGGCAAGACGACCCACGGAAACGATATCGTTTGCGTCACGGTCAGTTCGACTCCCTATACTCCCGGAGACGAGGTGGTCGGCAAAAACATTGTGCTGGTCATCGGCAACATTCACAGCGGAGAATGCGCGGGTAAAGAAGCGCTCCTGCGGATGATCCGCGAACTCGGAATCAACCCAAACTCAAACTGGCTGGAGAAGAACGTGCTTCTGTTCGTCCCCAACTACAGCGCCGACGCGAACGATCAAATGGGGCCGGAAAACAGGCCCGGACAGGTCGGACCCGAGATCATGGGACGCCGAGCGAATCCGCAGCGGCTTGATCTCAATCGTGATTTCGTAAAACTCGAAGCCCCCGAAACCAGGGCTTTGGTAGGTTTGATCAACAAGGCGAATCCCCATCTGTTCATCGATTGCCACACGACCAATGGATCGAAGCACCGCTATCCGCTGACCTACGACATTCCTCACAACCCGGCGACTTCGCAGACGATCCGCTCGTGGTTGCGAAAGAAAATGATGCCAGAGGTGACTCGTCGACTTGAAGAATCCGGCACGTCGACTTTCTACTACGGAAACTTCAGTCCGGACCACACCAAGTGGGTTTCTTTCGGACACCAGCCACGTTACAGCACCGAGTACGTTGGAATGCGAGGCCGGTTGGCGATTCTTTCGGAAGCCTATTCTTACGCGACCTATGAAGAACGAATTGAAGCCACGCACGCGTTCGTTTCTACAATCCTGGATTTTATGACCGAGAACGCGGAATTCGTCGACGGCATGCTGAACGAAGTCGATGCAGATCTGATTGAGACCGCGACGGCCGAACCGGAACGCATTCAAGTTTCACTTTCGGCGTCGCCGGAAGCGTTCGATGAGAAGTTCAATCTCAAGGGTTACAAGGGCGGTCAACCGCAGGACTACGAATGCGATTTCGTCAGCAACTACAAATCGGTCACTTCCACGACGCTGCCGTGGGCGTGGATTGTGCCAACAGATCAGCCTCGTGCGATCGACCGGTTGTTGCGGCACGGGATCGTCGTTTCCGCGTTGACCGAGGCAAAAGAACTTCAGGTGGAACAGGATACGGTCTTGAACATAAAGCGTTCTGAATCCGAATTTCAAAAGCATGCCAACGTTCGGATCGAAACCGAACGCAAACTGGTCGCGAAAGAGGTTCCTGCTGGCAGCTACGTCGTTCAGTCGGCCCAACCGTTGGGACGATTGGCTGCCTATCTGTTGGAAGCCGAATCTGACGACGGTTTGACAATGTGGAACTTTTTCGATGACTCGATCGCCAAAGGTAAACCGTATCCGGTCGTCCGCCTCGCGTCGCCGATTGCTCTGGCCAGCAAACAAATCTCCAAAGTCGCAGAGAAACTTCCGATCAGCCTGGACATGCTAGACGGCCCATCAAGCCTTTTCGCACGGACTCCCAAATCGCCAAAGTGGTTTGGAGAAACGAATTTGATTTCCGATCAACGCTGGGGACGCTCGGTTGTCGTCGATTGCGAAACGAACGCGGTGGTGAAGCCTGCGGCGCCGTTCGTAAAAGCCAAATTTGCTGAAACGCTCAAGTCTCTGGATCTTGAAACGTCCGTTGTCTCGAAGTTGCTATCAGCTTCCCCAACAAATTCGACGAATGGAAAAGTCTCGATCCTTTCCGCTTCAAACCACACGGTGGTGTACTTCATCGCCGCCGATGAATCGATGTTGATTGGATCACCAGACAATGAAGCCGAACTGACAGTTTTAAATCCCGCAGAAGATCAACTTGCGTTCGTCAACGATGACGGGCTGAATTTTTTGAACCTCGATATACGAACGATCTCGACGGTCAAGAAAGCTAACAAAGACAATCTTGTTGGAAAACTGGACTGGGTTTACCAGGAAGAGCTTTACGGGCGTGGAAACTTTAAAGGCTTCTGGTGGCATCCGGAACAGGATCGTGTGGCGTTTTTGGATTTGGACGAAAGTCCCGTTTTGCCATTCACGGTCATGGACCATCTGCCGGTCCGAGGCAAATCAGAGTTCACAAACTATCCCAAAGCCGGCGATCCGCTGCCGAAGGTTAGACTGGGCTTGGTCGAAACGGACAAGCCGGATGAGGTCACCTGGATCGATCTGGACGGGTACGACGATGAGCTTTTAATTTCAGCTGTCTCGTGGTCGCAAACCGGCGACCGACTTGTGGCTCAGGTGCAAAACCGCGAGCAAACGTGGCTGGATTTCGTAACCGCTGATGCCGACGGGAAAAACGTAAAAGCCATTTTCCGCGATCAAACTGCGGCGTGGATTGAGTCGCCTGGCGATCCGATCTTTGTCGATGATTCGACTTTCCTGTGGGTCAGTCCGCGAAATGGATACCGGCACCTGTATCGCTATTCGCTCAACGGCACGATGCAAAAGCAACTGACCGCTGGGGAATGGGAAATCCGAAATCTGATTGGTTTGGACAAAGGAAAGCAGTTCTGTTTCTTCACCGCGGCAAAGAATTCTCCGCTGGAAATACATTTGTATCGACTCGATTTGGCCAGCGGCGAGATCAGGCAACTCAGCCAGAAAACAGGCTCGCATCAGATCAATTTCAGTGCCGACAAACAGTTCTATCTGGATACGTGGAGCGATTTCCTGACGATGCCGCAGACCAGCATCCATCGCAATGACGGCACGTTGGTGAGAAAGCTGGACGTTTCGTCAGACGACCGTTTCGATTTCATAGAAGTCGCCAAGCCGAAACTGATCGAGATCCCGACTGACAATCAGCCGATGGATGGCATGTTGATCTTGCCGCCGAATTTTGACAAATCAAAAAAGTATCCTTTGTTCGTGCACATGTATGCCGGCCCACAAGCCCCACGCGTCAAGAATCGATTCGGAGGTCAGTGGTATCTATGGCATCAAATGCTGGCTCAAAAAGGCTACGCAGTCTTCATCGTCGACCCCAGATCTTGCAGTCATCGCAGCGGCAAACAGGCGTGGCCAGTGTTTCGAAACTTCGCAACCGCGGAGCTTGACGACATTCTGACCAGCATCGATTTCGTGAAGAAGGAAGGCTGGGTCGATGAAGATCGAATCGGAATTTGGGGCTGGAGCTACGGCGGTTACATGACCGCGTTTGCGATGACCCATTCAGACGTTTTCAAGATGGGAATTTCCGGAGCACCGGTCACCGACTGGAAGAACTACGACGCGATTTATACCGAGCGTTACATGGGATTGCCACAAGACAACACTGAGGGCTACAAAACTTCGTCGGTTCTTGAGAGTGCGGAAAACCTGTCGGGCAAAATGCTGCTGGTTCACGGCACGATCGATGACAACGTTCACCTCAACAATACGCTGCAACTGGTGGAACTGCTGCAGAAGGCCGGAAAACAGTTCGACTTGATGCTGTATCCATCAAACCGCCACAGTGTTCGAGACAAGGAACAGCTAAAACACCTGCGAAAACTGATGACCGACTATGTGTTGGAGAACCTGTAGCTCAAAGTTGAAACTTGAGTTCGAGAGTGGCGGTGGAAGTTTGTTCGGTTTGCTCGAAGACGTCGACGTCGAATTGGCGTCCAATGCTATTCCCGGCGTTGTCTTCCAAGTTTATATCGACTGACACCCGGTAGTCACCGGTTTGCCAATCGGTCTCTGGAACAAAACGCCACTGCTGCTCTTCATCGGTCACCAACACGGTTCCCGCAATCCGTTTGCCTTTCTCATCATAGACTTGCAACGCTCGCTGCAGCATGGAATGGTCGAGCGGTTCCTGAAACCTGACAACGAGTGGCTCAACTGAACCGACCGCCGGCGTCGTCACTTTCCAATGTTCCGGATCCGGTTGTGTTTTGTCTTCATCCGTGGCACGAAACTGTTTGACGTGCGTCTCGCCCAATGTCAAACCGTCCGCGTTCGGCCACGCACCATCGATTACCAGTTCGTACGATTTGCCAGATTCAAAGATCGGACCCATCTCTTCACGCGGCTTGAGGCCTCGCTTGATGCGCCCCGGATCCAACAGCAGAGTCAGTCGTTTCGAATCGCGGCTCCACAATTCCTGCTCAATTTCGAGAAACGGAAGTTCAATTTCGGCGCCATCGACCTCACGCAGCTGAATAAAATCGTAAACGTCACCCTTTCGCATCGGAGTCGAGAACTCGACATAGAATTTCAACGTATTTTCCGGGACAACGTCCGACGATGGATAGACCGCTGTGATCTTCGCGCGATCCTGATCCTTCGAGGGAGTTTCGACCGTGAAAAAAAGAGGCTTTAGTTTTGGATCCGCCGACACACTGACATTAAACTTCGTTCCCGCTCGCAGTGGAAACCGCGGCTTGAACCAGACAAAATCACCGTCGCGCGAAGTGGAGCCCAACATCGGAGGATCGACATTGACGTTCGCCTGCGACAGCCAAGCGTGAACCTCGACGACATCGACGTTGGCAACGTTGCTGACTTCGAAAACGTAGCCGCCGTCCAGCTCGACGGCTCGTACGGCAATCTTTTCTGTCTCCTGTACGGCACAAGCAGCTTGCGCCGATAGTCCCGCCATGCTAATGAAGACCAACGCGACAACGACCAAAACCCCTGGCCTCAAAAGTGAGAACAGGGCTCTCGATCGCAATGTTGTCGTTCGATTCTCCAACCGGGATCCCAGACGAATCATGGAAGTTCGATCGTCTTCAAGTGCTCGCTGGAATCATCTTCGCGAACCAGTACGACTCCATGAGTTCCATTGAGCCCGTCAAGCTGCATGACTCCGTTGAGGTCCTTGATGGTTTCGTAAGCGACACCGGCAGTTCCGGAGATGCGTTCCACGATCGGCTTTTGCGAATCGACATTTTGCAAGTCGATTTTCATCACCCCCCGGCTGCTGTTGGCCATCAACGCGAAATCCTGATCGCCTTTCTTGTAGACGACCATATCGAGCGGCCTGTTTCGGTTGCCAAGTTCCGCGATCGTCGTTCCGCGAACCTTCGTGTCAGGCTGCAAATCGCCGACAGGAATTCGGACCAGCGGTGTGCACGTATACGCGGCCAAAAGTTCGACCTGATCTTTATCCTGCAACGCAGCAAATGTTCGAATCGGAGAACGCGTTTCGAACTTTCCGTGAGCTCCATGATAAATCTCGATGCTGCTTCCCTTGTGCGACTCGTTGAACGGATAGGGAATCGTTCGCAAGTTCGACGCGAACTCTTCGTTGGAAAGCCCGGCGACGTAAATGTCGCCGTCAACGTAAGCCATGTCTGTAATCGCCTGAAGTCGCTGATTGCCACGCCGGGTTTCCTTGCTCTCGGCAGCGTTGGGCAACGTCGTTTTCGTAAAAGTTGCGTTGGTCAAATCAAATTCAGAAATCGCGTTGGTTTTCGGATCGATTTTTAGAATCAGAGAAGCTTCTTCGGCGCCACTGCCGCGCGAGACGGACAGATATGGATGACCGTTGACGGGGTGGATCGCGAGATCATTGATTCGCACGTCTTTGGCGTCCGCGCCAAGCATTGAAGCGATTTTCTGCCTCACGTTCTCAAACTCGACGTTCACATCCGCCGCAGAGCCATCGGTGACGCCTGTTTCGATGGCGTAAATCGTTGCCTCCATCGGGTCGCTAATCAACAGCAAACCTTTGGGGCCAAAGGCAATTGGGCCGGCAGAAGTCAGCTTGATTTCGTCGGCATTTGCGAGGTTACCGATCAGCGTTGCGGTTGCCAACATCGCCGCGATGACTACCAGGCGAGGCGTTCTTGAGAAGTTCATGGGTCTGCTCCGGAGTAAGGAAATTCCGAAGTCAGCCTACCTGATCGAAAACTGGCTCACAACCAAATTGCCGGAATTCAGAAAACCAACGCCAGCCGATTGCACAGAACGTATTTTATCTCGCAGCTTGCCGCTTATTTGGCTGCTTGCGAATCAAAATGCAAAACGGTTTCTTCGCAAATCTTCAGAAGCTGATCGAGACGAAATGGCTTGAACAATACCGCGTTCGCGCGAAGGCCTGCTTCGCGAGCTTTAACAATCGAATGGCCTGGGTCGTAACCAAAACCCGTCATAAGAACCAGCGGCGGATTGGGCACAAACTCCCGAAGCTTGATCAACAGTTCGTAGCCACCGATATCGGGCAGGCGAATGTCAGCGATAATCGCGTCGTAAGAACTGGCGTCCCCCGAGTTCTTCACCATCAAAATCGCCTCACGGCCCTCGCAAGCGGTTTCAACCACACAGCCGTATTTCTCCAGCAGCATGTGAGCAGAACTGCGGACTTCTTTATCCGCATCGATAACCAATATTCGCTTGTTGAAGAGCAACGGATGCGAGTCAGGTTTGACGCATTGCGGAATTTCTTCTGTGCAGGTCATTTCCTGGCCGACCGCCTGGATCGCTTTCTTGATCGTTCGTGCGTTTTCGAGAATTGCACTCAGCCGCGCCGTGACCGCTGGATCGTGACCGATGTAAGCACCGATTGCTTGCACCGCGTCATTGAGAATTTGGTCGACGGGAAGGGCGACGGCTGATCGAACGGCTTCGACGCTGCGAAGCGCCGTGTTGGTCTGTTGTGCGTTGAGCAAGTTCAGCGTATTGATCGCGTTGGCGATGTCGTGAGCAAAACATTCTACGAAACGCAAATCGCTTTCGGTAAATCGGCCGACTTCCGGACTCTCGATGTTGAACGAGCCAATCACTTCGTTGTGATGTTTCAGCGGCACCGTTAGCGAACTTTTGGCGCCCATCAAGCCGTCAAGATAGATCGGATCGTTGGTCGTGTCCTCACAAAGATAGCTCTTACCAGTCGCGGCAACGAAACCAGTCACGCCATTTTCAGTGGCTTTCGCAAACAACGGACGCTCGGCAACGCCGGAGTTGATGCCGACTGACAGAAGCGGCGTCATCAGTTTGGATTTCGGATCGACCAAGCGAACTTCGATCACGTCAAAGTCCAACAAGTCGTTGGTGTAATGGATGATGTTGTCTTTGAGCAGCTCAATGCGCTCCTCGATCTCCATCTCGTAGATTTCTTCGGGGCGAAGATCGGCCAACGCCACACCGGCTTGATGCAACGCTGTCAACTTCTGCCGCTGTTCGGTCGTTTCGGTCGACTCAAAAAGCGAAACCACCAACTGTTCGACTTTTTCGTTCTCGCGAATCACCGGCGTGACCGACATCACGAAATATCGATCGCCAATCTGAATCTCGGCTTCGCAGCGTTTGCTCCGCGCGACCGCAGAACTCAGCGGACTCGGCTCCGAACCAATGATGCTGGGACTGCCGACGGCTTCGTAAAAATTAAGGCCGACAAACTCTTGGTCCGGAAACCAGCCTGTCAGCCTTTTGTTTGCAAAAATGATTCGGTTCTGCTGATCGAGCAGAGCGACGCCCATCGGAATGCAGTCCAGCACTTCCGATCCGCTCAGCCCCTTCGTCAGACATTCGGGTACGCCTGAAAAGTAAACGCCGTCGTAGCGTTTCTCCATAATCAGCGACAATGCGTTCCGAAAGTCAGCGATTTCGGTAACTTCGATCTGAGAGTCGTTCCAGAGATTCTGCGCCGTGTTGTCGGCGGAGTTCTGGATGGAAAGAATTCGCGTCACGTCAGGGTCCGGGTTCTAACTTCGAGCCGTTTGGCTGCTTCGTAACATCAAGCCTGTTGGCTCCTTGGAAACTCTACGTCAGCAATCGAACGTATCAGCCGCTGGCGATTCGGCATCAGGCAAACCCTCTCGAAGTTCCTGGTGACCTAATGAAAGTGTACCTTTAGGCTTGTGACTGTCGAGTCGATTCCACGCAATCCGATTCAAAAATGACACTCGGTTTCGAATCTCCCTTTCGGGACGGTCGTCGGGCTAACTGTCAGGATCGCGTTACCGGAAAGCTTTGTGCCTCCCGGAAAGTCACAATCCTGATTCGCAGTGCCGCAAAACGTGTAGAATTCTGCCGCTCAGCCGGAACCGCAACGCTGTTTCAAGTGTCCGATTTGACTCAACAAGCTTCGCATTACGGTTTCGCGCGATGTTTCCGGCCCAACCCGCCCATTCGAATCGCCGCGATTCGGTTACATTGGACACTTCCAAAGATCGCCAACGTCTGCGGATCCTGTCAATCCTTCCTTCGACCCATTCTCCATGGCCAAAAAGAAAAAAGGCAAACAAGTCCGAGCCAGTTTTCGCAAGCGTCAGAATACGCGGGTTCGGAAACGTGACTTCACGAAAGAGTTCAACGAAGACGCTGACGGGCTGAGCGATCAACGGACTGCGGAGCGGGTCTCTGGCAAAGGCGACCTGACGCGGAAGCGAACGATTGTCGGATCGGATGCCGAAACTGACGCCTCCGGATTCGAGGTTGAATTGGACGTCGACGCAGCAGACTCTCTACGAGGCCGCGTTTTGCGAGTTCACGGATTGAGCAGCTTCGTCAGCGATGCCAACGGCAAAGTCTGGAACTGCTCCGTTCGTGGCGTGCTCAAGTCGCTTTCTACCGATCTGCAGCACGTCGTCGTGGCAGGAGACTACGTGACGATTCGCCAGTTCGAGGGCAGTGAAACCGATCAGGCGGTTATCGTGCGGGTCGAACCGCGTCGAAATCAAATTAGCCGTACCAGTCGTAAACGGCAGCAGATTATCGTTTCCAATGTCGATCGTGCCCTAATTGTTGCCAGCGCAAAAGAACCGGGCTTGAAACCGAACCTGATCGATCGATTTTTGGTAACGGCAGAGCAAGCCGGAATCACGCCAGTAATCGTGATTAACAAAGCCGACCTCGTTGATACCGCGGACTTGCAACCGGCGATCGGAGTCTGGTGCCAGATGGGTTACCGCGTGATTTTGACGTCGACGATCACAGGGCAGGGCGTTCAGGAGTTGCGTCGCGTGGTTCACGGTCGCGACTGTGTTGTGGCGGGCCAGAGCGGTGTGGGAAAGAGTTCGATTCTCAACGCGATCGAACCGGGACTTGAACTTCGCGTCAGCAAGGTCAGTAGTGAAAATCAAAAAGGTCGCCATACGACAACAACGGCTCAGCTGATTCCACTATCCGTCAAGCCGGACGAATCGAACGACGTCATAGGGCAAGACGATGATTCCGAAGGCGATGAATATGCGTCGCTCTATCGAAAAGGTCACTTGATTGACACACCTGGAATTCGACAGATGCAGCTCTGGGACGTGATCCCGGAAGAAGTCGCTGGATACTTTCGCGATATTCGACCGTTCATCAATGAATGTCGCTTCCCGAATTGCAGTCATACGCATGAGGACGACTGTGCGATCAAGTGGGCCGTTGCCGATGGTAAGATCGACGCCAGACGATACGAAAGCTACTGCTCGATTCGCTACGGCGACGAACCCTGATTCGCGTTCTCTTTCACTGCCACTGGTTCCAAATCAAAAACTGACATGGACGACAAAACTCGATACGAAGAACTTTGCACGCAAGTCCGCGAAACGGCGCTGCTACAGTCGACTGCGGCGCTGCTTGAATGGGATCAGCAAACCGGTTTGCCGGCGAAGGCGGATGAGTATCGTTGTCAGCAGATGACGTTTCTCGCTGGCGAAATCCATCGGCGGAACACAGACCCGAAGCTTGGCGAAGCCCTCGAACAGCTTTCGGATTCCGAACTGGTCGCCGATCCGGAGTCCGACGCGGCGACTGTGGTGCGGAATTTGAAACGGGAGTTCGACCGAAATGTTCGCGTGCCCGCGGATCTTGTGAAAGAGCTTGCGAAGGCAACATCGGCAGGACACAACATCTGGGTCAAGGCTCGCAAAGAGGATGACTTTGCTTCGTTCGCTCCAACGCTGCAAAACATCATTGCGCTTTCGCAACAAAAGGCCGACGCGATCGGTTTCGAAGACTGTCGCTACGACGCGTTGCTGGACGAATACGAACCCGGAGCAAAAACGGCCGAAGTCGATCAGGTGCTGGGTGGATTGCGCGACGCACTGGTTCCACTGATCGATCAACTCAAAGGTAGCGAGACTCAACCGTCGGGCAAGATGCTGCACCGAAGCTACCCGATCAATGCACAGAAGGAATTCGCTCGCGAAGCGTCGGAGAAAATTGGTTTCGACTACAGCCGAGGTCGCCTTGATGAGACTCATCATCCTTTCTGCACCGAGATCGGTCCTCACGACTGTCGAATTTTGACTCGCTACGACGAATCGTTTTTCAGCGCGGGATTCTTTGGAACGCTTCACGAAGCCGGACACGGAATGTACGAACAGGGTCTTCGCAGCGACCAACATGGATTGCCCACCGGAAGGTACTGTTCGTTGGGGATTCATGAATCGCAGTCGCGACTGTGGGAAAATCTTGTCGGCCGCTCCTACGCGTTTTGGAAGCACTTTTATCCCGTGGCTCAACAGCGTTTTCCTCAATCGCTTGGCGATCAGTCGCTGGACGATTTTTTCGCCGCGATCAACGTTGTGGAGCCCTCGTTAATTCGCGTCGAAGCGGACGAAGCGACCTACAACTTGCACATCATTATTCGATTTGAGCTTGAGCGAGATTTGATCGACGGCACCCTTGCGGTGGACGATCTGGCAGACGCCTGGAATGCGAAATACGAGTCCTCGCTGGGTATCATCCCACCGTCATTTGCGGACGGTGTTCTCCAGGATGTCCACTGGAGTGCCGGACTTTTTGGCTATTTCCCAACCTACTCGCTGGGCAATCTCTACGCCAGCCAGTTCTTTGCGGCGGCACAGGCAGAATGCGGAGACTTGGCGAAACCTTTCGCAAACGGAGAGTTCAGCGAGTTGAAAAAGTGGCTCAATGAGCGGGTTCACCATCACGGCCAATCGTACTCGTCACCGGAGTTGGCGAAGAAAGTGACCGGGCAGGCTTTGTCGCACGACGCGTTGATAACGGATTTGCGAAATAAGCTACTTCCAGTTTACGGACTGTAGCGATTGCGAAATGCAATTTGCTCTCGCACCACAAATGTAGGTATATTCATCGATAGAGGCGACTGTCATCCATTCGAAAACAGGATTAGACTGCTCTCGCCAGCCGGATCCTAATGATGACAATGAGTTCGATGTCGGATAACAAAACGAAATTCTTCTTTGCCAACTGCAAGCAGTGCGAAGGGATTATTCGAATTCCGATTACTATTCGTCCCGACAGCGCGGTCAGTTGCCCACATTGCAGCATTCAGTTCGACCTCGTAGCGTTTCTCGATCAAATTCCAGAAGTCACCATTGTCGACGGTCCCAGCGTTGGCTCTATTGCCGAACGGGATTCTGAATCAGCAGACTCGTTTCAGATCGACACTGGCGCCGCTGAACAGCTTGATGGGAAATTCGTAGTGCCTCCGCAATTGGCGTCGGGCATCAGGAAGCGTCGCCGTCGCCGACGAAAGTCATCTTCGCAGTCTTCGTCCCGGGATCAGTCAACCAACGGAACTCCGGTCAATGCCAATCGCCAACTTAGCGAAGCAGAAGAGTTACAACTGGAGCGTCGCGCAGAACGTGCCAAACGTGAACGCGAAAAATTGCAGCAGCAACGCGAAGCCGCGGCGTTACGAAACGTAAACTTGCGAAAGCCGGGTTCGAGATCGTCGTCGAGTTCTCGAAACGCACAACCGAAACGAAGTCCAGCGATTGAGGTACTCAAGATCGTCATCGGCGGCATGTTCGCAGCACCAATCGCCTATCTGTTGTTGCTGTGGGTATTCTCGCGAGATCCGTTGGGACTGGTGCCCACGATCAATTCATACGCACCGATCCTGGTGCCTGACGGACTGGTCCTGGAAAAAGACGAGCCGAAGTTCAAGCTGGACGACTCAGAAGCGGACTCGAATTTCAGCGCGGACCCTGATTCAGAATTCGAAGACGGACTTCTTGACCTCCCAATTCCAAACACCGATCCGGACGATATCAAGCTGTAGTTTGTTGGAATTCGAATCGGCACGGAATTCGAATCAGACCGTCTTTTCGCGCGCCGTTCCCTGGTTCTTCAAGCCGCAATTTCATTCGGGACGACGTGTTCAACGCACAGCTATGCCAAATCCGGATTGGCGGCATCTCGCATGCGATTGCGGATGGTTCGTGCCAACAGGCCTTCCATCTTTGGCCCACTAAAAGTGAACGAGTGATTATGAAATTCGGTGCGGTCTTCGTGCAAGAACGTGAACGGACGAACCACTTGGGCAAAGGTCAAATTGATATAGCTGTTGTCCGGGCAGTACCGACCGGTATCACCTTCTACAACAGTCCCTCGCCAATCAATGATGTCAGGCGTCGCTTTTGAACCTGAAGAATCAAAGGTCATTTTCGGAACGTTGTCGACCATTTCCATTCGCGCTGGCAATTCGACCCGTTGAACGCCTTTTTCGTCGGCGCCCTGACCTTTTTTGTGCGTGATCAAGGTCGTGATATCAAAGTTGATGATGTTGCGACGCAGCGCGAAGAAGTACCGGATGTTGCCCCAGTTCTCCAACGCGTAGAGATTCGATTCATCCTGATTGCCTAGCGTGATGAACGTTCGGTTTTGTTTCGCGTCATGAGTCGCCTTGCGGAATCGCAGAAACCCCGGCTCACGATATTGAAGAATGATTTGGTTCGCCGACTGCAGCAACAATTCGGTCGACCTCATCCACGACGGTTCTTCATCATTCACGTCAGCAGAATGCAATTCGATCGGAGCCTGCAACGGATCCAGCACGATGCGATCTTTCTGACTGGCTTTCATACCGCTGTCGATCATCTGGAACGCCCAGGGATTGACTTCGCGGGGGAAGTCAATCCGACCAGTTTCAAAGGCGTATCCAATCAGTTTCATACTGCAATCCCCAACGGCTTTATCAACGCGGCACTAATTCAAGTATCGGCTCGAAGTCGGCTAAAATCAACTTCGCGTCGTGGAACTCAATCTCTTTCGAGCTCAATGTCGCCGATATTGGCATGCTCGGGAGCACCTGCACTAACACGCAAAGCATGCTCGACCGTCAACGGCTTAAATCCCCTTGCCGCGATAACCATACTATACGCATTGCCTTTGGGGAGTTGTTCGGGCAACTGAAATGAACCTTCACGATCCGTCTCAGTTGAGCTTTGGACGTCTGATTCTCTTCGTGACGAAAGAAATTGACGCATTTCGACGCGAGGTTTGAGCACGATTACCAACGCACCGTCGATGCCTCGTCCGGATTCGCCGTCGACCACGCGACCAGAGATTTCACTGTCAGATTCATCGACCAGCGGTCCGACGTGCATTTCGCCTTCAAGAGCAATCTCTTCCTTGATCCCGACGACCAAAGTGTATTTTCCGTTTGGAACACCTCGCTGGTTCGCGATCTTGACCGTCTTGCGGCCTTCCTCGCCATCGTCCCAGGTATCCTTCTGCTCGATGATGACTTTGCCCTCGTTCATCCAAACGACACTCCAGGCAATCCCATTTCGCAGGTTGTCGAAATCGAAAGAAGCGTAAACTTCATCGACTCCGGCGGGGATACTGGACGTCGGATAGATCGGTCGGCCGTCGTCGGTAACGCGTGTTGAAAACAGCAAGTTCGAAAACTCGGGCTTCTCACGAACCAGATCGAAATCAAAGCCACGAATCGGCGCCGGTTTGTGCTCCGGCATGTCAGACGACGGACCACGGTCATCGCCAATTCGCATCCCGGCTTTTTCCAGCAGCGGAATTGCCAGATTGACGGGACGAAGCCCGTTGATGAAACCACCGATCGCCATCGGCGTGTCTCGCTGGTCGATCTTTCCGTCTCGATTCGTGTCCAGCACAGGTCGTGCATCGACAGGAGTAATCCCGGTTCCGGCAGCCGCTTGAGTTGGCACGCCGACCAGGAACCCTTTGGGGCACACCGCGGTGCCACCTGAGTTTCCGCCCGCGATTGTCGCGTCGGTTTTAATCCACGCCCGAGGATGTCGCACGCCTTTTTCTTTTGAGAATCCGGAAACGCTACCCGACGTAAACGTTACATTCTCGCCTCCGATTCCGGGATAGCCAAAGATTGAGATTCGGTCGCCAAGATCCAGTTCGTCGCTGTCTCCTATAGCAACCGAAGGAAGATTGAGCTTTCTGACCTTCCGTCCTTTCACGTCGCACACGATGCGAATCACGGCAAGATCAAGATCCGCGTCATAACAGACACATTCACCGAAGTAGGAAAGCGCCGGAGCACGATCCGATTCCTCGGTGATGGCAATCCCCAACCGGTCTGCCGGCGGCGACGACATGCCCATCGCCCGCGGGTTGGCGACGTGGCAGTTGGTCAGGATGACTCCTTGCGGATGAACGATTGTTCCCGAACCGGTCCATGCCGAAGACATGCCGCCCATAAAACCTTCACGCAACGCGACGACTTGCACGACCGAGTGCATCACGTCTCCAATGCCACCGTCACCGACCCTGGGAGTTGGATCCAGATCCGGAAGTCGGACTCCACGACTTTGTCCAGCGCTGCGACCGCCACCCGAGTTGCGACTGGGCTGCTTTTGTGGCTGGAGAATTTGCTCGAAGATATCTAAAAGTCCCATGGTCGTGGCTTCCGCGTTTTGGATCGTTTCCGCCGGACTCGGATGCCCAACGATGTCGATAGCGTAGCGTTTTGGAGTTCGAAATTCAAACGAGAGACCGGGCCCAACGCATGGCAATTGCTGGGCCCTTGAAAGCATCTTCAAAACGGCGGTTTGGGCGCATTCTTAAGACCGGCTTTAGACGATAGAATATCGACATCGCACCACACCTCAATTTCGACCATTATGAGCCTTCCAGAAGCCAATTCGACTACCTCCAGTGCGAACGACCAGTATCAGGTTGTCGCTCTCCGCTACCGACCGCAGGCCTTTGGCGACCTTGTTGGCCAAGGCCACGTTGCCAAAGCCCTGTCCAACGCGATTGAATCCAATCGGGTTGGTCACGCCTACCTGTTTACCGGAGCGCGCGGAGTCGGCAAGACTTCGTCCGCGCGGATTTTCGCCAAATGCCTTAACTGCGAAAAAGGCCCGACTCCGACACCCTGCAACGAGTGCGAAATCTGCAAGTCGGTTTCCGTCGGCGAAGATGTGGATGTGCTGGAAATCGACGGTGCCAGCAACCGCGGCATCGATGAGATTCGTCAACTACGGTCCAATGCTGCGATTCGACCGGGCCGCGGTCGCTATAAGATTTACATTATCGACGAAGTTCACATGCTGACTCAGCAGGCTTTCAACGCGCTGCTGAAGACGCTGGAAGAACCGCCGGGACATGTGAAGTTCATCTTCTGCACAACGGACCCGCAAAAGATTCCGATCACGGTGCTGTCTCGCTGCCAAAGGTACGATTTCTCTCCGGTGCAACCGAACGAGATTACAAATCGGCTGCGTGAAATCGCGGAAAACGAAGGCGTGAAGGCCAGCGACGAGGCATTGCAATTGCTGGCCCGGCGAGCCAACGGTTCGATGCGAGATAGCCAGTCACTGTTAGAGCAGCTGTTTTCGTTTTGCGGCGACGACATCAGCGTTGACGAAGTCCATCAGCTTTTGGGCACGACGGACATGAGTCGCATTGCAGAGTTGGCGAGCGCGATGACGGCTCACGATTCGAAAACGACGATGAATCTGATTCACCAAAGCATTGCCGACGGCGTCGACGCGGGACAGTTGACGGGCCAGTTGTTGGGCTATTTTCGCGACATGATGGCCACGCATATCGGTTGCGGCGATGAGGTTTTACAAAGCTGTTCAGCCTCGGATGCTGACGGACTGCGCGAAGTCGGAAAGCAGCTGGGGTTGCAGACAATGCTGACGATCGTCCAGATTCTCGACACAGCAGTGGTGCGAATGCAGTCCAGCTTGCACGCGAGGGTGCTGTTGGAAGTCGCCGCAGTTCGAATTTCCAACCTGGAACACCTTGAATCGATTTCCGATTTGGTGAACTCGCTGAAGAATATGCCAGCCGGCAAAGCGGTGGTGCAAACTTCCGGGAGCGTAAAAAAAAAGGTAGTTGATTCGGCCACGGGCCGTTTTGCATCTCATGGCGGTGCAGCACCCGACAGTTCCGCGGACGGAGGGCACTCAAACGGTGCTTCTTCAACGGCAACCGCCGCTCCGACGGCGACCCAAGATTCAGCTGCAACGAACAATTCCGCAGCCGCTGCGCCAGAGACTCCATCGAATCCTGAAACCGCAAAACAGCCTTCGGCGAACAACTCCGCCAACCCGCAAAACAACCGATCGCCTGCGCAGGCGTCTTCGGCTTCCGCATCGAATGGCTCGCAAATGGCGGCAGCGACGGAAAGTTCGCAGTCGACCTCCATCGCAAGCGCAAACAAGCCTGCCGGCGGTTCGTCCGTCGCAAACCCGGCTAACTCCGCTGGCTCCGGTTTATCTCCCGCGACGGCACTGGGGGCTACAGCGTCGCCGCTCGCTTCAGCATCGACAGCGTCTGAAGCGACTGCAACATCAGAGCCCCCGAGCGGTGGTTCGCCAAGTAGCTTGAGCGCTCTTTATCGCTCAGCCCTTCAGTCGATGGGCGATATGACTGCCGACATGGCGTCGAACTTTGACACGCTCAAAGAATGTTCCGCAGATCACATCGAAGTCGCGTTGTTCGACGCGATGCATCGAAAAATGTGCTCGCGAACCGAGAGCAAGTCCAAGATCGAAGAGGCGATTTACAATTTGGCCGGGCGTCGCATCCGAGTCGACTTTGTGCTGTCAAAGAACGCTCCGAATCGGAACAACATTGCTCCAACGCTCTCACGCGTGCAGCAGATTCGCGTGCTCAACGACAACGAATTTGTCAAACAGGCGGTCACCATTTTCGACGGCCAGGTCGCGGACTATTTCGACCCGAAAAGCGTTCAACGAAGTTAGGTTTTGAGAATTCATTTTCCGAACCGTTTGAGTGTGCATGAAAAAAGGCCGCGAGCAACAACTCGCGGCCTTCATCAAACGGCGCTTCCCAATTAACCGATGTCACTACTTTAGATCAAAGCGATCGAGATTCATCACCTTGTCCCAGGCTTTGACGAAATCTTTCACGAACTGGTCTCCTGAATCGCTGCACGCGTAGACTTCCGACAACGCACGCAATTGCGAGTTCGACCCGAGAACGAGGTCCACGCCCGTTGCTTTCCAGCGAACGTCGCCCGTGTCTGCGTCGAGGCCTTCGTACATGTTTTCGCCCTTGGGAGCTTTCTTCCAGATGACCCCGGAATCCAGCAGATTGACGAAGAAATCATTGGTCAGAGCGCCTTTACGATCCGTCAGCACTCCGACTTCGGAATTGCCGAAGTTTGGATCGAGCACGCGAAGTCCGCCCACCAACACGGTCATCTCAGGAGCCGACAGCGTCAGCAAATGAGCCCGGTCGACCAACATTTCTTCCGGTCGGCGACGTTGTCCGTAGTCGGTCATATAGTTGCGAAAGCCATCGACTTTTGGCTCAAGCACATCGAATGAATCGACGTCGGTAAGCTCTGCAGTCGTGTCTGCACGTCCCGGAGTAAACGGGACTTCGATCTCGTGGCCAGCTTCTTTGGCAGCTTTCTCAACACCAACGCAACCGCCCAACACGATCAAGTCCGCCATTGAAACCTGCTTACCGCCGGTGTTGAAATCAGCCTGAACTTTCTCCAGAGCCGTGATGACCTTTGCCAGCTCAGCCGGTTGATTGACAGCCCAGTCTTTCTGTGGAGCCAAGCGAATACGAGCACCGTTGGCACCACCACGCTTGTCCGTTCCGCGGAACGTTGAAGCCGAAGCCCAAGCTGCAGAAACAAGCTGAGATACCGAAAGGTTGGATTCAAGAATTTTGCCTTTGAGCGTCTTGATGTCCGCGTCGCCGATTACTTCGTAATCGACTTTTGGAATCGGATCCTGCCACAATTGTGCTTCCGGAACTTCAGGTCCCAAACACAGAACGTGCGGCCCCATGTCACGATGCGTAAGCTTGTACCAGGCTTTGGCGAACGCTTTTTCGAACTCTTCCGGATTCTCATGAAAGCGTTTTGAAATTGGACCGTAGATTGGATCCACTTTCATTGAGATGTCCGTCGTGAACATCATCGGAGCATGTGACTTGTTCGCAATGTGAGCGTCAGGAACAGAGCCTTCGCCGCCACCGTCTTTCGGCTTCCATTGCAATGCGCCCGCCGGGCTCTTGGTCAATTCCCACTCGAAACCGAAAAGGTTATCGAAGTAACCGGTTGACCATTGGGCCGGAGTTGATGTCCAGGCGCCTTCGAGGCCACTGGTAATCGTGTCCGATCCGTTGCCTTTTCCAAACGAGTTCTTCCAGCCGAGACCCTGCATTTCCAGACCGGCCGCTTCAGGCTCGACGTCCACGAATTTGGCTGGATCAGCAGCACCATGAGCTTTTCCAAACGTGTGACCACCGGCGATCAGGGCGACGGTTTCTTCGTCGTTCATCGCCATGCGCCCAAACGTCAATCGGATATCAACCGCAGCAGCGAGAGGATCCGGCTTGCCGTTAGGACCTTGTGGGTTGACGTAGATCAGGCCCATTTGAGACGCTGCCAGCGGATTTTCGAGCTGTTTGTCAGCCGAATAGCGGTTGTCAGCCAACCATTCGCTTTCCGGGCCCCAGTAGATCTCAGATTCCGGTGCCCAAACGTCGGCGCGTCCGCCCGAGAAGCCGAAAGTCTCAAAACCCATCGACTCAAGGGAAACGTTGCCTGTCAAAATGATCAGGTCTGCCCACGAAAGTTTGTTGCCATACTTTTTCTTGACCGGCCACAGCACGCGACGCGCTTTGTCGAGGTTTCCGTTGTCCGGCCAGCTATTGAGCGGTGCGAAACGAATCGTTCCAGACGAAGCACCACCGCGACCATCATTGGTTCGGTAAGTACCAGCGCTGTGCCACGCAAGACGGATCATGAATGGACCGTAGTGACCGTAGTCGGCTGGCCACCAATCCTGTGAGGTCGTGAGCACTTCTTCGATGTCTTTTTTGACTTCGGCGAGATCAAGTTTTTGGAACTCGGCCGCGTAGTCGAAGTCCGCTCCAAGCGGGCTGCTGTTGGGCGTGTTCTGATGAAGGACGTCCAGCCGAAGCTGGTTCGGCCACCAATCACGGTTCGCGTACGCAATGTGAACCTGAGGCGCGGGAGCAGCAGGCGCCACGGCCTTGGCCGCCGCTGGTGCAGCTTTCGCCATCGCAGTTTTGGCAAGTTCAGTAGTCGCGTGGGCAGATGTCGCCATTGCCGCCGAGGCTGAAGTGTAAGTCTTACCAGTCACCGGGCAAGTGACTCCTTCAGCAGTATTCACGCCAAGGATTTTCGTGGCGTGAGGAGCGTCGTCGTTTGCAACTTGAGCTGCATCGACTTGCGCTGATTCGCTTTGAGCCACAACCATGTTGGCTCCTACTGAGCAGCCGACAATGACGGCGGCAAGCACGAGACGTTTGCTCGCTTTAACTAACATTTCATTCTCCGTATTTTCCAGGGTTGATTGGTCGTCCCCAGATCCAGCTCGCCGACACGCCGAAGGAAAGACTAAGTCTCTACATTCCGCGACGCCGCACATTGAGGACATGTCCCCCAATAGATGACTTCCGCTTCGTCGATCTCAAAACCTGAATCGCAAGACGCGTTCAGGCAAGGAGCCGATCCGACGGCGCAGTCAACATCCGCGGTCTTTCCACAAGTGCGACAAATCACGTGATGGTGATTGTCACCGACTCGGTCCTCATAAAGGGCCGGTGAACCTGCGGGTTGGATTCGCCGAATGAGATGCTTTTCTGAGAGAATTCCCAACGCGTCATAGACGGCCTGCCGGGAAATCGCTCCGATTTCAGCTCGAACGGCAACGGCCACCTCATCGGCGGTCGAATGCGGTTGGGCGGATACCACCCTCAGCACTGCGACTCGCTGCGCGGTGACCTGAACCCCGTTTTCACGTAATAAATTGGCTGGATCTGTGGTCATACGATTGTTCTACCCGCGAATCTGTACTCTGTCAAGAATCAGACTTTGTTAATTTTCAGAGAATGTAATGGCCATGAAATCAGGATGTTGCTGATTCACAGCTGTCCACGTTTTGTGTTCATCTCGAGATCGGCTGCTAGGTAATGATCTGGTTGTCGATCGCGAATCGAAGCAGTTCGCCGTTGGATTTTAACGACAGTTTTTCCATGATCCGACTGCGATAAGTCGAAACAGTGCTGACCTTGATGCCGAGTTCGTTGGCGCTCTCTTGCAGCGAGTGTCCTTCGGCGAGCAACTTCAGCACTTCCAGCTCTCTGGTCGACAACGAACCCAAGCCCGTTTTCCCATCCTTGCCGGCGCGTAGTTGCTGCCAGACCTTGTCTGCAATCTTCCGCGACACGTAAACGTTTCCGTGCTTGACGGCTTCGATCGCGCCCAGCAATTCGTCAACCGCGGCGGCTTTAATAAGGTATCCATGCGCTCCGGCGTTGAGCACGCGCACGGCGTAGTGAATATTCTCATGAACCGTCAATACGACGATCTTCATTTTGGGATACGTGCTTAAAAAGTCACCGATCGCGTCGACGGCCTGATGGTTAGGCATCGAGTAGTCCATGATCACAAATTCTGGCTTCGTTTTCTCGATCACTTTCTTCAGCTCGATACCGTCTCCCGCCTGTTCGACAACGGAAACGGAAGGGCAGGAATCAAGAACTCGCGCAAGCGATTCCCTAACCATGGTGTGATCGTCAGCAAGCACAAGTTTCATCGTCGGCTATCCTTCACAGGTATCTCAATTTTTATGGCTGCGCCGCCAGTGTTTCGCGTGGTGACGTCGATTCGTCCACCAAGCAGTTCGACTCGTTCTTTCATCCCCAACATCCCAAGTCGCCCCGAACTGCCTGAGGCAGTTGCCTGCTCATCCCCTGTGTTTCCGCTGGCACCAGAATCGGCTTTAAGGCCAACGCCATCGTCGAGGATGATCAATTGAAGCTCGGAGCCATTTTCAGATTCTTCAAACTTGAGTTCGACCGACGCAAGTTTTGCTTGCGCGTGTTTCGCAATGTTGTTAAGCGATTCCTGAACCAGCCTAAAAACGTTTTCCTCGATCGTTTCATCGACTTTCAAATCGACAACGTTCCAGCGAAACTCGCAATCGATTCCCGTCCGTGATTCAAAATCCCAGATGTGGCTTTGGACAGCTTCTTTGAGTCCAATATCGTCGAGTTCTGCCGGCCGAACTCGCGTCGCAAAGCCGTGCAAATGCGACAAAAGCTGTTCGCTTTCGTCAATCAACATCTCCAGTTGCGGCTCGCTGTCAGCATTCAAATTCCCTTTTAACAGTCGTAGATTAAGGTTGATCGCCGTCGCCTGCTGACCCAACGAATCGTGGATTTCGCGAGAGATCGCGCGCCTTTCGTCTTCCTGCAAGTTGACCAATCGCGAAGAAAGTTCCCTCAACCGTTTTTCCGAATCCGCCACACGTTGATTCTGCAATTCACGACGATCAATCGCAGCCGCCCAAAAACGAGTTACGAGAGCCAGCGGGACCAACATGACTCCGCCCAATGCCAACAGCCAATAGAGCAATTGCCGGGAGCGAACAAACGTTTCTTCGACTGAAAAATGAGACACTAACCGAAGCCCGGGGGGAACGTTGCTGAAGCCGGAACCACGCGACTCGGGCGCGAGCTGCCGAGCTGAGAAACAACCGTGCGGCGTTTGTACGACTTGGTCCTCCGAAATACTTGCAAGACTCAATCCTTTAAAAACAGATTCGAAATTCTGATGGTGTCCAAGTATCCACCCCCACGCCGACTGGCTGGTTGGTGCAAGCAGGAATTGCCCGTCGTTGCGAACCAGATACGTGCGCCCCGGTAGTGAGATGCTCGCCAACTCCCTCAGCAAGTCGGAGCCCTCATAGTTGAATACCAGCAAATTTCCCGGCTGCCCGCTATCAGGCACGGGAGTAACAAATCGAATTACCGGACGGAGAGGTCGCTCGATCTCGCCCTGTTCTTCATTGAGGTCGAATTCCGAAGTGAACATCTCCCCAGGTTCCAGGGAAAGAGAATCGCTCACGTAGTATCGTTCGGCTTTGTCCTGCAAGTCACGAACCGGGACGACATTCGCCTCGCTGCCGTTCCAGTCGACACGAACGACTTCCATTCCCTTGCGATCGATCAAACGAATCTGGCTGTAGGTTTTCTGACTGGCCAGGAATGCTGCAAATCCGGCTTCTGTTTCACGTAACGACTCGGGGGTCTTCTTATTGGCGGACTTCACCGTTGGAAGCTTTGCAACGAACAGCAGATCGGCGCGTACGCGATCAAGATTTCGCGACACGATCTCCTGTGCCAGCTCAAGCCGATACTTCGACTGCTCGGACCGCAACTGCCACTCTTTGCTTCGCTCCTGAAGATAGATCACGGCCAAAAACACCGCCAGCAGCCACGTAACGAGGGCAACGACCCACATCTGTCGCTGGCTGATCGTGGGTGTATGGCGGGAACTGGTGGACTCTGTTTTCATGCTCCAATCGTAGCCTTTAAACAGCCTGTGACGTATCGGCCATTCGACAAATGGTGCCAGCTGTAGCCAAATTGCCACAAGCCGGACCGCGTTCGTCTACAGACGTTGTCCAAGCCAGAGGGAACAATTGTGCATCATCTCCACATTTGGCACGTTCGATTTTCTGAGGCCTACCACCATGCGTCATCTTTTACGGCTTTCTGCCGTTTTAGCAATCGTCACTCTCACGTCTTTGAGTTCCGTAGCTCAGCAGATACCCGAGAATAACAATTCACAGGTCAAACACAAACCTTCAGCGGCCTATCATTGGACGGGCGTGATGCTCGAAGCGGCGGCACGCGATGTCGAACGGGTCGGAGCAATGCCTACGATTCTGTCGCGGCAAATGGCGATTCCAATCACGGCCATGTTTGACGCCTGGGCAGCCTACGATGATAAAGCTGTCGGAACGTTGCTTGGCGGATCTCTCCGTCGTCCCGAATCCGAGCGAACTCTGGCGAACAAGGAAACTGCGATCGCTTACGCGATGTACCGGACTTGCGTCGACCAGTATCCAAACTTCGCTGATTACCTGACCGAGGAAATGAAGAAGGCCGGCTACGACCCTGCAGATAAGTCGGAGAACCTGACCACTCCAATCGGGATCGGGAACTACGTCGCTCGAAAGGTGCTCGAGTTTCGACATCACGACGGAGCCAATCAATTAGGCGATGAGGAGGGTTCCAATGGCGAACCGTATTCTGATTACACGATGTATCGCCCCGTGAATCCATCTGACAGGACGAATGACCCCGATCGCTGGCAGATAATTCCGTTCGACGACGGCAAAGGCGGCAAGATTGAGATGGGATTTCTGACACCGCACTGGTATCGAGTCAAAACGTTTGGTCTTGAGAGTGCCGATCAGTTTCGCCCTGGACCACCTCCGCTCGTTGGCAGCGATCAGCTTAAGCAGGAAGTTGACGAGTGCATTAAGTTCAATGCTTCGTTGACACCGGAACAGAAAGCCATCGTCGAATTCATGCGCGATGGTCCCCGTTCGACGGGTCAATCCGGTCATTGGCTGAAATTCGCCATGGTGGTTTCAATGCGTGACCAAAACGATCTTGATCGCGACGTTAAACTGTTCTTCACGGTGGGCAACTGTGCTCTGGACACGTTCATTGCGTCGTGGGAATCAAAGCGATACTACGACAGCTCGCGACCATGGACTTTGGTTCGCCACTACTACAAAGGCAAGACGATCAAAGGCTGGCGCGGGCCTGGAAAAGGCGTCGCGGACATTTTGGGGGACGAGTGGCATCCGTATTCACCGAGCTCTTTCATCACGCCACCGTTTCCCGGTTACGTTTCGGGGCACAGTTGCATCAGTGGCGGTTGTGCAGAAATCCTGAAGCTGTTCACGGGCAGCGACGAATGCGGCTTTGTGGAGCCTCGTCACGCGGGCGAGTTGACCGAAAGCGGATTTACGTGTGAACAAATGCAGACACTCGACGGCCGACCGCTGGCCGAGATTATCGGAGAAGAACACGCATCTTGCGACGTGATGCTGCCGATCCCTACCTTCACCGCTGCTGCCGAACTGGCTGGCATCTCCCGTGTGATGGGGGGATACCACATCCAGTCCGACAACATCGCAGGTTTGAAACTCGGACGTGATGTCGCGAAGCACATCTGGCCCAAAATCCAGGCCCACATTGACGGAACCTATCGGCCAAAATCGATGGATGCTTACCTTTCACGCAAGTAATTGCTACGAATCTTGCAAAATGAGCTGTCCTCGCTGTGGTAGTCAAACGCCGCAGCGAGGACTGTTTGTTTACTCTTCCTGTTCGTCGTTAAATTCTTTCTCAGTTTCGCTTTCCGACTGTTGTTCATCCTCGTCGTCGGAAGACTCATCCAGCGGAACGATATCGGACTCAGGAAGTTCCATCGCAGCCGTCGGTTCGCCTGCTGAATTCGTTTCCGAACCCGCTGCGGCAACTCCCGAAGCTCCTGCAGCCAGCTTTGCTTCGTCAGTCCGATGCGAAATCTCATCGCTCGGTTTATCTTCCGAAGAACCTCCGATGCCGCGAAGGACAACGTAGAAAACCGGCGTCAGAAACAGCCCGAACAGCGTCACGCCCATCATTCCGGCGAACACGGCGGTGCCGAGCACACGTCGCATTTCGAAACCGGCACCTGTTGCGATCAGTAGAGGCACGACTCCGAGGATGAACGAAAACGCCGTCATCAAAATCGGACGCAAACGCAAACGGCACGCATCAATCGCGGCTTGAAAACGTGACTTGCCCGCATCCTCCTCGGCCTTCGCAAATTCGACGATCAGAATCGCGTTTTTACACGCCAGACCGATCAGAACAATGAAGCCGATCTGAGTCAAAATATTGTTGTCCATTCCGCGAAACCAGACTCCGACGAGTGCAAACAGCAGGCACAGCGGAACGATCAGAATGATGGCCAGCGGCAACAACCAGCTTTCATACTGGGCCGCCAACGCCAGGAACACGAACAGGACAGCCAGCGGAAACAAGAACACAATCGTGTTCCCGGCCTGTCGTTCCTGAAACGCGATCTCTGTCCACGCGTAGCCAAAACCTGGCGGGAGATTTTCATCCGCGAGCCTTTCCATCGTCGTCAACGATTCGCCCGTGCTGAAACCGGGAACTGTCGAACCGTTGAGGTCGGCTGACGGGAACAGATTGAAGCGAACAATACGGTCCGGACCTGCCGTGTGGGTGACTTCGACCAGCGAGCCAAGCGAAACAGTCGATCCAGTCGCACTTCGCGTTCGAATATTCAAAATGTCTTCGGCCTGGTCACGAAACTCCGGTTCCGCCTGCGCGGTGACCCGATAGGTTCGACCAAGGAAGTTGAAATCGTTGACGTAGACGGAACCAAGATAAACTTGCAGAGCCTGAAACACGTTGTTCACGGGCACGTTAAGCATTTCGGCTTTTACTCGATCCACGCTGGCGTAGACCTGTGGCACGTTCATCCGCAAGTTCGTGTACACCTGCTGCAAACCGGGTTGTGCATTCGATTTGGCCAACATTGTGCCGGCGACTTCGTTGAGTTTATTCAATCCGGCGCCGCCGCGATCCTGAACGTACATCTTGAATCCGCCACCACGACCAATACCGCGGATGGGAGGCGGAGGAATGATCAAAATCTGGGCTTCATTGATGCTGGCGACTTCACGACGCAAGTCTGCAGCAATCTGCTGAACCCCGCGACCACGACTGGCTCGATCCTTGGCGTCTTCCAATGGCAAAAACGTCACGGCTGCGTTCGGCTTGATCGTAAACGTTGAACCGGAAAGGCCAGCGATGCCAACCGCGTGCTTCACGCCATCGATTGACTTTCCAATCTCGGCAACGCGACGAGTCACCTTATCCGTTCGCGCTAACGATGCTCCGTCAGGCAAGCCGATGCTGACGATGATGTAGCCCTGATCCTGATTCGGAATGAAGCCATTGGGAACCAGCCGGAAACTCAAACCGGTACACACGAGCAGCACGACATACAGTGCGATCGCAAAGCTGGACTTTTTCACCAGCCGCCCAATGACGCTGGCGTAAGCGTTGCTGCTGAAGTCAAACGTTCGATTGAACAAGCGAAAGAACCAGCCGAACAGAAAGTCCGCGATCCGCTCAATGCGTCCTTTCTCAGCACCCTTCGGCTTGAGCAAAATCGCGCAAAGTGCCGGACTGAGCGTCAACGAAACGAAGGTTGAAATGGCTGTCGAGATTGAGATCGTCAACGCGAATTGTTGATAGAACTGACCGCTGATTCCAGGCACGAAAACGGTCGGCACGAAGACGGCAATCAACACCAACGTCGTGGCAATCAGTGCGGAACCGACTTCGTCCATCGCCTTGTGCGTTGCTTCACGCGGGCTTAAGCCTTGTGCGATCAAGCGTTCGACGTTCTCCACCACCACAATCGCATCATCCACCACGATCCCAATCGCCAACACCAACCCGAACAGCGACAGCGTATTGAGCGTGACGCCAAGGAATTGCATCATGGCAAACGTTCCAACGAGGGAAATTGGAATCGCAATTACGGGGATGATCGTCGGCCGCCAACCATGCAGGAACACGAACACCGTCAACACGACAAACAGCGTGGTGTAGAACAGCGTTTGCGTCACTTCGTCGATAGATTCGGCAACGTAGTCGGTGGGGTTGTATGCGATCTCGTAGCCGATGCCTTCGGGAAAGTCAGCTTCCAGTTCAGCCATTGTCTTCTTGACTTCAGCAGCTGTATCGACGGCGTTGGTCCCTGGACGCTGGTAGACGAGAATCGCGATTGCGTTCTGTCCATCAAGGTAGCTCAGCCGGGAATAGTCCTGAGCCCCGAGCTCAATTCGGGCCACGTCACGCAGACGGGTAACACGACCTTCGGTTCCCCGCTTGACGATGATGTTGCCAAACTCTTCTTCGTTCAGCAATCTGCCTTGCGTTGTGACGTTCAACTGAAAGTCACCCGTTTCGTCGTTGGGCGGTTGGCCAATCACGCCGGCAGCGACTTGCACATTCTGGTTTCTGATCGATTCCAACACATCGCCGGCGGTCAGATCGACGTGCATCATTCGTTCGATGTCCAGCCAGACTCGCATCGCGTACTCGTTGCCGCCAGCGATACGAATTTCGCCGACTCCATCGAGCCGCATCAACGCGTCGCGAACGCGGAGGTAAGCGTAGTTGCTGATGTAAAGTTGATCTCGGCTTTCGTCCGGCGACTTGAGGTGGACCACCATCAACATGTCAGGAATCTGCTTCGTCGTCGTGACGCCGATCTGACGCACTTGCTCAGGCAGTCGCGACTCGGCGATCGCAACCCGGTTCTGCACGAGCACCTGAGCATCGTCGAGGTCGGTACCCAGCTTGAACGTGACCGTCAGCTGCATCGTCCCGTCGGAACTCGACGACGACTCCATGTACAGCATGTCGTCCACGCCGTTCATTTCTTGCTCGATCGGAGTCGCGACAGTGTCGGCGATGACTTCCGGAGTCGCACCCGGATAGCTGGCTCGGACCAGGACCGTCGGCGGTGCAACGCTCGGGTACTGCGAAACTGGCAGCGAGAAATAGACGATCCCGCCCACAAGGACGATCAGGAACGAAAGAACCGACGCGAAGATCGGTCGTTCGATGAAAAAGTGAGGAAACTTCACTGGACCACCTCTGCTGAGTTGACTTTAGCGGAAGCGATGGCCTTTTCAGCAGAATCAGGCTGTGCTTGCGGCGCGATGGTGTAGCTGTCCGGCAGTCCGTCTTCGACCAGTTCGATCGTCCCTTGCACCGTTGTCACCTTGGCGTCCGGCCGGGCCTGCAACAGCCCTTCGATGACCAACGATTCCTTCCCGGTCAGTCCTTCGCGGACCACACGCAGACCATCCACGATCGGGCCAAGCGTTACCGTTCGACGTTCAATCACTCCATCGACGACAACGTAGACATACTGCGATGACTGATCGGTACCGATCGATGAGTCCGGAATCAGAACGGATTCTCGAGGTGCACTTCCGGGAATTCGGATCCGAGCAAACATGCCCGGCAAGAGAAGTTGGTCTTCATTGTCGAAAACGGCTCGGGCTCGCATGCTGGCCGTTTGCACGTCGAAGCGATTGTCGACGAAGTCCATGTAGCCTTTGTGCGGAAAGCCTTCCTCGTCAACGAGGCCCAGAAAAGCAGGGTTTTTCACGACTCGTGAACTTTCACGTTCGCCAGAACGAGCCAACCGGACATACTTGAGGACGTCCTGCTCGTTGGCGTCAAACACGCAATAAATGGGACTCATCGAAGCAATTGTTGTTAGCAACGACGAAGTTGCCGAACCGCCAGCGATGAGGTTTCCTTCGGTGATGTACTTGCGGCTCACGCGCCCGGTTACCGGGGCGCGGATGTGTGTGTATTCAAGATTGAGTTCCGCCGTTTCGATTCCGGCAGCGGCAACGCCAACTTCGGCTTCGGCTGTCGCCAAAGCTGCTTCGGCCGACGCGATGCCTGCCTTGACGCCTTCCATATCGGCTTCGGCTTGCGTGAACTCGGCTTCGCTTTCGTCAATTTCTTCGCGAGAGATCGCGTTGCTCTGGCCAAGCGATTGTGCGCGTCGATATCGAGCCTGAGCCAGCCGAAGCTGCGCGTCGGACTGAAGCTTTCGGGCTTTGGCTTCGTTCAGCATGGCTCGCGATTGAACCAGCTTCGATTCGGCTTGGCGATAGCGTGCTTTCGCAGCGTTAAGCTCGGTTTCGAAAGGCCGTGGATCGACGACGAACAACAGATCACCTTTTTCCACGATCTGGCCTTCGGTGAAGTCCACCGACTGCAAGTAGCCGCTGACACGAGCTCGAATCTCAACCAAATCCACGGCTTCAAGTCGCCCGGCATAGGCGTCCCATTCGACAATCGTCTTCGTGATCGGCGTGGCGACAGTGACGGACGGCATGGGTCGCGGCGGAGCCTGGCCGGACGATTGGCTGCACCCACTCACGATCGCCGCGGACGCAATTGCGAACGCGGCGATCATAGCGAGGAGGATTCTGGGGGATCTGGATGGTTGATTCACGATGTTGACCTTTGATTGCCGAAGCGGCGAGAAATAAATTTTGGGTTCGCGAGCGGATTAGTCGACGCATCAGCGATCACGGCGTGCGACGACTAGCCTGCCGTCGGCGCTGCATGACCCTCGGGCGAATCCTTTGCCGATGACGAAGCCTTCCGATTAAGCAAGACGTGGTCGAGTGAAAACTTGCCCGGACCAGTCAGCACCAGCGTCGAGTACACCAACAGATAAACCGCAGCAAGCTCTTTGGCTTTCCATGGATCTGATCCATGAACGACAAAAAGGGCAACGATCATCGTGAAAGCCAATGGAATGGCTGCCAACCGAGTCCCTAAACCGACCATCAGCAGAACCGAACAACCGACTTCTGCTCCAATCGCCAGAATTAAGCTCAACTGGCTACCGACGCCCATGGGATCGGGGAACGAACCGGACATCTCGTTGAATCCGTTGAGCTTCGCAAGCCCATGGACCAACATCATGGCTCCGATTCCGATTCGAAGTAACAGCATGCCAGCGGAAGCCAGGTGTTCATTGTCCAGTTTCATTTTCTATTCCCGAGTCAAGTTCATTCGTCAGTTCGGATTCTCGATTCACATTCGGTTGGTGCCGGCCATAAAACACAAAAGCTCGAGGTGCAAGCGAGTGGCTACGAGGATCGACTGAGGGCGCCGATGCCTCCACCCCGAGGGGAAGCCACTCGCTTGCACGTCGAGCTTTCGATCATCATCGAATCGCCGACCATGGAAGGGAGTACCGATCAGATTCGATGGGCTTACAGTGGACGACAAAAAAACTTGAAACTTTTCGTACGGACGTGTACACGAGGAAAAACCCGGCTCTCGCCGCCAAATCTCGCGAAAGTTGCCTAATCCAGCCTTGCTGGGTGATTCTCGATACGGATTTGCGGAAAATTCCAAAACTGCTGTAAGACCCAGGTCCGTTTGGGGTACTCCCATTGGAATCGCCAAACGGGAGCACAGTGATAGAATAGGCAGACGCATTTCCGCATCTCCTTTCGGTCATATTCCCTTGGCAGACATCAAACTGACACGCGCGTCGCTTGTCTTTCGGTTACGAGACCGATCTGACGACGAAGCATGGAAACAGTTCGTCGATTTGTACGGACCGATGATTTTTCGGTTTTTACGAAGCCGCGGACTGCAAGACGCCGATGCTGCGGACCTGTTGCAGGAAGTGCTGCGGCGAGTCGGCGATTCCATCGGAAAGCTGGATTATGCGAAATCAAAAGGCGGGTTCCGGGCGTGGTTGTTCACGATCACCAGAAACTGCCTGAACAGCTTTTTCGAAAAACGAAAACGAACCAAAACCACTGGCAACGATTCGACGCATAACGCGTTCCTCAACCAGCTCCCCAACGATACAGAAGAGTTGACGGAGATCTGGGAAAAGGAATACCAGCGACAGCTAATGTCAAAGGCGATCGCAATCGTTCGTCCTAACACCGATTCAAAGACCTGGGCGGCTTTCGAGATGACGGCAATCAACAACATGACCGCTGATGAAGCCGGCGATGCCCTTGAGATGACTCGTGGCGCTGTCTACGTTGCTCGCAGCAGAGTGACTGCGAGGTTGCGAGCCGAAGTCGAAAGGTTGATGGAGGAAGAAGAATGATTGGATGCCCTCCCAGAGCTCAGCTGAGTGATCTGATTCTCGGCACGTTGACTGGCGAAGCCGCGGACAGCGTGACGCTGCACGTCGGCTCTTGCACAGAATGTCAAAGTAGCCTGCAAACGATTGCCTCGGGCGAAATTCCGGTCGAGAAACTGGTTTCCGAT
The DNA here is from genome assembly GCF_008087665.1 of Mariniblastus fucicola. Lineage (GTDB taxonomy): Bacteria > Planctomycetota > Planctomycetia > Pirellulales > Pirellulaceae > Mariniblastus > Mariniblastus fucicola. The sequence continues at coordinate 3,472,196 of NZ_CP042912.1, forward strand.
TCGATCGACATCCAACCTCAAAGCGATTCGGCGTACTGGAATGTTATTGGTTCGGCTGGCGTTTCCGCGAATCCGGTGGCCGCCAAGAATCCATCGGACATTCACGATCCAGACCTGCGTGTGACGAAGGGGATCGATCAGAGCAAAATCGGAACCGACGCGATGTTCGGTGCGGCGGTGCAGGATGGAGAGCTTTCGTTTCTTTCTCCTTCGGATGATCCGGATTCGCTCGGCAAATTACAGCACTTTGAAATTTCTCGCATCATCGGCCGCGGTGGAATGGGCGTTGTCCTGGATGCCTTTGACACGCATCTGCATCGCCGCGTCGCGATCAAAGTGCTCAACCCAAGATTTCAGCAGGACGAAATTGCAAGGCAGCGTTTTTGCCGCGAAGGCAGGGCAGCGGCAGCGATTTCTCATGAGCACGTCGTGCCGATGTATCAGGTAGCGCGGTTGGAGGAAGAACAGATTGCGTATCTGGTCATGCAGTTGATCAAAGGCCAGACTCTCGAAGAACGACTCAAAGAAACGTCTCCGTTACCGCCTCAAGAGGTTGCTCGAATCGGAATGCAGATCGCTGCCGGTTTGTCGGCGGCGCACGCCAGCGGAATGGTGCACCGCGACATCAAGCCTGCCAATGTGTTGATCGAAGCCGATACGGAACGTGTCAAGCTGACGGATTTCGGGCTGGCCCGCGTGACGGACGAGGTCAAGCTGACGCAAACCGGAATCTTGACCGGTACGGTGCTGTACATGTCGCCGGAACAGGCTCTTGGGCAGGAAACCGATGATCGATCGGACCTGTTTTCGCTTGGCGCGGTGATGTACGAGATGGCGACCGGAATCGCTCCTTTCGAAGCCCCAACTGCGGTCGGCGTGATGAAGCGAATCATGGACGAGAAACCGCCATCGCCTCGAAAGGTCAATCCGCAAGTCGGAAAACCGCTTTCTGATTTGATCATGAGCCTGATTTCAAAGTCGCCGGACAAACGTCCCGATTCAGCAGCACCCGTTGCGCGTGCTTTGGCCAGCATCGTGTCGGAACATGGGCCCATTTCGCCACTGCAAGTTCCGGCGGTTGCTTCTTCCGAAGTCAGAAAACTTTCAGGATCACATTCAGCCAATGGGCGACGGTGGTCATTCAGCGGCTGGCTGGCGGCAGGCGTGATGGCGGCGTTGCTCGCAGCGTCCGCTCTTGGCGGCGGCTGGGCCTGGATCAATGGAGACGGCAGGACTTCGAGGTCGAATGTTACCAACGGCGTGTCCGTTGAACTGAAAGACGCGGATAATCGAAAGACTGATGTTACGGCTCAGTTCCCTTCGGTCGTTTTGAAAGGAAATCCAGGCACTGTCTGGTCAGTTGATTTTGCTCCGGCCGGAAAGTCGATTGTGGCGGGAATTGAAGACGGCTCCGTCAGAGTCTGGGACCTTGCAAGTCAAAAGCTCCAAAAGAGTTTTAGCGCTCATCGTGGCATCGTCTGGATCGTTCGCTTTCATCCGACGAGAAACCTGGTCGCCACGGCAGGTGATGACGGTCTGGTTAAACTATGGGACTCAAAAACGTTTGAGCTGAAACAGGAATGGCAAGCCGACAATAGCGTTCGCGGCATCTCGTTCTCGCCTGATGGGAATACCCTATTGGCGGGTGACCGGGCTGGAAAGCTTCATTTTTACGATCTGGAAACCGGAGCAGAGTTCGAAACCATTTTGCAATCGGGTTCAGTGATGGGGTTAAATTATTCTCCTGACGGAAAATCGTTTGCGACCGTGGGCAGTGATAAAATTGTACGAGTCTTTGATGCAGAAACGTTTGACCAACGTCAGGCTTTTTCGGGTCACGAGGGCCCAATCTATAACGTCGCCTTTGCACCGAAAGGTTCGCTGCTCGCATCAGTGGGCTGGAACAAGCAAATCATGATCTGGAATGTTGAAACCGGCGAGAAAGTGATGCAGCTCGAAGGCGCCGAGGGGGACAACTGGGGCGTGCAGTTCTGTGGCTTTGGCACTCATTTGGTCACAGGAGGTATGGATGGAGCAGCGAGACTGTGGGACGTGAGCACCGGAACCAACACGGCGACGCTGCGTGGTCATTCGGCGGCCGTTCACAATATCGCGCTCGATCCGAATACACACAGCATCGCAACCAGCAGTCGCGACGGCACCATTCGAATTTGGGACATGAGTGCGCTGGATGACAAGACGAAGAAGCCAACAAAATAGCTGACAAAAACCGGTCGATGGCATTCTCAAGTCAACCTGAACTTGGACACAGACGTTTTACTTTATCCGAACGCGATGCGACCAATTTCCAGATCGGTCGATTCGCAGAGCGATCGCAAGAGCGAAGCCGTTTCTACCGCTTGGCAGGCTTCAATCTTCTACTTGATCAAGTACAAACCCGCTGGCGGCGACCACGTAGTTCCAACCGGATTGCAGCGTCGAAACAACGGCCACCCACACCGATACGGCGATCGTGACTAGCAGCCAGATCGGGACGTCGGTTCCGCTGCCGCTCATTGCCAACGCCAGCAAACTGGCTCCGGCCGCGATGCATTGAAACCACATTTTCAGCTTGCCGGCCATCTTCGCGGAAAAGTCTCCTCCAGCCCCCTCGATCATCGAACGAAGCACGGTAACCAAAAGTTCGCGAGCGACCACAATAACCGCCATCCAGCCAGCGACTTTCCCCCACCACGGGAATAGAGCGCTGTTCATCTCAACCGCCAGCAGAATAAACGTCCCGCAGATCAGGACCTTGTCGCAAAACGGATCAAGGACTCGGCCAAGTTTCGTGACCATGTTGTATTTGCGAGCGTACCAGCCATCGAGCCAGTCCGTTCCGGCAGCGAGCACAAACAGAATGAGCGCGGCCCAGTAGAATTTCATCGGGATCAGGACACAGACGAAAATCGACAACACCAACCGTGCGGCCGAAACCTTGTTGGGAAAGTTGAAAACTTTTGATTTGTCGATGTTCATAGTGGGACTCTGAGAAATATTTTCTGCGTCTGAGGAACAGCCTCGCGATGCTCGGCTAGCCCAACAGGCTAACCTTGGGTCAATTGAATCAAGCACAGACTGGAAGGCAACGCAACCGTCAGGAAATGAATGTCACATCAACAAACTACGGCATCGTATGCCTTGCAACACTTGACCTCGTGGCCAAGTCGTGAACTCTATGGGCAAACCAGAACCTTCAGCCAGGGCTGATCTCCAGCCTCAAGTTTTTCGAACCAGTCAGCGGCTTCTTCGAGGGAGCTCCGTGCCGAAATCAATGGCTCGACTTCGATCTTGCCCGACGCGATCAGCTCAACGGAAAGTGGAACTTCGTCATTGATCCCACAGGTTCCGACGAGGTTCAGCTCACGCGTAACAACTTTCTGCAACGGCAAAGTGACTTCCGCCGCCAAGTTTCCGACCAATACGCAGGTTCCGCCGCGACGCAAGCCATCCACCGCCAGCGAAACTGGTCCCGTTGCTCCAACGACTTCGAAGCTGTGATGGGCTCCGCGGCCATCAGTAAGTTCGTGAATTTTCGCAACCACATTTTCCTCGGTGGCCAGCATCGCATGCGTGGCACCAAGTTTTATGGCCAGGTCCAATCGCTGCGGAACCAGGTCCAAAGCGATGATCGTCGAGCATCCCGCGTTGCGAAGCGCCTGCACAACCAGCAGCCCGATCAACCCAGCGCCAACAACGATCGCAGATTCACCTTTAACGACGTTGGCACGATTAACCGCATGGACAGCGACGCCAACCGGTTCAGTAAACGCAGCGTGGTCGTATGAAATTCCATCCGGTAGAGGACAAACAATCCTGGCAGGAACACACACGTATTCCGCGTAAGCTCCGTGGCGTCGAAACTCGTCGCAGGAAACGCCCATCACCTGGCGCGACTCGCAAAGATTGGTGCGGCCGAGATTACAGTAGTGACAATCGCCACAGAAAACCATTGAATCGAACGTCACTCGATCTCCCCTGGCGTAAGCGGTGACGTCATCGCCAACTTCAACGATCTCGCCGGCGGCTTCATGCCCCATCACGATTGGCGGAATACGACGTCCGCTGCTACCGTTGGCTCCGTGGATATCACTGCCGCAAATCCCGCAAGCTTTGACCCGGATCAGGACTTCGTGATCAGCCGGTTGCGGCACGTCTTTGTCGACCAGTTCAAAAACAGAAGGGCCAACAAGTTCAAGAGCTTTCATGGTGCGAACCGCAAAGTCAGGCGTGGTTTGGTAGAAGTAGTTTGGCGGAAGTGCATGGGAATCGAACCCACCGACCACATGATTTCCATGCGGCCCTACGGTTTTGAAGACCGCGGCCGGCACCAGCCGAACAAGCACTTCCCGAGCAATGATTATGCAATGGCGCAGCCGCGCGTCGCAAGCTCCAATGTTCAGTTTATTAAACGCGATACAATACGTCTGGGCTGCTGATCGGACTAATTATCCGCTTCTGCTTCTGCCTCTTCAATTTTCTGACGCTCTTCCCGCTCCCGCTCGATCTCTTCGCGAGCCGTACGATATTGAGCCTCCGACTTTCCGCCGGTAATTTTGTCGACGCCGACTCTCTGTTCAACCAGATCCATGATCTGATCTGATGTTACCCGATCAAATTTAAGATCATCAATCACGAACGATTTTGCTACACCGTTTTCCGAATACGCAAGCTTGGCGATTCCTTTCTTCTCCCACTTGCTTTTGTCGATCGTTTCGATCTGGTCGAACGCAACCTTCTGACCTTTCGCGTTGACCAGTTGATCGCCTTCCACGCCAATCCATTGACCAAGACATCGGAAGAAAGTGAGCAGGCACGGGATTCCGGCAACGAACGTAAACAGGAAACCGATGAAGTAGCTGTAGAGCGTGTTCGTGGTCAGTTCGGCAGGGCTGTATTTCGGCGAACCTTCCGTCCAGTTGTTGGACTCTGCCATGGTGGCCCACTGTCGTTGCAATTCGCCGTCGTCGCCCTTAAGTTGCGTTTTGAGCAACTCGTAAGCTTCTGACGCAGGACGCATTTTTGGATAGACAAAAATCGGGTCGATAAAGTGATACAGCCCCACAGCCAGAGCAATAACACCGATGAGCAGAAATTTGTATTTGAAGTTTGGATTGACTTCGGCGCGGAGCGCGGCAGAGCTGTCTGACATCACAGATTCATTTCGGAAGTTGGATTGAGCACAATTGCCCGGAATTGAGGGTCTATTGTGAACCGTTCGATTTATTTTTCAATGTCGATCCTTGCTTGTTCAATCGACAACAATGTGTTCAACTTGGTCTCATCGTTGACCAATTAATCCTATTTGAACCTTACTTGCATCCGGTGCAATGCGAATCGACGAAATTAAGATCGGCGACGATCCTCCAAACGACGTTAACGTCATCATCGAAGTCCCTAACGGCGGGCAACCGATCAAGTACGAAATGGACAAGGCCTCCGGGACGTTGTTTGTTGATCGTTTTCTATATACGCCGATGCGATATCCGGGAAACTATGGCTTTGTGCCGCACAGTTTGTCGCTCGATGGAGACCCGATTGACGTGCTGGTTTGCAACACCCGCGCTATCGTCCCGGGAGCGGTGATGAATTGCCGGCCGATTGGTGTCCTGATCATGGAAGATGACGCGGGGCATGACGAAAAAATCATCGCGGTCCCATCGAAGAAACTGACTCGCCGATACGATGACGTCGACAACTATTCCGACCTGCCCGAGATCACGATCCAGCAAATCGAGCACTTCTTTGCTCACTACAAGGATCTTGAGCCTGGCAAATGGGTGAAATTGGCGAAAGTACATGAGGCAGATGTAGCTCGGAAGATGATCGTCGAGGCAATCGAACGAGCCAAATAGTCGAAGCCGTGTTGGCGGAAAGGCGATAGCCGCGGTGCCTGTCCGCGTTTTTCCACCCGAACACCCTCCTCATCCTTAGAAAGAGCACTGTGGCGCTTTATCGGTACGCGGTGAAACTTTCGTCCGTCGCATCAATTTCAACAGTCAAAATTGCAGATCGCTAAACGGCGTCCCGTAATTTCATTGCCGACGGCTCATGGTCGGCCATCTCTCTCAGCAAATTTCGCCACGAGTTTGGACGTCCGGGTGTCAGCCGGCCAAGGATTCGTTGCTGCTGAGCACCGGTCAGGGCGGGAATATTCGCAGGCATCTGATCGACGTGCATAAAACCCAGCATTGCGGCCAGGATACTGGGTCCGTCAACGTCTCCCATCGATTCGCCGGAAAAATGTGACCTCCAACTGCCAGAAACCTGAGTCTCAGCGTAGTGATTCTGCAATCGCGAAACGAGCGCGTCCGAAATGGGGTTGGGGGCGTCAACCGTGATACTGCCTGGCGTTTCAAATTCCGGCAGCGAGCGATCGAAAGCATCCAGCAAGCCGCCGCCGGCTTTTCTCGTTCGCGGCGCAGCGTTCAACTCTTCCTGCAACTCCGCTCGCATGCGAGCGTACTCGGATTTCAACTGTTGTAACGAGTTTTGTATTCCATTCTGCACCTCGACACTGATCCACTTCATCGCCGTGCATAGCAACTGTTCAGCTGTCAGGCTGGCGTTCGTTGGCAGTGCGACGCATCGCAACATGGCTTCGGTTCGCAACTCTACGCAATCAATCTGCTTCCACTGAGCCAAAAGTTCTTTCGAGTGAATGCCGGAAACCAACAGTTGCCTTGATCGCGGCGAAGCCAACGACTCGACCGACGACAGCTTCAACAAGCCACGAATCAAATCCATCCCTTCCGTCCGGATCGTCCGCAGCGTTGGGACTTCGGCATCAAGTCCATCCGAAGGTGGCAACAGGTAGCCATTGGTTGCACTGCCTATTTTGATCGCAACATTTGCACGCCTGGCGATTTTCCGATCGCGGTCCGCCTGCAGCAACCACAGGCAGAGCGGGTCCAGCGGATAGCCTTTCCCGCCTACAGCCATGTCGCGGTCCGGCCAGGCATCGATCACGCTAACACCGGTCTTTTCGGCCAGTCGAGTCGCATCGCAGAGGCTCATGTAGGACACAACGCCGTCGAAGTCATTCAGCCAAACCCCTGGATCGGTCACTGAAACCGCAAGGATACGATCAACATACTTGCCAGCTTTCAACTTCAATTGCTCAATCACGGCAGCCTGAACATCCGCCAGCTCGGCAACGCAACTGCGGTACTCCTGAACGGATTGAGGATCTTGAACCAAATCCTGACAGGCAGACCGAAGCGCGGGCGAAATCGGAAGCGAAAGACTGTCGCAATAGAGAACGCGAAGCGATTTGCCGTGTCCACGCGCGACCACCAGCGAACCCGAAATGCTTTCGAAAGCGTCGTCGACATTGAGACCGGCGACCAGACGCCGAGTTCGGTCCAGCAGCGCACGCTCGATTCTAACCGCTGAATTTTCCAGCGGCTTTTTGTTCCAGAAGTCGGCAAAACGAAACAGCTTGAGCATTTTGCGACTATAGGGAGATTGGGAGACTGGAGTCTAGATCATTCCGCGAATTCGACACTGCCGCCAGGGATAGGAAATCCGCAGCCCGTGACTAAAATGTTCGCTTCAAATCCCGGACACAAGAAAACTGCCATGAACCAGCCAGCACCAACCGTTTCCGTCGCCATCGTGATGGGCAGTCAGTCCGACTGGCCGACCATGCAATTGGCTCACGACATCTTGAACGAACTGGGAGTTGGCTCACACTGCGAAGTCGTTTCGGCGCACCGGACTCCAAAAAAAATGTTCGATTTTGCCAAGTCTGCGGCGGGTCGGGGATTTAAAGTTATCATCGCCGGAGCTGGCGGTGCTGCACATCTTCCAGGCATGATTGCCTCGCTGACCAACCTCCCGGTACTCGGCGTTCCCGTCAAAAGCAGGGCTCTGCAAGGACTCGATTCTTTGCTATCGATCGTGCAGATGCCAGGCGGCGTTCCCGTTGGCACTTTGGCAATCGGCGAGTCAGGTGCGAAGAATGCGGGACTGCTGGCCGCGAGGATTTTGGCTCTCTCAGATCCAGAACTAGCCAGGCGAGTCGAAGCGTATTCGGAAACTCAGACCAAAGACGTGCTTCGGCGCAGCAAACTGGCGGACTGAGGTTAGTTGCGCAAGCTTGAATTCTTCTCGCAGCGCTGGCGACCCTTTCGTCCGCACAACTGGCACTTCTGCCAACACCCTTTTTTTCCCGAAAAGTGGAACAGCCACAACGTTCGCTAAATTCCCTACAGCTTAAATGGCGATGGAGTGAGTGGAACAGTTGGGTTTCGACCCGTAATCTCCGCGTGGAGACGTTCCGCATTCCAACCAGGGGGAAATCATGTCAAGCGAAGTCTCTACCAGACGCCTCATTGCGGCGACCATGCTGTTGGCTCTGGCTTTCACTTCACTCATTCAAACAGGATGCACACGACCGATTCGTCGATTGGGCATCATGGACGAACTTGCGATCGCATACCGCGACCGAGTGTGGGCTCAGCGTGCTTACAATTTACGATTTGCGAACTGCAACCGTGAATATTCAGATCACTTCAAAAGTGGATTCTGCTCCGGATATTCGGACGTCTGCAATGGAGGCGACGGGTATATTCCCGCTCTGCCGCCGGAAGAGTATCGCGGATACGAATATCAGTGTGCCGAAGGTTCCAAGTGTGTTGACACATGGTTCGAAGGATATCCTGCTGGAGTGGCAGCTGCTCGAGAAGAGAAAGCTGGATCGTTCCACCAGATGCATGTGTCGCGAATGATCGACCAGGCAATCACGCAGGACAAAGCTACTAACGTTCTGCCTTCGGATGTGCCGGTCACCAAATCATCCGCCACAATGATTCCGCCGACATCCTCCGTCGTCACGAAGAAACTTGGCGAGCAAATGGTTCCTCCCAAGCCACCGATGGCGTTGCGAAATCCTGAGCCAATGCAGATGCCATACGCGTCGACCAAGCCGGGTACGCCAGTTGCTCATTCGGTCCTTGCGAAGCCTGCGACAATGAACTCAGCGACAGTCAAACCTGCTCCTGTTGCTCCGCAGCGGTCAGCCAAGGTTCCGCCGATCTATCAGGCACCAGCAAAACCGCAAGCAAGCCCGCAGCAGCTTCCTCCGATCAAGTCGATTGAGAAACCTGCTCAGACTTCGCTGCCTCCGATCGTGCAGGGAACCCAAAAAGTGACCACCACCGTTAAGCGACCTCCGATTGTTCGCGGTCGCAAGATTGACCCTTCGGCGAGTGTTTCTGTTAACGAAATTCCGTTGCCGATGACAGTCCGCAGTTCGTTCGACACCCGGACGGCAGCTTGGCCTGTCAACCGAAAATAGCTTTCTCGATACATTCTTCAAATTTTGAATCGCTCGGCCAGGATGGCCAGTTTAAGGGGAGTCCAAGATGGTGAGTCGCAACTCAACCAAATTCATCGGCAGCCGACAACGCTCGTTGATGCTGATGCTGGCTTTGATGCTACTGAGCATTTCGAGTACCGGTTGCACGGCACTGTTTTCGCCGATCGATACGATTCCGGCACAAAGAGTGCCTCGCCAGTTCCTTGCGGAGCCGCAAGCGGATAAAGTGCCAATCGATTATTCACGCCTGCGTCAGGACAGCCCCGAGTTCTATACTCTGGATTCAGAAGACGTTCTTGGTGTGTTCATCGAAAACGTGCTTGGTGAATTCGGTTCGGCACCTCCGGTTCAAATTCCTGACCCAAACAGTGACCTGCCTCCGGCGATCGGTTTCCCGGTTCCAATTCGTGACGACGGTACGGTTTCGCTTCCGTTGGTCGATCCAATTCCGGTACGAGGTCTGACAGTTCAACAAGCTGAAGCGTTGATTACACGAGCCTATCGAGAAGGCCCGAATCCGATCTTGATCAAGCGTGGTCGTATCATTGTGACGCAGCTTCGTAAGCGAACGAATCGTGTTTTCGTAGTTCGTCAGGATAACTCGAACGCTGGTCGTGGCCAGCAGTTTCAAGGCTTGGCACAAACCCGTGTTATCAATGACCGTAACGACCGCTCAAGTCGTGGTTTCGTGCTCCAACTTCCAGCCGGACAAAACGACGTTTTCACTGCCTTGTCCCAGACAGGTGGTATCCCGGGTGTTAATGCGAAAGCTGAAATCAGAATCCTTCGCGGTACTCGTCTCCAAACTGCCCAACGGGACGCACGAATGGCCGAGTTTTATCGCAGCAATCAGTCGGACCAGTTTCCCTACGGTATTGTTCCGAGCGTCCCCGACGATTCCAACACACTCAGCATTCCACTGCGTCTCAAGCCGGGCCAGATTCCAAGCTTCCGGCCTGAGGATATCATCCTGAAAGACGGCGACATCGTCTATGTTGACTCCCGTGAAACGGATGTTTACTACACCGGTGGATTGCTCGGCGGCGGTGAATTCCCTCTGCCTCGTGACTATGACCTTGACGTCCTGTCAGCGGTGTCAGTATCACGATTCGGCGTCGGAACGACTCAGCGAACCAGCCTTGTCGGTGGTTCTGTGCAGCAGACTCAGCCATCAGAATTGATCTTGCTTCGAAAGATTCCTGGCGATCGCCAATTGGCCATTCGGATCGACCTCAACGATGCGGTCAATGATCCAAGACAGCGTTTGCTGATCAAGGCCGGTGACACCTTGATTCTGCGATTCAAGCCACAAGAAGAGCTGATCAACTTTGCTTCGGCAACGTTCTTCACCTTCGGATTGAGACAGTTGCTCAACTAGTCGATCCAGAAAAACGCGATGTGAAAGCAGGCTGTGAGTGCAAACTCGCGGCCTTTTTTCGTTCGTGATCCAAATTAAGCATGCCGTCGATCGTAGAAAGCCCCATAAGGGATTCGAACCCCTGTTCCCGAGCGGAAAGCCCGATGTCCTTGGCCACTAGACGAATGGGGCGTATGGACGACGCGAAAGCCTAGCCCACGGAATTACGTTTCGTCAACCTTCAACGACGCTGAGGCTGATTTGACGCACGCTTGGCCATTCGATTCCGAATCTGCTTGATGGAGTTCTTGGCCTGAGCACGAACCAGCAACGAAGAGTGGGTGTTGAGCTTCGCCAGCACATCCAAAGACGTCTTGTCGCCGATATTGCCTAGCAGCTGGCAGACATTTAACAGCGTAACTTCGTCGTGATCATCGTTAACCCATTCATGGACCAGCGGAGCCGAAGTTTCGCCAAAGACTTGCAGTACGCTAGACACCTTCGCGCGATCTGCACCGTCAAGCCGCTCGCAGAGCTCCGGAATAATCCGCGGGTCGCGCAGTTGCGTCAGAATTTCATAGGTTCGCCAACGGACATCAAAAGAAATATCATCAATGCGGGCAAAAATATAAATCAGGCTCTGGTCGCTGTCGTGATTCGCCAACAGATCGATCGCAGCAAGCCGCAAGTACTTGTCGTCGTGGGATAACGTGTTAATTAAAACATTGAGCAACCCCGGATGTCTGCCTTGTGGCCATAGAGTTCTCAACGAATCGATGGCTCGACGTTTTTCATCAATCGCAACTTTCGGGTCACGCAGCTTGTCGACGATTGTGCGAATATTACCCTGCAGAAAAGCCAACTGCTGTTCGGTGACTTCGACCAGATAAATTGGGTTCTCCGTCGGCCGTCCCTTTTCATCGCGAGGCATTTCACGTTCAAGCCGGATGGCTGTAGCCGGATTAAACTTGATGTCAGTTGTATTCCGGTTGTCCAGCTTTCCAATCGCCATGCTGACGGGCGCCGCAAGCGGACGAGAGACGATAGACTCTTCAGCAAGGGCTTGCATTTTCGGAGCGTCTTCAGAATTGTCGCTCCCTCCGGATTCATCCTTTTCGCTCGGCTGTTCTGCCGTCGATGATTCTGCCGGTATCGATTCGGCCGGCGGAACTTTCTCAGCGCCCTTGATCGAATCCTCATAGTAATTCTTCGCAAGCTCGGCATCCGCTTCACAGAGCTTGGAAATCTGGATCGCCATCCGCGTTCCATCCGGTTTCAACAGCTCAGCCTGCAAACCAGTTTCCGTTTCAGTCACTTCGACCAACTCAGCCTCCAGCTTGTACGTGCCGGAGGCGTCGGTCCAGATTCGTTGTTGTGCGTGACCGACTTGCGATGTCACACCAGCCGCGAAGAAGGCTGCACAAAGAACCATTTGTCGCAATCCGCTTGCGTATTTTGGCGAATCCATATTTTTCTACGGGGCTGGGACAAAACCTGGCGTTCGAAAACGATTTCGGGTTTCTACTTTTTAAAACGACGATTTAATCGAAAATTGTAACCTGGTGGCTTCAATGAGCACATCCTGAACCTGGTCGGTGGAAAAAATCCTGTTCGCGGCGAACCCGCCGCTATTTCCAAGACTCAAATTTCGTGGCAAATGACTGCCATCCCTTTTGAGTTTTCGAGTCGAAGCGATAGCATATGACTCTACTCATTGACCACGACAACCAAATTGAAAGGAACGTCTGTACTCCAGACTCTCAATCACATGAGTGACGCAAGGCAAATCCGGATCTTTGACACGACATTACGTGACGGCGAACAGTCTCCTGGCTGTAGCATGAATCTCAAAGAAAAACTGGAGGTGGCCCAAGCTCTCATCGATCTCGGGGTCGACATTATTGAGGCAGGATTTCCGATCGCTTCCCCTGGCGATTTTGAGTCCGTTCGCGAGATCGCAACTTCGCTCGGCAACCGAGACGTAGAAATTTGTGGCTTGGCCCGATCCAACGACAAGGATATCGACCGAGCCTGGGAAGCCCTGAAACATTCCGCCAATCCTCGGATTCATGTTTTTCTGGCCACCAGCGCGATTCACCGCGAGTTCAAGCTGAAGATGTCTCCGGAAGAGATCATTGACCGCGCGGTCGCGGGCGTGAAACGAGCCAAGAGCTATTGCGACAACATCGAGTTCTCTCCAGAAGACGCGGCCCGCACGGAGATCGACTTTCTGTGCCAGGTGGTCGAAAAGGTTATCGAAGCCGGTGCCACGACGGTCAATATTCCGGACACCGTTGGCTACGCGACGCCCAGCCATATGCATGACGTGATTTCGTCACTGGTGAATCGCGTTCCAAACATTGATCAAGCTGTGATTTCAGTCCACTGTCATGACGATCTCGGGATGGCTGTTGCGAACTCTTTGGCTGCTGTGCAAGCCGGAGCAGGGCAGATCGAGTGCACGATTAATGGTATCGGCGAACGAGCCGGCAACACTTCGCTTGAAGAAGTCGTCATGGCGATGCGGACGCGAAACGATTTCTACAATTGCGACACACGAGTCGACTCGAAACGGCTTGTCCCGGCAAGCCGACTGGTTTCAGCGGTTACAGGTATGCACGTGCAGCGGAACAAGGCGATCGTGGGCCGCAATGCGTTTGCTCATGAAGCCGGCATTCATCAGGACGGAATGCTGAAGGAACGTTCGACTTACGAAATCATGCGGCCGGAAGACGTCGGTTTTGCAGCAACGGATCTCGTGTTGGGCAAACACAGCGGCCGCGCGGCGTTGGCGGACCGGGCGAAGCAGCTTGGCTTTCAGCTGACCGGCGATCAGCTTCAGAGTATCTTCGGAAGATTCAAGAAACTCGCCGATCGCAAGAAAGAAATCTTTGACGGCGACATCGTTGCGTTGGTCCAGAACGAAATTCTGGCCAAGACCACCGAGCGTGAATGGACCCTGGTCACGTACACCGTTGAGCTGACTTACAAGTCGACGCCAAAAATCACGCTGACGCTGAAACGTGGCGAAGAGGAAAAAACGGTCGAAGTCTGCGATGGTTCGGGCGTGGTTGATGCTGCTTTCCTGGCCGTGCAACAAATCACGGGGATCGATCTGGATTGCAAAGAATTTCAGATCCAAAGTTCAACGCTGGGCCGCGATGCGAACGGCGAAGTCACGATTGAGACCGAGTACGAAGGCGAAATTTATCGCGGCCGAGCGGTTTCGATGGATTGTGTGGAAGCATCGATCAAGGCAATCCTGAACGCGACGAATCGCATTATCGCCACCTCCAAAGCGGGCGCATAATTTCGATGAAACTTCGCATCGGACTGGTCGGCCTTGGCGATCAATGGGAGTCGCGGCACGCTACCGCGCTTCGCGCACTTTCGGATCGCTTCGAAGTGGTTGCCGTTTGTTGCGAAGTCTATGTGAAAGCCGAGAAAGTCGCAAAGCAGTTTGATGCGGTCGCAATCCCGGGATTCCGAACGCTGATTCAGCGAGAAGACATCGACGCGATCCTGTACCTCTCGCCGCAGTGGTACGGGTCGCTGCCGATCCTCGAAGCGTGCGAAAATGGCAAAGCGGTATACAGTTCGGCGGCTCTCGACGTGACACCCGGCCAGGCGCTCGATCTGCGGACTCGGATCGAAGCGTCCGGAATCGCATACATGGCGGAACTTCCGCGACGACATTCTCCGGCTACGATTCGACTGAAAGAGCTGATCGCAACGCGGTTGGGCAAGCCACATCTACTTTTCTGTCACCAGCGAATGCCGGCCGAAAGTCAGGCGGATTGGCGCCGCCGCGGACCTCACTGCCCGCTTGTCTGGCGTAACTTGATGGAGCTGGTGGATTGGTGTCGATATTTGGTTGCCGACGAACCGGTGTCGGTAAAAAGCTCGATTCATGATCGACATGATTCACAGAAAGACATTTTCTACCAGATGGTGAATCTGGAGTTTCCGAAGTCGGATGGACTGGAAACCAAGCCAATGGCTCAGTTGAGTATCGGTCACTACATTCCAGGTCGCTGGGCCGACGCACTTTCATATCGCCGCCCGCCTTCAATTCAGGTCTGCTGTGAAAAAGGGATGGCATTCATTGACTTGCCTTCGAATCTGGTTTGGTTCGACGACGCTGGCCAACATAACGAATCTCTTGAATCAGAACGTCCGGTCGGCGAACAAATGCTGGACCGATTCTATCGTGCCGTAACCAGTTTCCTCCGCCGGACAACCGATCCGGATGACGCGTATCGGGCGATGCAGATCGTCGTGAAAGCACATCTGAGTGCCGAAACCGGGAACCGCGAATTGATTCAGTGGTAGTTGGACGAGACCAATCAATTGATTGTTATGGCGGTCCATCGATCAGATCGAATTGTCCCACGTGATCCAGCCAGGCTCAGTCAGCAAAAGGACGAGTCGCTAGTTCGGTACTCTACGCCCCAGACGGACTTAGCTAAAATCCGATGATTGAGCGGATCAAATACCACCCGAGCACACCGAACGCAAAGCAGACGCCCACTAAAGTCATTGAGTCACGGAACTCGCTGGGCTCTGATTTCTGAGCCGTCCGTTTCGCGAGAGAATAGACGTTTTTCTTGCCAAACATGATCAAATATTGAAGAGAGTTGAAAGCATGAGACTTCATTATAGTCGCGAATCGATTCGCTCTAAACAAAGTTTCTAGGCAATCGCATTTTACATGAAGAGCAGACGGTGTACTTGTCACGAATCAGCAGCCCAACCCAGAAGAAAATGCATGTGGTGCAGCCGAGCACGACACATGCGATCCACCCAGCGGTCGACACCTCGGACTTCCAGATCGGTGGCTGGCGAGTCTGGCAATACGGGCAGGAAAAAGCATTGCTTACCGTTCCCTGGTAAATCGGTGGAATCGCTATTCCGGCCGGAATGTTGTCCACCATCGACGAAGACGAAGGAGGCGTCTTGGCGACGTTGGCGTCAGAGGCCGCAGGTTGATTTACCCAATGCCGAGTCTCTTCTGCGAGACTGCCGGGACGATCGGTATTCAGCTGGGGAACAGTCCCGGATGCCGGTGGCTTTGTTGGAACATCCTGACCAACCAGAGTGAATTGATGGCTGCACTGAGGACACGCAATGTCAAACCCGAGCTTGTCCTCGCTGGTTTGCATCACCGCTTGGCATCGAGGACACGAAAATCGGATTTTCGCCATGAGGTGGACCGGAATCTGAAGCGGTGACAGGACTGAGACACGTGAAATCTTGGAGTCTCAGTTTAGTATTTCGAACGCCACGCCACAATCTTGGAATTAAACTCAACCGACGCGGCGAGGGTTCAATGAACACGAAAACAGAGGTCCGAGAACAACTTAACCCTGGTTGGATGGAAGAATATTAAGCCCACGTTTGACGGGCTTTGATTCTTTCGGCACCCCAACGGCCGCCGCGATCAAATCGTAGCCTTGCGAAGCGACGATTTCACATTCGACGATCTGGCCTTCCTTCAACTCATGATCGGTTTGAGTCACAAACGTGATGCCGTCGACGTCCGGAGCATCGCACGATCCGCGACCAATCCAAACACCCGGCTGACCTTCGACCGGTTGGTCCAAAATGATGTCCACGGTCTTTCCAACTTGCGACTGGTTGTACTCGAACATGATCTCTTGCTGAACTTCCATCAATCGCCGACGACGGTCTTCCTTGATTTCGTCTTCGAGATGCCCTTCGATCCGGGCCGCCGGTGTGTCGGGCTCAAACGAATAGGTGAACACGCCCATTCGTTCAAAGCGGTGCCGTTTGACGAAATCGATCAACGTTTGAAATTGCTCTTCCGTTTCGCCCGGGAATCCAGTGATAAATGTAGTTCGCAACACCAAGTCTGGCAGCAGTTTGCGCATCAAGTCAATCTGCTGGTTCATCTGTTCCTGATTCACGCGCCGCGACATTCGCTTCAACATCACGTCATCGGCGTGCTGAAGAGGCATGTCGATGTAAGGCACGATTTTCTCACAGGCGGCAATCGTCTTTAACAGTTTCTCATCGATGTACATCGGATAGAAGTACATCAGCCGAATCCAGTCCAGCCCCTCAACCGCGTTCAGTTTTTCGAGCAGTTCAGCGAGCCGCGGTTCGCCGTAGAGGTCCATACCGTAGTAAGTTGTGTCCTGCGCGACAACGATCAACTCGCGAACGCCCTTGGCAGCCAATTGCTCCGCTTCCGCAATCACGTTCTCCATCGGCTTGGTCGCGTGCTTTCCTCGCATCTTTGGAATCGCGCAAAAAGTGCACAGCCGATCACAGCCTTCGGAAATCTTCAGATAGGCAAAATGCTTTGGCGTGATCTGCAGACGATCCATGTCCGGAAGTGCACGAATCGGAGCAGGTTGAAAAACGATCCGCTGTTCAGCAAGGTCACCGACCAGTCGATCAGCGATTTCCGTAATCTCTTCGCGACCGAACACGCCGACCAACGAGTCAATATCGGGGCGGTCTTCGAGCAGCTGTTCTTTCTGTCGTTCGGCGAGACAACCGGAGACAATCACCCCTTTGGTTTTGCCTTCACGCTTTAGCTCCAGCATCTCATCGATCGCAGCAAACGACTCGGTGCGAGCATTCTCAATGAAACCACATGTGTTGACGATCACGAAGTCGCTGCCAACCGGATCGGCAACCAGCTCATAGCCGTCAAGCTTCAACAACCCCATCATGCGTTCGCTGTCGACAGTATTCTTCGCACAACCAAGGCTGATGAAAGAGTAGCTTCCCTTGATGTCTTTCGATGCAGGGATGGATTGAAAGTCGGTGGACACAGTGTTCTGGCTCGTAATGAAAACGGAAGACGTGAGCCCGCGAAAGACTCGTTTACGAAACAATTCGTGCCAAAATCGTAAACCACAGCCTCTCGTTGAGGGAGTGCGAAAACTACGAAAAGAAGGAAACCGCGGCAGCGATGACGTCTTCTTCGACGATCAGAATCGCAATGTCACCCGCAACGACCTGATCCTCGGCACCGGGAACATAGACCGCATCCTGCCGAATAATGGCCGCCACCAGACATCGGTCGGGCAAACCGACTTCCGCCAACGGGGCCAGCGTTCCGGCGGCTCCTTCTGCCACATCGACTTCCAGCACGCTGATCAAACCGCCAGGCAGCTTGGCTCTGGACAGTAAATTTCCGTCATTGAGAAAAGCGTTAATCTGCTTGGACATCGCAGCCCGTTCACTGACCGCTATGTCGATCCCAATCCGCTCGATAATTCGGGAATAGTCCGGCCGCCCGATCACCGCCAGAACTTTCTTCGCCCCGACGTCTTTTGCCCCCACACTTAGCATCATGTTGGACTCATCGTCTCCCGTGCTGGCGACGAAAAAGTCAGCCGACTCGACACGTTCTTCCTCGAGAACTTCACGCATCGTCGCGTCATCGTTGACGACCGAAGTACTCTCCAGCATTCCCGCCAAAACCTGACAGCGTTCTTTGTCTTTTTCAATCAGCATTACTTTGAAAGATTCCCGTTCGAGCATACGGGCCAAATGCAAACCCGTTTCACCACCGCCAGCAATGACAACACGCTTCGGCATCGTCTTTTCGATTTTGAACAGCGTGCGAATCGCAGCAATGTGCTCCGGACCGGAAAAAACTGTAATTCGATCGCCGACTTCCAGTTGATCCTCCGCCGACGCAATCCACATCCGGTTGGCTCGCTGGATCGTTCCCAGCCGAACATTGGGAGGAAATTCGATCTGACGGATGGGAACCTGAGTCGCCTTTCCCGGCTGGCCAATGATCAGCTCCAGCACCTCCAGGCCGCCTCTGGCAAACTGCTCAACGACAACGGATCCGGGATTACGAATACAGCGAGCCAGTTCCATCGCCGTCAAATGTTCCAACGACAACAAACGGTCGATGCCGAAGTGTTGTTGGTAGTCGAAAGTACTGAGATCGCGGAAGACAGGACCGTAAACCCTCGCAACCGAACGGCGTGCTCCCATTTTTCGAGCCATGCTGGCAGCGACGATGTTGACTTCGTCGACTCCGGTCACGGCAAGGCAAAGGTCAGCACCAAGCATGCCAGCTTGAAACAAAACGCTCGACTGTGATGCCGAACCGGTGATGGCGCGGACGTCGTATTTTTCGTTGATCGTTCGAACGCGTTCGGGATCGGCGTCGACGACAGTAACACTATGGTGCGAGCTACACAGTTGGTCTGCGATCGATGAGCCTACCGTTCCGGCTCCCAGAATGACAATGTTCACGTTTTTCAGCCTTTTGAGTACGAAGCGTGCTGCTAAAGTTTGCGGGTTGTTGGGGATGCAACCGTGGAATCAGTTGTTAGGCAAAAATTGGTTCTGCCTTTGTCTCGGCTTTTGAGCGTCATTCTGATTTTGTGAGTCGGAAGCGATGTCGTGTCGGTTTTCATTTTTCGGGTCGATTGGAAAGTAGTGCTTATCTGCATCCTTTCAATTCGGAGACCCCGATGTCCGTCAACCGACCGCAAACCATCAGCGCAGCATTGGCGATTTTAACGCTTTTTGCCGCCGCTGCATGGGGGCAGCAAAAGGGAGCTGACATTCCTGTTTACGAGTCGAAGAACGCAATCTTCGGTTCAAGTTCAACTTCTGGCGAAGACCGATTTCTCAAAGCGGCTTTGGAGGAGGAAATTGTTTTGCCTTTCGCCGAAACGCCTTCGATTCCAGACTTCCCAAACAGCCCGAGCATCGAGCGTTTGGAAAATCGGCGGGCTCGAGAATCGCGAACGTCAACACAGCAGACTCCTGAACTGGCTCCGAATCAGCAAGGGAAACAGGATCCCAATCGGACTCCAGACATGCGACGTGCCAATGCAGAGATTGACTCGCTCTTTGGCAGAACTTCTGAATCGTTCGTCGACAAAGACGGATACTTTATCGCATCGGCCGGCGGTGGACTGTGGTCAGACTTCAAGCAGCCCTCAAGTCCTCGCGTTGCCATGCGGCCGCAGTTGAATGCTTCGCAATCGCCAGCCAGCAAGGCAGCCGGTGCCGCTGACTCTGCGATAAAGAGTGTAGTTGATGGCGGGACCGGCAGTCAGTTCGAGAGCGTCGTCGATGGCTCCATAGAAAGCAATACTGCCAGCGGATCAGTGGACTTGGCGAGCCCAACAGCGGATGCTTTTGCGACGCAACAACCGGTACAGTATGGCCAGTCAAAATTGCGTCTGCGGATCGGATTTGACGCTTTGCTGTTTCAACGCGGCCGGCCGGAAGACACGGTTTTCGCTTCCGATGACACCGGCCAGGAGTGGTCGTTTGGAGACTTCGATTTCTCCGACGGAGACGCCCGCTATTTCGTTCAGTTCATGGGCGACGACATGTCAGGTTTCGAGTTCACATTCTTCGATTTCAATTCTTTCGCATCAACGATCGAAGCTTCCGGCGAAAACGTGGTGCCGTTTTTCTTTCAGGGCAACCCGGTCGACACGTCGACGGACTACGATCTGGTTTACACATCTCGTTTGAAGAACATCGAACTGAATTCATGGCTCCGCCACAACGCAGTCCAGCGATCGGGATACGGACTTCGACATATCAACCTGGACGAATCATTCAATGTGCTCAATGGCGGAAACATCACCAACGGCCTGTTCTCCAGAACCGACAACGATCTGTGGGGATTGACGCGGATGTGGGAGCGGCGTCGTTCGTTGCTCAATCGCGTGACCCTGATCGGTGGCGTCGATGCGGGGCTGTATTTGAATCGTGTCAAAATTGATGTCGATACGCTCAACATTGATGATTCGAGTGAGGAAAAGAATCTGGCCGGTTCGCTGGGTTTCAATCTGGGGCTTGAGTATCAGGTCGCCGAGCAAGTGACGTTGAAGTTCGGGTATGAGGGACTGGGACTGTTCGGCGTTGGACTGGCGTCAACCCAGAGCTTGGAACAGGACGTTTTCAACGGGCTTGGCGAGCCCGAACTAGGGAGCGTTTACTTTGGTGGCTTTCATATCGGAGCGATGGCGACGTTCTAGTACTACAGCGCTAGGTTGATATTTGAGAATTAGTTGAAATTTGGGATTCTATATCGTTCATGCACAAGGAGGTGCTTTGATGGATGGTACTTGGATTCGTCAGATGAAACCAGCTTTGACACGTTTTCTGAATCGGTTCTCCGATTGTTTTAGTCGAAAAGATACCCGTGCTCATATGCCAACGTATGTTCAGGGTCAGCTATCAAACCTTGCTCGCAAGAGTGTTGAGCCCATTGCACTGGCTGCCGGAGTTCCCGTTCGCACGCTTCAGGAGTTTCTTGCTCAATACGCATGGAATGAAGACGCCGTGCGAGATCGTCTGCAACAGATGGTGGCAACGGAGCGCGGTAGCAAGCGTGCCATCGGCGTGTTTGACGAAACGAGCGATGTCAAGAAAGGCACCAAGACGCCTGGCGTTCAGCGTCAGTGGTGTGGCAAGGTTGGCAAGACCGATAACTGCATGGTGACGGTTCATCTTGCTTTTGCTCAGGATGACTTTCACTGCTTGCTTGATGGTGAGTTGTTCCTTCCTGAGAGCTGGTCTGAAGATCGCGAGCGTTGTCGCGTTGCCGGGATCCCCGACGAAATGGTGTATCAGCCAAAGTGGAAGATCGCACTGGAGCTTTACGATCGCGCGCTGTCCAACGGTCTGGAGTTTGAGTGGATCACCTTTGACGAAGGCTACGGCTCCAAAGGCCCGTTTTTACGAGCTCTTGATGCCAAAGCACAGTTATTCATCGGCGAGGTTCCGGTTTCAATGACCGGCTGGATCAAGAAACCCGGGCTCCAACATCCTCCCAAAGATCCGTGTCGTGGTCGGCCGCAAAAAGGTGCGCGAGTTGCCAAAGACAATCCCAAAGCTCAGCCGTTTCGCAAACTGCTGGAAGAATCCACGCGGTTCACGAATCAGTCATGGGAGCGTTATCGCGTCAAAGATGGAGATAAAGGTCCCATGGTCTGGGAAGTCAAGCATGCGATGATCTATCGTCCTGACGGCAAGTGTGTTTCGAGCAAGCGTTGGCACTTGTTGGTGGCTCGTAACCCACTCAAGCCGGATGAAATCAAGTACTTTCTCAGCAACGCGCCGGCTGCAACAAGCGTTCAAAAGTTGTTGCTCGTTGCCTTCAGCCGCTGGCATGTCGAACGTTGCTTCCAGGATCAAAAGCAGGACATTGGACTCGACGCCTGGGAGGGCCGGAAGTATCTCGGGCTCAAACGACACATGATTCTGTCGTGCGTAAGCTACCTGTTCTTGACGAAGATGCGAGAAAAGCTCGGGGGAAAAAAAATCTGGGTTCACCGTCTATCAGGTTCACGACGCCGTATCGGCACTGGTCCAGACTTGGTGGCTTAAGGGGCGGGCATCGTCGGCGCTACTGGACCGGGTCGCCGCTACGATTCAGTACCACCAACAACGAAACGCAAAAGCAACAAGATCACACGCCAAGAGAACTCGCAAAAAACTCCGGAGAATTGGCATCAAAGTAAGCAAAATCAAACGATGCTACTGGGGTTCAACCTAGCGCTGTAGTACTAGGGCCGAGTCTGGCCATTGCCGCGGACTCGATAGTTGAAGCTCGTCAATTGCTCAACGCCAACAGGGCCGCGAGCATGCATCTTGCCGGTGGCGATCCCGATCTCGGCGCCCATGCCGAACTCGCCTCCGTCTGCAAACTGAGTCGACGCATTGTGTAGCAGGATCGCCGAGTCGATCGAATTGAAGAATTTCGCGACCGATTCCGGGTTCTCGGAGATGATCGATTCCGTATGCCCGGAAGAATGTTGGGAGATGTGAGCGATCGCTTCGTCGACATTTGACACGACTTTTACCGAAAGAATTGCTTCCAGGTATTCCGCCGACCAATCTTCCTCGCTGGCTGGTTTGGCTGCCGGCCACGTGCTGCAAACGGCTTCGTCGCCACGAATCTCACAGCCCGATTCCGCCAATCGTTCAAGGATCGGTTTCAGGTGACTCGCCACAACGTTCTCGTGAATCAATAAAGTTTCAGCAGCGCCACAGACTCCTGTTCGGCGCATCTTGGCGTTATGAACTACCTCGACGGCCATTTCCAGATCCGCAGAAGCATCTACGAACACGTGGCAAATACCTTCCAGGTGAGCAAATACTGGCACGCGGCAGTCTGCCTGAACGCGGCCGACCAACCCCTTGCCGCCGCGAGGAACAATCACGTCGATATTGCCTCCCAACCCGGCAAGCATCTCACCCACCGCCGCGCGATCGGTCGTCGGAACCATCTGAATGGATTCGACCGGCAAGCCCGCGATTTCCAGTCCTGTTTGCAAGCAGCTTAAAATTGCAGTCGAACTGTGAATGGAATCGCTTCCGCCACGGAGGATAACTGCGTTGCCAGCCATCAGGCAAAGCGCGCCTGCATCCGCCGTCACGTTTGGGCGGCTTTCGTAGATCACGCCGATCACTCCCAGCGGCGTGCGGACGCGTTCGATATCCAGCCCGTTAGGACGTTGCCACTTTGCAATCACCGATCCAACAGGGTCTGCCAGTTGGGCAATCGCACGCAACCCGCTGACCATCGCCGCGATGCGATCATCGTTGAGCTCAAGTCGATCGATCATTGCACTGCTCAGATTCGCTTCACGCCCTGCTGCAACGTCAACGCTGTTCTTCTGCTTGATCGAATCCGCATGCTTTTCGATTTCTTCGGCTGCGACGTTAATTGCCGTACGCTTTTGAGCCGCGTTTGCGGTCGCTAAAATCCGCGATGCGGTTCTCGCGTTTTTGCCAAGTTCCAACATGGCGTCGGCGACGTTCAGTTTTGTAGATTCGGTCATGGTCACAATGCGGCTTGTTGCGTCGCCGCCTGAAATCGGGGAAAATCGTGGAACCAGCGATCATAACGACAACCACTGTACGGGACGAGGACAACATGAAGTCATTTTCACTCCACAACGGCGACCAAATTCCAGCGATCGGCCTCGGCACCTGGAAAATGGAAGACGGCGCGGCGAAAGACGCAGTTTCCACGGCTCTCGAAGTCGGATATCGACACATCGATTGCGCCGCGATCTATATGAATGAAGCCGATGTCGGAAACGCATTCGTGCAGGCATTCGACAACGGCCTCTCTCGCGAAGACGTTTTCATCACCTCGAAACTGTGGAATGACAGTCACAAACCGGAGCATGTTCGGCCCGCGTTGGAAGAATCACTGAAGCTGCTTCAGTTGGACTACCTGGACCTCTACTTGATTCACTGGCCGGTCGCGATCAAGCATGGAACCTGGTTGCCACAGAGCGGCGAGGACTTTATCCCGATCGATGAGATTCCCATCATCGAAACATGGCAAGCGATGGAAGAGTGTGTTTCTGCCGGGCTGATCAAACACATTGGTGTCTCCAATTTCAACATTCGGCGTTTGGAAGAATTGCTGGACAAAGGCAGCATTCAACCGTCGACCAACCAGGTCGAGTGCCATCCCTTCCTGCCGCAGAATGAGCTTTTTGGATTTTGCAACTCCAATAAAATTCAATTGGTCGCGTATTCGCCATTGGGGTCTGGTGATCGACCAGAACGAATGCGTGGTGAGTCGGATCCGAATCTTTTTGAGGTACCGCAAATTGCCGATATCGCAAAGAAGCACGACAAATCGATCGGGCAGATTTTGCTTTCGTGGGCAGCAACCCGCGGGACCGTGGCCATCCCGAAATCAACCAACCGGCAGCGTCTGAATGACAATCTTGCTGCGGCTGAGTTTGAACTGCCTGTCGAAGATCTGGAAACAATCGACGATATCGGAATCGCACATCGGTATGTGCATGGCAAGTTTTTTGAACTCGCTGGCAGCCCTTATCGAGCCGACGACATCTGGAGTTAGTACTACAGCGCTAGGTTGATATTTGAGAATTAGTTGAAATTTGGGATTCTATATCGTTCATGCACAAGGAGGTGCTTTGATGGATGGTACTTGGATTCGTCAGATGAAACCAGCTTTGACACGTTTTCTGAATCGGTTCTCCGATTGTTTTAGTCGAAAAGATACCCGTGCTCATATGCCAACGTATGTTCAGGGTCAGCTATCAAACCTTGCTCGCAAGAGTGTTGAGCCCATTGCACTGGCTGCCGGAGTTCCCGTTCGCACGCTTCAGGAGTTTCTTGCTCAATACGCATGGAATGAAGACGCCGTGCGAGATCGTCTGCAACAGATGGTGGCAACGGAGCGCGGTAGCAAGCGTGCCATCGGCGTGTTTGACGAAACGAGCGATGTCAAGAAAGGCACCAAGACGCCTGGCGTTCAGCGTCAGTGGTGTGGCAAGGTTGGCAAGACCGATAACTGCATGGTGACGGTTCATCTTGCTTTTGCTCAGGATGACTTTCACTGCTTGCTTGATGGTGAGTTGTTCCTTCCTGAGAGCTGGTCTGAAGATCGCGAGCGTTGTCGCGTTGCCGGGATCCCCGACGAAATGGTGTATCAGCCAAAGTGGAAGATCGCACTGGAGCTTTACGATCGCGCGCTGTCCAACGGTCTGGAGTTTGAGTGGATCACCTTTGACGAAGGCTACGGCTCCAAAGGCCCGTTTTTACGAGCTCTTGATGCCAAAGCACAGTTATTCATCGGCGAGGTTCCGGTTTCAATGACCGGCTGGATCAAGAAACCCGGGCTCCAACATCCTCCCAAAGATCCGTGTCGTGGTCGGCCGCAAAAAGGTGCGCGAGTTGCCAAAGACAATCCCAAAGCTCAGCCGTTTCGCAAACTGCTGGAAGAATCCACGCGGTTCACGAATCAGTCATGGGAGCGTTATCGCGTCAAAGATGGAGATAAAGGTCCCATGGTCTGGGAAGTCAAGCATGCGATGATCTATCGTCCTGACGGCAAGTGTGTTTCGAGCAAGCGTTGGCACTTGTTGGTGGCTCGTAACCCACTCAAGCCGGATGAAATCAAGTACTTTCTCAGCAACGCGCCGGCTGCAACAAGCGTTCAAAAGTTGTTGCTCGTTGCCTTCAGCCGCTGGCATGTCGAACGTTGCTTCCAGGATCAAAAGCAGGACATTGGACTCGACGCCTGGGAGGGCCGGAAGTATCTCGGGCTCAAACGACACATGATTCTGTCGTGCGTAAGCTACCTGTTCTTGACGAAGATGCGAGAAAAGCTCGGGGGAAAAAAAATCAGGGTTCACCGTCTATCAGGTTCACGACGCCGTATCGGCACTGGTCCAGACTTGGTGGCTTAAGGGGCGGGCATCGTCGGCGCTACTGGACCGGGTTGCCGCTACGATTCAGTACCACCAACAACGAAACGCAAAAGCAACAAGATCACACACCAAGAGAACTCGCAAAAAACTCCGGAGAATTGGCATCAAAGTAAGCAAAATCAAACGATGCTACTGGGGTTCAACCTAGCGCTGTAGTATTAGGCACTGTTTGACAAATTGATTTTCATGTCATCAACACGGCCAAACATGAGCGGCAAGGCGCTAGCCGCCGTTAAAAAGCGCAACGGAACGGCGGCTAGCGCCTTCCCGCTCACATTTACCAAACAGTACCAGAATGTCGCGACGCGGCGTTTGGGCGTGGTGCTCGTATTTGCGCTGGGTTTGGGGCATAAAAAAAGCGGCTCAACCAGTGAGCCGCTTTCTCTTGATGTCAATCAGCTTGAGTTTCTACAGCATTCGTGGTCCTGCGTAGACAGCGCCGGCGCCAAGCATCTCTTCGATGCGGAGAAGCTGGTTGTACTTGGCCATGCGATCAGATCGCGATGCCGAACCGGTCTTGATTTGACCCGTGCAAAGACCAACCGCCAAATCGGCAATGGTTGAATCTTCGGTTTCGCCACTGCGATGGCTGGAAATGCTGGTGTAGTTGTTGCGATGAGCCAACTGGATCGCCTGAATCGTTTCCGTCATCGTCCCAATCTGGTTGACCTTGATCAGAATGCTGTTCGCGATTCCTTCGTCGATACCACGTTGCAGACGAGTCGTATTGGTAACGAACAGGTCGTCGCCGACGAGCTGACAGCTGCTGCCCAGTTTGTCGGTCAAAAGTTTCCAGCCGTCCCAATCGTCTTCGTCGAGTCCGTCTTCGATCGAGCAAATTGGATATCGGTTAGCCCAATCAGCAAGAAAATCAACCATGCCCGCTGAGTCCAACTCTTTGCCATCGATCGCGTAAACGCCTTTGCTGCGGTCGTAGAATTCAGTTGCGGCGACGTCCAATGCGATCTTCACCTGTTCGCCTGGCTTGTAACCGGCTTTCTCGATCGCACTCATGATCAAGTCCAGGGCTTCGCCGTTGCTGCCAAGGTCAGGAGCAAATCCGCCTTCGTCACCAACTGCAGTGTTGAGCCCTTTGTCCTGAAGAACTTTCTTGAGGTTGTGGAAGATCTCGCAACCGCAACGAAGAGCATCGCTGAACGTTTCGAAACCCAATGGCATGACCATGAATTCCTGAACATCAACCGAGTTGTCCGCGTGCTCACCGCCGTTGACGATGTTCATCATTGGAGCAGGAAGCAACGTCGCACTGGCTCCACCAAGGTATTTGAACAGTGGAGTGTTGTTGAATTGAGCTCCAGCTTTGGCAGTCGCAAGAGAAATGCCCAGCAATGCGTTGGCACCAAGGTTCTTTTTGTTTTCCGTGCCGTCGAGTTCCAGCATCGCGCGGTCAACGGCGCCCTGATCGGTTCCCGGGAGTCCCAACAGTGCTTCTGCGAGCGGCCCGTTGATATTTTCGACAGCTTTCGTCACGCCTTTGCCAAGAAAGACGCCCTTGTCGCCATCGCGAAGTTCCCATGCTTCGTGTGCTCCGGTACTGGCTCCGCTAGGAACAGCAGCGCGGCCGAAGGAACCGTCGGCGAGCGTCACATCGACTTCGACCGTAGGATTTCCGCGACTGTCAAGAATTTGGCGACCGTGAATGGCAACGATGGAGTCCATTTTGTTTCCGTGTGTGGTTGGTGTTCTGTGCTTCTTAAAGAGGCACCATTTTGCCGCACCACGACCAATCAGAAAAGGGTGCAGCGTTCGCGTTCGCGAGCCAGCGACGTTACCCAGCCCTCCCTTATTGCGTGTTAAGGTTGCCCGGCCTGTTTGACTGCGATTTCGCGAGAAAAGGGCAGGGGCAAAGGAAGAGATTTGACTCACTTCGAATCAGGAGTTGAGACTTGAGGCGCGAAAGCTCGGTTGCTGAGGGAGTTCGCGCCGTCGCTCATTCAGGCGTCGGTCCTGGAAGGCTCAGCCGGCAAACTGGACGCGAACGCCCTTGGTCTTTCGCCGAACTTCGTAACCCGACTTTGAGCTCTGAACTTTGTCAGGACGCGTCGTCCTTTCCACCAACAGCCCGTCCAAAGGACTCCTCACGCCGGTCGCGCCGACGGTGCTGACGTGCGTGTAAATCATCGTCGTCGAAACGTCGGCGTGCCCCAACAGTTCCTGAATCGTGCGAATGTCGCTGCCGGCTTCCAGCAAGTGCGTGGCAAAGCTGTGTCGCAGCGCATGACAACTGGCTCGCTTCGAAACGCTCGCGTCTCGAATCGCTTTGCAGATCCAACGCTGCACTGTGTTCTCATGAATGTGATGGCGTCGAATCTGATTACGATCACCATCTCCGGCTCGCTGTCCGTACTTGTTCTCCTCTGACTCCAGAGGCTCACGCGGACGGGGATCGACAGTCAACGCATTGGCGGGAAACAGAAACTGCCAACCGAATTGACGACCGGCGCTTCGATCTTTCTCTGCCAACGCCGTTGGCAACCAAACCCAACCGGCTCCACCGGCGAGGTCTCGTTCGTGCAACCGCCTGACCAAATTGGTTTGACGTAGCAAGCCGGAATTGGCTCGCTGCGGCAACGGAACCATTCGATCCTTGTTGCCTTTGCCTTCGCGAATGACGATTTGCTTTCGATCGAAATCGATGTCCTTGACTCTCAGGCGACAGCACTCCATCAGTCGCAATCCGGCGCCATACATCAGCTCTGCCATCAACCGATAAGGTTCTTTGTTCAGGCAACCAAAGAAAGTCACGATCTCTTGCCGACTTAGCACGACCGGCAATCGCGCCGACGCCTTAGCTCGCATCGCTTCGATTTCGATGGTGCGACCCAGCACTTTTTCGAACAGGAACAGGATCGCGGCAAACGCCTGATTCTGCGTGCTTGCAGCGACACGCCTGTCGACAGCCAATGACGTCAGGAACAATTCGACGTCGGCTGAGTTCATGTCGTCGGGATGAATCCACTGACCATCGTTTCGATTTTTGTGGAACACGAGAAAGCGGCAGACCCATCGCGCATAGGCTTGCTCGGTCCGCTTGGAGTAGTGCATCACGCGAGTTTTGTTGCGGACGAGATCCAACAATTTGCTTTGCTTCATCAGTCAGCCTGCAGTTAGGTACATGCGTCGGTGCCGAGCACAGTCACTTCAAGTATACAATTGTACACGTTCTATCACTATTCGGTATCGTCATATCACGCTGGCAAAATGAGCCCGCGCAGCATTTGACGTTTCAGCCGGGAAAACGCAGAGAATTCCCGGTCTGGTTCCGTTGCAGATGCGCAGAGAGTGCGTTTTACAGAATGTCTAACCGACTGGTTCGCACTCCAACGCGGCGTGGTGCCCGCACCAGGATGCAGCCAAGCGGCTGGCGGAACCAGGCACCGGTTGGTAGATGTGAGCGGCAAGGCGCTAGCCGCCGTTCCGTTGCGCTTTTTAACGGCGGCTAGCGCCTTGCCGCTCATGTTTGGCCGTGTTGATGACATGAAAATCAATTTGTCAAACAGTGCCTAATACTACAGCGCTAGGTTGAACCCCAGTAGCATCGTTTGATTTTGCTTACTTTGATGCCAATTCTCCGGAGTTTTTTGCGAGTTCTCTTGGCGTGTGATCTTGTTGCTTTTGCGTTTCGTTGTTGGTGGTACTGAATCGTAGCGGCGACCCGGTCCAGTAGCGCCGACGATGCCCGCCCCTTAAGCCACCAAGTCTGGACCAGTGCCGATACGGCGTCGTGAACCTGATAGACGGTGAACCCAGATTTTTTTTCCCCCGAGCTTTTCTCGCATCTTCGTCAAGAACAGGTAGCTTACGCACGACAGAATCATGTGTCGTTTGAGCCCGAGATACTTCCGGCCCTCCCAGGCGTCGAGTCCAATGTCCTGCTTTTGATCCTGGAAGCAACGTTCGACATGCCAGCGGCTGAAGGCAACGAGCAACAACTTTTGAACGCTTGTTGCAGCCGGCGCGTTGCTGAGAAAGTACTTGATTTCATCCGGCTTGAGTGGGTTACGAGCCACCAACAAGTGCCAACGCTTGCTCGAAACACACTTGCCGTCAGGACGATAGATCATCGCATGCTTGACTTCCCAGACCATGGGACCTTTATCTCCATCTTTGACGCGATAACGCTCCCATGACTGATTCGTGAACCGCGTGGATTCTTCCAGCAGTTTGCGAAACGGCTGAGCTTTGGGATTGTCTTTGGCAACTCGCGCACCTTTTTGCGGCCGACCACGACACGGATCTTTGGGAGGATGTTGGAGCCCGGGTTTCTTGATCCAGCCGGTCATTGAAACCGGAACCTCGCCGATGAATAACTGTGCTTTGGCATCAAGAGCTCGTAAAAACGGGCCTTTGGAGCCGTAGCCTTCGTCAAAGGTGATCCACTCAAACTCCAGACCGTTGGACAGCGCGCGATCGTAAAGCTCCAGTGCGATCTTCCACTTTGGCTGATACACCATTTCGTCGGGGATCCCGGCAACGCGACAACGCTCGCGATCTTCAGACCAGCTCTCAGGAAGGAACAACTCACCATCAAGCAAGCAGTGAAAGTCATCCTGAGCAAAAGCAAGATGAACCGTCACCATGCAGTTATCGGTCTTGCCAACCTTGCCACACCACTGACGCTGAACGCCAGGCGTCTTGGTGCCTTTCTTGACATCGCTCGTTTCGTCAAACACGCCGATGGCACGCTTGCTACCGCGCTCCGTTGCCACCATCTGTTGCAGACGATCTCGCACGGCGTCTTCATTCCATGCGTATTGAGCAAGAAACTCCTGAAGCGTGCGAACGGGAACTCCGGCAGCCAGTGCAATGGGCTCAACACTCTTGCGAGCAAGGTTTGATAGCTGACCCTGAACATACGTTGGCATATGAGCACGGGTATCTTTTCGACTAAAACAATCGGAGAACCGATTCAGAAAACGTGTCAAAGCTGGTTTCATCTGACGAATCCAAGTACCATCCATCAAAGCACCTCCTTGTGCATGAACGATATAGAATCCCAAATTTCAACTAATTCTCAAATATCAACCTAGCGCTGTAGTACTAGGCACTGTTTGACAAATTGATTTTCATGTCATCAACGCGGCCAAACATGAGCGGCAAGGCCCTAGCCGCCGTTAAAAGCGCCACGGAACGGCGGCTAGTGCCTTGCCGCTCACAGTTACCAAACAGTGCCTAGCGTTGTCGCGTCAATTTTCGCGCGGAACTCGATTTTGCAACACTACAGTTGGTCGATCGCTCGCGTGATTTGATCGAGATGTTGCGTCGAATTATTCGACAACAAGATTACAGTCAGTTTTCGATCGATGCCGCGCAAAATCGAAGTTTGAAAGCCAACCCAATGTCCGCCGTGCGACACGGTTAAGCCGTCGTCCGCAGAACGTTCCACCATCCAACCAAATCCGTAGTCAGTTTGGTCACCGTTATTCAGTTTGCCTGGTGTGAAAGCTTCAGTCAGCGTTTTCCGCGAAACAAGTTTTTCGCCGTAGAGCGCCTGATCCCACTTCAGCAAATCTCGCGCGGACGCGTAGATGCCTCCGTCGCCGACCATTCCATTGAGATAGTTCCAATCATTGGCAACGTGACTTGTTCCTTGCCACGCGAAACCAAAAACACGGTTTGCAGGATCGAACTTTTGCTCGTCCGGCGAAAATGCATGCGAGTCAGTCATCCCCACGGGATCAAAAATTCGCTGCTTTAGAAAATCGTGGATCGAATGCCCCGACACTGACTCAATGATGCTGCCCAACAGAACGTAGCCCGTGTTGCTGTAAGCGTAACGTTCGCCAGGCTCGAAATCCGGATCGGGCTTGTGTTCGGCATACAGAGCGATCATGTCGTGATTGAATGCCGTTTTTCGCTCGTCGTTTTCGGCGTCGGTATCCCAATGATTTCTGAACAGGTCCATATAGTCCGTCAGACCGCCGGTGTGATTTAGCAGGTGCCGGATCGTAACGCCTTTGTAAGGTAGAGTCGGCAAGTACTTGGTGATATCGTCATCAAAATCAAGTTTGCCATCCTCTTTCAACTGCATGATTCCCATCGCGACGAACTGTTTGCTAACCGAAGCGAGGCGAAAGGATGAGTTTTCCGCGAAAGGCGTCTCGTCGTCAATGTTCGCGAATCCAACTGATTTTTCGAAGACGATTTTTCCGTCTACGGCAATCAAAACCGTGCCGCTGAAGAGCCTGTTTTCAAAAGCTCGATCCAGTCGCTTGGAGAATTTTTCCAGACTCTCGGGCTCAAAGCTCTTCAGTTTTGAACGTTTCGAATCGGGCTGGAGCGTCTGTAGCATTTCCTGAATCCTGTCCTCCGAGAAATTTCCGTTGATGACCACATCGCGACTGATTTTGCTCCTGATAACCGGAGCCGACACCAGGTTGCCGTTGAACAGAATTGCCATCGGCTTTCCAAGATTCGAAGCACTCGCTGTCGCCAACTTTTCGCCGCCTGCAGCAGTCAAACGAAGGTAGATATTCTTCCTGCCGCTGCGATCCAGTTTCGCTTCGACCGATTCAATATCGACTCGACTGACAACGGACTCCGAATCGACAAAGATCGGCGGTTTCCCTTCCACATCGATTTTCGTCAATCCATCGACCGCATCGGCACTCGCCATGCAAATCTGCAAAACCTCAGTCGAGTCCGGGGACTGCTCCTGCCCGTTCGTCGTCGACGCGAACAGCAACGCGCCAAACAGCACACAAATCGCACTCGCGTTCGAAACAATCGACATCGCGGGAAAACTGGTTGCTGATCTCATCTAATTCATTCCGTATTTTTATCGATCTTCGTCCGCAATCCCAACGCCTTTACTTCGATCAGGATACTGTGGCCGGTCCGGTTTCCGATAGCCATCGGACTTGATCTCTTTGAGCAACTGCTTCACCGCGGCATCCAATTGCGGATCCTTCCCGTCCAACATTTTCGCAGGATCGTCGACGACTTCTTCGTCCGGATCGACACCGTGGCCTTCGATTCCCCACGTTCCGTCTTTCTCGTAGTAGGCAAACGTCGGCGCAGTGATTCC
Organism: Mariniblastus fucicola; assembly: GCF_008087665.1. GTDB lineage: Bacteria > Planctomycetota > Planctomycetia > Pirellulales > Pirellulaceae > Mariniblastus > Mariniblastus fucicola. Next base: position 3,505,153 of record NZ_CP042912.1, read on the forward strand.
CGACCCATCGATCATCGAAGGGTTGCCAGAAATTCCGACCAGCCCACCCCAGGTTCGCATGCCGATCAGTTTTCCCAAACCAGCTTGCTTGAACAAAGCAGGGAACATGTCGCCACCGCTGCCCGCCATGCCGTTGATCAGCATGCACTTTGGACCGTGGTGAGCGTCTGGCGGCCAAGTCATGTCGCGTCCGTCACGCTTCGCCCAATAGTTCGTCACCGGACGGTTCAGAAGTTCGATGAACCGAGTCGGAATTTGGCCTCCGCCGTTCCAACGATCGTCAATGATTAGAGCCTCCTTCGCGGTTTGGCCGTAGAACTGACGGAACAGATCGTTCTGGCCAGGCACACCGGTGTTGACCAAATAAACGTAGCCAATCTTGCCCTTCGATTTCTCGTCCACGTAGGCTCGATTCGATTCGATCCAATGCCGAAAACGAAGCTGATCATCAGAGCCCATCGGCTTGATGACGACGCGTTTGTCTTCCGCATCCAGCTCTGAATCTTCACTGATGGTCAGCGTCGTGATCGCGCCGGCGAGTCCTTCAAACGCAGCATAAGGGCTCGTTTCGTCGCTCAACTCGACGCCGTTGACTTCCAGAATAAAGTCACCTTCCTTGATGCCGACTCGCCGCAGCGGGCTTCTGGCATCGGTGTCCCATTCGGCTCCTTCGAAGATCGTTCCAACGCGATAGCGACCGTCTTCGGACTCAAACGTGCAACCCAGCAGACCGACGTTGCTGCCCTTGGGAGCTTTGTCGACTTCGACGCCACGATAGTAGGCATGTCCAACATTGAGTTCCGCAATCATTTCGCCGATCACAAACCCGACATCGTCGCGCGACGTACAATCGTCCAACATCGATGCGTAGTGTTTGCGAATCGCTTTCCAGTCCACGCCGTGCATGTTCGGATCATAGAAATAGTCGCGTTCGATTCGCCACGCGTCCGTGAAAACCTGCTTCCATTCCTTCCGCGGATCGATCATGACATGCATGCCGGAAGTCGGGACGGTGTCTTCAAGTTTTTGGCCCGCAGACGCACTGACGACGTATCCTTTTTCGTCTTTGAAGACCAGCATTTTTTTGCCGTCTGCAGAGAGAGCAAAAATTCCGGTTCCGGAAACGACTGTTTTCTCTTCCGGTTCATCGTCGTGCATGTCGTAGAGCATGATCGAAGCACCTTCGCCAGACCGCACATAGATCAGCTGATTTTTGTCGTTGACGGCAAGTCGGCCGAGGCTGCCCTGTTCGATCGGAAGCTGAAACGAGCGTCGCGTGATGCCGTCGAAGTCAATTTCCAGCGGTTCGACCTTCTTCTTTTTCTTCTTGCTTTTACCTTCGCCGTCACTGTCGTCTTCGTCCTCGGATCGTTCGCCAGAGATCGGAATCTTCATCCCCTGCAATGTCACAGTACCCGACAATTCTCCGTCTTTTACCACGGCCTCAACGGTGACTTCGCCTTCCTCTCCGGCCTCAACAGTCAGCTTCAGCTTCCCACTGTCGGCGTCGAAAGAGCCCTCCGTGATTGTGGCTTCACCGCCCGGCGTGTCTGCACTGCCGGAAACCGATCCGTCGTTTGCCAGCTCAAGACTGAGAATCGCGTGACGAGCCTCTTTTGGAATCGCGTCCGAATCAAGCGTGATCGACCAAACACCACTCAGTGGATCGCTGTCGTCGCTTTCTTCGTCGTCGCTGTCGTCTTTTTTGTCATCGTCCTCTTCGGCATCACTGTCCTTGGAGTCCTTTGAATCTTTGCCCTCACTGTCTTCATCTTCCCATTCCTCTTCATCGCTCTCGGGCAGCATCGGCAATTCCACATCCGCACGCAGCGGCACTGCCAAAACGACTTGAGTATCCTTGTAGATGAACGACTGCCCGACGTCTTCGTACTCCGGTTTATTGAAGGAACGGGGACTGGTGAAATAAAGGAACTTTCCTTCCCGATCAAACACCGGGCTTTGTGCGTGGAAGAACCCGCTGGTGATCTGATGTTTTGATTCATCGCTCACGTTGTAAATCCACGCCGCGAACACACCGGCTTTGTCGTCGCCGCGGAGCGAATAGGTCAGCCAATTGGAATCGTGAGCCCAGCTGATGTCGGGAATATTCGCATGGGGATCGCGAGCCACCAATCGGGTCTCGCCATCAATGGTATGCAGATAGATCGCACCCGTTTTGTCTGTGAAAGCGATATGCTTTGAATCGGGTGACCAAACCGGGTCGCTGCGAAAGCACTCGCCATCGTCAGTCAGCTGTTTGGTTTCGCCGCGGCCATCGGATTGCGTTACATAGAGTTCGTACTCACCGGTTGCGTCAGCAAAGTAAGCAATCCAGCGCCCATCAGGACTCCACGTCGGATCTCTTTCGGCAACACCATCCGTTCGAGTCAGATTTCGCGGCGTGCCTTTTTCCGCCGGCAACGACCAGACGTCACCGCGAGCGCCAACACAGACGCGTTTTCCGGTTGGCGAAATATCGCCTGACTCCATAAACTTCGACGCGTCGATCTTTTGCTTGCGAAGCCTCGGACGATCACCAGGAATCGTGACTTCAACAACTTTGGATTCGCCAGACTTCAGATTCAACAATCTCAACTCGGAGCCAAGCGAAAATACGATTTCACCTTCGCCCTCAGCTCCAGGACCGATCGCCGGCCACTTGCAGTCGAACTGGTCGAAGGCCGTCACCTGAGTTCGATCTTTGGTTTCCGTGTCGTATTTCCAAATGTTCAGCCGCGACTCGGGGCCGTCGTCTGAAATGTAATACAGATCGCTTCCATGCCACATCGGAAGACTGTCGGTGCCATCGAAGTCCGTGATCTTTTCTGATTCATTGGTTTTCAAATTGAACAGCCAGACATCAGACGCCATTCCTCCGCGATAACGTTTCCAGGTTCGCTGGTCGCGAGAATGAGGCGTGTACGCCAACCACTTTCCGTCCTCCGAGATCGAACCGTTTGAGCCATACGGCACCGGAAGCTTCTTCGGCAGCGGTTGCTCCTGCGACACCGTAAACAGCTGCGGTTGCCGTTGCAGTCCAGCCATTCCGTTGGACATATACAGCACGCTTTTGCCGTCTGGCGTCCAGTCGCATACCCATTCGCTGGTCGGATGCCAGGTCCAGCGCTCAGGCAAACCGCCGGACGTTGGAATCACGTAGACGTCCGTGTTGCCGTCGTAGTTTCCCGTGAACGCAATCGACTTTCCGTCAGGACTGAATCGCGGAAACCGTTCGGCACCGTCCGGGCTGGCCAACGGCATCGCTGTTCCGCCATCGCGATCGACGATCCACAAATCGTTGGCAAACGAGAACACGATGTGCTGCTCGCTGACGTCGGGAAACCGCATCATCCCTGCCGACGGTTGGCTCTGGGCGTTCGCCAGATTGGCATGGCCGAATAACTGGCTGGCCAAAACGATGGCCGAAGAAAGTACAGCAAGCCGAATTTTTTCAGGGCTCATGAATCCAATTCCGAAGATCAAAGTTGCATATCTGATCTAAGGGTAACCTCGTCAAAGCCCGGAATGTTTCGAGCACTCGCCAATTTTTCCACAACACGAAAAAAGCCGCTATTCAGCGGCTGAGGTTTCTGGTTTTATGCGTGCGAGTTTTCCAATCCGTTTCGAAATTATTTGCTGTACTTCAGACGCACTTTGCCAGTTTTCCAGTTCTTTTTGAAGTAAGCGTGGTTGTGGAACTTGTAGTGAGCCTGATGCCAGTTCCATGCTCCAGCGTGATTCTGAATCAGGTACGTGTAAGGAACCCAGTAGCCGTCAAACAACACCCAGTATTTTCCGTTGTGCCAACAGACGTCGTAAGGAAAGTTGTGGAACTGGACAAGATACAAATTGGTGCGGACGGCAAAATGGTGTTGGGCCCGGATGTACTTGTGGCAAAAATGTTTGTTGTGGTGAGTCCCGTAATGGCCATGTCCGTGTTGGGCGTGTCCGTGGCCATGATGGATTTTGATCTTGTTGTTGTGGTGGTGACCTTTGTGGTTTCCGTTGTGCACTGAGAATTTGGCTCGTTGGTTTCCATTTGAGTTCTTTCCATTGCCACCGCCACCAAAGTGATGCTGGCCGCTGCCAAGGGAACTCTTAAAGTGATGCTGGCCACTGCCGAACTGCTGTCCGCCGCTGCTTCGTTTCATCTGGCCTGAGTTTCCTTTTCGGCCCGAGCCACCTTTGCCTTTTCCGCCGTTACCACCCTTTTGAGCAAACGCGTTGGCTGCACAGGCTGCGATCAGGACGACTGAAACGATGATGATTGCTTTGCGATTCATTTTTACTCTCCGAAAGGTTGATTTGATCCACAAAATCAACAGCGGAGAATGAAGCAGACTGTTACAGAAAAATTTTTGACACGGATTTTGCCGAGTCAAAAAGTCACCCCCGGATGAGCACGCAGCATCACCAGCAGCCCCAGTCGAGGCGAACTCAAGCCACAAAGCCTGCAGAAACAGGAATCGTTGGCCGCACCGCTGGGTGAAATTACTTGCAACAAATGACCCCAAACAGATGGCTTGTAAAAGAAAGCCATCTGGAAAGCAAACGTCGCGGAGCTGCTCCGGAACGACTACTTGTCGCCGGGTGACAGGAAGTTCTTCAGCGTATCTTCGAGGCCGCCGGGAAGTGGCAAGTCACCTGTGATCTCCTGCATCTGCTCGACGTGCAGCTCTTTGGCTTTCAGCGATGCCTGATTGATTGCGGCGGGAAGCAGATCAAGCAACATTTCGAAATCCGCTTTCTCGGTGATGACCGGGTCGACTTCGACTTTTGTGATCGTTCCCTGGCCGTCAGCGTGAACGGTGACCATGCCGCCACCCGCCGTTCCGGTCACGGAAAGCTGTTTCAGTTTCTCCTGGGCTTCCTGCATTTTCGGGCCCATTTCCTGAGCCTGTTTGATCATGCCCGCGATGTTGCCGAGGTTTCCGAGTCCTTTAAACATTCCTGAATCTCCTGGAAGGGTTGCGTTATCGAGGTAACTATACGTTTTGATCGGCGGCGGAGCAGCCCCAACGCGAACGAGGCTGATTTTACTGCTACAGAGCGGATATCGTCATTTTCGACAGTTGGCGTCGCGGCCGCGGATCGATTCGGGCGTCCGCAAAGTTGCTGATGGAAAGCCGGTCGGCCCTCCAGTCTGCGACGCCGGAGAATCTGGCTCTCGCCGTGAGCCGCACGGCGTTAGAATGAGCTCATGTCACCGATTCGAATTCCCATCAAAGTCGTCCCAGGAGCCTCCCGCACTCAAATCGCAGGCTGGCTGGGCGACGCACTGAAAGTCCGGGTGAGCGAACCGCCGGAAAAGGGGAAAGCCAACAAAGCGGTCTGCAAGCTGGTCGCAGGGAAGCTTGGTCTGTCAGCCGACTCGGTCCAGGTGGTCGGCGGGTCGACATCTGCCCGCAAAGTCATCGAAATCGAGGGAGTGTCGGCATCAGAATTTGAGGCCGCGTTCCCCAAGTGAGCTCGCAAAAGCATGCGAATCGCCGGTTTTGCGGCTAAATCGTGGAACCTTGCCTTTTCAAACCCCGGCGAAGTCAGTATTTTGTTGCACTCGTTTGGCAGAAATGCCGAACAAATGGCTTTGTGGTTGATCATGATCACAACTCATTTTGGCGGCATAGCTCAGTTGGTTAGAGCAGCGGAATCATAATCCGCGTGTCGGGGGTTCGAATCCCTCTGCCGCTACTTCCAGAAGCCCTTTGATATTGGCCTTTGCCACATCAAAGGGCTTTTTCTATGCGCTTATCTAGAGACGCACATCGAGGCCCAATCCTCTGTTTTGGTCTGTTTTTGTCCTCAGGCGCGCGCAGCTTGTGCGCAGGTTCCCATGCAGCCCAACTTCTTAATTTCGCGCCCAAATGATTGACTGTCAGTGACGGGGCATCGGTTGCTCCGGCGTCAATTTGATCCGGTGTTCAGCCGGAATTCTTCCTCACAATTCAAAGGAATATGCAGAGATGAACTTTTTAACCAAACTACTTTTGTTTGCCGCGGCTGGGTGGCCAATCGCCATCGACGTGCTATGTCCGAATGAGATCGTCCCAGCAGGAATAAGCATCGCGACCCAGTCATGCTTAGAACTTCCGCTCGCAAATCTAGATGATTCCGCAATTCGGCCACGAATCATGAGTGGGCCGCGAGCTATTTTTACGCGGAAAACTTCTGACCTCGACGTCGGCCACGAAAAAATCAGTTCGGATATAGAGGATGTGTTGCAGCTGATTGATGATCGCCAAATTGCAGCGATATGGATCTTCATTTCAATGCTTCCTCTTAGTTCCGCAACGGTTGGTGCGAGTGTCGCACTTGGAGACAACCGGCGGCAAGTTGTCGTCTGTATTGGGCGTCTTTCAAAAAAGAAGGACAGTGAAGAACAGACGAATGAGTCCATTGACACGTCTCTCGCAGTAGTCAGAAACAAGATTGATGAACTCTTCGGGACCGATGTCGAGATTGAAGAGCTAGCTGGAGTGGATTGGTCGCTGATCGCAGCACGACCCTAAAAGCAAAACAGGTGATCAAATTGGGAATCGTCATATGCGTGATGGTGGAAGACTTGAGTCGACTGTATCGGAACCCATTGTTGCAATACGAGTTTGTATTTTTCTGCGTTGACAACGGAGTGCGGTTTGTCAGCATCGCAGACAATCTGGACACCTTTGATGAGTATTGGGAATCCAACATGAGCGTCGCGGCGCTGAGGCACTCCATGCCTGCAGTTGATGCCCGGCGGCAGCAAGCTGCTAAACTCAATCCAAAAATGCGGCATATGAGATGCGGAAGCTTTCGCAAACAAGCTGAGTTCGCGTTGAAGGTTTTTAGCCTGCTTTGGGCGATTGGGGCGGGACAGATTTCTTCCTTAACTATTGGTAACGACTCGAATCAATTGCGTGAAAACAGTTCCGAAAGCTCGCAGTCATCAACGGAGTAAAAGCGTCGCTTTGGCGAAGACACTGTACTCTAGCGCTCACGCCCTGTCGCAAAACGACAAATGAAGCTAGACGATCACTTTTCGAAGGCTGCTACCATAAAAAGTAGTGTATCTGCCCATTTTATGAACGCGTTCGACTCGCGCGGAGGGGCAAGGAAACAATCTCCAGAGTGGCAGCGGCAATTTGAATAGCAGTCTTAAGTATCTGGCCGTTGATCTTGGCGGCGAAAGTGGCCGCGTGGTTTCGGGGGCATTTGATGGGAAAACAGTCGAGGTTGAAGAGCTGCATCGATTCGCAACGGGCGGCATAGAAGTTGATTCGACTTTGCGATGGGACATTCATCGAATATGGCAAGGAATCCAAGCGGGCCTGCAAACTGCCAATAAGAAGTATGACAAGATCGAAAGTGTCGGCGTTGATTCTTGGGGCGTCGACTATGTGCTGCTCGATGACAATGAGCAGTTGGTTGAGCTCCCCTATCACTATCGGGACCGGCGAAACATCGGCACGTTGGATCAGATCACTGAGATTGTGCCCAAGTCCGAACTGTTTGCGACCACTGGCATTCAGTTCATGGAGATCAACACGCTTTGCCAGCTCTTTGCCGGCCAGAGATGCGGCGATGCACTCAATAAATCACAACATCTGCTGACGATTGCGGATTACTTTCATTGGTGCCTCTGTGGTTCAAAAACTATTGAATTCACTTTCGCCACAACGACGCAATGCTTTGATCCGGTCAAAAGAAATTGGGCGACATCGCTCCTGGATCGTTTGAAAATCCCAACTCATATGCTGCCGGAAGTTGTTAGCCCCGGGACAAACCTTGGCAACGTTCGGGAGTCAGTCCAGAAGCAAACTGGAATAGGAAAAGTCCCCGTCATTGCACCCGCAACGCACGACACTGCGTCTGCGGTGGTTGCCGTGCCTGTCGCGACTTCCAGCGCAAAAAACTGGGCCTACATTAGTTCTGGGACTTGGTCGCTTGTTGGTTTGGAAGTTGATACGCCAGTCATTTCTGCGGAAGCACTGATGGCAAATGTGACGAACGAAGGTGGAGTCGACGGAACCTGGAGACTGCTCAAAAACGTCATGGGGCTATGGCTAGTGCAGCGACTGCGTTTGGCATTTTCATCGCGAGGCTTTGAGGCCAGCTACGAAAAACTCACCGAACTGGCTGGCCAAGCGACTTCAGCCGGATGCTTCATCGATCCTGACGACCCGTCGTTCCTGAACCCACCGAACATGGAAGAAGCAATCTTTCGGTTCTGCAATGAGACGGGACAAGCTCCGCCTGCGGACGAAGGTGAGATGGTTAAGTGCGTGCTAGAAAGTCTCGCCCTTCGATACAGCCAAGTATTGAAAGAAGTGTCTGCTCTGGCAAAAACCAGAATCGATGTCATCCATGTGGTTGGCGGAGGCTGCAAGAACATTTTGCTGAATCAATATATCGCTGGCGCAACGCAACTGCCGGTCGTTGCAGGTCCGAGCGAGGCAACCGCACTCGGGAACCTGATGATTCAATGCAAGTCAGCCGGGAAGATTGGCACCCTGGGTGATGTTCGCACCGTGATCCGCGATTCGGTTGAGCTGATCGAATTCGAGCCCACGGCTCTCACGTATTGGCAAGATGCGCTTGTGAAGTTCGAAGGCCTTTGCAAAAAACGCAACTCTCAGAATGTTGCCCAAGCAAGTGGTCTGTCAGAGCTGAATTGATGGGTAAAGCTTCTTTAGTTTTATTCTTGCATCGTCAGTTTTGAATTGCCAATCAACGGTTGCTTCCGACTCGTTTCTTCCACGGTTCCAGGCTGCAACCTGTTTTTCAAGTGTCTTTTTGGTTGGGATTCGCCTGTTGAGACATTGCTTTGCCAAAGAAGCCAGTTCGGTTTCGGCCATGTTGAGCCAGCTGCCGTGTTTGGGCGTATAGTGGATTTCCAACTTCTCGATCAACCGACGAGCCTCCTGCGGTTCAAAGGCCTCGTACAGTGAGCCAGGCTTGTGGGTGTTGAGGTTATCCATGACCAAGACAATTTTCTCCGCGTCAGGATCAAGCTCGTCAACAAGTTTCTTGACGACATGGGCGAAGTCAACTTTCGTTCGTCGATCGGTCACCTCGACGTGGCGCCACCCTGCCAGTGGCTCAAAAAGCATAAACAGGTTCGCAACACCGTTGCGTTTGTATTCGTAGTCCTCTCGAGCTGGAGTGCCCGGCTTGGCGGGGATTGGAGTTCGAGTTTCGCCAACGAGTTGCTTGCTCGTTTCGTCAAGACACACAACAGGACGTTTGGCGTCGTAGGGGCGTTGATACACCTCAAGGACATCTTCCATGGCAGCTACGAATTCAGCGTTCTTCTCGGGAGGGATCACCCACTGCTCCTTCAAGTGAGGCTTGAGTTCGTTTTTTTCAGCGTCTCGCGGACACACTCGTGGCTGACCGAGTCGACAACTTCCAAAGCGATCAGACGATCAGCAAGCAAACGCAATGTCCACCGACTTCTGCCCTCGGGAGCTTCACTACATGCAGTTGCAATCAACGTCGCCTCAGCTTTACCGTCAAGCTTACGATAAATTCGCTTGCCAGTGTTCTTGCGAAACACTGCCGACTCCAACCCCTCTTCGACGAACCGCCGACGAATGCGAAATACCGTCGAAAGGCTCACTCCGGAAAACTCTGCGTTCTCCTGATCAGTCTTTCCCTGGTCGGCTTTGAGCAGAACGCGAGCTCGACCAAGAACAGAAACCGACTTACCGCCTTTGCGAATCAAGTCTTTGAGTAAATGACGTTCGCTATCAGTCAAATCAACAACAAAACGTTCTGACTTCGTTTTCATCTCGCCCTCCGTGGCAAAAAAGAAGACAATGAACGATAGCCAAAAACTAGTCAACTCAACTTTGACAGACTACTAGTTAAGCTTAACCGAACGTCCGCTTGTTGGGTTTCATGACTCAGCGAGTGCCAGCCTGCTTACTCTTCGCCCAACGTGGTACCTGTAAAATTAGCTCCGGCACGCCTCCAGCATCTCTCTTGCGGCGACGTTCATATAGTGATTGTCATTAGTTGAATTGTCGCATTCGGGAAGCCGGGAATTCATGCTCCTTGTGCGGGACCGCGAATTTTTAGCCAAAACAGCTTGGAAATCGATCTGGCTTGTCGCAAATGGACATTCTATTGGCTCGAAGTACACTGTTTGGTTTGGTATGATGCCGCTTTGCCGGCCTTTGAGGGTCGTACACGGGACGTCAACCACCCTTCACAGATCGCACCACAGTCGGCCATGGCGGATTCTGACAGCTCCACATTCAACTACCTTCCGGTGCCCGAAATCGTCAACCGACTTGGGCTCTACGTGACAGGTGCAGGGACAGACATCGTGCCCGCCGGAGCTGCTTACCCGAGGCAAAACCATCCTGAGCTGTATCACTTTTCGTGGCATGCTGGCCGAGTGCTTCCTGAATTTCAATTCGTATTTGTAGCGGCAGGACGAGGCGAATTCGAATCGCGAGAAACAGGGCTGCAGGAAATCAAACCTGGGACGATCATGATGCTCTTCCCAGATGTGTGGCATCGCTATCGGCCGCATCCAGGGACTGGCTGGACGGAGTATTGGATCTCGCTTGGCGGAGACCTGCTGTTTCAGTGGTTGGGTCGCGGGCTTTTCGATCCGAATCGTCCGCTGACAACTTTGCGTCAGCCCGGGAAGACAATTGAAAAATATGAAGACGTGATCGACTTCGTGATGAGTCGCCCGGAACAGGATGCTCCGATGCTGACGGCCCATGCTATGGCGCTGATCGCGAGTGCTTTGGAGCAAGCCCAGACATCTGTTGAATCAATCAATTCGAAAGACGATCTCGATCGATCGGACAATCCGCTGGTCACCGAAGCATTGCGAGTCATTTGGAATAACAGCCATCAACGTGTCTCTGTTGACATGATTGCAAAGCAGCTTGGCGTCACGCGACGAACCCTGGAGCGGCACTTCAAAAAGCATCTTGGACGAACACTGTTGCAGGAGCTTGTTGCCTGTCGAATTCAACGAGCGAAGAGGCTCCTTCGTGAGACGCATGTCCCGATCAAGTATGTTGCCCACGCCGCCGGTTTTAGTTCTCTTCCGAATCTCTGCAAAGTTTTTCGCCGCGAAGTCGGCACGACGCCCGGCAGCTATCGCGAGGCGGCAGCTATGAAACAGAGTGCTCGTCGATGGCCGAATTCGTCGGCTGCCGCGGCGCCCGAAGATGTCGCTGAAGTGTCGCAAAACGGCACGTGAAACAAAAGCATCAGTTCGCTCAGTTTCGTTACGTTTCCAAATCAACAAACACCAAGATACTCCCTAGACCCTTGAGGCAATCATTTGACTACGGCAAGATTCAGATGGGCACTGGCAACGTTGATCGCTTTGACGTGCCTTTCTTCGCTGCAAGCGCAAGACGCAATTCCAGAATTGATTCTGAAACCATCGATTGCTGATGGGCAGTTGTCGCACGATGCCATGCTGAGCCGCGGGTACACGCCGCTGTTCAACGGTAAGGACCTGAGCGGCTGGCGGAATCCATACCCGTTCGGCGAAGCCAAAGTTGTTGACGGCGAAATCCACTTGATGGCGAACAAGAAGTTCTTTCTTGTGACAGAGAAGAAGTACTCCGACTTTCGACTGAGCGTTGAGATCAAGCTGCCGGAAGGAAAAGCTAACTCCGGCGTGATGTTCCGCTGCCACGTCGATCCGGAAGCAAAGAAGAAAGTCTTTGGCTATCAAGCCGAATGCGATGGCTCCGACCGAAAATGGTCCGGTGGATTGTACGACGAAAGCCGTCGTGGTTGGATTTGGCCAAGCGCCGAAGGTCGGTCAACGGATCAGTTTCTTGAGCATGCGGAAGAGTCAAAAGAATTCTTCAAGCAACCTGCCATCGCAGACGCTCTGAACCGCAATGGCTGGAATCGTTTCGAGATCACTTGTATCAAAGACTTGATCACGATTGAACTCAACGGTGTGCAGACAGTACGGTTTCGCGATCCAACCGACGCCAGTGGCTTCATTGCGATTCAGCATCATGGCGAGAAAGGCCAGACGTACCGATTTCGCAATCTGTTCATCAAGGAGCTGCCTGAGATCCCAGCGGAGGACCATGTTTCGCTAACAGATCAAGAACCCGTTTCGATCAAACGCGTTGATGAGAAAACAACGCTGATTGATTTCGGCAAAGTCGCGTTCGGAAACATCGTGATGCCAGTTCCGCCCGGACGCGGAAAAGGCAACGTGCACTTCGGCGAAAAGCTCAAGAAAGGTCGCATCGATCGGGAGCCACCAGGAACCGTTCGATACGGCGTGACTCCAATTCGGTTTGGGCAACAGCGAGGCAACTGGGTTGTGCCGGCTCCGAATGACGATCGAATCGTGCAGCAAGCCGGCTTGATGTACGCCAATCCGCCAGCTGTTTTACTGCCCGATCACTGGGGAGCAGTGACACCGTTTCGATGGATTGAAATCGAAGGCGTTGAAGAGGATTTTCCGTTTGAGCTTATTCGCCGAAGAGCCGCGTTTTCATCGACTTGGAATGAAGAAGCCAGTGCCTTTGAGAGTTCAGACGAAACGCTCAACCGGATCTGGGATCTTTGTAAGTACAGCCTCAAGGCAACGACCTTCGCTGGCGTTTACGTCGATGGCGACCGTGAACGCATTCCTTATGAGGCCGATGCCTACTTGAATCAGCTAAGCCACTACACGACCGACGATGACGTCACGATGGCCGCTCGTACTTTCGACAGGTTGATGGAGAACGGGACTTGGCCAACTGAATGGTCACCGCACATGGTGTTCATGGCTCACGCTCAGTGGATGTATTCAGGCGACATCGAATGGCTACGTCAACGCTACGAAAGTCTCAAGTCCAAGACGCTAATGCATCGAAGCGGCGAAGATGAACTGGTTCGCAGCGGAGAATTGGACCAGAAGCGTCATGACATCGTGGACTGGCCCAAGAAAGAACGCGACAATTTCGTGTTCACGGAAATCAACACCGTCGTCAACGCGTTTCACATCGAAGCGCTCCAGCAGATGGCAGAAATGGCCCAAGCGGTTGGCAAAGAGGAAGACGCGAAGGCTTTCGTGGCACGAGCAGAGATGGCCAAAGCCGCGTTTCAGAAAACTTTGTTCGACGACGCTGAGGGAATCTATCGCGATGGAGTCGGGACGGACCACAGCAGCATTCACGCGAACTTTTTCCCGCTCGCGTTTGGGCTGATCCCGGAAGACAAAAAAGCCGGCGTCATCGAATGGCTTAAAGGGAAGGACATGGCGTGCAGCGTTTACGCAGCACAATATTTCATGGACGGCTTGTTCACCAATGGTTGTGACTCAAAAGCCCTTGAGCTGATCCTTGCTGACGGCGACAGAAGTTGGAAGCACATGGTCAACAGCGGAACCACGATCACGTGGGAAGCTTGGGGGCTGAAATACAAGCCCAACCAGGACTGGAATCACGCGTGGGGAGCAGCGCCGGCCAACCTGTTGCCGCGTTTCGTGTTGGGCGTTCAAGTTGGTTCGCCGGGTTGGAAGACTGCGAACATTCGACCATGCCCCGGCGGTTTGAAATTCGCTCGTGGAAAAGTTCCGACTTCTCAAGGCCCGATTGAAGTCGACTGGGAAAACGGAGATCAGTTCAAGCTTGAATTGACCCTGCCAGACGGCATGTCAGCTAAAATCGAAATTCCTGCGACAGATTCCAGCAAGAGCGTTGTTGTCGATGGACAGAGCGCTGAAGCGACCGAGGAAGACGGCCGCTGGATCTTGAAGGAACCCGTCACAGGCAAAGTCACAATTGAATCAAAGTAATTCCAAGATATCCGACATGACAACAAGTTCAGTTCAATCGACAATACAAGCCCGAAGCGCAAGCGAGTGGTTTAGCCGCACGAGGCTTGTGGTGTTTTTGGCTCAGTCAATTGAAAAAAATTGGCAGGTATGCAGACGAACCACTCGCTTGCGCTTCGGGCTTGTATTTCTTTTGTTGACTGCGACCTTCGGCTTCGCCAGTACCGCGTCTGCTCAAGACAATTTCGAACAAATCTTCAACGGCAAAGACCTCAGCGGCTGGTCCGGGCTGGAAAAATTCTGGTCCGTGAAAGACGGAGCCATCTTTGGTCAGACGACCAAAGAAAACCCGACAGACGCGAACACGTTCCTTGTCTGGCAAGGCGGCGATGTCAGTGACTTTGTCTTTAAGACGAAAGTTCGCTTTTCCGGCAACAACACCGGAGTCCAATACCGCAGCGAGCTCGTTGATGCGGACAAGTTCTCGGTTAAGGGTTACCAGGCGGACTTGCACAAGAAACCTGAATTTTACGGCATGCTCTACGCCGAAAAATGGCGTGGCATTGTCGCGAAACGCTTTCAGAAAGTCGAAGTCGGCAAGAACGGCAAACCGAAAGTCGTCGGTGCGGTTGGCGACAGAAATCAAAAGTTGGTTGACTCCGAGTGGAACGAACTGACGATTATCGCTGTCGGCAATCGGCAGATTCATCAAGTCAACGGGATCACGACGATGGACCTGACTGATGATCATCGTGAAGCCAAACGCAAAGGCATTCTGGCTTTGCAATTACATCGCGGCCCGGCGATGACGGTTGAATTCAAGGATGTTCAGCTCCGACATCTTTCTGGTGATGACGCGACGAAGACGATCAACGCGGCGATTGAAAACAGCAAGCCAGCACAAGCCACGAACGATGCAAAAGATGGTGTCGTTGATTGGATTTCCCAATCCCCTGGCCCAAAGTGGATTTGGCGTAAGGACCAGCCAACATCTGACGCTCCGCTTTATCTGCGGCATCATTTCATGCTGCCTGGAAAGAAGAGTAAAAAATCCGTCAAAGCGGCTCGGCTCTATTTCACCTGCGACAACGGAGCTGATGTTTGGATCAATGGAAAAAACGCAGGGAAGTGTTCCGACTGGATGAATCCCGTTTTGGTGCCCAACGCAAAGAAGCTTGTTCGGGCGGGCAAGAATCAAATCGCTGTGGAAGCTGCCAATCGAGGAGGCCCGGCAGCGTTTGTCTTCAAGTTGGCTATTGAATTTTCAGATGGAACAACCCGAACGGTCACCTCCAACAAGTCGTGGAAACTTTCTGACGCGAAGCCTGAAAGTTGGAAAGAGCAAAACTTCGACGATTCAAAATGGGATGCAGCCCTGAACATGCTGGGGGACTTTGGCATTGCTCCTTGGGGAAAGCCAGGTGTGGGGCAGGCGAAAGGCAACGCTTCTGCAGAAGCAAATGAACTGTTCGTCGCCGACGGCTTCAAAGTTGAATTGGTTTACAAAGTCCCCAAGGCGACTGAAGGAAGTTGGGTTTCGCTGACGGTCGACGACCAAGGCCGCTTCTACGCCAGCGATCAGGGAGGTGCTGGCCTGTTTCGATTCACCGTCACTGAACCAGTAAGTACGGCCAGTTCGGGTAAGCCGAAAGTAAACGTCGAAAAGATGCCTGTCGATGTTTCCGGTGCACATGGAATGGTTTGGCACAACGGTGCGCTTTACTTCAACCGTAGCGACACGCCACTGTACAAGCTCACGGACTCGACCGGTGACGGCTTGCTCGACAAAGCCG
Source organism: Mariniblastus fucicola (assembly GCF_008087665.1). Lineage (GTDB taxonomy): Bacteria > Planctomycetota > Planctomycetia > Pirellulales > Pirellulaceae > Mariniblastus > Mariniblastus fucicola. The sequence goes on from NZ_CP042912.1 coordinate 3,520,693, forward strand.
AACAGCTTTCGGTTTCCCGAGGCGGTGGCGAGCACGGAAACCATGCGTTGATCGTTTCCGAAGACGGCAAACACATCTACGTCGATGCGGGTAATCACACCAATTTGCCGGACGAATCGCAAATCTCGGGTTCGAGAGTTCCGTCATGGGACGAGGATTTGCTTTTGCCGCGTGAATGGAATGCCAGCGGTCATGCTCGCGGGCGAATGGCACCCGGAGGTTGGATCACGAAATTTGATCCTGAATCGAACAAGCACGAAGTCTACTCGATTGGATACCGAAACCAGTACGACATCACGCTCAACCGAGCCGGCGATCTGTTCACTTACGACGCTGACATGGAATGGGATCTCGGTTCGCCTTGGTATCGTCCGACGCGAATCAACCATGCCGTCAGCGGTTCCGACTACGGTTGGCGAAGTGGATCCGGAAAGTGGCCAGCCTACTACGAAGACAGTTTGCCCGCCGTTTTGAATATCGGACCGGGCAGTCCAACCGGAGTCGTTAGTGGCGCGGGGGCAAAGTTTCCACCCAAGTACCAAGACGCGATCTTCGCATTGGATTGGACGTTTGGAATGATCTACGCGGTTCACCTTGAACCCGATGGTGCTGGTTGGCGAGGCAAACAGGAAATCTTTTGCAGCGGCGCTCCACTGCCAGTGACCGATGCAGTCGTCGGCAAGGATGGAGCACTCTATTTTGCGACCGGTGGTCGAGGCACCGATTCTTCGGTCTATCGAATCAGCTACGTGGGCAAAGAATCAGTCGAGTCTGTTGAAGCTGAGATTCCCGGCGGAAAAGTTCGAGCGCTACGCCGGAGACTGGAAGCCTTTCACGGTAAAGAGGATCCCAACGCTGTCAAAACCGCTTGGCGGCATCTCGCCAGCGAGGACCGTTGGCTGCGGCACGCTGCTCGAATTGCCATCGAGTCTCAGCCTGTCGATCAATGGACGAAAAGGTACTTCAAGGAGTCCGACGAACAGGCTGCGATCGCCGGTGCTGTGGCTTTGGCTCGCAGCGGGGACGAATCGTATCGAAACAAACAGATCTACAAACTGCTGCAATTCGATCCGGGAAAATTGTCGGACTCGAAACTACTTGGGCTTTTGCGAGCCTACGCTCTGACTTTCATTCGCTTGGGCGAACCTTCAACAACGCAGCGTGAACTGTTGCTCGCGGAGCTCAGCCCGCACTTTCCTCATGCCAACAAAAACGTGAACACAGAATTGGTTCGTGTTTTGGTTTACTTGAAGGCACCGGACATCATCGAAAAAACGCTGCCCTTGCTGGCCGACGCAAAAGCGACTCGTCCTTTCTGGGCGGAGCAGATCGATTTCTCCAGTAATCCTCGTTACGGAAATCGAATCCAGCAAGTCCTCGACAATCAGCCTCCGTCACATGAAATCAACTACGCGTTCATGCTTCGCAACATCCGCGAAGGCTGGACCATGGAGCAGCGGCGGGACTACATCACGTTTATCAACACGGCCGCGAAATACAACGGCGGCGTCAGTTACGGAAAATTCCTGACCGATTTGCGAAACGAGTTTCTTAGCTATATGAACAACGACCAGCGTAAACAATTGGCTGACATTAGCGACGAGGACTTCAATCCAATTCCGCAATTCGAAATTACGCCGCCGAAAGGGCCTGGTAAGAAGTGGACGCAAACTGAAGCGGCGAAGTTGGTGACCAGAGAAAACCTAAGCAACGCCGACTTCAAAAGCGGTCGCAACCTGTTTCATTCAATGAAGTGTGCGACTTGTCATCGTTTCGATGGTCTTGGCGGTGATGTGGGGCCTGACCTGACAACGGTGCAAAACAAGTTCGACGCCAACTATTTACTTGAGTCGATAATCGAACCCAGCAAAGTCATCAGCGATCAGTACAGTTCAAAGCTTGTCTTATTGGATGATGGCCGGCAGTTTACGGGCTTGGTGATTCGCAAAGAAGACAAAGTCGAAATTTACCCGGTGCAAGAGACAGTAGAGGATCTGGAGCCAGTCGTTGTTGATGCGGATGAAGTTGAAGCCATGAAGGATTCGACGGTTTCGCAGATGCCTGCTGCGATGCTCGATTCGCTCAACGAAGAAGAACTTCGCGATCTGACTGCCTACTTATTGTCCAGTGGAAACCCAAAAGCAAAGGTTTATCGAAAGCGATGAGAGAGAGTGCACCGGGTGCCATGGTTCACGCTTGCGCGACCATGCCTCGTTTAGGCATCACCCGAAGTGAAAAGTTCGACACTTCAGCATGCTCATTCTTCACGTGAGAATCGCGAAATTGGAACTAACTGGAACTCCCGAAAGACGAATCAAATAACGAGGAACACTATGACAACCACCCGCAGGAATTTTCTCTCAACGACAATCGCGGCCGGAATAACGACATCGGTCGCTCCGCGATTACTCGGCGCAGCCAATGCAAACGACGAGATCGGACTTGGCTTCATCGGCTGCGGTGCTCGCGCCAACAAGTTGATGGATCAGTTTGGTGAAGTCACTGGCGTCAACATCGTTGCGGTATGCGATCCCGATGCGGAACGCTTGGCCAAAGCCAAGGAACGATTTCCGTCCGCAAACGCCTCCAAGGACATGCGAGACCTGATTGCCGACAAAAGCGTCGACGCCGTCGTGGTTGTAACCTGCAATCATTGGCATTGCCTGGCCGCCATCTGGGCAATGGAAGCTGGCAAAGATGTGTACGTCGAAAAGCCACTTTCTCACAGTCAGTGGGAAGGCGAACAAGCCGTCGCTGCGGCGCGAAAATACGATCGAATCTGCCAGATTGGAACTCAGCAACGCTCCGATCCAATGCAAGCCGAGATCAAGAAGTTTCTCCACGAAGAAAAAGCCCTTGGCGAGATCAAAGTCGCCCGAGTAAATCGCTACGGCGTTCGCAAGCAAATTGGCAAACGCGACAAGCCGCTGTCGATCTCAAAGAATGTCGACTACGACTTGTGGCTTGGGCCGGCACAAAAAACACCGCTGTTCCGTGACAAGCTGCAATACGATTGGCACTGGGACTGGAACACTGGCTCGGGAGAGATGGGAAACTGGGGCGTGCACGTTCTCGATGATGTGCGGAACAATGTCTTTCAGGATTCTGTTGCCCTACCGATTGGAGTTCTGGCTGGCGGCGGTCGCCTGGTCTACAACGATGCCGGACAGACCCCCAATGTGCACTTCGCCTATTTCGATACGGGTGACATTCCTGTCGTGATCGGATTGTCCAACTTGCCAGTGGCTCGTGGATCCAAAGACAGCCCCAAGCACCCCGGGCCTGCCAGTGGCTACGTTGCCTTTTGCGAAGGTGGTCGATTTGAAGGACAGCGAGGTCGCGGCAAAGCGATCGACGCCAACGGTAAAGTCATCAAAGAGTTCAAAGGCAATCGTGGCGATGTGGTGCACCAATCAAACTTCATCGATGCTGTACGAAGCCGCGACAGATCGATGCTCAACGCGGAAGTAGCCGTGGGCAACGACAGCACTGGCTGGTGCAACCTCGCGAATCTGGCACTCCGTGCCGGCGGATCGTTCAGCAAAGACGTTGCCAATCAGGTTGAACTTCAGGAGTGGCAAAACTTATTGGCTTCGATGGACAAACATTTGGAAGCTCATGATCTGTCTTTGGACAGCGAAGGGATTCAGCTGAGTCCGATGCTGAAGCTGGACCCAAAGTCCGGAAAGTTTGTCGGTGACGATGCCGACACAGCCAACCGGCTGCTCAAGCGTGAATACCGCAAGGGTTTCGAAGTCCCCGAGTTGGCTTGAGTTAGCAATGCAGAAGCACGAATCAGATACAGATCGCATGCTTGTTCATAGTACCGCCTTCAGGCTGAGAATGGACTCGCAATACGAGCCCGAAGCGCAAGCGAGTGGTTTGACCGCGCATCTCCAACGACTCACCGCAACAATTAAAGCAACGAGTTTGAGTAACCGAACCACTCGCTTGCGCTTCGGGCTTGTATCTCTCGATGCCCTAATTGCGCCGGCTGCCATCGCCGCATTAACTCTTCTGCTTCTCGCTTCTTCTCTTACACAAACCACCTTCGTCGACGACCAGGTTCGCCCACCCACGGGAAGGCTTGCCATTGTCGCCGATGGAAATTCGCCAGATCCTGACGACATCGGTGCAACGGCTGTGATGTTTGGGCTGCTCAAGGCAACCAATCTGCAAGACCGGCTGGTCCATCTTTCACACTCCTGCGACTTGAAGCCGACGGATCGAATTTCGGCTGCGGATGAACTTCGCCGGCAACAAGTCCTTGATCAAGTATGCCGTGAAGGAGTCGAGCAGTTTGGTCGCTTCAACAATCTTGCTGGCTTTTTCAACTGTCGCACTCAGCAAAAAGCAGCGGTCGAGGATTTGCGGAAGGCGATCAGTGAATCCACTGAGGAAAATCCGCTGTGGATCATCGAAGCCGGCGAACCTGACATCATTGGCTACGCGTTGGAAGCGGCGGACGCGTCGAAGACAAAGTTCGTTCACGTCATATCTCATCATCCCGCGAACGACAACGCGGGCGATTTCTTTAAGTGGCAACAGATTCTTGACTTTGGTGTGCACGAACATCAAATCGGAGATCAAAACGTTGGGCTCAAGACGGAGACCAGTCAATGGGATTGGGCGCAGAGTCACGATGATGCAAAACTGAAATGGATTTGGAAGCAGCTTGCCTACGCCGAACAGGATGGTATCGTCAAATTTCAGACCAACAAGTTCGATTGCTCCGACGCTGGCATGTTGTATTGGTGGATCACGGGTGCCAACAATGGCGGTGATGCTCACGCGACTCCGGCTGAAATCAAGGCGATGCTTTTGAGCATGGAGTCAAAACGGCTGCCTGACATCGTTGTCTATCTGGCCGATGATCTTTCCGCGTCGGATTTGTCACTTTACGGCGGAACAAACATCAAGACACCAGCCATCGATCAATTAGCCGCCGAAGGCATGACCTTCAACCGTGCGTTCGTCGCCAGTCCGTCTTGCGCATCCAGTCGAGCCGCTTTGCTCACTGGGTTGATGCCGGCTCGAAACGGTGCGGAGGAAAACCACAGCTATCCGCGAGAGGAAGTTCTGAAACTCCCAACCGTGCTCAACAAGCTCGGCTACCAAACCGCCGCCTTCGGGAAAGTCGCTCACCTTCGCAGTGCACCCGACTATCACTTCGACGTCCACGATCGAAAACAGCACATTCCTGAGCTTCGTGAAACCGTTAAGTCATTTTTGGAAACTCGAACTGACAAACGTCCGCTGGCACTGTTCGTCGGAGTTTCTGATCCTCACGTGCCGTGGCCGAGTGAATCAACCGTCGACCCGCAGGCGATGTCGCTTCCGCCAAAATTGCTTGACACGCCACGAACCCGAGTCCAGCGTTCGCGGTATTTGCAGGAAGTCATCAATCTTGACGCATATCTTGGCGAGCTTCGAGAACTGACGGACAAACATATGTCGAAGGACAAACTGTTTGTGTTCTCCAGTGATCATGGAGCTCAGTTTCCGTTCGGAAAATGGACACTGTACGACGAAGGCATCCACGTTCCATTGATTGTTGCTCATTCGAGCAAGATTAAAGCTGGCTCGCGTACTGATGCGATGGTTAGCTGGATCGATGTTTTGCCAACGCTGATCGAAGCCGGCGGCGGAGAAGTGCCGGATGGCTTGGACGGTCGTTCGTTTCAAAACGTCCTTTATGGTGAAACTGATACGCATCGGAGTCGAATTTTCACAACGCACAGCGGCGATCAGCTGATGAACGTTTACCTCAGTCGGTCGGTGCGAACGGATCGGTACAAGTTTATTTGGAATCCGCATCCTGATTTCGCATTCACGACACATATCGAGATGTTGCTGCGCGAAACATCGGGCGACTACTTTAAGCAATGGACGGAGCTGGCCAAAACTGATTCGCATGCAGCAGAAGTTGTTGCTCGCCATCACGGTCGGCCCGAATTTGAGCTGTTTGATTTGAAGCAGGATCCGAATGAACAATCCAGTCTTGCAGACGATCCGAAGCTTGCGGATGTGAAAGAGAAGCTGTTTGGCGAGCTTAAAGAATGGATCAAAAGCCAGAACGATGAACTGACGGTATTCCATGAGCCTCTGATGCTTGACGCGCCGGAGACGTGGGTGCCGCGGAAGAAGCGGAAACGAGAACAATCGAAATAGAGACATGCAAAGAACGGAACACTAATCTGCGCTAATCAACACTAATTTTGACTCGGCGGAATTTCGCTGAGTTGTATTAGTGTCGATCAGTGAAGATTAGTGTTCCACCAAAAACCGGGTGCCATGCTCCACGCTTGCGTGGGCATGTTTACGCGCGGCTATTTTGCACAGGAGGAAACGGAGGAAACAGAGAGACCAATGCAAACGACTTCGTTACCTCTGTTTCCTCCTGTGCAAAAGTCGTCACCAATTTATTTCCAAAGTAGTCGCCTTGCCGCTCACGAGTATTAACTCAACCAGAACCAACTCAATGAAAATCAATCGCCAACTCCTTTTTCTGATTGCCGCCCTTCTATTCTCGGTGTGCCAATCCGCATCTGCCCAGCAGCCCAACGTGGTCTTTATCCTCAGCGATGACCAAAGCTGGACCGACTATACCTTCATGGATCATCCACACATTGCAACGCCGAACATTGATCGTCTTGCCCAAGCAGGTGTTCTTTACGAACGCGGTTACGTAACGGCGCCGCTTTGCCGCCCGTCTCTGGCCAGCATCGTTACGGGCCTCTATCCACATCAAACCCGAATCCGCGGCAACGATCCACTGCTACCGAAGGGGACTAACCGTCACGACAAAGAATTCAAGCCACTGTCGCTCAAGATGCGAAATCGCATGACGGCTCCAATGCTCAAGCATCCGTCGTTCGTCAAAATCCTCAAAGACAACGGCTACGCCACGCTGCAAACCGGCAAGTGGTGGGAAGGCGACCCGAAAGACCATGGCTTCACCGACGCGATGACTCATGGAAACCACATGCGAGGCGGGCGACACGGCGATAAAGGCTTGGCGATCGGTCGCACAACGATGAAGCCACTCTATGACTTCGTCGACAAAGCCAAAGCCGACGAACAACCGTTCTTTATCTGGTATGGCGTTTTCCTGCCACACGCTCCGCATAACGCACCGGATCGGCTCTACAACAAGTACAAAGACATTGCTCCGAACGAACCGACGGCTCGATATTGGGCGAATGTCGAATGGTTGGACGAAGGTTGCGGCCAGATCATTGAGCACTTGAAAAAGAACGGCCAGTACGAGAACACGATCTTTGTCTACACATGCGACAACGGCTGGGTGCAAGATCCCGATAAGAAAAACCGCAGCATCCGTTCGAAGCGTCAGCCCGTCGAAGCCGGAATTCGCACGCCGATCTTCATCACGCAAGAAGGGAAGATTCAGCCAGTTCGCGATGCGGAAACTCTTGCCAGCAACATCGATATCGCGACCACGATCCTGAAGGTTTGCGGCATTGAAGCGCCCAAGGAAATGGTTGGGATGGACTTGCGCGAACCGGAACAACTGAAGAAGAGAAATCGAGTCTTCGTTGACGTTTACGAACACGACAGCGATCTGGATCAGCTTGATGATCTCGACAGTGGCCTGATGGCGCGAGTCGTGATCGACGGCTGGGATAAGCTTACGGTCAGCCCAAAGAAGAAAGAGCTGTTTGATTTAAAAACGGATCCCGACGACCGAAAGGATCTGGCTGACGACAACAAAGAGAAAGTTGCCGAACTTTCAAAGCTACTTGACCAATGGGTTGAAGGCGGGTGAACCCAATACAAGCCCGAAGCGCAAGCGAGTGGTTCGTCCGCGCATCAAGCACAACATATTGCTCGCCACATCCAATCAACCGGCTCTACGCGCAGTCAAACCACTCGCTCGCGCTTCGGGCTCGTATTCCACCAACGAACTAATTCCTCTCAATAGCACTACTACAAACCACACGAAAACAGGCCCCTATCATGGATCGCAGAAACTTCATCGGCTCACTCGCAACCGGCAGCGCGGGAATCGCTCTCTCAACCAACTTGCTCTTGAACTACCGCTCCATCGAAGACACCGCCAAAGGCACGTACTTCGACACGCTAACCAAAAGTCTACTCGTCGATTGGTGCGACGGCATGATTCGCCGCCAGATCAACGAACCGGACAACCCAAAACTTCACGGCGCCCTCGCTTGCCCGGCTTGCGATCACATCCACGGACGTTGCTCCGACGCACTGTATCCGTTTCTGCATCTGGCAAACGTCACGGGTGACGCGAAATACACAACTGCTGCGATTGACGTTTACAACTGGGCTGAGCACAACGTCAAGAACGACGATGGCAGTTGGCGAAACGACATCAGGCCCAAAGCCTGGCGTGGCACCACGATCTTTGGCGCCATCGCACTGGCCGAAGCACTGCACTATCACGGAAAAGTCCTCGACGAAAAGACTCGTGCCGCATGGACGGCGCGTTTGGACGAAGCCGCCGGTGGCTACCTTTATCGTGACTTCAAAAAGATCGACTTCACGAACTTGAACTACGGCATGACGGGCGTCTACGGTTTCCACCTGTTCGGAACGCTGCTGAAGAAGCAGAAGTATCTCGATCGCAGCCAACAGTTCGCAAAACGTGTCAAAGAATTCTTCACCGAACCGAACACGCTGCTGTGGGGCGAAGGCAAGCCAAACAACAATCGCAGCGGACGTGGTCTGTTGCCTGTTGATCTTGGCTACAACGTTGAAGAGTCGCTCAATGGCGTTGTGCTGTATGCTCTGGAAGTCAACGACACTGAAATGCTGGATATGGTAACCAAGTCGCTCAGCGGTCACCTTGAGTTCATGTTGCCCGACGGAGCTTGGGACAATAGTTGGGGCACGCGTTCTCAAAAGTGGAGTTACTGGGGAAGCCGCACATCCGATGGATGCCAACCGGGATTCAGTTTGATGGCCGATCGTAATCCAGCCTTTGGCACCGCAGCGATCAAGAACGCGGAACTGTTGAAGCGTTGTACTGCCGACGGATTGATCCACGGCGGGCCGCACTACGTTTCGCACGGGGTCAATCCTTGCATTCACCACACCTTTGCACACGCGAAAGTGATGGCGTTGGTGCAAGACAAAATGCACGCAATGCCGAAGTTCGACGGATCGGCTCCTTTGCCACGTGCGACTGCGAAAGGCGTCAAGCATTTTCCGGAACTTGATGTTTGGTTGGTCGCCAAAGGGCCGTGGCGTTCGACAGTGTCGGCCTATGATTCGATCTACAAAACGAAACGAGCCGACCATTTGCAGCAACCGACTGGCGGATCGATGGCGGTGCTGTATCACGACAAAGTCGGCACGCTGCTAGCCGGCAGTATGGCTCGCTACATCATGGTCGAGCCTCTCAATATGCAGCCACAACCAGACGAGGACTTTCCGTTGACGCCTCGCATTGAGACCCGAAACGACGACGCGTGGTTTACGAACCTTTACGACTTGAAAGCCGATGTCAAATTCACGGACGACGGAAACAAGGTCAGTTTTGACATCGCGACAACGATTCAGGATGAAGATCGCAATCCGGTAGAGAGCGGTCCTTCGAGCTATAAGCTTCAATACGCGTTTGAAGACGGCAAAGTCACCGTCGCAGCAAATTGTACCGAAGAGAAAGCCGATCCAGACGCGATGCTGGTGATTCCAATCCTGTCACCAACCGGAGAGAAGGTCACTCAGGTTTCCAAGACACGAATTGAAATCGTCAAGCCTGAAGGCACGGTCGTCGTTGAATCCAATGCTCCTCTGACGATCAAAGAAACCGCGAAAGGTCGCGTCTTTAACATGGTCCCAGGCGCGGAGGCGGTTCCGATCATGATGGCAATACCTGGTGAGACTGGCGTGGAAGCGTTTTGCACAATTGCCGTTTCCTAAATCCGATTCGAACTGAAAGGAATTCGCACAGCATCTCTTTCAAGTGGAAAGCTGGGCTTCTGGCTAAAGCCAGTACTATAAACTTCGCACTCACATTCAATAACGCTTTAGAGCTTACTTCCATGCAACGAATTGCATTCAAGATGAAACTCAAACCAGGCAACACCGAAGAGTACGTGCGGCGGCATGATGAAATCTGGCCGGAGCTAAAACAGCTTTTGAAAGACGCTGGCATCAGCGAGTATTCCATCTTTCTGGACGCTGAAACGGACACATTGTTCGCGTTTCAAAAAGTTTCTGGCGACGGTGGGTCGCAGAACTTGAAAGAGAATCCCATCGTGCAAAAGTGGTGGAACTACATGGCCGATCTTATGGAAACCAATGCTGACAATTCGCCTGTGTCGGTACCGCTTCAAGAAGTCTTCTACATGGCTTAGATGAAAACAAATCAACTCTGCGCTGGCCCAAGTTCAAAACATCTCGCACCATGAACCACATTGTTCCCAACTCTTTGGCCACGCCTTGGATCGCATGTTTCGTATTATTCATTGCCATCGGCCAACCGTCGGTTGCCCAAGATGTTTGGCAGCAGCACGTTGGCAAGGCAGGCGAGAGTGGTTGGCGATGTCATGTCATCCAGCCCGATCCGAATGACCACGGCCCTGACGGAATCAACTTTCATGATTGGAACAACGATGGATTCGTCGATGTGCTGGTCAATTACGAAGAAGGAAAATTCAGCCGGTTGTTCTTCAATCTCGGTGTAAAGAAATGTCACAGCACCTGGTCGGACTGGATCGAGTTCCAACATGGACCATGTGAAGACTCCGGCATCGGAGACCTGGACAACGATGGCGACATCGACTACGTCGCCAACGGGGGCTGGATTTTCTTTAATCCGGGCGGTGAAAGTGTTCGCGACGCCAAAAAATGGGTACGGATGAACCTGTTTGACAAAGAGCAAAGAGTTCCATTGGTAACCGACGTCGACGGAGATGGACTGAACGATCTGGTTGTTGGAGCTCAATTGTGGTTCAAGCAACCGTCGGACGACAAGCATCAGGCAAAGAACTGGAAACGATATAAACTCGGTGAATCCAAATGGCCAATGAACTGCATCCGCCGCGACGTTGATGCTGATGGAGACATCGACTTCATCGTGGCCGACCGCCGATCAGAAATCTTTTGGCTAGAGAATCCCGGGAAGGCGAAGTTGTACAAGCCGTGGCCGCGAAAGATGCTTCATCCGCACAAGAGCATGTTCATCGCTGTCGGCGACATCAATGGTGACTCGATCGACGACATCGCAATCGCAGGCGGGCAAGAGGGCGAAATCAAATGGCAACGAAAACTGACTGTTCTGATTCGTAAAAACCGGTCTGGCATCCCTGCATTTGAATAAGTGCTCATAAAGCAACCTTGTGGCAACTTTCCCAAGGGAGTCGCAATACTGGATCTGGACGGTGATTCGAAAAATGAAGTAGTCGTGATTCCCAAGAAGGGAGATTTGTGGCAGGCTTCGTTCGACGGCGACGCATCCAAGTCAGAGAATTGGTCAGCCACGCCAATTAAAGTTCCCGGAGCGATGACGCGAATGAAAATGGACAACGTCTACCTTGTCGACATCGATGGTGATGGCGATCAGGATATCGCAACGACGGAAGAGAACGGCGGCTGGGGCGTTATCTGGTTTGAGAATCCAAGCAAGTAATATCCTTAAACGTGCTGAACATCAGCATCGCCTACTCAAAATCGAGTGTTTGACGGTAGTTGGTGCGGAACTTCAAAAGATCGAACACGTTGATCGTGTCGTCACCATTTGAATCGAAGTCAGCGAGGTAACCGGCATCGCCAAGGCTCTTTCGATACGACGTTCTGAACCCAAGTAGATCAAACACGTTCACCGTTCGATTTCCGTCGTAGTCTCCGAAGAGTCGGAAGAAGTTGTCGGTTGCTACATCGCCAAAGGTAACTGAATCGGAGTCGTCACCATCTGAATTCGTGTCGATACCGTGTCCGGTGTTTGAAAACACTTTCCCGGCGACGATGTCCAATTGATAATTGCCATCAACCAATGATCCGAATTCGACGAATTCGCTAGAGAACGTTAGGTCCACGATTTGATTGTTGGATCCAGAGCGGAACTGATGGCTCACGTTGACCACGCCGCCATCGGATCCACGCTTGGTCACCACGAAGGCGCCGGAGTCAATCGTGACAGGTCCGTCAAAAGAGACGGCGACGGTCGTGATTCGTGACCTTGAATTGCTTGAGCCAATCTCGATATCCGATTTGGAAAATTCAACCAGATTGTTAACGTCCAGTTGGACTTCTTTTTCAAACTTCAAACCGGCAGAATCCGTGGCCTCAAGTCGAACTGAGTATTGAGATTGAGTCTCGTAGTCCAGGATTTCGCCTTGCTTGAGCATCAACTGATCGTCAACGATGACGAATCGGCTGTTGTCGTCATCTCCGGTGCCGGCAACCAAATCGAACGAGTGCGTGTCGCCGGAGTCATTGTCGGTCGCGAACAGCGTGGCGAACAACCTGTCGGCTGAATCGGTGCTGAGATTTTCGTTGATGTTGGTCGACGAAAGTGTGATGTCCGTTGGGGCAGATTGAGCTGCTTTAAATTCAAACCAGTTGATGTTGAAATTCCCGCCAACCATTTCCAGGCGGAACACCTGATCCGCTCCATCAAACGCGATCATGCTCACGTCTTCGACAGTCAAGGTTTGCCAGTTGTTCCAGCCACCAGTTGATTCGACCGCGAACGTTTCAAGCACGGTAAAGTTGGTGCCATCGCGAACAACCAGCCTCAAATCGCCAGGGTCTGCATGGTTGGAGGCAACGCGAACCGAGATATCGTAAGCACCGCCTTCGACATCCACGGTGTATTCCAGCCATTCACCACCGCGAGCCCAACCGACGCTGAAACCGGGTTCGCCTTCATCGCTGTTGGCACCGATGTCGACGTTTTGGTCGGAACGATAGTCAGTGCCTGTGTTTCCGACCGTCGTATCGGAATAGCCAACGCCTTCTCCGCCGCCGTTGTAATATTCGGCTTCGATGCGAGTATTACCGTCGACAACAATTGGCCGGTCGATGGCGACATTGACAATGCCACCGTTTTCATCGACCTCTGCAATCGCCAGATAACTTTGGCCATCGACCGTAACGGTGACTTGCTGTCGACCATCGAACGCCATCGTGCGGTAGGAACCATCAGCGCGGCTGGAACCACGCGTGTTCGTTTGCCATTCGCGGTGGACTTGATCGACGTAGACTTCCCCGTTGGGCTTGGCTTCCCAGTCGGAAGTGTACCAATGGCCTCCGACATCATGCCGCCAGTGTGCCAGCTGGTAAAAGCCGTAGCTGATGATGAATTCAGTGGCTGGATTGGCAAACACATTCAGGAAGTAGTCTTCTGACCAGTCGGCCTGAGTTTGCAAGTCGGTACCGGTGGCGTTGATGTCGAACTCAGTCATGCCCAGCGGCAAACCCAGCGCCGCAAACTCATCCAAGTGTGCATTGAATTGAGTCGGCGTAGGAGCGTCTGCCAAACCAAAGTGATTCATGAACCCGACGGCCTCGACAGGATTGCCGTTATCCAGCAGCTCCTGAATCAGGTTGTAGTATTCCGTTCGCCGTTCGTGATCGACAAACTCAATCGTCTGCCCTTTGTTGATCATCTGCAGCGTGTCGGGATGTGAGTTTGCTTTTGCTGCGTCGAAGATTTCACCGATCGGATCTGCCAGTGACCCGCCGTCGCGAAGAATGTTCCAGATTTCCTTGAGCAATACCGGATGGTTGACGGTGTCCCAATGAGCCACCTGTGGACGATCCGTGCCGGCAATCTCGTTCCCCAGTTCCGAGGCAATGTCAGCGACATGTGCAAGCTGTTCGGTTCGAAGGTATTCTCTGGCCGCCGCTTGGCTTACGTCATTCTGCAAACGCGCGTACTCGTTGCGAACCGCAGAAGGAACAAACGACAGTTGGCCCCACGTTAGATGATGGCCGTGAAGCGAATCGACGTTGTCATTGACCCAATCCACTGTGTCAATTCCACGATCGCGGTTCTGATCCCAGGGCACCCAGCGAATTCCGTTGGCGATCGTGATCGTGTTGAACAGCCGCGAAGCGATCGCTGCGTGGCGCTGCGAAGCCGGATCTGATGCTTGGCCGCCACCGATGTCGCTGATGAATTCGGTTTTCAAAATGTTGCCGAAGCCGTAAGCATGTTCGAGCTGATTGACTTCGACGACGGCGCCTGCAATGGGAGCTCCGGCAAGGTTCGTGACGTTGACCGTTAGCGGATGTCGACGATTTTCCAGCACGCTCTGCTGAGCTTCCCAACGCCAATCGCTGTCGGCTTCACGTTCGGCGTAAGACAGGTAGCTCTGCGGTAGATGCTGCGTCAGGTCTGGGGCTGCGCCGTGATTCCAGATTTGCACGCCGCCGATCTCAAGCGTTCCCACGCTGCGGCCGAACAGTGCTTCGAGGCGAAGTTCTCCTGGCTGTGATGCCTGTCGAGCCGTCACCACGAATTGATGCTTGGTCCAAGTATTGGTTGCTTGGAAATTCTCTTTCAACAGGTTTCGATTGACGGCAGGAGACTGTTCGACCTGGAGTCGCACGTCGAAGGGAGCATCATCTGTTCGTAACCACGCTTCAACGGTCAGGATCGAGTTCTCTTCGACGGCATGGTCCGTGTACCAGCCGGCTCGGATTTGCGAAAGGAAAGAAGCGGATGTGTGCACGTCCACGATTAAGGCATTGTCAAACGGCACCTGTTCGGCTGCCGTCGTTGCGCGATCGGTAAAGGTTGCGTAGGTGCCTTGCCCGGACTTGATATCAGTGTCGGCGACCGTTCCAGCGTCGAGGGGCAGGGCAGCGGCAGCATTTTCTAGGCTGCTAACAAAACGTTTTACCTGAAAGTTGGCGATTTCAACTTTGGCGACCCGTTCGCCGAGGAACATTTCGACTCGCGAGGCGGCACTTGAAATCGAATCGCCGAGCGTGATCGGAATCTGGGCTCGCTGCCAAAAGCCTTTGGCGGTTACTTCGGTCCTACCAACGTCTGCGAAAGGCGAAGTCGTACGCACGTTGAATGTAAGCGGGCTCCACAAAGTCCCCAGCCGCCGGTAGTAGAACTCGGCATACAACGTTTCGGATTCGTCAATGTTCTGATCAATATTCCAGCGAGCCCAAACGGAAGTGTCGTTGGGAGGCGTGGTCGTTGTGTCGACTACCAAAACGGTTCCGTTGATCGTGCCTCCGTTTTCGCCGTTGGCGGTGCGATTTGAAAACGTCGCGTAATTCGTTCCGTTGATCGAAGCGACGTTGGCAAGGTCCAGCGGATCTTCACCGATGATTGAGTTGCCTTCGGGAACAAGGTTTCCGAAAATGGATAGCGTCGTGCGAGTTCGAACTGGCGACGCGAGGGCATAGTCACTGGAAGCCGCGACGCCAACGTTGATCGTTTCGAGAAGTTCATCCACTTCATCGTTCGCGACAGTCAGCTCAACTCGCGCCGATCTTTGTCCGGCAGGAATCGTAACCGTCGAGGTTGCTCCGGCGTAGTCCGCGTCACGCGATGCCGTCCCGCCGTAGTTCATGTTGACGACAAGGTCTCGACCAAAATCGTCACTGCGAGACATGTCAAACGATACCGTCGCCGATTCATCGGTTTCGTTAACGGCTGACACAACCGCGCGAACGCCGACATCGGCTTGCACTGGACGGAGTTGAGCAACCGTGATCGATTCCCAGTTCAGTCCTGTTTGCCGCCATTGGATTTCGAGTCCGTCGTAGGAACCGCTCTCCATTTGGCGAGCTTCGAAGTAGTATCGCACTCCTGCGACCAACTCGATTGCGTCGGACGTTTGGTTTGAGTCTGCATCCCACTGTCCGGGCGAAGGTGGTGAATCGCTCGATGCGACGACGCGAGCCAACGCAGCGTCACTATCATCGGCTAACAACAATCGATTGGCATCGCCGCCGGAAATGCGAAGCTGGTAAGTGCCCGACGTTTCAGGAACGAAGTATCCTCGCAGTCGCTGAGCCGGATGCGTTGTCGAACTAGCCGCCGCATCCGCCGAAGTCAAAACCGATCCACTGGCCACGTCGGAGTAGAAAACGTCGCCAGAATCCAGAAAGTCAGCCGAGACGGTGGAAAGTTGTTCGAACAGTACGCCCTGCGATGCAACATCTTCGAGGACTTGTTGTTGCGAATCAGAAAGTGGAGTCCACTCTGGACCGACGACTTCTACTGGAAGTTCCGGACTGGTCCAGCCGAGCCAGATTCTCGATTCGCCAGCGATATCGCGATATTCGACTCTTACCGAGGCCGCGAGATCTGCAATGAGACCAACATCGGCCGTGAGTTCACTTGTTCCAGTTCCATCCCAGGCATCGACAGTCAGTTGATCATCAACCCAAACGCGTAATCCGTCATCGGGATTGGTTCGCAGGATCAGTTGGTGTGTAGCGGTGTGATCGCTTTGCAGGTTCGATTCCCAGCGTGCAGAGAATCCGTCGCTATCGCTGGTGTTGTCCAGTGGAGATCTTTGTCCCCAATCAAAATCGACCAAGGCATTGTGTTGCACAATCTGCGGCGACGAATCCGGCGTGCCATCGCTGTAGTAACTACCAACCCAACCAGCAGCGGTCAGCATTTGTCGAAGTTCAAGAGCTTGCCAAGTTAGGGAGGTTTGTTGCTGCCTTCGTTTCTGGCTCAGAGCGTTTGTTCGTATGCAATCGAGAAAACGGTTGAACACATCAAATCCTTCGAATTCACACGAAGATCACGGGTACGAAAAAACGGCGAGACGAAAAGCGATTCGTCCCGCCGTTTTGATTTTATCTTGAAGCCTTGGACATCTGCCCATGAGCATCAACTACTTTCTGCGGCGAATCGCCAAGCCAAGTCCAGCCAATCCCAAGATCGCAAGAGATGTTGGCTCTGGAACTGCCGAAACAGATCCGGTAATCGCGAAGTTATCGATATACGTGTGGTGACCAGACGGTCCCTGAGTGCTGTCTTTCACAAAATCGAGTAGGAATTCGACTGATTCACCGTCTGCTAGTGTGAAGTCAGCAAGACCAGTCAAGCTTTGGTCATAATCATTCCACGCAGCTGTTGCACTACCGCCGTTAGCACCAGGGCCGCCAGATCCTACAGCACCTGCTGTAAGGCCGCCTGAAACAACGGAAAGAGTCCATGTATCGGCTGAACCAGGTCTGGTTGAACCGAGGTCAAAGTGGAAAGTCTCCAAGTTCCAATCGGTTCCGGACGTGTTAGTGACGGTAAAATTAACACCGCCCTCGAGTCCGTTGTTCAGGGATAAGTGATCATCCCCGCCGTTTTCATATTCACCCGTACCCGTCGCAGCGGAAGCGTCATACGTACCAAAGGTGGCATCTGCGAGCCCACCTGATGTGGTTGCTCCGAAGTCGTTCGTGTCCGTCTCGTACGTAGCACTGAAGCCAGACAGGGCGAAATTTGCGGTCTGAGTGTTACCGCCATCAGGGTTGCCGGTAACTTCGTCAAAAGCGACGATCAAATCAGCTTGAGCAGCTTGTGGCATGGCAAACATCGCGGCCGCCGCAAACAACATAAAAATCTGTTTCTTCATAGTCTTTACTCTCCCAATGATGGCAAACTCTTGATGGCGAACACGCCGGAAATGTGAAACGATCAGTCGAGATCGGAAAACCGGTCGTGTCGACGGATTCTATAAGTGCATTATGACCTAATACAAACCCTTGTGGCCGAAAAAGGGTTGTCGTTTCGCGACACACTGAGGGAGTTCCCGATTTGTGAGTCATAGCTCATCGGTCCCGAACTTGCCCAGCTCAAGGCATTCGATTGTGACGGCAGTTGATGTCGCAAAAGGGAAAACCAATATCGGGGCTGAATGGCGTTTTCGCGCTATACTGCAAATACCGGCCACCCACCTCCGTCCCTCTCATGGCCGATGGCAACCGAGCTGCAGATTGTGGGGTATCCCCTCACTTGGCAGCTGATATTGTCTTCAGTCACGACGTGCGGAAAGGAACGAAATGGAAGTGACCTCCAACCCTCGTTTTGTGTATCTCCAACTGGACAAGCACAGAGCTTCACTAGCCAGCAGTCTTCTTGTACTGACCCTTTTAGTTATTCTTCCTAAAACGGTTGTCGCTCAGTTAACGCCCGTTCGCGACATGGTGCTGGACAACAACGCTCTGCTCATGGGGAACACCGGAAACTTTGGCCAGGGGATCAACGGTCGAGCGCACCAGTCGGAGCCTTTGATCACTATCGGAGGCTACCAGTTTGCGACCTGGTATCACAACGGGCCAAACAACGAGCAGGATGTCTACCTCGCTCGCCGAGACCTAGCGGATCCAACCAACACATGGCATGCGTTCGACACTGGCTACGACATGGAAAACGGCGACGAGGACGGCGATGGGTCAGGGGCTGGACGCTGGGATAGTCACAACGTCATTGGCATGGGCATTTCTGGAGACGGCCGCATTCACCTTGCCTACGATCACCACGTCGACGATTTGCGATACCTGACAACTCGCAGTGTGGGCAAGGCGACGCTATCGAACTCCGATTGGGCGACACAGACCGCTGACCCCGCCAATCTGTTTTTTGTTCCCGGTGGCGAACGAAAGAAGTTCAATGCTCAGGATTCAGGGAATGTTACAGGCTTAACCTATCCGCGATTTGCCGAAGGTGCCAACGGCGACATCATCGTGACGTATCGTACGGGCGGAAGCGGCAACGGGGACACTCACTTTCTGAGCTACAACGCCGATACTTCGGCCGCCCCGACGATCATCGCCGGATTTGAGAACTGGACTACTTCAGACAGTTTGCCTGACTTTCCTGCTTCGTTTTCGAACACTGCGACTGCGACCTACAATTCAACCAACGGAAGTGTCAGC
Organism: Mariniblastus fucicola; assembly: GCF_008087665.1. Lineage (GTDB taxonomy): Bacteria > Planctomycetota > Planctomycetia > Pirellulales > Pirellulaceae > Mariniblastus > Mariniblastus fucicola. Next base: position 3,539,545 of record NZ_CP042912.1, read on the forward strand.
AATCAAGGTGCAAGCACGGACGGCACGTTCGGAAGTTTCACTGGAGCGGCAGCCGACACCACAACCGAAAGCACCAATGACGGTGCGCGGTTGACCAATGGTGCGAATCACACGTACACCTTTACCTTTACAGATACCTCCGGTTCCGATACCGATTTGGGTGCGTTTCACTTTGACCTTGGAACGTTTCGTCCGAACTCGGCGCGCACCTGGACATTGTCCACATTGGCCGGGAGCAGCGTTTCTGTGGTAGCTGATTTGGCAACTGGAACGATTGACTCAGGTACTGGTGGTCAAGTGGACATGTTCAACGTCGATGTTGATCTTTCCGGGCTGACAGATTCAACGCTCGACGCAAACGGAACCGTGATCTTCTTCCTCGAACTCGAGGGTGGCACTCCAGACAGCGGCGGCCACCACGGTTTTCTCGACAACGTTGCTGTGAGTACCAGGGGCAGTGAAAACCAACAACGCTGGGGCGGATCGCATGTTGTCATCGACGGTAACGCTGGAACTTATTCCGATGCTTACGACACGAGCAATTCAAACAATCGAAACGCTTACTTGAACGGAATGGATGTCGGGCCGCTGGGTAACTTGCACATGACATGGACGTGGCGGGAAAGTTCGCAAGGTGCCAATCACGACGTCATGTATGCATACAGCGAAGATGGCGGAATTACGTGGTTGAATAACGATGGAGTGCTCGTTGCCGATAAGAATTCCGGCTTGCAGATGGATCTGAACTCGCCAGGCATCAATGTCGTTGAACTTGATCGAACGCATAGCCTGATGAATCAGCAGGCGCAGTGTGTGGACGCCGATGGATATGTCCACGTGCTGATGTGGCATCGCAGAGACGATGGAATCAACGGTGAGTACGACTGGGAACCGGGCGAGCGTTTTTCGGCCCTGGATTCGGCTTACTATCACTACCATCGAGACCCATTCACCGGCGACTGGACACGGCATCAACTTCCAACGTCACGACGCGTTGGGACGCGGCCAAAAATTGGATATGACTATTTCGGAAACGTCTTTGCCGTCTACACCAGCAACAGTGACTTGATCATCGCTGGAGCGACGAGAGCGTCGAACTACTCGAATTGGACACTACTCTACGAGGGCACTCGCAACTATCAAACCGATGCGATTCTCGATCAGAACCGTCTGTACAATGACGGAGTCCTTTCTGTCTATCTTCAGGAACGCGGATCCGATTCTACGGACGCAACAGGGACGGCACTAAGAGTGCTTGAATTCAATGTTGCTGTTTCTCCCGTGGTTGCGAGCGTCGAGATCGACTTGGGAGAAGAGCAACGCTCAACAGTCGAATCCTTTACTGTTTATTTTGACGGTGACGTCGACGTATCGCCCGGAGCAGTCTCTGTCGTGCAGCGAAGCACCGCGACTGAAGAAACTTTTGAAGCGGTCACTTCAACGGTGGACACCCAATTTGCGAACGGACAAACCACAGCAACGATCACTTTCGATTCGCACGTACGCAATTCGAACGGCGCGCTCGTTGATGGAAATTACCAGATCACGCTCGATGCGGATCTTGTTACGCTCGATGGCGTGCCGATGCGTGAGGACTATGTCTTCGGCAACGAAGAGAGTCACGCATTTTTCGCATTCTTTGGTGACTCAGACGGAAACCGCACCGTCAACGTCTTTGATTTGCTGGCATTGCGACAAACCTACAACTCTGTCTCAGGAAGCCCTGACTACGATGCCACCATGGATTTTGGAGCCGATGGTGTGATCAATATTTTTGACCTGCTGCCTTTCCGAATTCGATACCTCAAGACCATTCCGTTCACGTTTGGTTCGAGTCGGTCATCGCGGATTGTTAGCGCGGGTGGAAAGACGTCGGGCGGCGTTTCATTGAAGAAGTGATCTGTTCGGCGAGTTGTCGTGTTGTGTCTTGCAAGGGAATTAGTCCATGAAACCACAGAACGTCTCTGCATCCCTTTTCGCGGTCTGCTTGTTCATCCTGTCTGATGGAATCCTGCAAGCGGCTGAAGAAATTGACGGCTCAAAACCTAACATCATCTTCATCATGGCCGATGATCTGGGTTTCAATCAGATCGGTTGCTATGGCGATACACCGATTAAGACGCCGAACCTTGATCAGATGGCGAAGTCAGGAATTCGGTTCACCCAAGCCTACTCCGGCAACACGGTTTGCTCGCCGTCTCGCGTCTCGTTGTTCACGGGTCGCGATGGGCGGTTGATGGTGAACAACTCCAACAAGGTCCAGCTTCGCGATATTGACGTGACGTTTGCTCATGTTTTGAAGCATGCCGGATACGACACGGCTCTGTTCGGCAAGTATTCGGTTGGCTCGCAGATGGGAGTCACCGATCCGCTGGCGATGGGATTCGATACCTGGGTTGGAATGTACTCGATCCTTGAAGGGCATCGGCAGTATCCGCAAATCCTGTGGCGAGACGGAAAGAAGATTCGCATCGAGCCCAATGAAGGCGGGAAGAAACGTGCTTATGCCCAGAGACTATTCGCTGACGAAGCCATCAAATACATCAAGCAAGATCACAAGAATCCGTTTTGTGTGATGCTGAATTTTTCTTCACCGCACGCGGAACTGGCGGCGCCACAAAAGTTCGTTCAGCCATACGAGAAAATGTTTACAGAGAATCCTTACACCGGCATGTCGACCGGCGAACCGGACGACAAGTACGCGTGGTACTATCCTGAACCCGTCGATCGCCCCAACGCAGTGTTGGCGGGTATGGTGACGGCGCTCGATGCCTACGTTGGGGAAATCGTTAAAACGCTTGAAGCCAAAGGGATCGCGGACAACACGTTGATCGTTTTCACTTCGGACAACGGGCCTCACGATGAAGGCGGTGCCGATCCGGACTTCTTCAAAGCATCAGCTCCCTACAAAGGCATGAAGCGAGACCTGTTCGATGGCGGAATTCACGTGCCGATGATCGCGAGCTGGCCCGGACAGATCAAAACGGGCCGCGTCGATGATACGCCTCTGGCTTTCGCCGATATGCTGCCGACGTTTGCTGACCTCGGTGATGTTGATGTGAACGTCGTCCCACGAATCAAGACGAATGGGAAGTCCATCGCTTGCCGGCTCTCGGATTCGCCCAGCGAACTTGCGGAACGAACGCTGTATTGGGAATTCGGGAAACAGGTTGGCGATCCGAACTCAGGCATCGTTGGAGAAGTCTTTCAGGCGGCGAGGCGAGGGAAATGGAAAGCGGTGAAGTACGGATTGGATGCGCCGGTTCAATTGTTCAACATTGAAGTCGATCCCGGGGAATCGAAAGAACTTTCGAAAGAACATCCGGACGTGCATCAAGAGTTTGTGTCGCTGTTTAAAGAGCATGAGGGGTAGTAACATACAAGCCCGAAGCGCAAGCGAGTGGTTCGACCGCGCATCACGCACAGCCTATTGCTCACCACATCAAATCAGCCCACTCTACTCGCAGTCAAACCACTCGCTTGCGCTTCGGGCTCGTATTTCAAACGATCAAAAACCAAATGAACTCAACCATCATCAAACCACTCTTCATCTTTGCCACGCTGGCAATCGCATCGGTCGTCACATTCGAGCGCACCTTCGACGAGAAAATCACCCACCGCATCACCACTGTCGACGACAACGCTCTGACATTCGCCGTCGGCAAAGCAGCCAAATTCTCCACCTCGATCAACGGACGGTCTCATCAACAGACGCCGATAACGTCCTTTCGCGGTTTCCAGTACGCGACTTGGTATGATGCAACCCGAAACGTTTGCGTTGGTCGAAGGCAACTGCCTGATGGCCCTTGGGAAATCATTCGTCTCCTGGACCACAAGATTCAATCCAACGATGCTCACAACACAGTCGTCATTGGCATCTGCCACAAAGACGGCACGATCCATCTGGCCTTTGACCACCACGCAACCGAGTTGAACTACCGCGTTTCCGCAATCGGCGCGGCGACCGATCCACAATCGACTCAGTGGAGCACCGAACTCTTCGGCGAGATTCAACATTCGCTTGGCGCGGTTAAGACCGAAGAGCGTGTCACGTACCCGCGATTCTTCAACGCTCCCAATGGAAATCTGATGCTGTACTATCGCAGCAAGACCTCAGCTGACGGCGATGGAATGATCGAAGAGTACGACGGAGAGAAACACCAATGGTCGCCAGGATTGGGCAAGTTCATTTCCAAAGACATCGGCACGTTTAGCGCTGGCGGCAAGACAAGCCTCGCTCGTTGCCCCTACATGAACGATCTGTGTTACGCCGGAGACCGGCTGCACGCATCATGGATTTGGCGTGACCGGTTTAAGAAAACCCAATCGAAGAATCAGCACGATCTCTGCTACGTCTACAGCGACGATCACGGGCGGACCTGGTGCAACTCCAACGGAGAAGTGATCGGGAAAACGAACACCGATTTCATTCATCTTGATTCGCCGGGACTGGTGGTTGCTCCGATTCCGATCGGCTCTGGCATTACGAATCAAAACACGCAGTACGCTTATCCCGATGGCAGGGTCCACATCGTCGCGAGGCAACGTGACGATGCGGTTGGAGAAGGTCGTTATCGACACTGGTGGAGAGACTCAGACGGCAAGTGGCACAACGAGCCGATTCCCTTCACTGGCAAACGCCCGAAGTTGCTCGGCGATTCAGAACGTTCTTTGTTGCTTGTTTTCAATACCGATGACGAGGACATGCGTATCGTCAGGGGCACACCAAACTCCGATCGCAGTTCATGGCAGTGGAGCCGAGTTGACCTTCCGTTTTCGCTGGACGTGATTGGCGAGCCGATGGTGGATTACGCGCGGTGGGAACAAGAGAGTGGAAAAGTGCTGTCCATTTATTGCCAAAGAGAACCTACGAAGCTAATCGAAACCAACCAACCCGGCCCTGTCGACGGAGCCCCCTCGCCACTTCACGTGCTGGATCTTTCGTTTGCGTCTGAGAGGATGGGGAAATGAGCCGCGGAGGACTATTGGAGAGATGTTACGGCGTCCAGCTCGAAGCTCGTGTCGTATAATGGCAAGAAGACTGTTCGAACGCTTTTCACGACTCAACGTACTGGAAGAACAGTTGCAACAGTTCGAATCGGTTTTATTGAGGAGCAGAATTTGGCTTGGCATTCACCAGCTGTAATTTCAATCGTTTTCGCGGTGTGTTACGCGGTTGGGGTTGCGCAAAGAGCCGTTCAAGAATCTAGTGTTCAGTCGCGTACTGGACAATCAGAAAATTCCGAGTTTCGGCCGATCAACGGGATCATCGAACTCAACGTTCGACCAAGTCAAGTTCTTTTTCACCAAGGCTCTGTATTCGTTGCCTCTTGGCATGACCAGCAGATCCTTTCTTTTGATACCGAGACCGGAAAGCTGCTCGCCAAGTTCGACGCTTTTGATCAATATGAACATCTCAACAGTGACGGTAAAGTTCTTACCGGTTCGAGCAGGCCAGGTTCGATGGCTGTTGCAAAAGAAAGGTTGTTTGTAAATCAGGCTTTTGGCAGTTCGATCCTCGTACTTGATTCCCGTACGCTGCGAGAGATCACACGCATCGAACTTGACAAGCCGAGTCAGGGTAAAGTCACTGCTGCTCCTGACGGAAACGCGGTTTACTTCGCCAGCAACATAGAACGGGCGTTCTATGCCTTCGACCCATTTTGCACATGGCTTAAACGCACTCCCTACCCCGACGGCGGACATGGAATTGGGGCTGTGGTCGTTTCCCCGGATTCCCGGCGGCTTTACCTTGGAATCCAACGTGGCGCATCGGCTGACAACGCTGATCCGCCGTCGGAACTTGCCGGCAAAGTAAATCCACTAGAACAGCTATATGGTGGCCCCATGCTTTCAATCTATGACGTTGCGGAGGAAAGATATATCGCCTCAAAAAGCATCGGCGACACAATGCTCGAACGCGGTGTCGATTCAAGCATTGCTTCTGGGATGGTGTTTAGCAACGATGCGAAATCACTGTTCATCTCAATGCGCCAGTGCGTAGTTGGCGTTCACATTTTCGGCGTAGCGCAAAACAGATTGCTCAAGCCAGTCGCGTTTCCCACTACGCTTGAACGCCATCGAATACGCGGATGCAACGATGTAGTTGTGCATGATGACAAAGTGTTTGTTGCCCTTCTTTCAAACGACGTGATCAAAGTCGTGGATCCAGTCACTCAGACAATTGAGAATACTATCGATTGCGGGGAACAAGTTAGCAATATGGCGGTGTTCGAAAAGAAACTTTACGCTTGCCAGACCAAGCAAAAGCGAATCCTCGTTTTCGAGATTCAATAGCAGTAGAAAGCAATTGGCTTCGGTTATTGCCTGGGAGGCAGACAATGCACTGAAGTAGTTGTTTGTTGCTGCACAAGCGAAGCATGCACAGTTTACGGTGCAAAACTGGCGTTGTCGCTTAGGTTGAAAACGACGACAACTTGAATCAAAGTAAACATGGAAGTTGAAATGCATAACAAACGAATTGATGCCGCCGCAGGTGTGGCAATGGCTTGTTTTCGGCTGAACTACTTGCCAAGGCAAATGCTCTCGCCTCTCAGTCAGGGGCTGAAGTAGTGACGCTGAATCACTTGCGAGAGGCTGCTGGCCCCGCTGTCGAGAAGCTTCTGATGACAATTAACGGTGAACAGGAAACTGATGGGCAAAGAAAAGCCGCTTGAACAGGGAGCGACCGGCCCAGTTAGTACTAAGGTAGAGTTTCACTCAATCAGTTCAACTGAATCCGCACGATTGCTCCATCGCGGGTCAGCTTCGCGGCCTTAGAGATCTTCGCTCCGTTATGCTCCACGTGAACTTCGTAGTCACCAAGAAAGCCACGAACCTCGCACTGGCCTGAATCGTTCGTCGTGACAGACTCGTTGGTCCACCACTGGTTCTTGACCAAGTCGACGTAAACCTTCCCTGCCGGCTTGAGCGTCCAGTCTTTGCGCCAAAGTGCAGCCGCTGGTTTCCAGTGAGCGTTCTCCCAGAAACCCCACTGGACGATCGAAACGAAATTCGGATGACTGAAACTGGCGATCATCACGTCGCGATAAAAGTCGGCTTGCAGTTCTTCATCGTCGCCGGCTTCAACATCAAACTCGCTCAACTGAAGCCTCGGAGCGATCGCAGCAAAGTCATCGTAGACTTCCAGCAACTCTTCGGGTGGTGTCAAAGTCATCAGCTCAAAGTGACCCATGAAGCCGACCGTATCCGGGGCTTGACCTTGTTCGTTCAGGAAGCGGATCACGCGTTTGTAAGGTTCGCGTTTGTAACCGTTGGGCAAGACCTTGCCTTCGTTGATCGCGTGTCCGGCGTTCGGTGCAAGGCGGCGAGCTTCTTTCATGATGTCCGCGTAGATCTGCATCGAACCATATTCGGCTTCGTAGGTGTGCTTGCCCCACGCGATGATGTGGTTGATCGTGTCCCACTCGGTCACGTAGTCCGAGGTTTTCGGGATCACGTCGCCCATGTGATCCCAAAGCCACTTGCGATGAGCCTCCGGGTCGCCGACGAACTGTTTTTCCAGAGCGTTGAAGTCCATTGCTCCCCATGAAAGATAGTGGCCACGGATTCCGATGTTGTTGGCTTGCAAGAAAGGAACGGCACCCTCGGCGAACACTTTGCGAAGATTCTTTCCGTCGCGAGAGCTGCCCATCTGTTTCTTCCAGACATGCGGCCGAAGTTCGCTTTCAAAGGTGACCCAATTGAAATTCTCTTTGACTGTCTGGCGATATCGTTGAGCTTCCTTCCACGTGGACACGATTTTGCGACCGCTGCGATTCTTTGTGTACGGGAATTGGCTTTCATCAGCACCAAGAAGGTAGGCGTTGACGACGTTGCCAAATCCAAAGGCGTGTCGCTGCATCTGGATTTTGACGTTGGCATTGGGGACGGCATTGCCAGCGGCATCGACGACCTCGACCGTAAGTTTGCCTTTGCGGATCTTTTCAATCCGTGCCAGCGCGTCTTTTCGCCATTGAGCGTCAGGTTCGCGGCCCTTGTAGTTGACCGTGGAACGTGGCAGCGATTCGATGTCGTAGTCCGCGCCGTAATTGATCAGTTGCAGTTCCGCAATTTCCGCGTTCCTCCCGGCTTCACCCAGCAGGATTTTCATGTTGCCATCGTTGGAATCGCAGTCGGCCGTTGCGGTGAAAGACCGGACGTGCTGTTTCCAGGCTCGGTAGGCACCGAGTTTGTATTGATAGACAGGTTTGTCGTCGCCTGATTGCACGTTGAAGTACACGTTGTTTGGCTGACCGCCGGCGCCGGGGCGACGCATCCAAAAGGACAGCAAGACAACGTCTCCTTTCTTGATCGAGTCCGTGAAAGGAACCGTTACGGTCATGTTGGTTGGATCGCTGTAGCGAGTGTCAGATTTGACGAGGTACGACGAATCGAAGGGCATGTCTTCGACGGTTGCCCACTGTGCCGTTGCCGAAACATTGGATTGAGAGAACTTGATGTCGGCGTCTTTGTTGAAAGAGAGCAGACTCTGACCTCCGGCCGGTGGCACGATTGGATCTTCGGCGTTGGCTGAGCCGGGAAGGAATGAACCGATGCAAACTAGCGCGAGGGTTAATAGGTGTTTGAGCATTGAAGTATTGCTTTTGTGGTTTCGGAATGGTTTGTGGTTTGCAGTACAGGCTTTAGCCGGAAGTTGCTTGAGTTGAAAGTACAAGCCCGAAGCGCAAGCGAGTGGTTCATCTGCGCAACTTCATGCCTCTTATCGAGACAAGGCAAAAGCGCATTGCTCAACGCGCGGCAAAACCACTCGCTTGCGCTTCGGGCTTGTATTCTCTATGGTTTCTCAATCGCCAACGCTATGATTCGATCTGTAGTATTAAGTTGCTTCGAAAGTTCAGCGATCAGCGATGCATGTTGCGGATCATCTGCAAGGTTCCTTTTCGCAAGCGATAATGACTGATGGTCGAACAGTTCCCGCGCAACGACGTTGCCAGATGTCGAATTGATCCACTCGGTGTACCGCCATCGCGCGTTTCGCAGGCTGTATCCCGTTGTCTTGCCGCGAGGGTATTGGCTGATGGCGAAGTCGCGGATTTTCGTATCTGGCTTGGCAAGGACTTCTTCAAGGCTCTTGCCGTCACAGGATTCGGGAACATCGCCGCCGGTAATTTTTGCCAGCGTCGGGAAGACGTCAACCATCTCAACCAATGAGTCCGTTTGTTCTCCTTTCGCAAAACCCGGCGCGGAAACCATAAACGGGATGTGCGTATCGAGCTCCAGATTCGTGTGCTTGCACCACGCTCCATAGTCGCCCAGCTTGTAGCCGTGATCGCCCCACAGCACGATGATGGTGCTTTCGCGAAGCCCCAGCCGATCAAGCTCGGCCAGCACTTTGCCAACTTGTGCGTCTGCGAAACTGACGCATGCGGCGTAACCGTGTTTCAGTTCACGAGTCTGATCGTCGCTGAGATGGCCGCTGTCTGGCATGCCCATATAGTTCCGCAGCTCACCCCATTTCGTAAACGCAAGCGATGGCGAGCCTTCGGGCAGCGCACGATCGGGAACGTCAAAGTCGTCTCGCTGGTAGAGGTCCCAGTATTTTTTCGGCGCCGCGAAAGGAAGATGTGGCTTGGCGAATCCAACGCACATGAAGAACAGCTTGTCTTTTACGCCTCGCAACGATTCGATTGCTTCGTATGCGGTTTGACCGTCTGGATAAGCTTCGTCATCGACATCGGCGATCTCGAACGCGGGGCCTTTGCCGAGCGTTCGCAAGGTGTTGATGTCAACGCCTCGTTTTTTTCCGTCCTCGGTGCGTTGTTTGATGCCGTCGAGCGTATCTTTGTTGGCGTACTTGATCGTTTTCTTTGGAGAAAGTTTGGTCCAGCTTTTTTTGTCGTCGCGCGTGTGATGATAGACTTTTCCAAACGAGAACGTTTCGTAGCCGCGTTGTTTAAAGTAGCGCGGCATCGTCATCGCATCAGGCATGACTTTGGTGATCGGTGTCCACAAATCACAGATGCCTGTTGTGTCGGGATACATGCCGGACATCATGCTAATCCTGGAAGGAGCGCAAAGAGCTTGTTGGCAGTAGGCTCGCTTGAACAGCACGCCTTGTGTAGCCAGAGCGTCGATATTGGGGCTCTGAATGTAAGTTTTGCCGTAGCAACCAAGCTCTGGACGCAGGTCATCGATGTGAAAGAACAACACGTTCTTCTTGTTCGCAGTCGTCGCGCGTGTTGGGCTTGGTTCGTCTGCGAAGAGAATTCCGTTTCCGGTAAGCAGGACGCTGACGAAGAGAATGAAGAGTTTTAGAATTTGAAATTGAAAGTTGATCGTTTTCAAACGTGTGCTCCATGAATAGAAACTTTGTTAGCGTTCATGATAAAGCGGTGTCCGACATCAAAGAACTGCATGACGCAAACGGACAAAGGTTTTAAGATCAAAGTTCGATCGACGGCCAATATCATCGTGTCTTCGGCCGACCATGAAAATTCGTACTAATTGTACGTCCACCAGCGAGCAATCTATGCGCGACCTGCGAACACTAGCGAACATCTTCACGTTCTGTGCGTTTTCTTTGTGCACTGCGCAGATCGTTGCGGCACAAACTCCTGCCCATTCATTGACCATTGGAGAGAACTTCGTCGATCCGATTGGATTCTATGATGCGTCTCCAGTGCTTTCGTGGAAGCTGCCGGTCAATGAGAAAGTGAAATCGCAATCGGCGTACCAAGTAATCGTGACGTCGCAGCCAGCCGGCAGCTCTGAGAACTCAACACTGTGGGATTCGGGAAAGGTTGTTTCTGATCAGTCAGTCTGGGTTCAGTACGAGGGTCCGGAGCTGAAATCGAGGCAGCGGATCTTCTGGCGAGTCAAATTTTGGGATCAGGACCAGCGAGAATCTGACTGGAGCAATGAGGCCAGCGCCGAAATGGGTTTGCTTTCCAACAGCGACTGGAAAGCCAGCTGGATTGAAGTGCCGCGAACCAACGTGGCGACTGACAGGATCAAAGTGCTCAAGGCCGTATACGGAAATCGTGATGGAGACGAACCACAAGTTGTCGACGTGGCTGATCGACTGAATCGCGCTATTAAAAATAGTGGCCAACCCGTTCGCGTTGTTCCGCGGAGGCTTGGCGGTGATCCGGCTCATGGAAAGCCGAAAACGTTGTGGGTTGAATACGAAGTTAACGGCGAGAAAAAATCAGCCGTCGTCAAAGAAAACAGGTCCTTCGATCCGTTCCCGCCGATCATCGCTCAACCAGGCTATTACTTTCGACGTGAATTCGACGTCCCGCGGAAGGTCGTTAAGGCGAGGCTGTACGCTTCTGCGCTGGGAATCTATTCGTTTTACCTCAATGGCAAACGAGTCGGCGACGACGTGCTTTCGCCGGGCTACACGACGTATTCGAAGCGTACTGAAACGCTGACTTATGACGTGACGCCGTTGGTTCAGAAAGGTTCCAATGCAATCGGGGCTTCTCTGGGTGAAGGCTGGTACGCGGGCAATTTACTTCTTCGCAAACGCAAAGAACTTGCGGGTTTGACTCCAAAATTGCTGGGGCAACTTGAGCTAACTTACGATGATGGAAGCGTTCAAACGGTCTCAACTGATGAACTGTGGAAAGGCATGGATGCCGGTCCACTCCAGGCGACAGGGTTCTATCACGGCGAAGACTACGACGCGCGAAAGGAACTTGGCCAATGGTCAAGCGTTGGTTTTGACGACAAGGCGTGGAAAGCAGTTACGGCCAACGCGATTGAAGCCAAACCGTTGTTGGTTCCCAAGCGTTTGCCTCCGGTCAAGGTGAAACAGGAAGTGGTGGCGGTCGCAGTGACAGAACCGGAAGCTGGAAAATTTGTGTTCGACTTTGGTCAGAACCTTGTTGGTGTGCCAAAAGTGACTCTTCCGGTTAAAGCCGGTGAGAAAGTCCTGTTTCGGTTCGCCGAGATGCTTGAGAAAGACGGCACGCTCTACACGACCAACTATCGCAGTGCCCGTTCGCAAGCCAGTTACATTGCCGCGAAGGATGGCGAGATCCAATGGCAGCCGGAGTTTTCGTTCTTCGGTTTCCGCTACCTTGAGGTCAGCGGTCTGACGCAGGGCGATCAGCTGAGTACGGAAGCGGCCGTGGCGATGGTCTACCACACCGATTTCGAATCGTCTGGTTCGTTTACTTCGTCTCATGAGAAACTGAATCAGCTGCAGAGGAACATTCGCTGGGGGCAAATCAGTAACTTCATTGATATTCCCACCGACTGCCCGCAACGCGATGAACGGCTTGGTTGGACGGGCGACGCACAAGTCTTTTGCCCGACGTCTTTCTTCAACTACGACGTGCACTCGTTTTGGGCTCGCTGGTTGCAAAGTGTTCGGGATGATCAGACGGAAGAAGGAAAGATTCCGCACACGGTTCCGGCCACGAACTTTGGCGTTGCAAGTCCCGGTTGGGCGGATGTGATTGTTACGGCGCCGTGGGATGTTTACGTGCGAACGGGAGATCAGCGGATTCTGACAGACAACTATGACGCCATGAAGCGTTGGCTGGCCGTTTACGAAAGAGAATCCGAAGGCCTAATCCCAAAGACGCGCGGATTCGGAGATTGGCTGCAGCCCTACACGAAATCCGACAACAAGGGCGACACGGCTCAGGACTTGATCGCGACGGCTTACTTTGGACGCGATGCACGCATCTTGAATTGGACGGCGGATGCGCTCGGCAAGACTGAAGATGCAGAACGCTTCGAAAAACTGCACGCCGATATTCGACAAGCCTTTACGAAGCGATACTTCTCAAGCGAAGAAGCGGTCGCTGGCGCTGACACTCAGACGGCTTGCTTGATGGGTTTGGCTTACGATTTGATTGAGCCAGAAGCCAAGGACGTCGCAGTCTCGCGGTTGATGAAAAAGTTTGAAGAGGCCGACCGCCATTTGCGAACCGGCTTTCTGGGTACGCCACTTTTGGCGCCGGTCTTTGACGAACTTGGACAGGCTGACATTTGTTACGAGTTGCTGTTCAAAGAAAGCTATCCCTCCTGGTTCTTTCCGATTAATCAAGGAGCAACCACCATGTGGGAACGCTGGAATAGCTATAGCCACGCGGACGGATTCGGAAACGCGAACATGAATTCGTTCAATCACTACGCTTACGGTGCCATTGGACAGTTTATGTACGAGCGAGTCGCCGGCCTTTCACCTGACCCAAAGAATCCCGGCTACAAACATTTTTACGTTCGCCCGCTAATTGGTGGCCCGCTTGAGTTTGCTTCGGCACAGCTCGAAACACCTTACGGGGTAGCAAAAAGTGGCTGGAAGAAATCCAAAGGTTCCCTTTCGGTTGAAGCCGTCGTTCCACCAAACACGACGGCAACGTGCGTTTTGCCAACAAGTGACCGGGCCTCTTTGGTCGTAAATCGTCAAGCTGTGGGTGAAAACGAACTGATATTCATCCGTGACGCGAATGGACAACTGAACGTGACCGTCGGTCCTGGGACCCACATGTTTATAATCAGGAATTGAGCACGGAGCGTAAGTCCAATGCGGGAATTCATTTGCCCATTCGTTTTCTCGCTCGCGCTCCGTGTTCGGTTCCGTTAACTTAAACCAATTCATCCAGACACGGGAATCAAGATGGCAATCGAGAGACGAGATTTTCTCCGTACAGCTACGGCTGCCGCAATTGCAGCAACCAATCCATATTGGTTTACAAGCCCTTCATCGGTAGGCGAACTTTATGATGACGATCTGACGATTGCTGCGATTGGCGTTGGCGGCAGTCGCGGTCGATACAATCGCGGTGGAAAAGTTGCACGGCAAGCGGCAAAGTTCGGAAAGATGATTGCGGTATGCGATGTTGATGAACTTCACAACGACGAGTTTAACGCAGACAAGTTGTTTGAAGGTAAGCTGAAAAAATACATCGACTATCGAAAGCTGATTGATGCTGAAAAGCCGAACATTGTTGTTGTTGGAACAAATGACCACTGGCACGTACCAATCGCGACCTATGCTTTGCGGGCCGGTTGCGATGTCTATTGCGAGAAGCCGCTTACACTGACGATCGACGAAGGCAAACAGATATGCAAAGTCGTTAAGGAAACCGGCAAAGTCTTTCAGGTCGGCACGCAGCAACGAACCGAGATGGATCGCAAATTCCTGAAAGCCATCGCAATGGTTCAGGCTGGCTATATCGGCGACAACGTGAAGGCTCATATCGCGATCGGAACAGCGCCCGGAGAAGGCCCCTTCGCTAACACACAAACACCGGAAAAATTACACTGGGACTTCTGGCTTGGCCCGGCTCAATCAGCTGAATATTCGCTTGAGCGACGCAAATTCTTTCGATGGTATCTAGAATATTCTGGCGGGAAGATGACGGATTGGGGCGCCCACCATATCGACATCGCACAATGGGCGATTGGAATGGATCAGACCGGCCCGGAAGCGATCAGCGGCACTGGTAAATTTGGAAACGTTGTACCAGAAGGATTCGATTGGGTTAGTTTTTTTGAAGGCAAGGAGAAACTGGAAAACGGGTACAACGCGGCCACGAAATTCAGCGTCGATCTAACTTTCGCAAACGGATCGGTACTCAACGTGAATGACGAATACGTCTCGGACGACGGGAAAACGAAATTCCCTAACGGAATTCTGTTCGAGGGCAGCCGTGGCCGAATTTTTGTTAACCGAGGGAAACTGACGGGTAAGCCGGTAGAGCAATTGACTGCGTCCGATAACAGGAATCTGGAAGAAGCGATCGCCAGACTTTATAGAAACAAACCGATCACAACGCACATGCAGAACTTTTTCGAGTGCGTGAAGGACCGCAGCGAGCCGATCTCTGATGTTTACACACACCATCGAACCATGACCAGTTGCCACATGTGCAACATTGCGCTAATGGTGGGCGAGAATTTAAGATGGGATCCGAAAACCGAAGTTTTCGTGGGCAATGAAGTGGCCAACAACCTGATGGCTCGCCCGAGCCGCAGCAAGTTTTTGGCTGAGGTCAGTTAGCGTTTGGGTGCCATTGCCACGCTCGTCTTGGCAATGCCAAATCCGTCTGCGCCTGATTCAGTAAGCAATCTTGAACCGAGGCATGCTCACGCGTTTGCGTGAAGCATGGCACCCCAAACTCGACAACACAAACGACTACGCGAACAATTTGAGGATGAAATGATCGATTGGAATAAAACAATTTACCTGTGCTTGTTGGCTTGCTGCCTTTCGGTTGTCGGAAGCGGCGAGGCAATGGCCGTCGCCAATGACGGCGTTGCTGCAGACGACTCCAAGCCAATGAATATTCTGGTCCTCTACGCTGATGACTGGCGCAACGATACGCTTGGCGTTGCTGGTAATTCTGTCGTCAAGACGCCTGTCCTCGATGATTTGGCCAGAAATGGAGTTCGATTCACGCATAACTGTGTGACAACATCGATCTGCGGGATCAGCCGTGCCTCTTTGTTCACTGGGCAGTGGATGTCGCGGCACGGAAATCGTTCGTTCAAGCCTTGGAAGACGCCTTGGGAAGAAACATTTCCGGGGCTGCTTCGGAGCAACGGCTACCACGTTGGGCATGTCGGAAAATGGCACAACGGAAAGTTCCCAAAAGAGAACTTTGACTTCAGCACGTCTTACTACGGCAAGCACTGGCTCGAGCAGCCTGATGGGTCAAAGATCCATGTGACTCAGAAGAACGAAAACGATGCGCTCGAGTTTCTGCGAACCAAGCCAGACGACAAGCCGTTTTGCTTGACCGTTGCGTTCTTTGCTACGCATGCCGAGGACAGTAACCCGCTGCAGTTTCTGCCTCAGCCAGAAAGCATGGAACTGTACAAAGATATTGAGATTCCTGTGCCATCAAACGCGACTCAGGAATCATTTGATCGACTTCCAGAGTTCGTTGGCAACGAAAAGAATGAAGGGCGAAACCGATGGCATTGGCGATTCGATACGCCTGAAAAATTTCAGACGATGATGAAGAACTATTACCGGTTGGCGACTGAAGTTGATTCGACGTGCGGCAAGATTCTGGCAGAGTTGGAAAAGCAAGGTCTCAAGGAAAATACGCTGGTGATTTTCACGACAGACAACGGCTATTACCACGCGGAACACGGGTTGGCCGACAAATGGTATCCGCATCAGGAAAGCATTCGCGTCCCGCTGATCATTGACGACCCACGAATGAAAGAAAGCTTGCGAGGCAAGACAAACGATGACTTGACCCTCAACGTCGATCTGGCCCCGACAATCCTTACAGCCGCTGGAATCGAAACGCCTGCGACGATGCAGGGCACCGACATGAGTCCGCTTTACCTTGCCGGCGAAAAGCCACAGTGGCGCAAAGATTTCTTCTACGAACATCCGATGCTCAAGAGCACCGATTTCATCCCGGCGTCTGAGGCTCTTGTCACCAAAGACTGGAAGTACTTTTACTGGCCCGAGTTCGATCGGGAGCAGTTGTTTGACCTAAGGAGCGACCCCGCTGAAGAACACGACCTTGCGAGTGATCCAGCATTCAAAGAGCAGTTAGTTCAGATGCGGAAACGGTTTGCGACCTTGAAAGTAACAGCAAACTGAAACGGAAATTTCTCACCCACTCCGCGCCCAAAGCGGTGGTTTGTTGCGCACTGCCACCCCGAAGGATGTCGCTATTTGACAATTCCTTAGGTTTCAACGCGGCCTTTTCAAGTTGGGCCTATCGCATTGCTGGCTAAGCAACTGGGCGACCAAGCTACTCAAGCCCGAACATGAAGTTTGTGGTGACGGCCCTACTTTAAGAAGACGTGGAACCTCCAGCACAGATCATCGAACTTCGACCAGCTATTTTCTTCAAGCGAATTCTTTGCATGAGACCTTCGAGCCGAATGCGATAAGTGATGGAGCCTGCAATAGCCCGGCATCGCCACATTCGGGGAAACATTTGCGGACCTTCGGCAGAAAACGGCACTCCGAACCTTGGTTTTCCATTCGTCTCCACGCGACGATTTCAAATCCCTGTTGCCTCGAATATCCACGAAGGTTGTTCGGGCAATTTGAAAACCGTTGCCCCATCTATCCGCATTCCCAGCTGATGAAGAATTGGTCACCGAACCGCGACAGCTGGTCAATTGCGAGAGAATTGTTGGAGCTAATGCTGGCCGTGAATCGCAAAAGAGACCTTGCCATTGACTGTCGCAATTTGACATGTCTTTCACCGTTTCAGGGAGCAAGAAAACCCGTAATATAAAGCATGAGGCTGTAGTCGACGCGTAAGGGCCTAGCATTTCACATCATTTCCTTACGGCAACATTTACGGCAACTCAGTTCCGCCCTTATAAAATTCGGAGATCGTCATGAGAAAAAACAAAGGACTTGTCCATCGCCAAGCGTTCACGTTAGTTGAACTGCTGGTTGTCATTGCCATCATTGGCATTCTGATTGGAATGCTTCTTCCTGCCGTACAACAGGTTCGCGAAGCTGCACGTCGAACCGAGTGCTTGAACAATTTGCGTCAGACGGGATTAGCCGCCATCAATTTTGAGTCGGCGCATATGCATTTCCCAACGATGGGCGCCATCAATGGCTCGTTCTTTCGAGGCGGACTGGATCGACCCACACGAGGCGTTGAAAACTTCAGCTGGATCTATCAGATCTTGCCATTCATGGAGCAGCAGAATCTTTCGAATCGGCGAGCTACCACTGGCGGGCTGGGAGTCGACGCGAATGGCGACTCGCTTGTAGGAGAATCCATCCCGAACCTCAGCTGTCCTTCACGCGGAGAGCGATTTTTCATCACGATTGCGCTCGAACCCGGGCAACACTTTATCTCCGATTATGGAGGCTACTGGACCACAAACAACGACGCGCAAATATTGACAGGCAATGCCCAAACGCCAACAACTTCGAATCTTGCCGCAGCCCAACCAGGCAATGATTGGAAGACAACGCGTTGGCGTGGCATTATCGTACCAAGCGGCGAATTTGTCGCTGATTCAACGGCACCAGGTGGGTTTGCGTTGTCAAAGCATAGTGATGTCGGTTACGGCAGCCTGCAAGACGGCTCGTCGAATACGCTTATGTTCGGCGAGAAAGGTGCTTGGTCATCGCACTATAGCCCGGTTCAGAACAGTCGGTATCCATTTGACAATAACTTTTTCGGCAATCTCGAAAACAGAGGAATCCTGGGGCCATTTCACGCTAACAACCGGGGGAATTTTGCAGGAACTGGCAGTACGGTTTCTGGTTATGCGGATACCGAACGAACCCTCTCACAGTTGGGTGGATTTGGTTCAGCTCATCCTGGCACATTTGGTACCGTGTTGGGCGACGGCTCAACACATTCGGTTTCAATGGATGCTGAGCGTCTTAGCTTCATCCAGCTTGGAATTCGCAATGATGGCGACGTCATCAACATCAAGGAATTGTAAATGACAATTTGCATGCGTGTTTGAGAAGTACTCGCTCCCGATGGTTTTGTTTCCGTCGGGGGCTCTCAAGTTGGCAAGTGCGTTGAGTGATAGTTGTCATCGGTGTTGTCGATGCAACGGAAGCAAGATTTAGATAAAGGTTTTGAGATGAAATTGGGTCTTTTACGCTGTAGTTGCTTCTTGCTTTGTTTTGTCGGCTTAGCCGTTGGTTGCGGTGGCGACAAAACGATGGACACCTTTAAAGAGATGAACAAGTTGAACATTTCAAAGCTTGCCAACTCTTACGTCATGTTTGCAAGTGTGAACGGCAATGTTGGTCCCAAGGACGCGGAGGAATTGAAGAACTTCATCAAATCTGACGATCGCGTGCCGCCACGACTTGGTTTGTCCAGTAGCGAGCTGGATAATCTGGATGCCATTTTCATCAGCGACGCCGACGACGAGCCGTTCAAGATCCGTTTCGGCTTGAAGATTCGAGTGGATGAAGATCGCTCTCCGCTGATATTTGATGCAGTTGGCGTTGGTGGAATGCGGCGTGTTGCATTGGCCGACAACCAGATCCTCGAAGTTACCGATTCGAAAAAATACGATCGCATGTGGGAAGGGAACATGTCAGCGAAAGAATCCGGTCCTGACGAAACAGAAATCGATGAGGCATTGGAAGACGAATGAAACAGATGTGAGTTTTCACCCACATGCTTTCTGTCTGATCCATATGGGCTGTGCCAGGTGCACCTCTCGATGGAGGGCGGTGACGCTGAATCGATACAGAGAAACGCTTTCGCGTTGAATTTATATTAGAGGAAAAGATGAGCAATTTGCGAGACACCGCATCCATCGAGAAAGCATTTCAACATGCCAAAGATCGCTACGCCGCTTTAGGGGTCGACGTCAACGTGGCGCTAAAAGCACTTGAGTCGATTCCGGTATCGGTCCATTGTTGGCAAGGGGACGATGTTCAGGGTTTTGAGCACGACAGCGAGAAGCTTGGAGGCGGTATCGCAGTAACGGGCAACTACATCGGAAAAGCGAGAAGCATCGACGAGCTCCGTTCGGATCTCGAAAAGGCATTCTCCTTACTGCCTGGAAAGCACCGCCTGAACCTTCATGCGATCTATGGGGAATTCATCGCTCCGACAGATCGAAATGAAATCGGCCCCGAGCACTTCCAGGGCTGGATCGATTGGGCTCGACAACAGCAAGTCGGCCTGGACTTCAATCCTTCATTCTTCTCTCACGAGAATGCGAATGATGGTTTCACGCTTTCGCACACGGATGCCGGAATCAGAAACTTTTGGGTTGAGCACGGAATCGCTTCGCGCCAAATTGGTGAAGCTTTTGGTGCTGCTCTGGAAACGCCATGTGTCACGAATTTCTGGGTGCCAGATGGTTTCAAGGATACTCCAGCGGACCGAAGAGCACCGCGTGAAAGGCTCGCCGCGTCACTCGACGAGATCTTCGCCCAAGAACTTGATCCTCAACGCCACCTCGATGCGGTCGAATGCAAACTGTTTGGCATTGGATCTGAAAGTTATGTTGTCGGTTCGCATGAGTTCTATCTGGGCTATGCGATCTCAAGAAACAAGCTACTTTGCCTGGACGCTGGGCACTTCCATCCAACGGAAGTGATCTCCGACAAAATCTCCAGCGTCATGATGTACCTTCCGGAGATTCTCTTGCATGTGAGCCGCGGAGTCCGATGGGATAGCGATCACGTTGTTACCTACTCGGATGAATTGCAAGCGATCGCGCAAGAAATTGTGCGTGGTAACTACCTTGATCGCGTTCATGTTGGTTTGGACTTTTTCGACGCCAGCATCAATCGCGTTGCTGCATGGGTGATTGGCACGCAAAACATGATTAAGGCATTGTTGACGGCACTGCTTGAGCCAACTCAGCAATTGAAGCAGTTGGAAATTGAAGGCGACTACACTAGCCGCCTCGCGATGATGGAAGAACTCAAGTCGATGCCGTTTGGGGCCGTTTGGGATTATTACTGCCTTTCCTCTGGAGTTCCGATTGGACTGGAATGGCTCGAGTCGGTGAAGCAGTACGAAAACAGCGTCCAAAAACATCGCAGCAACATTTCTGAAACGGTTTAGCCAATTGTAAGTCATGCCATCCTGCTACACGCCGTGCATTGCCAAGCTTCTACTTCAAACAGCCAAACTAGTTCATGACTGATAAAACATCTGATTCCGGTGGTGAGTTCGAAAGAGAACCCGTCTCTGAAAATGCGTTGCTTGGTCAAAGCAAATTCTGGGGCATGTACGCCGGTGAACATGCTGCCGGCACCGAGTTCATGATCGGACCGCTGTTCCTTTCGGCTGGAGCAAGCCTTCAGGATCTACTCATCGGGTTGCTGTTGGGAAACATTCTGGCTGTGTTGACGTGGCGTTTTCTGGTGGCACCGATAGCCATCGCAAAGCGAATGACGCTCTATTATCAGCTTGAAAGGATTACTGGCGGCTCGCTGGTGAAGCTATACAACTTCATTAACGGAGTTTTGTTCTGCTTTCTCGCTGGAGCCATGATCACGGTGTCAGCAAGTGCCGTGGGGATTCCGTTTGGGATCGACTACGCCGTCCCAGAAGCCATGTTTGGACTTGGAGCACCGTCTTTCACGGGCCTTGTCGTGCTTGTTGGTATCGTCATCGCGATCGTGGCCGCAGCGGGCTATTCAACAGTTGCGCGATTCGCCAACATTGCTGCTCCGTGGATGATCGGCATTTTTGCGGCCTGCGGAATCGTGTCGATGGCTCAGATGGGAGCAACGGATTGGTCGACGATCTCGGAAGGAAAATGGTGGACCGACGCAATTGACTTTGTTCAGTCGAAAGATGGTGAGAAGAGCTTTCCATTCTGGCAGATTGTAGTCTTCGCCTGGCTGTGCAACGGAGCGATGCACTTTGGGATGGCAGACCTTTCGATCTTTCGATTCGCCAAAAGCCGCAACGCTGGCTGGGCTCCTTCGATTGGAATGTTCCTCGGTCACTACATGGCTTGGATTGCTGCCGCGTTGTTGCTTGCTGCTCAGATCAAACTTTCGCAAGACCATGCGGCCAACCCCGGAGCTCTCGCTTGGGGAGCACTTGGCTGGACCGGGATCCTATGCGTCGTAATCGCCGGTTGGACAACGGCTAATCCGACGATCTATCGAGCTGGGCTCGCATTTCAAGCCATGATTCCGAAGAGTTCCAGAACGGTGATGACTTTGGTCGCCGGAGCTGTGGCAACGGTCGCAGGTGCTTTCCCCAATCTATCGGCACAACTGCTGGGCTTTGTCGGAACCTACGGCACCGTTCTGGGTCCGATGGGAGCCGTGATCTTCGTCGACTTCTGGCTGATGAAGAAGTTCGGTCTCGAAGACGAATATTCAACCAAAACAAATCAATCGATCAGCATCCCGGTACTGGTTGCATGGCTGCTCCCCGTAAGCGTTGGGCTCTATCTGATTTTCTGGCAGGGAATCTTTGCAGCCTATGCCGTGGTCCCGTGCTGGATCGCCTGCGGCGTGATCTACCTCGTGCTGAGCAAGATGACGCAAACCAAAGTTGACGCAAAAGGAGCCGAGTCATGAGTCCAATTGCAAAGCTCGTATCGTTGGTCGCGTTGATCGTTACCGTTGCCCCAAGCCTGCTCTACTTTTTCGGGGTCCTCAGCCTTGATGCCATGAAGTGGATTGCGTTAGCAGGAACGATCGCCTGGTTCGTCTCAACTCCGATGTGGATGGGGCGAAAGCAAACTGGCTAGATGGCGACACTCGTTGGTTGCACCGCAATTCACTTCGCAAAAAGGGTGCCATCTCACGCGCAGCATGAGCATGAAATCGCGAGGCAATCCCTCCGGCACCCAAATAATACAACGACATGCTCACGCAAGCGTGAGACATGGCACCCAAGTTCCCATTCAAACAAACTCAAAAGAATAGAATCCAGAAGAGAACAAACATGTCGACTTTGAAAGAACTGACCTTCGTCGATCGCCATTGGGATGACTCCGTCGCAGAGAAGCTGTCGCCCGCAGAGCGATTGGCCTACCGTTCAAACTGTCTTGGTGCCGACCAGAGAATCACCAACACCGGCGGCGGCAACACTTCGTCCAAGGTGCTTGAGAAAGACCCGTTGACCGGCGAAGAAACCGAAGTCCTGTGGGTGAAAGGTTCCGGTGGTGATTTGCGAACGGCAAAGCTGGAAAACTTTGCATCACTTTACATGAGCAAACTGCTTGGGCTGATTCCGGTCTACGAAAATGCTCCGAATAACGGCCCAAAGACGCCCGCCGAAGACAACATGGTTGGACAGTTCCCACACTGTACGTTCAATCTCAACCCTCGCGCGAGCTCCATCGACACCCCTCTGCACGGCT
The DNA here is from genome assembly GCF_008087665.1 of Mariniblastus fucicola. GTDB lineage: Bacteria > Planctomycetota > Planctomycetia > Pirellulales > Pirellulaceae > Mariniblastus > Mariniblastus fucicola. The sequence goes on from NZ_CP042912.1 coordinate 3,562,288, forward strand.
TCCTTCCGGCTCGCCACGTCGATCACATGCACCCCAATAGCGTCATCGCCATCGCGGCTTGCGATCGCAGCAAGGAACTCACTGCGGAGATCTTCGGCGACGAAATCGGTTGGGTTCCATGGCTCCGTCCTGGATTCGAACTTGGCTTGATGATGAAGCGAGAAGTTGACGCCAACCCTTCGCTCAAAGGACTTGTCATGGGCCAACACGGCCTGATCAATTGGGCTGACGACGACAAAGAATGCTACGACTTGACGCTCCAGCTGATCGATAAAGCTGCGGCTTACATCGAATCAAAAGACAAAGGCGAACAAACGTTTGGTGGAACGAAGTACGAAACGTTGGGCGAAGAAAAGCGAAACGGGCTTTTGGTCGAACTTCTGCCTTGGCTTCGTGGTCAAGTCTGTCAGCAGAACAAATTCGTTGGAACGGTTGAAACCCGGGACGCAATCATGCGTTTTGTGAACTCTAAGGATGCACAGCGACTTGCAGAACTCGGCACAAGCTGCCCCGATCACTTCCTTAGAACCAAGATCAAGCCGCTCTACGTCGACTGGGACGCCACGAAAACATCGGAAGACGATCCAAACGGGTTGAAATCACTTCAGGCCATGCTTGAGTCTGGTCTTGAACAGTATCGCAAGGACTACGCGGCCTACTACGAGGCCTGCAAGCACGACAATTCGCCCGCGATGCGTGACCCGAATCCTACCGTCATTCTCATCCCTGGCGTTGGCATGATCGCATGGGGCAAAGACAAAAGCGAATCTCGCGTGACGGCAGAATTTTACAACTGTGCCGTTGAAGTGATGCGTGGCGCTGAGGCAATCGGAAACTACATTTCACTTCCAAAACAGGAAGCGTTCGACATCGAGTACTGGCTGCTCGAAGAAGCCAAGCTGAAACGCAAGCCACCTGAAAAGGAAATGTCTCGAGACATCGTCCTTGTTGTTGGAGCCGGCAACGGAATCGGAAAAGAAGTGGCTCACCGACTGGCCAAGGAAGGCGCCCATATCGTCTGTGCGGACCTTTCAACTGAAGCTGCAGAGAAAACAGCCAGTGAGCTTTCGGAGATCTACGGACAAGGGATCGGCGTCGCTGGAACGGGGATCTCTGGATGTGGCCCGGCAATCGGTGCCACCGTCGACATCACCAATCGCGATTCCATCCGCGAAATGATCCAGCAAACATTGCTTGCTTACGGCGGTATCGATCGAGTCATCGTCACTGCGGGGGTTTTCGTTGCTCCTGAACGCGATGGATCGCTCAGCGATGACAAATGGAAGTTTACTTTCGACGTCAACGTTCGCGGAAGCTACAACGTCGTCGACGAGTTCCGCAGCATCCTGAAAAGCCAGGGACTCAGTGCCGCCGTCGTTTTGACAACCAGCGTCAATGGCGTCGTTGGCAAGAAGGGCTCGGTTGCTTACGACACATCGAAAGCCGCTGCCAACCACCTTGTGCGTGAGCTTGCAATCGAGATGGCACCGCTGGTTCGAGTCAACGCCGTCGCACCAGCAACCGTCGTGGCTGGAAGCACAATGTTTCCTCGTGACCGCGTAATAGCTTCGCTAACGAAGTACGACATCGAATTTGCGGAATCGGAATCTGACGAGGAACTGCGAGACAAGTTGGCCAACTTTTACGCAAAAAGAACATTGACGCAGCAGCCCATTACACCAGCCGACCAAGCTGAAGCGATTTACTTTCTGGCCTCAAACAAGTCCAGCAAAACGACCGGGCAAATCATCAACGTCGACGGTGGACTGCACGAAGCGTTTCTTCGCTAAGTAGTCAACACCATCGGGTTCCTGTTTCCAAAGCCCATTTTGACCGCGTTTAAGTCCACTCTTGAGATCTAGGGTCAGGTTTAACCGGGACGAAGATACTTGACCTTGCCCCTAAATCCTGATCCATGCGGAGTGTGAAAAAAATTGTTAGTTTTCACAATCCAAGAGGATCAAAATGAAGCGAAAAAGGTACACGGAAGAGCATATTGCATTTGCCCTTCGTCAGGGAGAATCGGGAACGCCCATTGCGGATATCGTTCGCAAGATGGGAATTACAGAACAGACTTACTATCGGTGGAAGAAGAAGTTCGCTGGGATGGGCGTTGCTGAAGTCCGGCGTTTGAAGCAACTTGAGGAAGAGAATCGAAAGCTGAAACAGCTCGTTGCTGACCTTAGCCTCGACAAGAAGATGCTTCAGGACGTTGTCCAGGGAAAGGTCTAAAGCCCGATCGTCGGCGGACGATCGTTAAGAAGCTTAAGTTTCATATGAAGTTAGCGAACGCCGCGCACTGTTGGCGACTGGATTTCCAAGTCCAACCACCGATACAAAAGTGTTAAAGATGATCGGGCAGATCTTCGTATCAAACTTCGTGATTTGGCCACGAGCCGTGTTCACTACGGCTATCGCCGCCTTCATGTTCTCTTGCAACGAGAGGGTTGGAAGGTCAACCACAAACTGGTCTACCGGGTCTACAAGGAGGAAGGCCTGGCCATGCGTCGCAAGCGGCCTCGCCGTAACCGGAGCTGCCAGATTCGTGAAGGAAGAGCTTCTCCAACTCGTACTCGGTAGCGCTGGAGCATGGACTTCATGTCGGATCAGCTGTACTGTGGGCGTCGTTTTCGGCTTCTGACGTTGGTCGATAACTTTAGTCGAGTTAGCCTCGCGATCGAGTCAGGCCAAAGAATGACGGGCGACCATGTCGTTCAGATTCTGGAAAAAGTTTGCAAGGTTCACGGATTCCCTGAAGTGATTCAGGTGGACAATGGACCTGAGTTCATTTCCCAGAGTTTGGATTGGTGGGCATACTGGAACAAGGTTAAGCTTGATTTCAGCCGTCCCGGCAAACCAACCGATAATGCCGTGATAGAGTCGTTCAATGGGCGTGTTCGGCAAGAATGCTTGAATCAGAACTGGTTCCTTTCCTTAGAGGATGCTCAGGAGAAACTTGAACAGAGGAGGAAAGACTACAACCAGAATCGACCGCATAGTAGCTTGGGTCAGCTGACTCCCAACGAGTTTGCGGCCCGGCAGTGTTCTCCGACTTCGGCTACGCCTCAGTCTCCGAACACTGCCTGAGGGAAAGAAAAACTCACGCTCCAAGTGGACTCAATTCGGGGGCAAGGTCAAGGCTCAGTAGACTCTCATATCACATGGAACAACTTTTGGGGAGCAGGCCAGACCGTCTGGTCGCGTAGAAAGACGGAACTGAATACGGAAGCAACCAGCGCGCGTGTTCTGGAAAAGTTCGACGCTGACGCTTACCATTGAGCGGCATGCCTTACCAAGAGCACAATAGCTTCTCCGAAGAACAAAATCAGGAAACAGGAATGGAACGATTCAAGGAAAAAGTTGCCGTCGTAACCGGAGGCGGTTCGGGAATTGGCGCTGCAATCGCCACCCGCTTGGCAGCTGAGGGTGCTACCGTCGCGATCATCGAACTGGAAACTGAACGAGGCCAGGAAACCGTCGACGCTATCAAAGCGGCCGACGGGAGCGCCAGTGTTTTCGCTTGCGACGTCGGAAGCCATGACTCGGTCGTTAGCTGTTTCGCCAAAATCGAATCTGAATTCGGCCCTGTCAACATTCTGGTCAACAACGCGGGCATCGCTCATGTCGGCAATCTTTCCAATACAACCGAAGCTGACCTGGACCGCATCTATAAAGTCAATGTCAAAGGCGTTTACAACTGCATGTATGCTGCCATTGGCGGCATGTTGAAACAGAAAGGCGGAGTCATCCTGAACCTTGCCTCGATTGCGTCCAAACTGGGTATCCTCGACCGATTCGCGTATTCGATGAGCAAAGGAGCCGTGTTCACGATGACCCTTTCGGTCGCTCGGGATTACGTCGACAAAAACATTCGCTGCAACTGCATTTGCCCAGCCCGTGTCCATACTCCTTTTGTCGACAACTTCATCGCACAAAACTATCCAGGGGAAGAGGAAGCAGTCTTTCAAAAGCTTTCCGAGTATCAACCTCTGGGACGCATGGGACAACCATCGGAGATTGCTTCGCTGGTCGCCTATCTGTGCTCCGACGAAGCAGCTTTCATCACGGGCGCCGCCTACGACATCGACGGCGGTGTCACGCAACTGCGTTAGCTTGCAATCAAACGAAACAGTGAAGTAGTTAGGTCGATTTACTCGCGTGTCGCCACCTTCGTTTTCGGTTTCGAGTTGGACGTCAAAGTTGCGAAACGCCGCCAGATCGTAGCTTCAGATTTCCGAGTCAGCGGCTTGCGTACGCGTTTGAACAATCACGGTGAATTAACGAATGATCAACGCGACGATTATCATCACGGCAGCCTTGCTTGGGGCTTACCTTGCGTTTTCGAGGCGACTTTCGCAGTCATCGAGCTGGCAAGCGATTGTGACTCCACTGGCGTCGATCATGGGAAGCGGATTTCTGGTCAGCGCACCACTTTTAGCTGGCGTTGTCGGCAATCTGGCAGTCATTTGCATGGCTGTGCTATTGGTTCTCGCTTTCGCGATCGGTGAAGCAATTCGCTTCAACATAAAACACTTCGAACCGATTGAAAACGAACAGGGCCTTGCTCAGACGATCGCCTTTCTATCGCGGATCGTGCTGGCGGCCGCCTATTTCATTTCGGTGACGTACTACCTTCAACTCCTCGCGGCATTCGTCCTCAACGCTTTCCACATCGACAATCAACTTGTCGCTCATTGCATCACGACTGCCTTACTGGTGATCATTAGCGGTATCGGAATGTGGAAGGGTCTTGAAATGTTGGAGGGCGTAGAGAAGTATGCGGTGGCGATGAACCTTGGCATGATCGGCGCACTGTTGGTCGCATTGGGGATCTACAATGCAAACCTTCTGATTGGCGGGCAATGGAAGCTGCCAGACATCTCGTCCGTGATCGATTTGAAGGACGCGAGGGTGTTGCTTGGATTGCTGATTGTCGTGCAGGGTTTTGAGACATCGCGTTATATGGGCAACGAGCACCCGGCAGAGCAGCGAATCTCAACGATGCGAACCGCACAGCTGATTGCAGCCATGATTTATGTCGTCTTTATTGGATTGACGACGGTGCTGTTTCATGAAGGCTTAGGATCCGACGTAACCGCCATTATCGCAATGACGGCGCCGGTAGCGACGATCTTGCCAATATTGCTTTCCGCGGCAGCTATCGGCAGTCAGTTCAGCGCCTCTGTGGCGGATACCGAAGGCTGCGGCGGACTGGTAGGAGTCATCACTCACCACAAATTGCCAACACGATTCTCCTATCTGTTGATTCTTCTGGTGACAGTGTTCATTACCTGGGAGACGAACGTCAACGAGATCATTGCCTATGCCTCTCGGGCGTTTGCTCTGTACTACATGTTGCAATGCGCCGTAGCACTGGTCATCGTCTGGCAGGTCACGTCCATTCCCAAACGTGTCGCTCGGATTTTCATGTTCTCGATGTTGTCCGCCGTTTGTCTGCTCGTTTTTGCACTTGGAATCCCGTCGGGCTAGGCACGTCAGCCACAGGTGGACACAAGTTTCACATCTGCCAACATTTGCAAAATCGCGGGCGCGACGGTGGCCAAAATCGAGAGGGCTTGCGGTCAGTCTGCTTTGCTGGAGTTCTCAGGTTTCACTTTGACTTCCATTTCCTCCGCCCACGCAAACCAGTCTTTCGCCATTGCCGCGACGCGATCTGGATGCTCTTTGGCCAAGTCCTTCACTTCGCAACGATCGTTCGCGATGTTGTACAGTTCCCACTTTTTGTCGGGATTGAGCTTGTCCCAAACCAGTTTCCAATCCCCTTGCCGGATGGCGCGGTTCTTGGACCAATACCAGGCCAGCTGCTGATGTCCTTCGCGTTGTTTCCCCTGTAGCAACGGCAGCATACTGATTCCTTCGACGGGAAGAATCTCGTGCCCGTCAAATGTTTGCGGATACTCTGTGCCCGCGAGTTCCACGAACGTGGGCATCAAGTCAATGATGTGAGCGACATCGCGATTGATCGAGTTCGCGGGAATCGAATCTGGCCACCAGGCGATCATCGGCGTCGTCACGCCGCCCTCATGCAGCCACGTTTTGTAACGCCTGAACGGAGCATTCTGCGCCCACCCCCACGCCGGGCCGACCGCTACGTAGTCTTCCTTGGGACCCGGATTGCGTTTGGCCGGATCGCGTCCGCCGGGTTCTTCCGCACATCCACCGTTGTCTGACAGGAAAAGAACTAGCGTGTCTTTGTCGTGGCCGGTCTCCTCCAGCGTCTTCAGAACACGGCCGATATTTTGATCCATCGAATCAATCATGGCAGCGTAAACCGCCATGCGATGATCCTCGAAATCCTGATCAGCGGACTCCCAGGAGTACGATCGCGAATCGCTTTCGGTCAGGCTCCACGCATCAGACACAAGCCCCATCGCTTGTTGTCGCTTCCAACGATCCTTTCGCATTTGCCCCCAGCCCATTTTGAATTTACCGCGGTACTTCGCAATGTCTGCAGGCTTGGCGTGCAAAGGGTAGTGCGGGCAGGTGTAAGTCAAATGCACGAAGAAAGGCTGCTTGGCGTCGTCCGCATTGTGGATCGCTTTGATGGCGTGATCCGTGAACGCGTCGGTCGTGTAGTAGTTCTCCGGGAACTCGTGTAGCGGCGTATCGTTGATCGCAAAATTGCGAACGCGGCCGCCCTTGTATTTGGGATCGGGCTGACGCGGGTTGAAGAAGTTACAGCACCCGTCGAGCAAACCGTAAAACGATTGAAATCCGCGATAGTAAGGATGGGTGTCTTTGCCGTCTCCGAGATGCCATTTCCCAGAGAGCGTCGTTTTGTATCCGGCCGCTGACATGACCTCGCCGATCGTCACCATGTTGCGTCGCAAGTGAGTTTTGCCGAATCGCGGATACAGTCCGGTCACGATCGAGGCCCGAGTCGTCGTGCACTTGGCGTTGTTATAGAACTGCGTGAAGCGCATGCCTTCGTTGGCCAGTCGATCGATGTTCGGCGTCATGACTTCTCCACCGTAGCAACCGATATCGGAAAAGCCCATGTCATCGCACATGATCAGGACGATGTTCGGATTGGACTGCCTTGAGGACTCCGGCGATTCGGCGCGAGCTTGCTCCACAACCGCGAATACCGTGATGGCCAACAACAGCGGCAAGAGTCTGGCTGCGAAATGTGAACGTGTTTTCATAGAATTATTCATAGTTCAATAAACTGACTTGCGTTCGCTGGCGTTGGACATCGTCGCCTTTCGCAGACCGGCGGCCATTTTACTCGCAAACTCTTATTCCCGGCGAAGGCAAGTGCGATCCCAGAATCCAATTCTGGCTGCATCTTTGAGACGAAAAAGATGGCCGTTTGTCAAAAGTCTGAATCAGCGAAATCCGGCGTCGTCTCAAACGTTCGCCACCGCGACTTCACAATTTCTTCATTCTATCTGCGGTCGAACTCGAAGGCCACATTGAGTTGTCGCAAAGACGGCACCGGTCTCAAACATGTTCGACACCTAAATCTTGCGTGACAACTGGAGTAGCACAAGATATCGAAACGACAATATTCGGTTGGTTAATAAATGATGAATTTGGTTTTCCTAACAATCAACGATGGCTGTCGCGAAGACCGCTACGATGTCAGATCGCTTTTCTCAACCTAAAATTTAATCGGGAAATACATCATGAGACATCTACTTTTTACCATTGCGATTGCTCTTCTTTCGCTGGCTCAAACAGCGAAAGGATTGGAAGCACAGACCATCGTCGCCAGTGAAGATTTTGACGGAGGCGCAACCAACCTGATTTCCAGCAATGTGCCGACAGAAGATGGCGGCGGCGGTGACACGTTCGCAGTCGGCGCAACCGCAGCATGGCCGACGACAGGTGGTACTCCGTTTGCGATCGCGGACAACACGGTTGGTGACGTCGGGGATTCGGGCTTCTTTGAAGCTGACAACGAGGGCATTTTTGGAGTCAACTCAGACTTCACGAATATGTTTCTGGGCATTTCTGACAGTGACGATATCGGCGACGTGACTGCCGAGTGGCAGTTTGACATTTCTTCCGCCGGCAGTTCTCCGCTCTCACTCAGCGTGGACATTGGGTCAATGGAAGGCAGCGATTTCGCATACAGTGCGGACACCGTTTTGAGGTTCGAAGCTTCGATCGATGGAGGGGTGTCTCAGGTCGTGTTCGACATCGTGGCCGATCCTGCGGGTAACGGGTACACGTATCGTGCCCTGGACAACGGCGTCGAGGTCGTAGCCAACGACAATGCGTTGAGCGTCACTGGTGACAACACGGTGACGAAGTTCCTCGCGAATGACGGGACTGCCGCGGCCGATCTGTTCGTCGACAAGTCACTTGCATCTGATGGAACGTTGGACACGTTCACAACTGCGATCGATGGTGCCGGTAGCACGCTGACGATCACGCTGACGGCAAACGTCCCGTTCGAAGCAATTGCTTTCGATAACCTCGCGGTTTCGGTTCCGGAAGATACGACGATCAAGGGTGACGGCGACGGCGATGGAGACGTCGACTTCGTTGACCTCGATCTGTTTGCAAACGTCCTGTTCGGAACATCTCCTTACGATGCCGTCTTCGATTTTGATGAAGATGCAGACGTTGATTTCGTCGACCTTGACTTGTTTGCCAACGTTCTGTTTGGCCTCTAGTGGTTCGTCATCGCTGAATTTAAGGTTGCCGTGTTTACGCTTGCGCAGAGTTCACGGGCGCAAGCGTAAACCTGGGCACCCGATCCATTTGCCCATCAGTTCGCGGCTGGTGGCACCGCAAAATTGCAATAATGAGAAGAGTATCGCTATGCGTCTCAGATTTTCGCCCTTGGCAGTCCTGGCACTGTTACTTTGTTCCAGCGTCTCAAGTTTGTTTGCACAACAGCCTGTGGCGGACTGGACGTTCGTTCCCGATTACGTGCTACCAGCCAAAGCCGAAAACCATCCGGGACCTCGAATCGACAACCCGAAAGGGAATGCACCGTTGGTTGAAATCGACTCTGCCAGTTTGAGATTCAATTCGGAACTTCCAACCGAACGCCTGCGGCACCTCTTGCCGTCGGAATCGATTCCGCGCGAGGCTTTCTCAGTTGAGATGTGGATCCTGCATCACGTCAACCAGCCCGTGGGTGCTGTCGTGGCAGCCAAAGGAAAAGTTCCGGGAGACACCGTGCCGTGGTCGCTTGGCTTTCACAACTGGAAATCCAGTTTCTCGACGCAGGGAATTGACGGAGCCATGGTTCAACTGCAAAGCCGCATCAAACGATGGGGCGGATACAAGCAGCGATGGATCCACCTTGTCGCTGCCTACGACGGCGACGTCATTCGGATGTTCGTCAACGGAGAAGAAGTTGCCAGTGGGCACATGCATCACGACAAACTTGCCTGGCCCGAGCATACGGAACTCGAATTGGCAGCCTACATGAACTCAGAGCCATTCATGCAGTGGGCGAACCTTGTTCATCGAGTCAAAATTTATACCGAAGCGCTCTCCGAAACACAGATTAATCGCAACTTCTTCGCACTGCAAAAGGTCGTCGAAGAAGGCCGACTGTATGACGGTTTGTTTCACTTCACTGCCGGCCCGTACCTGAATTATATGACTCAGGAAAGCGTAAACGTGGTTTGGGAAACCGACCGTGACGCGACTGCGAAACTCGAGTGGGGAACCACCGCCGAACTTGGCGAGGAGATGGAACTTTCAAAATCCAATCGACTGCAAACAGCAACCATCAAGGGGCTCAAGCCAGCAACTCCTTACTTCTACCGCATCCGTTCCAACTGCGGCGACGAGCAGATCGACTCGGGATTGCTGACCTTTAAAACGGCGGTCAAAGAATCGCAACCGTTCAAGTTCGCGGTCATCGGTGACACAGAATCGCGTCCCCACGTCAACGACCGGCTTGCGAAACTGATCTGGAGCGAAAGACCCAACTTCCTGATCAACCTTGGCGATCTGACAGACGCCGGCAAAGAGCCCCATCGATACGAATGGACGCACGAGTATTTTATCGGGATGAATCAGCTGACAAGCCGCGTGCCTGTGTTCGCCGTTCCGGGTAACGGAGAAGACGATCTGTATTGGTACAACCACTATCACGACTATCCTGAGCCTGAAGGGTTCTACAAATTCCGTTTTGGCGACGCCGCGTTTTTCATGCTCGACAGCAATCAACGCAAGGAAGAGTTTGTTCCCGGCGGCAAGCAATACGAATGGCTCAAGAAAGAACTGGCGGCCTGCGATGCGAAATGGAAGTTTGCTTGCCATCACCACGCAGCCTACACCGGTGAAGAAGACGACTACGGCGACACGTGGAAAGAAGGAACGACGTTTGGCGATCCAGCGGTTCAGAAAATTGTTCCGCTGTACGAGGAGTTCGGCGTCGACATGGTAATGTTCGGTCACTTGCATCTCTATGAGCGATCCCATCCGATGAAGGGCGGCCAAGTCGACTTCGCGGCAGGGACGATCCATCTGTTGGCCGGTGGCGGAGGCGGAAACATCGAGGACTTTGCTCCGACTCCTACGTTCTTTAGCGCCAAAGTTCACCGCGGGCACCACTACGTGATCATTGAATCTCAGAACAATACGTTGACCATGCGAATGTACGACACCAACGGCGCAATCCGCGACAGCCTTGTCTTGAGCAAGCAGGACGATGGAAAAGTGACCATGAAAGCCGGCGATACAGAGCAGGTTGACCGGAAGTAACCGATAGACGCACGGAACCCAAAAAGCGACGCGGCTCAATTGAGCTACGTCTCTTTCTTTGTCACGCCTGGTTTAGTGCAACGACCTGTTAAAGAACTCGACAGGCTTCCCGCAGGGAAACGTGAGGTTTGAACGGCGGCACATGTCGGCTGGCTGCCAGACGATCGAGAGGTTGAAAGCGGTGTCGCATTTGGCATTGCGTGCGACTGTTCGCGAATATGGAATACGTGCAAGAATACGACCATTAAAAATTGGACTTCGAAATGTAAATGGCGTACAACGCTGACTTAACGTGGCGAATTCTTTTGGACCGTGTAATGACAAAGATTGCCTTTGAGATCCTGATTTGTTCAGCGTTCTTTTTAATGCCGGCAACTCTAGTTGATTCAATCAGTGATGAGAGTTTCGATGTCACAGCAAGTGCAGCGATAACACAAATCGAAAACGCATTGTACTATTTCGCTGATTTCGATCTCGGCACGTTATCGTCTGGCGAAAAAGGCACGGTTGTATTGAAGTTGACAAACCCAACTTCCGAGCCGTTTGTCTTCACTGAAGTGGTCAAGTCTTGCAATTGCGTTGACGTCCATTACGACATGAATGAGATTGGTGCCGGAGAAACGGTGGATTTTGAATTCACGTTGGAAACACCGAAATTTTCAAACAGTGCAGTAGCTGCTGGTTCACTAACGCTAGTCAACAAGGATGTCGCAGAGAGCGAGAGAAGACCGCTGAATCTGAGATTCAGGTACAAGCTTGCTGGCTTGCTCAACATTGAACGCGAGATGTGCTATTTAGAAATTCCACCGACTCAGCAAGTCGATGTCTTGCGAATCCCAGTCTTGGTTACTGAACCGACAACTCCTTCAAGTCTGGAACTTGTCGCTGATGAGACTTTGGAAGTTTTAGACTTTCGTTTCGAGGTAACTCCCGACAACCTTCACATCGTAGCGGGTGTACCTGAAGAGATTGTGAAAGACGGTGCTGTCAACGGAACACTCAAAATAGTTGACACAACTTCAAAGCGTGAGGATTCGATTTTCATCACGCTTCGAAAAGGGACAGCATTCAAAATAAGCCCGAAAGTCATAAGGTTTCGAAAAGAGAACGCCGCCAGTTCGAATCTGCGTAGCGCCACGGTACTGTTGAGAATTCCGGAAGGTGAAGACCCTGATGAGTATCAGGCGTCGGCGAAAATTCTCGGCCGTCACTGTGATGTTAAATCTACAAAATTAGCTGAACGAGTCATCAAGCTTGATCTTTCATTCGATTTTTCGACAGCTTTGAAAGAAAACGATGATTTTGTTGAATGGAGGATTGTCCGAGGAAATGATGTGTCAGAAACAGTTTCACGCTTTGTCTTTGTCCAATAGATAAATTCACAGGCTTACTTTTGAATCTTTGTGGCTGCAGCGTCTCGTCGCAGTTGGCACGAGAAATACTGCGGCGGGACGCCGCAGCCACGATCAAGTGATCCGTTTTGAAACTGGCTCTGCCGAGTTGGACTTTCATACACATGTATCGTCAGATGGTCAGATGCCGACGTTTTGTGCGGGACTGTAACCGCTGGCTTGTTCAAGCATTTGGATTTCAGTTGTTTTTTTGTTTGGTTGTTTAGTCATGAAGTTGATTCTGATTCCAGTTTTGTTTTTTGTGGTGTGCTTGCAGCAGTCGTTACCCAATGCTGTAGGGCAATCGCTCAAGCCACGTAAGACAACCATCGCAGAGTCTGAATTCTCCGAGTACGCTTCTGTCTATGAATTCTACCTTTCCAACATGCTCGCATGGGAGACAGGAGAGTTCATGGTGAAAGTAGTAAAAACAATCGACTCAACTGGCCGGATGAAAAATGCTCATTTGGTCTCCGAGGAAAGCAGGATTTACAGAATAAAGTTTGATTACCCCAACAAACGTTTTTTGTGCCTAATCGAAGAAGAGTTCACCCCAAAATTGTTGGTTCATGCTTCGATAACCGATGAGATGGCCAAAAAAAACAAAAAGCGATTTGCTCAGTTTGGATTTTGCTGCCTGGACGATGAGATGTATTTGAGGAACGTTCCGGAGAAAACGCGGTACTCAAAACAAAGCAACCCAATTGAACGGCTTTCCAAACAATTCAAAGTTCCTGAATTCAGGACCTTTGGTTTGCTGACTGAGTCAAGTGGAGCAAGGCTTTCACAACTAGAGGAGATCATTCCCAGGCTTGCGAGCGGGAGCGGGATAGTTGAGGCCAACCATTCGACGAAAGGCGTTTTAAAATTTGTGAAGCATAGTCCGATTAAATCAAGTGGAGGTGAGCAGTACTTTGTCACCACAACTGAATTTGATTCAAAAACGATGATGCCCCGTATGAGGAATATCGAAGTAAGTGTGTTGAAGGACGCGAAAAGAAAACGCGTGAAAGACTCTGCTGAAAAGCTCAAGTGGAGAACTATAGCCGGGGTCCACGTTCCAGCTTCCTTAACCAAGGAAGGCAAGGGAACTCAGAGGGTGTTTTAAAATTATTTTTCCAGCCTGTTTAGCATGAATTGAATCATTGCGATTCGTATGACAGTTTCGCTGTTTTGAGTCAGTCTTTCATAGTCCTTTGAGAGCCTTCTGAATTTTCCAAGCCATGCGAAAGTCCGTTCAACGATCCATCGCTTGGGTAAGACAACGAACCCTTCGGCTTCGACCGGACGCTTAACGGTTTGCAAGATGACACGATACCATTGCTTCAGGAACTCCGGCAAATCAGCCCGCCCGTAAATCGAGTCCGCGAAGATGACTCGAAGCCGACGAAACTTCTGTCTGATGTTTTCAAGAACAAGATGTGCACCTTCGTAGTCTTGTAGATCGGCCGAGTGGACAACAACGACCATCACAAGCCCCAACGTATCCACCAGGATGTGACGCTTTCGTCCGGTAATTCGTTTCGCCGCGTCATACCCGCGTAATTCTCCTCCTTCAGCACTGCGAATGCTTTGCGAATCAATGATGGCTGCTGTTGGCGTTGGCTTCCTGCCTTCTTTGCGGCGTACCTTTTCGCGAAGACGATCGTGAATGCGTTGCCATGTCCCATCAATACGCCAAGCTCGATAAACTCCATAAACCGTGTTCCAATTCGGAAAGCAGTCCGGAAGCAACCGCCACTGGCAGCCCGTTCGACACCAATACAATATCGCATCGACAATTTGACGCCGATCGATTCGTTTGCGGCCGCGAAGTTTTGCTGGCGGAATCAGACGACGAAGCAATCGCCATTGATCATCACTGAGACTGCTGGGATACTCAATACTCATCGCTACGGCTCCTTCCGTTTACGGTTTAAATGCAAACGGGGCTGTAGCGATTTTTTCAACTCAGAGCAATTTCAAAACACCTTCTCAGATTGTGCTCGGAACAAGGTTTTTCTACGACACAACTGTAGACATTGAATTCAAGTGGATTTTGTTGAATGAAAAATTTGGTCCGGAAGAATTTGATCCTGCAGTGCTCGAAGATTTTGGCAAGTTGCTAAAGTTTGAAGAAGTTGTGGACTTAAAAGAGCAGTCGGGGTTTTAGGCACTGTTTGACAGATTGATTTTTATGTCATCAACGCGGCCAAACATGAGCGGCAAGGCGCTAGCCGCCGTTGAAAAGCGCAACGGAACGGCGGCTAGCGCCTTGCCGCTCACATTTACCAAACAGTGCCAAGACGTCGCGGCTGCAAACTGGGTAGTTGCATTTCAACTCCGTTTCTCTCTGCGCGGCACCCGCACAGTAATTGGCTTGGGTGCCATGCGTACGAGCAGCATTTGCATGCTGTATCACGGTCAGGTTCGAACGAATGCCTGACGCGCAAAATGAGTGATTGTAGGCAAGACGGCAGCCAAGACGATTTTGGACATCACGATCGCCGCCATGCGCCGCACCGGCAACCAGCGCGACGCCAAGGAGATGGAAGCGTTGCGCAAGAAAGTCGAAAGCAGCTACGACGAAACCACCGACATCCGCCACGCGGCAAGCCACCTGTGGGTCGACGGGATCACTAATCCGCAGGACACACGCAACGTATTAATTTCCGCTTTGGAAGCCGTGACACAGCGCGCCGATGACGAACCATTCCGAACGGGTGTGCTGCAAGTTCGAAAACTTCTCAATCCTTTAGCTACGAGTCTTCGACTGGCTAATGCGTCGATGTCGGTACCGGTGGAGGTTAACAAATGGCCGTTGGACGCGTCGGTCGATGAAGCCGACGCCGTTTCGAGCACAAGCCTTGCTCTTTCTAATCGGTGTCGGACCGAAAAAGGCCTGATCTATTGCAATACTTACTAATTTGCTGCGATGCTCGTTCTGCCAGCTAAGCGATATCTAACCGCAAGTTCATGTCGAAATTTATAATTTTGATTATTGTAACAAATTATTAATCCCAAGCGAAATAATCGCCCAATCAATGCGTGATGCTTGTGTATGGACAATTCACCAAAAACTCGACTGAGCCTGATTGGCCGCCTACACGACAACGAAGACAGCGAAGCTTGGTCTGAATTTGTTCAAATCTATGAACCGCTCATCCAAGCCATCGTCCAGCGGCGAGGAATGCAGTACGCCGACGCAACAGAAGTCACCCAAGAAGTGCTGACTCGAGTGGCGCATTCGATTGGCACTTGGAATCCCGACCCAAGCAAGGGAACGTTTCGTGGTTGGCTTTACCGAGTCACGAGAAACCTGACCATCGACTACGTGAGGCGAAACAAAACCAGAACGCCGACTGAGGGTGAAATTGATTTTGATCAACTGGCTGAGCCATCATCTGACGATTCGCGTGAGTTTCGTTTGGAGTATAGGCGGCAGCTATTCGGCTGGGCTGTCGGACAAGTTCAGCCATCGTTCAAGCCAGAGAACTGGCAGGCGTTTTGGAAAACAGCAGTGGAGCAAAAATCGGTCGACGAAGTATCACGTGAACTCAATATTTCGCGAGGTCGAGTTTGTGTCGCCCGGTTTCGAGTCATGACCAGAATCACCGCGGTCATCAAAGAAAGAATGCAAGAGACTGACGAGTGATCACCAATGAACCGGCAACTCGGTTTTGAAAATTGCGTCACACTAAATTCGAAGGCAAGATCAACATGAACAACCAAAACCACATCACCGAAGCCCAGTTGACTCTGTTGGCTTCAGGTGAACCGGATGAAAAACAAATTCAGTCAGTCGCCGAACATCTTGAGACTTGTCTTCAATGCCAACAATCACTTGATACAGTCGCCGCAGAACCCGAATATTGGAATTTGATTTCCCAGCTTAAAACTGAGCCCACGCTGTCAACGATGTCTCTGCACAACGGAACAGGAATGCGATTGAAACAGAGTCCGCATCGCCGCAAGCAGGATGACAATGAACATCCTGAAGGTTCGATTGACTGGCACTCATTGGAGCAACTCATGGAACCGCCTTCGCACCCGGAGATGTTGGGAAGTATTGGCGGATATGATATCGAGCGCGAAGTCGGTCGAGGCGGAATGGGCATCGTCTTCAAAGCATTTGATACTGAGCTCAACCGCCCCTTGGCGATCAAAGTCCTGTCTCCTCGTCTTGCCGAGAATGGCGCAGCTCGCCAACGATTCGCACGCGAAGCCCGCGCGGCTGCTGCCGTCTTACATCCCAATGTTGTTGCGATTTATGGAGTTAGCAGCCCTCATCAAACGCCGTTTCTTGTCATGCCTTATGTCGCTGGCCCGTCGCTTCAACGCTTGGTCGATGACAATGGGCCTCTTGAAGAAAAAGAGATAGTTCGAATGGCGTTGCAAGTCGCCGCGGGACTCAGTGCGGCTCATTCGCAAGGGTTGGTGCATCGCGATATCAAGCCAGCAAATATTCTCGTCGAGTCCGATGTGAGTCGTGTTTTGGTGACAGACTTTGGACTGGCACGCGCGGCAAGCGATGCTTCGATGACGCAGACTGGTTGCTTCGTTGGCACGCCAAACTATATGTCGCCGGAACAAGCGTTAGGCAAACGTGTCGATGCACGAAGTGATTTGTTTAGCCTTGGCAGCGTGATGTACTTTATGGCCACTGGGCATCTGACCTTTCGTGCTGAGTCGCCGTTGTGCGTTCTAAATCGCATTTCGAATGACGAACCGACGCCGGTGCGGCAGGTGAATATTGACATCTCTAAGACGCTTAGCGACGTCATCGACAAACTTTTAAAAAAGGATCCCGAGGATCGTATTCAATCAGCTGGCGAGCTGCACGAGTTTTTGGAAAAGTACCTTACGTATTTGCATCAACCCGACATCGCCAAGCCGCCGGCGGTGACACCGAGGAATCCTGAATCTAAATCGCGGTTTGCTTCTGTGATTGGTTCAAACATTGGATTGACGACCATCGCTTGGTTGGTTGGCTTTGCTGGCCTGATCTGGTTCGCATCTGCAATGGGTTTCTTCAGCCAACAAACTGGCGAGCTACAAGATAGAAGGCAGGATCTTTCACCTGAACAATTGCTGGATCTTCAAACCGCAGAAGGCGCCGCAAGTCGCATGAAAAAGCAAGGCCAACATGACGGGGCGACTGGGCAACATTCGGCGGCCTCTTCCGAACACGCCGCGGCAGCTCAGGAATTGAGGCGTCAGTCAGATCCTGACAGAAATGCCAAACCGCAGGGATTCGCCCCAACTCCACCGAATGCTCCCGGGGCAGTCAAATCGCCACCAGAGCCATCGGAAGACCTTCCCATTGAACGTCAGCGATGATGCTCTGGTCTGTGATTGGCTTCACGGCAAATTTGTTTTCTAAATCATGACGAGTCTCACTCGTCTTCACGCAACCTCTTACCGCGATTCTTCAAGTCCCCCATTTGCGCTCACTCCGCGCGCACTGGCCAACACCAACGCAATAACTGATTTGAATATCCCGTTCTTGAAAGGAACACCATGTTAAGGTTACTACGGTTTAAAACTGCAATCGTCATTCTGGTTCTTGGTTGCAACATAAGTGCCGGCCAAACAAGCCAAGCCGGCTCTCGCAAGCAACTCCCCAGTGCGGAAATCGTGAGCGAGTGGACGTCTCTAGTTGACGACCTTGCAGCAAAAGACAAGTTCTCTGGAACCATTTTACTGGCTCGCGACAACGAGGTTTTACTTAAGAAAGCTTTCGGGCTTGCAAGCCGGCGATTCGACGTGTCGAACAATGTCAAAACAAAGTTTAATCTTGGTTCAATGAACAAGATGTTCACCGCCGTTTCTGTGCTGCAACTTGTGCAGCAAGGGAAGTTGTCCTTGGACGATCGGTTGTCGAAATACGTCGACGAATCATGGCTTCCTCGCGAGATCACTGACAAGATTCAGATTACTCACTTGCTATCCCATACATCGGGATTGGGAAGTTACTTCGGCGACAAGTTCGCCAATACGTCCCGTGAATTTGTACGTGAACTTGACGACTACAAGCCGATGGTCGCCGATGAGAAGCTGGCTTTTGAGCCCGGCACGCGTTGGCAATACAGCAACACAGGCATGTTCATTCTTGGGGTGGTGATCGAAAAAGCTTCTGGGCAGAGCTACTTCGACTTTGTCCGTGAACACGTTTACAAACCAGCGAAGATGGCTGATTCAGACTGTTATGACATGGACAAGCCTGTCAAGAACTTGGCGATTGGCTATTTTAAGAAAGACAACGAGCGTGATTGGTCAAACAATCTTTATCGACATGTCATTCGAGGCGGCCCCGCTGGTGGCGGTTTTTCGACAGTCGACGACTTGTTCAATTTTTCGCAAGCGTTGCTCAAGTTCGAATTGCTTGATGAAGAGCACACGAAAATGTTGGTGACTCCCAAGCCGAATTCGCCGGGCTATGGATACGGTTTTGAAATTGAACAAACGCCTGCCGGAGTTGTTGTTGGGCACGGCGGAGGGTTTCCGGGGATTCATTCCAAACTGGAAATTTATCCTGACGCGGGGTTCACAGTGATCATGCTCTCGAACATGGATCGGACTGGCAGTCCTGTTGTCAACAAGATCCGCAGATTGATCACCGGAAATCAAGGTGATGGCAGTGATGGAGCAGACGCAGCTGACAAAAAGCTCACAATTGCTTTGAGCCAAGCAACCAGAAAATCAGAACAATGGCATGACATCGCATATCGCCTCGCATTCTTTCTAGCCTACACCGGCAAGCATGAACGCTATCGCGAACTTTGCAATCAAACGCTGGCTGATTTTAGCGAAACAACGTCTTTATCACTTGCAGAACGAACGGTGAAGATGTGTTTGTTTTCAAATGTTGCCACAACCAATCTCACGTCTGCAGGAAAAATAGCAGATCGTATTTACGCCGACGTGGACAAAGCAGGCACGTTTGATTGGGGTGGAGATGTGCCATTTCAACCGTACCTTGCTTTGGCAAAAGGAATCGCGGAACTACGTCGAGGCCAATACGAATCGGCGATCAAGGTTTTGCAAACTGCAAAAGATTTTAGCCAACTCGATCGACATAGTGCCTGCTCGCGAGACTCATACCTTGCAATCGCCCATGCCAAGCTTGGCAACAAAACAAAGTCGGCCGAGTTGTTAGCGAAAGTCGAGGAAATTGTCGATGATTTTCCGCCGATACATTTCGAACGCAACCCTGACTGGCACGACCGCGTCATTGTCGATATGGTTCGAGACGAAGCTCAGGGACTCCTCAAGAATTGAAGGTCTTGATCGCCGTGTAGACAATTGCCGATTCAATCTTTACAAGCTTGGATCGCTGATTTGTCTTATTAAAGGCATAGCGGCAAAACATTTTCGATCGCAGTCGCTTCGATCACATCAACTGACGGAAATGGGGAGAACTGGCCAATTACCATTCGGTGTGAAACTCCGATGGGACTTCGCAACATCCGATAGCCTGCGTTAAGTGCGGCGTGCCCTGCGCACGCGCAGCATGAGCATGCTGTGTCACGGTCAGGTTCGAACAACGCTGCAATCCAACAAACGCAAGCACTGCAATTCTGAATCGAAGGTCAGTCATGCGACGTTAAAAAGGCATGCCTTACGCGAGCGTGAGACTGGCATCCGCTTGAGTTACGGGAATGCCAGACGCGCAAGATGAGTGATGGGAGACAAGACGATTTTGGACATCACGATCGCCGCCATGCGCCGCGCCGGCAACCAGCTCGACGCCAAGGAGATGGAAGCGTTACGCGAGAAAGTCGAAAGCAGCCACGACGAAACCACCGACATCCGCCACACGGCAAGCCACCTGTGGGTCGACGGGTTCATTAATCCGCAGGACACACGCAACGTGTTGATTTCCGCTTTGGAAGCCGTGACACAGCGCGCCGATGACGAACCATTCCGAACGGGTGTGCTACAAGTTCGAAAACTTCTCAATCCTTTAGCTACGAATCTTCGCCTGGCTGATGCGTCGCAGTGCCGGACCGGTGGAGGTTAACGCGTTGTCGTTGGACGCTTCGGTCGATGAATCTGAAGCAGGTTCAAACGAACGTCTTCCTCCGTCGGTGTCTCGGACCTGTGCCGCAAAGAACAGCTTCTATTGCCCAGATCCCTGAACCTTTGTTTTTGCGGTGTATCATGTTTAGTCAACGTGCACTGAATGTGAGACGGAGTTTTCGATGGATCAGATTACAAGCAAACAATACATCGATCATCTGCTTAGCTCGGCAGGAAACGCTGAAGCGATTGAGATTCAACAGCAACGATTTGACTCTGTCGCAGAAAAGATCTCAGCGAAAATCAAGGCGTTGTTGCGCCCTGAGACGGTTGCTTCAATTATTCTACAGATCGGGTTGCGCGACATCGAACGCCACAACGTCTCGACTGAATTTGAATTGAGCGACTTTTCAGGTCATGCCAGACACCTCAGGGCATTGATTGCTACAACAAATTTTTCTGATAGAGATTCAGCCGTCGAGTGCGAAGACATCGACGAGCTCTTTGAGCAGTGTGGACTACTTTGGAAAGTGCTTGCTGACCGTTCATGGATTGAAAGCCTGAAACCGTCTAACCCGGCTCACCCAGGTGACGACACCCACCGTGCTGCTGCCCTTTCGATGAGCCTTCTTGATACTTTTCAACAAGAAATTACGTACTATGAATTCGTTAAGGATCACATCTTGGCGCTGTTTTCGGATTTTTCGAAACAGATCATTGAGCCAGCAACATCGCTCTGCGTGACAGAAGTTGTCCATGCGTTTGACCATGTTCTTGACTACCTTATCCCCGAGCGGATGAACCTGATTCGCGAGGCTTCCAGTGTTCTGTATGCAAAGCACGAAGAGTTTAAAGGCGCAGCGCAGTCGTTTACGTGTGATGCCGATATGGACAAATGGATTGAGGAAGATCCAGATCGTGCACGCCTTGGAAATATATTCAAAGAAAGATCCCGTAAAATCGATTCGCTGTTTGAATTCGACGTAAAGGATTTTGAGCCAGTGCTCGGAAGCAAGGCGTCTGCTTTCCTTGAATTTTTCTCTTTCATACCCAATGGGACGTATGAGGATTACTGCTATCCACTTGACAACGACATTGTTCGTTCCCGCCCTTTTGCTGAGCTTCAAGACGGGAAATACTTGCTTTTTGACATGTATCGAGCCGGCTTTTCACCGCTATACAGAATCCCAGAGTTGTTTGAGTCCGACAGACAGAAACAGCGTCTATACAAACAGCGAGATAAATTGTTAGAGCGGGATGCAGCCAAGTATATTGGCGAAGTTTTTCGACCGGATCTGCAGGCAGAGTCTTACTACATTCCATTTAGTGAAGAGGGAAAACTTGCCGAGCGTGACCTGTTGCTTTTTAACAACGGAACACTGTTGATCGTTGAAAGCAAGGCAAAGCCGCTCCGTTCTATTGGCCGACACGGAGCCAACTTGGTAAAGATTCGCGATGACATCAAAGCAACGATTAAGGAGGGCTACGAACAGGCTTGTTCGGTTGTCAACTACATCGATCGAAGCGATAAAACGATTTGCCTCTTTGACAAGAACGGAAACGTAACTGACACGCTCGACAAGAGCGCTATAAAGCAGATAGTCCCAGTGGTTTTTCTTGACAGCTATTTTGGATTGCTCGCAACTGACCCGACGATTTGGTTGTCGAAAGATGAAGTTGCTGGCTACCCGTGGATAATTGACCGAGACACGTTTCGAACTATCGCTCTAAGGGTAGATAGCCCCGAAAAACTCATAGACTTCCTTACGTGGAGAATTCGCGAACACGGGCGTTTCAATGAAGCCGACGAAGCCACGATTGCTGGATATTTCGTTCAGCACGGACCTGTGCCTTTGCCCAACGACGGAACTCAGGTTCGACTCGACGATAGCTACGACAAAGTCTTTGACGCGGCATACTTTCGATCCAAAGGTATGGACATACCTGATCCCGTTGCCGACGAAAATCCAGTTTGGTCCACAATGCGAAGGGACGGCGACCAGCTTTTACTCGAAATTGATGGAAAGGAGTACGACCGGCTGAACCTGGAATCGGGAGTGAGTCATCGCGATTTACTCAAAGAGCGTAGAAAACGACGGAAGCGGCGAAAAAAGTTACTGAAGAAGCGAAAAAAGAAGTGATTACGTTGCTCACAAACATTCAGCAAACGCTGCTTCGGTCACATCGACCGAAGCCTGAACTTGTGTTTGATCTTCACCGCTGCGATCTGAACAATCACAGAGGTCCTTTAGAAATCCACTAATTACCATGAAAACGCTCTTTTTTTTGCACCTCAGCATGACTACACCCACCAGTTGGAACGAAATCAAACGAATTCGCAGCGGTCTACAAAGTGAGTCTCAAGTAGTTTCGTGAAAAGCACGAGTCGATATGAGTATGTAAGTTCGTTCTTCAAGACTGAAGCTCATTGATTGGTTAATTGCAGCTGTCATCGTGCTGCACAATCCGCGAGAGAACTTCACTTCGCATCTTCATCAAGGCAGATTGCATGCTTTTTCCACGTAGGCGAAAACCGAATCGGGCGCAGTCAAGACGGAAAAACGGCGGGGCATGCAACCTTCCTTGGTATCAACCGCTTGAAAAAAAGCTGCCACTTGCCACATTCGTCATCACGACTCTTGTCGATACAGTCGACGCAGCAGATGGTTTGCTGTCAATGCGTGAAGCGATCGTTGCGTCGAATCTTAACAGCCCATTTAGCGATGCTCCACCTGGTGATGAAACCGGAGACCGAATCGTTTTCTCGAAGTCGATTGGCAGCGGAACCCTGTCTGTCACCGAAGGAGAGTTTACAATCGAAGACGACCTGATAATACGCGGTCGCATAGGTCCGGAATCAGAACAAACTTCGCTTTCTGGAGAAAGCAACACCGGACGAATATTTCGAATCAGTACGTCGCAACGCGTCTACATGCGCGATCTGACTTTTGAGTCATCATCCTCGGAAGGTAATGGCGGCGTTGGGTTTCTGGACAATGGCAGCGATGCAGTCTTCGCAAACGTAAACTTCCGCAACGCCTCCAGTGGAGATCAGGGAGGAGCTCTTTTTCTTGACAATGCAAAATTGAAATTGACAACCGCCGAATTCACTGAAAATTTCGCATTCAACCGTGGTGGCGCGATTGCTGCTGTTGGACGCAGTGTTGTCGTCGCGAATCAAACAGTTTTCGGTGGCGAAAGGGTTGGCAATGAGTCGCGACGTTGGGGCGGGGCTATTTCTATAACCGATGACTCTCAGTTAATTTCCAATAGCGATTTTCTGGACAACCGATCAGGAGATGGAGGTGGGGCCATTAACGCAATTGATCAAACCCGAATCAATATTTTCGGCGGAAACTTCGTGGACAACCGTGGTACTGCTGGCGGCGGAGTCGAGTTCCAGGGAGATTCCCTCTATATTTCGAATGCAACGTTTTCAAACAACGATGGAACGGCTGGTGGAGCATTGTCAGTCAGCGGAGCGACCTCCGTTATCCTAAATTCGACATTCGACTTGAATACCGGTGGAAACGTCGGCGGTGCCATCGTGGTTAAAGATGGTAGCTTGATGTACGTTCAAGGCTCGTCGTTTGAGGGTCATTTCTCAACAACAGGCGGAACGGTTTGGATCAGCGACTCGAAATTCGTTTTACGCGGTAGCCGTATTGAATCGAGCACCTCGTCCGAGAGCGCTGGCGCAATTTTGCTTAAAAGTCGTTCAGGATCGCCGGCAGAATTGAGGGTGGTTAATTCGGAGCTAAATTCGAACATTGCCCAAAGAGGGTTTGGAGGAGGCGCAATTGCCGCTCGCGGCGGTCTGACCGTCATTACAAATTCCAGTTTCGACGGCAACATGACAGATCACCTCGGAAATGGAGGCGGATCCGGAGGCGCGATTCACACCGCAAACGATTCGAGGGTGTTGGTATCTGGAAGTGAATTTACCAACAATGAATCGGGCCACGGTGGCGCGATCTTTCACCAAGGAGATTACTTTTTGTTATCCGATTCCGAGTTGAGTTCGAACTCATCAAACGAGGATGGCGGCGGCGTTTTTACGGGCTCGCGTTTAGCGATTGCAAATTCGACGATCAGCCAAAATGTATCGACGAATGGAATAGGAGGTGGCGTGTTTGCTACCAGCGAGGCAACACTGGTCTTACGTGAAGAGACAACTTTCTCTGCCAACTCGGCAATGAGTGGAGGAGCGGTCGGAGTGTTTGACTCTCGTGCCTACATCTCCGACACCCGCTTTCAATCCAATGTCGCCAGTCTGACAGGAGGGGCAATAACTTTTCTGAGTCTTGGAAATTCGTTCATCACGGCGTCGACATTTTTCAGCAATACTGCAGGCGAACACGGCTCAGCGATCGACGTGAAAAACGGAGGCCAGGTAGCTTCAGTGAACTCCAGATACGAATCAAATCAAATTAATTCAGATTCTGAATCAGGAGTTGTTCGCGTCGAACTTGGAGGTGTCTTTAACAGCTACGACGACGTATTCGAAAATAACTTTCCTAACAACGACATATCTAATTAGGAGTTTGATGCAGTTGGGTTAGTCGTGGCATTCCCAAGTCGATCTTTTTCTGGGTCCAGCGTTTCTTTGTATTTTGATCGCTGTTGTTTGCAGAATTGAGAATGTGAGGTGATTGTGTTAGCCAAGTACTGATATTTCGGTGACAAAGTGCTTCAATTTTGTAGAATTGTCTATCTCGAATCAGGGCAAGGCGAGAGCAAAGGTAAAACTGTTATCCCACTTCAGTGACCAAGACCGATGCGAATTGTGGATGTGGATAAGACGCGTCGGCGCGAAACTCCGATGGGACTTCGCAACATCCGATAGCCTGCGTTAAGTGCGGCGTGCCCTGCGCACGCGCAGCATGAGCATGCTGTGTCACGGTCAGGTTCGAACAACGCTGCAATCCAACAAACGCACGCACTGCCAATCTGGATCGATGTTCAGTCATGCGACGTTGGAAAGGCATGCCTTACGCGAGCGTGAGACATGGCATCCGCTCGAGTCGCGGGAATGCCTGACGCGCAAGATGAGTGATGGGAGACAAGACGGCAGGCAAGACGATTCTGGACATCACCATCGCCGCCATGCGCCGCTCCGGCAACGAGCCCGACGCCGAGGAGATGGAAGCCTTGCGCGAGAAAGTCGAAAGCAGCTACGACGAAACGTCGACGAATTGAGGCGTCGGCAATCGTTGGGATTCGTTGGGATTCAAAAACAGGCCGGCTGCAACAACCTGCTCCCAAACAATCGATGATCGACTTTACTCCAATCCCAAATACAACACGGTGAAGCTCATTGTGTTGGTAAGCCCATGCCACAAAACGAGGGGCCATAGATTCCGCTTGAACACGAGGAACATGGTACCGAAAGCCAAACCAATCAGCCCCGTCATCACCAACCCGCGAACTCCCTGATAGGACATGTGGGCGAAACCGAACAACAGTGCCGGCGCAATCACTGCCAATGCGTTTCCAAATTTGAGATCCGCAAATGCACTCTGCAAACGGGTAATCAAATAGCCGCGAAAAAACATTTCTTCCCCAAAGGCCGTGGTCGTCCAGACAATCACCAACCACAACAGAAACATTGGCAAGTTTCCTCGTACATTGTTAAATCGTTCCTGGATGCCAACCGGTGTTTCGGTCAGGGCTTCCCAACCAAACACTTCGGCTCCGTACATTACCGGCCCAACAAAGGCAAGGAATACCAGGGCCACCAAAAAGGACTGTGGAATGACGAGCAATTTGGCTTTCACTCCGGGTAAGGCCCGGAGTCCCATGTCCGACCACTTGAGCCCACGAGTGCGTAGATAAAATGTCAAGATCACCAGCACCATCACGAGTGAAATCGGTCCGGAGAATCGCAAAGTTAACTGGTTGACCAAGAACTTCAAAACTATCGCAATACCGATGAAGAGTATGACCTCAACCACCAACGCGAACCTGGATGAAGGAGTGCCGCCAAGTGTTTCCAGGTGCGTGGTGCCATGTTGCGGCAAAGATTTCGCTGATTCGTTCATGAGAGTCACTTTTGTTTCGTCTGTCTTTTCAAGAAAACCTGGCATCGCACGCAAAAGTGCCACATGCATGAACTCTACAGAGCGGCATGGTAGTTGTCAATGACAACTATTTTCTGAATCAGCTCCAAGAACGAACGCCAGTCGCCGAATAGATACCAAACGCCTGCTTTAATTGTTTGGTACGACGAGACCACTGAATGATAGACAGTCCTCAAATATCATCTGATACCACGAATATCTCCTGTTCGACTCAACCTACCGGCTTACGTTAAAACGTGGTTTCCTGCACTGTTTATCATGTACGCATGCCAAACGTTGGTTGCGTTGGGCTTCGCATATGGTGTCAAGTTCTTCAGCGATGACTCTCGCGCTCTTGATATTCAAATGATTGGCATGTCATCGGCATTAGTTGGCGGGGCCTAAGTATTACTGCTGGCTTGGGTGGATGTATAACAGCTGGAACCGTCATTCTCAGGAAGCGTCCAACGTCCATTCGATAACCTGCACCGGTCCGACACCCTGATGCGATAGCCCAAGACCGGCGGACTCCGGTTTCATGTTAAGCAGCTAAAGCTGCACGATAGTTTCTTTCGAATTCTTCGGGCGTCTGGTATCCCAGAGTTTGATGAATTCTCTTCGAGTTGTAAAACGCCTCGATGTATTTGAAGACGCTGATGCGAGCCTCTTCAAGGTTTCCGTAGCGACGATGCTTCGTCCATTCGTGCTTCAGCGACCAGAAGAAGCGCTCCATGACGGCATTGTCGTAACAGCATCCTGTTCGGCTCATCGAGCACTGAATGTTCAGCGTGCGAAGAATTCCCTGAAACGCGTCGCTGGTGTACTGACAGCCTCGGTCGCTGTGATGAAGCAGCGTTCCGGACTCTGGCCGTCTGGATTCAATCGCTTTCCTCAAGGCTTCGGTAACGATCGGTGTCGTCAATCGATCGCTCATCTGCCAACCGACAACTTTGCGGCTGAACAGGTCCAGCACTACTGCGAGGTAAACCCAACCACCGACCGTCGGCAAGTAAGTGATGTCTGCCACCCACTTGCGATTCGGAGCCTCGGCATCAAACTCCTGGGAGAGAAGATTCTCAGCAGGCTTTTTGTCAGGGTCTGACTTGGTCGTCGTTGGTTTGAACTGTCGCGAAACACAGCTTTTAAGCCCCATTTCTCGCATGGCTGTCGCTACCGTGTTGCGACAAGCCGTTTCCAGTTGAGCGTCGTTAGCAAGTTCCTCAGCGATCTTGTAGCTGCCGTAGATCTGCCCTGATTCTTCGTAGACCTGTTTCACAGATTCGCGAATCGCGCGAGAACGAACCGCACGTTTACTCTCGGGCCGATCAATCGAATCGTAGTAGCCGCTCTTGCTGACACCGAAGATTTCACACATCAGCGTGATGGAATACTGGTCGCGATGTTGTTTGATCCACGCGTACTTCACTGCGACTCCTTCGCGAAGTACGCCGTCGCCTTTTTTAGGATTTCACGTTCCAGTTCCGCACGCTTCAGCTGCTTGCGAAGGCGTTTGTTCTCTTCAAGAACCTGTTGCAGCGATGCCTCGGGACCGCAAGGTTCAGGCTCCGGAGCATACTTTCTATGCCAGTTGCGAAGGCTGTTCTCGTTGACATTGACGGCTTCAGCGGCGGCTCGAAACGAGTAGCCCTCACTGACGATCAGATTGACCGCATCACGCTTGAACTCTTCTGAAAAAGTCCGGCGTGTGCGTTTTCCATTGCTTGACATTGCTTCCTCCAAAGCGGATTCTCGTATCTTCCGCCGGAGTCCGCCAGTCTTGGGCTATCGCATGATGCACACCGATCGACACCCACCTGGTAGTGGCTGCAGCGTCTCGCCGCAGTATTTCTGGTAGTAGCTGAGGTGAGACGCCGCAGCCACAAGGTTCTGAAATCGCCTCCAGAAAACCGGCCACGAATGAACGCCAGTCAACGCGAATTCCGCACTGACGATTCGCGTGCATTGGCGTCCATACGCGGTTCAACCACAGACGGTTTTGCGCCAACTGATCGGGAAACAAACGGGGACGCTGCGAACGTGACTCATTTCTTACCGCGTTGCTGGGCATAGGGACGTCCCCACTCGGTAACGAGGAAGGCTGCATTCGGTGGAGTGCAATGCAAACTTGCAGCGCTGCAGGCGGCCATTGCAGCGCTGCAGCCGGTCATTGCAGCGCTGCAACGTAATCCTGCAGCGCTGCAACCGGCTTCTGCAGCGCTGCAACTTGGCTCTGCAGCGCTGCAACTCGGCTCTGCAGCGCTGCAACTCGGCCCTGCAGCGCTGCAACTCGACTCTGCAGCGCTGCACAACGGCTCTGCAGCGCTGCAAAGCGGCTTCATTCAATGGATTTTGACCCTACGAAAGCAACATTGCCGCTGCTCATTGATGCAACTGTGCAGTTCACTGAGGTTTGCCCTCAATGGCAGAACGAAAAGCATTCCCAGCTTGCAAAGTCAATTTGACGAGTGCACTTTTTCAGACGCCAGAAATGTGTGCTGGCCGCGGGTATATCAATAGTGAAGTGCCTCGATTGAGTTTCGTCGCTGTTTTGTCTCCATTCTGTTTCCAGCCCCCCGTTGTTTGCTCATCCGTGTCGATCTGTGGCTAAAACCATCTCACGCCATGGAGCAAAGAGATCCGCGGCCCGACTTTGGCTCATAGCGACGACGCCACATGACTACTAAACTGGGGTTTCTGATCGCGTGCCGGCGTTCGATGCAAGTGACTTCCACCACTCTTGAGCGTCCAGCATCAAGCTGAACAGCAGTGGAATCGCCAGCAGTGTGAAGATCGTTGAGAACACCAGTCCACCGACGACGATCGCGCCCAGACCGCGATAGAGCTCGCTGCCAGAACCGGGTGCCAGGACGAGAGGCAACATTCCGAATACGCTGGTGCAGGTGGTCATGAAAATCGGACGCATTCTCGTCCTGACCGATTCGCGAATTGCTTCTCTGGCCGGCATCGGGGCTACAGATTCTGACAAATCGCCATCGGCATCCGTTGCTTCGCCGCGCATGTTGTTGAGTGCCTGATGCACAATCAAGATCGCGTTGTTGACGACCACGCCGACCAGGATCACGAAACCCAACATCGTCAACACATCCAGCTGCTGAGTAGGATCACTTTGGCGGACCAGCCACAATCCGATGAAGCCTCCGACGGTTGCCAGTGGAACGGTGAACATGATCACCAGCGGATACAGAAAGTGCTCAAACAACGCGGTCATCAAAAGATAGGTGATGACCAGAGCCAGAAAGAATCGGCTCAACGCGACGCTGCCAATCGAACTCCAGTTCCAACCGCTCCATCGCCCCATCAGTGAAGCCCGGACTTCCGAAAGTCGATCCGCATTGCCAGAGAGTGAAACAAACGTATCACTGCCCAAATAACCATCGGCTCTCGCCTGATCGACGATCTCCAGAATCGTGGCCTGAGCTTCCTCCAGCGCGACGTCGTTGGGAGGCGACACGGTCAATGAAATCGCTCGCTGCTGTTCGACTCGGCGAATCTCCTGAGAGGCCTCGGTCAGGACAAAGTCCGCAATCTGTTCCAGAGGCACGACTGCAACCGAGCCGTCTGCTTCCTTCACGGCGATGGGCAAACCGGCGATTTCTTCTGGCGAAATTTCGACCGATGGATCACGGATGAGAATCAGGTCGATGTTGTCACCTTCAAAATCAAAGTCGCCGACAAACGTTCCGTCGATCATCGAACGAGCCGACGTTGCCAGATCGCTGACGTTGATGTTCAAACGCTTGGCCACCTCCTGCTTGATGCGGAGTTGTCGTTCCGGTCCCGATTCATCGAAGTTGTCAGGCGAGGATCGCACTGAGAACATTGAAAACTGTGCCTGTAGTTGACGTTCCAAATACGAACACGCAGACTTCAGTCGCACCAGATCGTTGCTGCTGACTTCGATGTCGACCGCATTGGAACTTCCCGATCCTCTCCCGAAAATGGAAGCTTGCGACGTGACGCCTTTGCTGCCGGGGATGATGTCGAATGCCCTGTTGAAGACGGCCGCGATTGGCTCAACGTTGTTCGGGTCATCGCTGATGCCGATCATGAAAACACTGCCGCGAGCGACGACAAAAAAGAACTCTTTCAACGCCGGAATGTCGTAAAACTCTTTCCCGGTACGCTTGTCGACCGCCGGTCCGTACTTCGATGCCTCCTCAGAACTCTTCGCGCTCCAAAACGGCTTTAGCTCTTCCTCAATCCGCTGCCCGACATAGAAGTTTTCCATCACCGAATATCCGGCGGGAGTCGACATGCGACAGAAGGTGAAATTCTTGGTCCCGTTGGGTAAGTAGCTGGCAGGCAGCATCAACAGCATGCTGATCGAGATCGCCATAACCATCGTAACAGCGACGATCACGATTCGAAGCCACGCACTGGAAAGACTTCGGAACGTCAACAGATAGATCAGCGCCGCCCAACGATCACCGATCCAACCAAACAATTTCGCGATCCCGAAAATCCCGTAGGCAGGTCGGTTCGCTCCGTCAGCCTGGGCGCGATCGGCTGCACTGTTTTCTGAAGGCCGCAAGAAAATTGCAGCGGCTGCCGGGATGACGGCAATCGAAACGACGAACGATAACGCAACCGCAGCACAGATCGCCAAAATCAGGTCGTAGAACAGTTGGCCTGCTTCGTCCTGAATCGTCAGAACCGGCGCGAAGACGGCGATCGTTGTCAGCGTCGACGCCAGAATCGCACCCCAGACCTCACGCGTTCCCGAGTAGGCAGCACGACGCGGAGTGGCACCGCGCTTCAGATGTCGGTCGATGTTTTCCAGCACGACAATGGCGTTGTCCACGACCATCCCGACGGCAAAACTGAGCCCCGCCAACGAGATGACGTTCAGGTTTCGGCCGGCGAACCACATCACCACAAACGTGCCAACGACCGAAATCGGAATCGAAACCGCAATGATTAGTGTGGACCTGAAACTGCGCAGAAACAGCAACAATACCAGGACGGCCAATCCGCCGCCGATCCACAAATTGGATCGGACCAGACCGATGGCGCTGTAGATGTAATCTGAATCGTCAAACGCCATTCGCAACCGAAGTCCATAACGATCGTTTTTGAAGCTGCGCAGAACGCCACCTTCTGCGTTCATCTCATCGACGACTTTCTTGACCTGTTCAATGATGTCCAGCACGTTACTGCCGGTCTTACGTTTGACAAAAATGGTCATCGACGTCTTGCCTTTGGATTGGTCGAAGTGAATCGACTTTTCCAGAACGAGCTCAACCTTCGCCACATCAGAAACACGGACCGGGCTACCCATGTCGTCGTACTTGATGATCGTATCGCGAAGTGGTTCCAGCGAGTCGTACTGACCCAGGACTCGAAAGCGAATGTCTTGCCGATTGTTGGCCATGTCGCCAGCCGAAGCGTTAACGTTGTCCAGTCGCAAAGCGTTGTTCAACTCGGAGATCGTGATGCTGCGTCGAGCCAAAGCCCTGGGGTCAAACCGAACCTGGACTTGATGTTGGCGGCCGCCTTTGATTTCAATCTCTGCCACCCCGTCCACCCGTTCCAGGCTGGGATTGAGAAAGCGGTCGGCATAGTCATAAAATGTCGCCACTTCAAAATCAGGGTCTTTGGCTTGCAGCAGCAGATATGCGATCGCGTTGTCGCCAGAAGTATCTGCCACGTCGATGATCGGCCTGTCGACATCTTCCGGATACTCTGGGACCTCATCGATCTTGTTGGAGACTTCCTGCAGGATTCGCTCCGGCGAAGCACCCACGTTGAACTCCAGCGTAACTCTGGCACTGCCAAGGCTGGCGACCGAAGTCATCTTCCAGAGCCCCTGGACTGATTTCAGTTTCTCTTCCTGTTCGATGATGATCGATTTTTCGATCTCTTCCGGACTGCGTCCCGCCCAGTTTGTCCGCACCGTAACGACTGGCCGATCGACATCAGGAGTCAGCTGGACCGGAATGTTCGCCAACGCAATAACGCCAAACAGAAGGACAAGGATCACACCGACGGCAGCCTTAACCGGGTTTTCGATGCTGAATTTTATGATGTCCATGGTGATCCGGGTCGTGAGGTAATTTGTATTCGAACGGGTCGAAGTTCTTTAGACGAAAATGAACTTCCGCGGTCGGCATCAGGAAAACCCAGCATGCCGCGGCGAGCATTGGAAGCTCACAAGGCGTTGGCGACTGAGACTCAACGCCCGGAAACCTGTTGCCCGGTACGGTACGCGCCAGGCACTGCCTTTAACGGTGAGCGATCCGGATCGATGCGAACCGTCGCACCGGGAATCAAGCGTTCCAGCCCTTCGGTCACGACCTGAACTCCAGGTGTCAACCTCTCGACGTCCGATTCGCGTGCACACGCAATCGCGTAGGAATCGCGTGTGTGCGACAGAACGTGAACCGGAACCGGCCGAGCCTGCCATACCGTTTTCGTTTCCTGGTTGTCAGCGTTTGAGTTAGGATCGCCGATTTCAGCAGATGTAGCGGACTCCAGAATCCAGACGTTCGACTCGTCAGGCTTCATCAGCACGGCGTCGCGTGGAACCAGGATTTCTGTTGACTCTTTCTTCATTGGCACCATCGCGCTGACGCCCATTCCCGGCAGCAACTTGCCACCTTGATCGTCCAATTGAATTCGTACCGGAAACGTTCGGCTGCCCATGGCTCCCTGTGCGTTGATGGAAAACACATGGCCCTGGATTCTCAGCCC
The DNA here is from genome assembly GCF_008087665.1 of Mariniblastus fucicola. Taxonomy (GTDB): domain Bacteria; phylum Planctomycetota; class Planctomycetia; order Pirellulales; family Pirellulaceae; genus Mariniblastus; species Mariniblastus fucicola. The sequence goes on from NZ_CP042912.1 coordinate 3,595,148, forward strand.
CAAACTGTCGACGATCAAATCAATCGCGTCGTCGACCGCGATGAACGGCAGTGAGTCTTCAGGCACCATGATCTGTGCGTCGATTCGACCACTGGAAACGATCTCAACGACCGGACTGCCAACCGAAACGTACTCGCCGACTTCCGCATGTTTGGCAACAACACTGCCGTCGAACGGAGCGTAGATTTCCAGACGCGCATTGCGTTCCCGGGCTTCGTTCTGCAGCACCACCAACTGCCCGATCGAAGCCTCCAGACTTTCAATCGTCGCCCGCTTCAGTTCGACTTCGCTGGAAGAAACCGCGCTGCTGCGGAGCAGTTCGTTGTAGCGAAGAAGGTCTTTCATTTCAAAAGCCAACGTCGCTTTCTTCTCGGCGATTTGGGAAGCGATTTTGCTTTCGTTGAGCTTCGTCCAGGTATTGTCGATTCGCGCCAGCAGCGTTTCGCCGCCGATGACTTTTGATCCTTCGTCCACAGAGAACTCAATGATCTTGCCGGCGACTTCCGTAGCAATCGTCGCGCGACGCACCGCAACCAGATCTCCAATCAGAGCCCGTTCTGGAGTGATCGATTTTCGTTCGATGGTGCCAACGCGAACCAGTTGGGCCTGCGGCCCGGACTTTTTGACCGGCTTCTTGTCGGGGCTGCCGGCGTTTGCGGCCGCGTTCGGGTTCAGCAGGCCTGTGCCGAAGTAGGTTGCGATGCCTCCCAGGAGAAACGCCGTCAGGGATGCAGATAGAAGTGAGGTCCAGAACCTGTTCTTCAGAGCAATCTCTCGTTGAGAGCTGGACGTGATCGAATTCATTTGCGATTCCGGACGAAAATTTTGTTAGGTCTTCCCGGCAAGCAGCCAGGTCATTGGATAGTCTAGTTCCATTATTTCAGTGCGATGCGGCACTGGACGTTCAAAGGCCAAAACGGCAATATCTCTGAGACCGGTTCCTGGAACGCCCATCGCTCCGAGGCTACTTCTCTGCCGGATCTATCGAATAGGCGGATCTATCGAATAGGCGGATCTATCGAATAGGCGGATCTATCGAATAGGCGGATCTATCGATTGAGCCTCGGCTTGGGGCTGGCGTTGTGAGAAGTTGCGGAACCGGCTTGCCGGGAACTTCTTATTATTCAACCAGGATCGCAATGCTGAGTCTCGTTTTTTCGATTAACAATGCCAGTAGCAGAAAAGGCTCGCCATCATCAGTCGCGAGAGCCGGTGCACTTTGAAGCCGAGACACAGGCGAGTCGGGCCCTCTGCCGAGTGCACTTTTTCAGACGCCAGAGATGTGTGCTGGACATGGTGATTGCTTCAATCGTTCCTTGTCGCGGTACCGTGCCTGAAAACGTCGGGCACGGGGGTAAGGAGCTTTGCCGCCTTACGCGTTTAACGGCAGGTAGAGCCTTGCGCTTTCAACGGCGGCTAGCGCCTTGCCGCTCATGTTTGCAATAACGGCCGCCCGCGCCATGCGCAATTAACGGCGGCTCGCGCCTCGCCGCTGATGTTTACCAAGCGTGCCTGGAACGGCGAACTTGAGGTTCGAAACTGGCTGTGGTCAATCTGGACTGTTTCAGATTGCTATTGGTCGACTTTCGCGCCGGTGGCTTTCTGATCGCCAATCGTCGAATCGTCCAAGCCCGGAAGTTGCCAACGCTTGAACGGATGAGTCTCATGTTCATCAAGCATGATTTTCTCGATTCGCTGAACTACTTCCGGGAAATCTGCGGCAACATCCTTCTCTTCGGCAACATCCGTGCTCAAGTCGTAAAGCTCGACTTTCCCTTTCAAGCCGTTGACTCGATAGCCCTTCCATTTTTCAAGGTGAACCGCCTGTTGATTTGCTCGCTCGTAGAACTCCCAATAGAGATACTCTCGCGGTTCCTGTTGGTCAGGTTGGTTGCGCAACGTTGGAAGTATCGAAATGCCGTCCATCTGATCGGACTTGGCCAACCCGCCTGCATCGGCGATCGTCGGCATCAAATCGTATTGCGTGGTCCACTGGTCGGTCGTTGAACCCGCCGGGATCGTGCCGGGCCAACTGGCAATCAGGGGAACACGAATCCCGCCTTCGTAAAGGTAACGTTTGTACATTCGAAACGGACCATTGCCGTCCCACGTTTTCGTTCGCCCGTAATAGCTGTCTTCATCGCCATTGTCGGAGGTCCAGATCACGATGGTATTTTCAGCAAGCTCAAGCTCTTGCAAGGCTTCCACAATGCGTCCAACATTTCGATCGTGTCGCGTCATCAGCGCGGCGTAAAGCTGCTCAAGTTTCGTGAGTTCGTGGCCGTCGAGTTGGTCGTAGCCTTCGAGTGACGGCGTCCACAGCCCCTGAAAGGGAACGGTCTTCGCGTCTCCATGCGGCACGGTGCTGGCGAAGTAAACGAAAAAGGGCTTCCCTTTGTTCTCCGTCATGAAATCGATGATCTTGTCGGTGTAGAGATCTTCGGTAAAGACACCGTGTTCGCCCAGCACCGGAACGTGTTCGCGGATTTTGTTGCGCGCGTTTTCGGGAATCGGTTTCTTGACGCCGTTTTCCCAAATGTGGGTTCCGTAAAAACTGCGGCAATCTACGTGACCGAGGTAGCCCAGCCAGTAATCCCATCCCGTGTGCGTGATCGTTTCTGGCTTGCATGCTCCTCCGACACTAAGTTTGCCAAAGCCCGCGGTCGTGTAGCCCGCAGCCTTCGCGACTTCTCCAAGCAACGGGTAACTTGGCGGCCAGTCCGGGACCGGAGCCGTACCGAAATTGGCTCGCCACGCCGCGTGACCACCGTGTTTGCCGGTCAGCAGACTACAACGAGACGGACCGCAAACGGCATTGCCGGCATAGGCTCGCGTGAATCTCATTCCGTTTGCCGCCAGACGGTCCAGATTCGGCGTCTTGATGATTTTCATACTGGCGTCATCAAGCTTGTAGCAGGGAACTTTGCCGATCCCCCAATCATCGGTGTTGATGTAGATGATGTTGGGCTGACGCGACTTTGTTTTGCCCACCAGCGGATCGGCGTTCGCGACCACTCCAGTTTCGCGGACTTGCGTGATCGGCTCGTTTTCATCTTCGTTGAACGGCTGTTTCGTCGGGGCGGCGTTGAGGCTGAGCGCGGCGATGCCTGCAAAGAGCAGGGCGAAGACAATGGCCGAAATGTTTGCTGATCGTCTATTCGTCATTCTGTTGCTCGTACTAAAAATGTGTCGTGAACGATGCGTGGTCTGTGCGCTCAAATTCCTCAGCGGCACCGTCGCCCAGAATCTGCTGCACTGGGCGGCGTCGTCAGGAACCGCGATTCTGAACTCTCCCTGGCAGATAGTAAAGCACCGTCGAGCCTGACGCCGGGGGGGGGCGTGCACGCTATTTTCAATCTCGCGATACCCGATAGCTGCAAAGCGGCTTACACTGTTCCGCTGGAGAGCTTCTGCAACGTTGCAAAACAAAAGTCCGCGATGCCGGACGGGAGTTCTCGACACTGCTTGAGGTTGATGACAAATGCCAGTTGAACGACAAACGATTGATGACTGGAATGGTCAACGCGTGCTTCCGGGAGAATCGAAAGACATTTTCCTCGCAGTCAGCGAAAGCTATAGCGGGATGACTGTCAAAATTCCTGTTCACGTCCGACGTGCCAAAGCAGACGGGCCAACCATTTTTGTCACCGGTGCGTTGCACGGCGATGAGATTAACGGCACGGGTGCGATTCGCCAGCTGGTTCAGGACGAAGAACTGTCGTTGGTAAGAGGTTCGGTGATCCTCGTTCCCGTGCTCAACATTCTCGCGTTTGATCGTCATTCGCGATATCTGCCGGACCGACGCGATTTGAATCGTGCGTTTCCGGGATCAGAAACTGGAAGCTTGGCAGGTCGAATGGCTCGGACCATTTTCGACGAAATCGTGATGCGTTGCGACTATGGCATCGACCTTCATAGCGCTTCGGTTCGCCGCACGAACTATCCGAACGTGAGAGGCGATTTGCAGAACCCGGAAGTCAAACGGATCGCGGAAGCTTTCGGTTGCGAGATCATTATGGACGGCAAAGGGCCCAAGAAAGCACTGCGGCGAGAGGCCTGCGAGGCCGGTTGTCACACCATTGTCATGGAAGCCGGAGAGGTCTTTAAAGTGGAACCCGGGATCGTCGAATCTTCGGTACGCGGGGTTAAAAACGTGCTGGTAGAGTTAAACATGCTGGACCAGGAACCTGAGAGCCCTGACTATCAGGTCACGGTCAAGAAATCGAAATGGATTCGCGCGGAAAAAGGTGGCTTTCTGGAGTTTCATGTGAAGCCCGGTGAGGTGATCGAAAAAGGCCAACCGATTTCAACTAACACGAACTTGCTGGGCCGCGACCGTCACACCGTTTCTGCGCCTTTCGACGCAGTGGTGATCGGCATGACGACTTTACCAGCGATCAGCCCAGGCGAACCGATTTGCAATCTGGGTATGCTACCCAAATCCGTGAAACCGGCTGAGCTAAGAAAGCTGCGAAGAAAAGAGCAGGGCCTGGAAGGCCGCGTCGTTGAAGAACTCGCATCAAACCTTCTGGTGGTCAAGCCAGAGCTGGATGACTGACAAAGCGCAACGAACCGGCAGCTAACGCCTTGCCGCTCACATATACCAAAACCAAACAGTGCCCAGACTGTTCATCAAAGGTTAGCTGTCCAAGTATCGAAATTTGATTGGATCATCGTCGTATGTTGCGGCGGAATAATATCGCTTCTCGAAATCTATTTTCTATCGCACCAAGTCGCAGCCATTCGTGAGCGGTTTCTAACACCAACGGTTTGAGACGGAACCGTTTTCAGATCGCCGTTAACTGAGTCGACGCATTCGAGGCATTGCTAATAGGCGGACAATGCATGCCTTCAGCCGTGACCCCGTACATCAAACGCGGATCTTGAAACCGACTCCCAATCGCAATGTGAGGCACCGACTGTGGCCGAACGTCCGGTCAATATCGATTCACGTACCACTATCCAAACTTAACAACTGCCTAGCCTCCATTGCCTTGATTCAGGCAACGATCATTGATACGATCCATTTCAGAATCTCTTCCCTCGATGTTAACTGCCCTCATCTCTGCGACTTTTTTGGTCCATTGGAAAAGGAAGAAACATGAGATCCCCTTCGAAGAGAATCCGTAAAGGATTTACGCTTGTTGAACTGCTGGTCGTGATCGCAATCATTGGCATCCTTGTCGGATTGCTGTTGCCCGCAGTACAAGCCGCACGGGAAGCTGCCCGGCGAGCAGGTTGCCAGAACAATTTGCGGCAATTGATTTTGGCTTCGACGAATTACATCTCCGCCTACGATCGGTTTCCGCCTGGTTCCGGGCCGATGACTTTGCAAGGCGGAGGCATGGCTCAGTTTGGCGGCAGTTGGATCGGAGAGATTCTGCCGCAAATGGATATGCAGACGCTGGCCAATCAGTTGGCCGCTGGTGAGGGAGCCTGTCCAACCAATGAGGACATGCAGCATAAGTGTGCTCAAATGGCGATCCCGGTCGCGGCTCTCTATTGCCCGTCATCAAAACAGAAGGACTACGAGGCGACCGATACATTGCTGGCGGGCGCGACGACACACTACATCGGTTGTTCGGGGCCGGTCTCGACTGATTCGAGCGGATCTTACCCTTCATACGATGCGGGAACTGGATACGGTCCGATCGGAGTTGGCGGAGTGTTTTCACCGTTTCTCAAGCGGGGCGCGACCTATCCTACGTACTCGAAGAAAACAGCGATCGGAACGCAAGACATCGGCGATGGAATGTCAAACACGATCGCCTATGGAGAAACTTCACGCTCAAGCGTAAACGGTGGATTCCTTGCCCATCGAGCGGGCTGGACTTTCGGCGCAACGGGAACTCCAACGACGATCGGCGGCCGCGTTGTGTTTGTTCCAAGTCGAACGCTGACGGTGAAGAGCGTCGGCGTCGATGGGATCAATGCGAATCGGGACTACTTCGCAGAACCGGAGTTCGAGAACACGCATTGCTTCAACAGTGCGCATCCTGGCGGAGCCCAATTTGCGTTTGCTGACGGCTCGGTGCATTTTGTTGATGACGGAATCGAGATCAACATTCTGCGTTCGCTTTCCAGCATCGATGGTGCAGAAGTCGTATCAGCAGGCGATTTTTAGCACGCAGGAATAGTTGGATTGGCAGGACGAAACGGCTCTGCTTGGAGATAGGTTGGAGCCGTAGGAACTCGTTTAACGGCAAGCCGCAGGCGACGGTGTCTGCAGCGAGCGCTCGCGGTCGCCTACGGCTTGCCGTTAAACAAACGCGATTGCACGCCGCGGTGGCGTAGAGCCGCGCATTTCGCGTTTTTCGCACGCGGGGATTGCTGGATTGGCAGGACGAAACGGTTCTGCTCGGAATTGAGTCGGGGCCGCAAGAATTCGTTTAACGGCAAGCCGAAGGCGACGGTGTCTGCAGCGAGCGCTCGCGGTCGCCTACGGCTTGCCGTTAAACAAACGCGATTGCACGCCGCGGTGGCGTAGAGCTGCGCATTTCGCGTTTTTCGCTCGGTTGTGAACTATGTGAGAAAAGATTGCGTTCTGTTACAATGGGAATCCACGAAGTGAGGCAACTGCCTCTCTCACTTTGCTCGTCCACTTCCCAAAAAGGGCTTCTTATGCGATCCGTTCTCAGCTTGGCAATTGCGGTTTGTATCTTGAGCGCGTCCAGCGTTTCTTTCGCTCAACTTTCAAAGAAAAATGGCTTTGGCCAATCCAAGATGCCGCCCACGGTAAAGAAGGACCCGGCGGAAAAAAAAGAGAAACCGCCAGGGGAAGATTCAGCTGACGAGGACACGGATGCTGCTGCGAACAACAACGCGGGTCCTGCCAAAAACAACGCGGCCAAAAAGCCTGATGTTCCGGCTGAGAAAAAACTGACTCCGGCGGAACGAAAAGAGAAACTGCGGCTTGAAGTAAAAAAGCAGTACGAGGATCTCTTTTCTTCTACGGAGAAATACGAAGTTCGGCTCAGCAACAAAGCACTGGCGTTGAAGAGAGGTCGGCTGATGGCGACGACGAAGAAGAACGGCTTCGTCGTTTTTGAATCGTCACGAATGATCGTGGCCGTACCAACGAAGTCGCTTCACAAGAAACTGGCGGCCGAAGTAAAAGATCGTCTGGATAAAGCGAAAGAAATTTACGCGAAGACTCGTATCGCCTGTGAGGACGTTCTTGAGATCCCAGAAACAGGCGAGGAAAAGCTAGTCGGTCTCGCTGGCCGACAGAAGTTCAAGATGTTCATTCATCGCAAGCCGAAACCAGACCCGAAAAAGAAATCTTCAAACGCCGACGAAAATGCTGCTGCGAAAACGGATTCAGATTCGAAAGAGAAAGAAGCTGACGAGCCTTCGGCAGACGAAAAAGACGCTGACAAACTCCAGGCGAATTGACTCACGCTTTCGCCGATCCGCGCGTTTGTAATACGCCAAAGTGATCGGCCAAGGCAATTTCTGACTCGATAGACATCCTTTGGATATGACTGAATTGCCCTTCAAGACTTTCTTGCGCCGCATCGTTCTTGTGGCCATGCTGACTTCCGTTTTTGTAAACTTCGCCGCAGCTCAGGACAGGAAAAACGTGCTGTTTATCGCTGTCGATGACCTGCGGCCGGAACTTGGCTGCTACGGCAAGCAGTACATGACGACACCCAATATCGACGCGCTTGCTTCGAGAGGCGTGTTGTTTGAAAGTGCCTACTGCATGGTGCCAACCTGCGGGGCAAGCCGTGCCGCTGTTATGAGCGGACGGCGTCCGGCTCCGACTCGGTTTCGAAACTACCTGACGTGGTTGAGCAAAGAAGTTCCTGACGCGATGCCGCTGCATGCCCAGTTCAAGAACGACGGCTACACGGCGATCAGCATTGGAAAAATCTTTCACCACATGGATGATCACGCGGACGACTGGTCAGAGCCGCCGGTCCGTCACCAGAGAATCCGGTACTTCAATGAACCTGCGAGACAGGCGTCGATCGCGGAACACAAACGGAAGTATCCCAACTCCAATCGCGAACGGCGTGGCCCGGCGTCGGAGTCCGCGGATGTCGCTGATGAGGAGTACGGCGATGGCCAGTCGGCGACGGTGGCGATTGAAAAGCTGGAACAGTTTTCGAAAAATCCAGAGCAACCTTTCTTTCTGGCGGTTGGCTTTAACAAGCCGCATCTTCCGTTCATCGCGCCGAAGAAGTATTGGGACATGTACGATCGAAGCGAAATCAAAATCGCTGAAAACCATCAAACGCCTGACGATGTTCCCAAGGTTGCTCTGCACCAATCTGGCGAACTGAGAGCGTACTCGGATATTCCGCCGCGAGGACCGATGGACGAGTCAAAAGCAATCGATTTGATCCACGGCTACCGCGCATCGATCAGCTTTATCGACGCTCAAATTGGGCGGATCATCGAAACGCTTGACCGAACGGGCCTGGCGGAAGACACAATTATTGTCCTGTGGAGCGACCACGGTTGGCAGCTTGGCGAACACGGTTTGTGGAACAAGCACAGCTGTTTTGAAACTTCGATGTGGACGCCGCTGATCATTTCGGTTCCCGGTGATGATGCGATCAAAGCAGGCCAGCGTGCGACCGGAATCGTGGAATTGATCGATCTTTATCCGACGATCTGCGAGCTGTCCGGCGTCGCTGCACCGGAAAACCTGGACGGCAATAGCTTGGTTCCAGCGTTGCAGGATCCCGCCGTGGAATTGAAACCTTACGCCATCGGTCGCTATCAATTCGGCGACACGATCCGGACCAAGGACTTTCGCTATACCGAGTTTCGCGGCAAAGCCGGCGGCAGTTCCGGCAAAGGCCCCGTTGGAATGGGCAAGATCATGGGCCGCATGATGTTCAGCCACGCTTCGGACCCCAACGAAAATGAAAACGTCGCGAACAAGGATCGTTTTCAGGACGCAATGCAACAACTTTCCGCAGAGCTGAACGCCAACAAAGGCCAGCCCTACGAAAAGTAAACGGAGCGCGGCGTTGCTCTAGAGGCAGTTTCAAAACCTTGTGGCTGCGGCGTCTCGCCGCAGTTAATACCAGAAATACTGCGGCGAGACGCCGCAGCCACTACCAGGTGATCCGTTTTGAAACTGGCTCTAGATAAACCGATCGATGAAGCGCGGATCGAGTGGAATCGGCTGAACATCGATGTCGGCAATCAGGTCTTTATGCAGCGTCGAATCCCGATCCATCATCAACTGACCGATCTCGGCCCAGAGCTTTTGCAGATACGGTGAACTCTCCTGGCCATTGAGTCGAATGCTGGCTTCAAGATCGAGGGCAGCGGCGACTTTCAGATACTCCGGATCACGTTTTTCCATCGACAATGCGAAACACAGCGAAGCCAGGTTGTGGCAAAGCTGATCGAAAACTCCACCTTCGTCGCCCAGCAAAAAGCTCTGATCCATGAAGCTCTTTTGATACTTGGCGATGATCATCAAAATGCGGCGTCCCAAAACACGATTCCGTTTCATGGCTTTGCGAACGTAGGTGTCTTTTTCCTCAAAGCGATTTTGCACCCCCGACATATCGCAGGAACCAAACACCGAACCCACCATGGACTTGGCGATGAAGGCTCCGAATTTCGCTTTCGGCATGAATCCAAACTTGCCTTCGACTTCCGCGATTCCGATCGGCTCCAAATACTTACCGCGGATATTTCGCGTCATCGCATTGGGAGCACCGACGTCCGAAAGCACCGGGTTGGGGCCTTCGTACACAGTCGCAATCGTGAACTCGTGCATGTTCTCGCCGATGTAGTTCTCAATCGCGTGATCGGGCATCGAAGCGTTGTGACCTGTTGGCGATTTGTCCGCGGACGGGTCTGTCGCACCGGCGGCTTTCATCCGCGTAAACTTGCGTTTCTCATCGGTATGCACCGAACGGCCGCCCTGAATCTGGTAACAGTTGATCGCTGTTTGAAGCAGACATTTCGTAGCGTAAACCTTCGCGATCATGCCCTGAGTTTCGTCACGGACTCCGTTGGCTGCCAATCGAAAGCACAGGTCGCCGAGGACGCGGGCCGCCAAACCGTGGGCCGTCGCGCGGCCGATCCATGTCTGAATTCGCGGTGCAGCACCGATCGGTTTGCCAAACGTGCTGCGAAAGCTGGTCCAACCGCCGCCGTTGGGAGCGTCACCATGAGCCTTCGATTCCGCGCCTTCGAGTTCCGGGTCAAGAATCACGTGAGCCAGCAACTTGAACGTCTTTGCCGCGCTGTTAACACCAATTCCACCACGGCCTTTGGCCAGCGAACTGAACGCCTGAGCCAAACCGCGTCCGGGCGGGCCAAGCAAACTTGATTTCGGGATCTTGCAATCGGTCAGTCGAAATCTCGCGTTCCAAAGATAGTCGAACGCCGTCAAATCGTTTCGCTTCATCGCGAAATTCGCGTTGTCCGACTTTGGCACTTCGAACACGATCATGCCAGAATCGCGACCCGGTTTCAGGTCGTGGCCTTCGAGCTTCACAATCAAAATGCAAACGCCGCCGTAGATCACATTCGTAATCGGCCACTTCACTCCGCTGACAATGTAGTGGTCTCCTTCCAGCCGCGCGGTCATCGAAAGCTTGCTTGGATCGGCGCCGACTCCAGGTTCGGTCAAAGCAAACGATCCAAGCAGTTCGCCCTTGGCCATCTTCGGCAGAAAATATTCTTTTTGCTCGTCGGTTCCGAAATCCAGAATCGGCGTGACGGGGCCGAGAAAGTTATGGACTTCGAACATGACGGCGAGGTCAGGATGGACGAACGTCAACGCGCGGAGCAGGGGACCGAGGTCACCAAGTTTGGCTCCGCTGCCGCCGTATTGTTCCGGGATCGCGAGCCCGAAGAAGCCACGTTCCGCCAGACCGGTGATGATGTCTTCGCGAAACAGCATTTTCTCGTGATTGCAGAGCGTGTTCTCTTTCTTCCGCTGCATCAGAAACTCAAGACACTCGCCCATGACTTTCGCGACATTCGCCGACGGAGCAAAATCTCCGGCGAAGAACTCGCGGGCCTTGCCTTTGCCGAAAAGCGCCGTGATCGTGGGAGCTTCGCCAGAGAATTGACTTTCGGCGCTGCGATCCGCGTCATCCAAAGTCGAAAGCGCGGCCACCTCGTCCGCAGACTTACCAGCCTGCTGCAGGATCAAAGCCATCGCGTCGTCGCTGTCTTTCGCGGACGGATTTCCAATCGATTCATCGTTTGATTCTGGCGTCTTCAACATCGTGTGCTCCAGCAATTCGGTCGCAATAAAGGCTCTTAAGTATAGATAGCGGAAAAATCGAAAACATAACAGCGGTCAGCCCAAATTCGCGGACAATTCCCCAAATGGTGGGCCAGATTGGCTCATCACGCCCATTTTACATCGTAAACGTCGCCGATCGACATCTCGATCGACATCTCGATCGCAGCCGTCGAATCCGAGCGGACAGTTCATTTTCGCAATCGCAAACTCTGGGTCAGCCCCGCCAACGGGTTGCCGGAGGTCTGACTCCCTGGTTCAGCGTCACTCTTCGCTAATCGTGAATCAGGTCGTTGAGTGCGTGAACGTTGATGAACAAACACTCGTGATTACGGCTGCAGCATTAATAGTACCGTGGTTTTCCGACAACCGGTTCGGCTTTCACGTCCAGGACTCAAAAACATCGCGAGACGCCGCAATCGTTTGGTCGATATGTTCTTCCGTATGAGTCGCTGAAACGAAAAGAGCTTCGAATTGGCTGCAGGGCATGTAGACACCACGGTGGATCAACCCCCAGAACCATTTCGAAAATTTCTCGGTGTCGCATTTCGCGGCGGAGGTCCAATCAGTGACCGGGCCGGGATGGAAAAACAGGGTCATCATGCTGCCGACTCGATTGACACAGTGCTCGATTCCCGCATCGGCCGCCGATTTTGACAGGCCTTGCGCCAGTCGATCTGAAATTTTCTCAAGGTAATCGTACGGCGGATCGTCACGCAGTGACTTGAGCATCGCGATTCCAGCTGCGGTGGCGATTGGATTTCCAGAAAGCGTCCCTGCCTGGAAAACTTTGCCCGCGGGAAGCACGTGTTGCATGATTTCGCGTTTGCCGCCGAACGCACCGAGAGGCAGTCCACCACCGACGATCTTGCCCATCGTCGTCATGTCAGGAATCACGCCGAATAGTGATTGAGCACCCGATCGTGCGACCCGGAAACCACACATGACTTCGTCGAAGATCAAAACGCTGCCATGCTGTTCCGTCAGCGAACGAAGCGCCGCCAGAAACTCGCCGCTGGGAGTCACACAGCCCATGTTGCCGCAAACGGGCTCCAGAATCACTGCCGCGATCCTGTCTCCGTGTTCAGCAAACGCTTGGCCCAAACCTTCGACGCAATTGTATTCCAGAACCATCGTGTCCTGAGTCGTCCCTTGGGTAACGCCCGGGGAGTTCGGGACGCCCAACGTGGCTGCGGCACTTCCTGCGGAAACCAACAGGCTGTCGACGTGGCCGTGGTAGTTGCCAGCGAACTTGATCACCACATCGCGTCCGGTGTAGCCGCGAGCGACGCGAATCGCGCTCATCGTGGCTTCGGTCCCCGAGTTCACCAAGCGTACCATTTCGACCGAAGGAACGGCTTCGATGATCAGCTCCGCCAGCTCATTTTCGGCGACTGTTGGAGCACCGAAGCTGGTCCCGCGATCAACCGCCGCATGAACGGCGTCGCAAACGGCTGGAAACTGATGCCCAAGAATCATCGGGCCCCATGACCCGATGTAGTCCAGATATTTGTTGCCGTCGATATCGAACAACCACGGCCCTTCGCCGCGTTCGAACACAATGGGCTCGCCACCGACGGCTCCGAAAGCACGTGCCGCACTGTTGACGCCTCCCGGCATCAGAGATTTTGCTCGGGCGTATTCACGATGGCTGTTTTCAAGATTTAGTTTTGTCACGGCGTTTTCGATGTAAACATGCGATTTTTCAACGGTAATTTTTAAGCGCAATCGAACGGCCAGGCAATTAGCCAGATTTTCGCAGCCATCGATCGGCCACGACGGCTGAAAAACGGGAATAACCGGAGCGACGTACAATCATTGCGATTGAGCAGTCGATAGCTAACATATTAAGAAGCCCTGCCATTTGTTCCGCACCTTCAACCTACCGCATCCAGAACCGCTTCGAACATGAATAACGAACTGACACTTGGCGAAAAAGCAGTTCAGTTTCTTTACTCGATCGGTTTGCCGCCGATGCGAATCCTGATGGGGTTGATCGCTTTATTGGTGATCGGCGCGATTTTTGGCGTTCTGTACTTCACGCAATTCGCTGACGACGGATCGGCGACGGAGCGCTCGGAAGATTCTGGCAATAGCGAACGTGCCACGCAATCTGAGCGAACGACGCACCAGTTCGACCTTACACTCGATCAGGAAATCGACAATCTGGAATTCTTTGGCGGATCCAACGCCGGGTACATCATCGTCGCAACGGCCCAGCAGCGACAAACCGAAGAAATCGAAAAGCTGCTCCAGCGGAGTGATTTGACGGCGGAGCAAAAAGTCAAAATTGATCGAATGCAATTGCGAAACTATCAGGCCCTTGTGGAACTTTGCCTCAACAGCGGCGTTTCACCTGAAATGGACTTACAAAGCTTCAGCGAATTTGCCGCGACAGTTGAATCCAGCGACAACGAAGAACTGAAGGATCTCGCCAGCTACGCGATCGTGAAGGTTGCCGCCATCGCGTTTGCAAAGCTGCCGACGAAAGCCAACGCAGACGCAGCGATCGAGGCGTTGCGTGCCCAGAGATCCTGCTTTCTCGAGAACGAGCAACGAGCAAAAATACTGTTAGCAATTTTCCTCAAAGCGCAGGACGCCAAGCCCGGCGACGTCAACGCGAACCGGTGCCTTGAATCGATCGGAGAGGTTTTTGCCGAAAGCAATCTGGCAGTGGTTCAGAAACTTTCGCGGCAAGTCGATGAGTTCACGCTGTTCACGAAATTTCAGGTTTCCACGCTCGAGAGACGGATTCGATATCGGGACCGAAAAGCGTTACTGGATCTCGACGGCGCCTTGCGTGTAATCGAGGCTCATCCGGAAGTTGAAATTTCCAAATGGAGAGCGCTGATCCGAGCCTACGAAGCTTCTATCTCGACCGGTCGTTTTCAGGATCTGGAAACGGCGCGACGGATTGTCGGCGATTTGGTCGTCAAGCTTCCAGATTCGGATCCGAAAAAACTGGAACTGATTGAGCTGTTGGACAATCAGAAACGCCGAGTTTCTCAAATCGGCAAAGTCATGGACGTGTCCGGGAATACGGTCGACGGCAAGGCCATTGAGAAAACGACCGGCGAGTTCACGGTGCTTGTTTTTGCGGACACGAGGCCGCAGTCCACTTCGATTTTGAGAGAATTGACGACCAGTCGAATGGACGTCAGTTCCAACTTTCGGCCAATGGTCTCCTACAAAGACAGTTTCACGAAAGCGGATATGCGAAAGGTCGCTTCAATTCCATCGTGGATTTTTATGGCTGATGATGCAACGTCGCAAAAATACACTGAGTCGTTCCCGGTCGATTTCTATCCGTACATATTGCTGCTGGACAAGGAAGGAGTCGTGGTTGCCGCCGATGTTTCGCTGGTTCAGGCTGCCAACCGAATCGCAAAACTTGAAAAAGCAAGCCGCGACAAGTCATCAAACTCAGACGCACTCAACTCGCAATGATTATCCGGCAACAGTTGCTTAAAACACACTCGCGCGAGAATGCGGACTTCATCGAAGACTACGTTGCTCGAACGCCAGGAGCAGCTATTGAGTTGATGGCCTGTTTTCTGAGTGACGAAACGAAGGTTGCCCAGCGATCGTCGCAGGTCGTTGGAAATCTTGGCCGTCACCACCCTGAAATGCTCGAGCCATGGTGGGATGAAATGATAACTGCCGGAGACCAACCGACTCACATCGCCATTCGCCGCAACGTCACAAGGTATTTTTCGGAACTTGAGCTGCCGATCCCAAATTGCCTGGAAAAAAGGATCGCCGAATCGTTCACTGATTGGGCAGTAGACGTCAACTCGCCGGTCGCGGTTGCCGTTTTCGCGATGCAGTTCGTCGCTGACCGGCATCAGAAATTCCCAAAGCTGGCCGAATCAATCAAGAATGAAATTGAATCGAGAATGGAATCAGACTCGGCAACTCCTGGCTTTTGCAACCGAGGCAGAAAAATTCTTCAACAGCTGGCGTCATAGAACGAGCTCATGCCCCATTCTCTGCCGTAGATTTGGGCAGAACGAGGAAGTCGCAAACTTTGTCGAACTTATGCCGTGCCCAAGCCTCGGCGCTGATTCCAGCAGAAAGTGCGTTGGCGAGAACGTCCGGCGAAGACGAAGCGACAGAACAGGCCGAATCGATTCCCCGCTTTAGCATCGAGAAACCTGATCCGTATTGCCCGGGAGAAACGGACTCCATCCCTCCGGCGACAAGGCTCATTAGCTGCAATGAAGCACGCAGTGGAACTACTGCAAGGTCAAGTGCTTCCGTCGTGGCGGAAGAAATTAGCTGACGACTCAATTGTCTTTCGATCGCATTGGTATCGAACGAAACATGCCGCCTAATCGCACGCAATGTCGATTCTGTTTCGCCACGGCGGGTTTCATCGTCCAGACCCACGATATTTCGCTGCAACATTTCAAGTAGATCCAGCCGGTCGCAAACGTCTGACAATCCTAGCGCAATCGCTGCATGAGCAGCAACAGCTGCCGTCGCCTCAGAAGCTCCCATGCATGCCAGACCTTCCAATTGACGACTGTTCAATAAGAACAGCGAAAAGATTTGCGCATCCAATCGCGTCACTAACGCGTCAACCAATGCTTTGTCGCCGTCAACTCTGGTAATTACGTTTCGAGTTTGGCAACACTGAAGAAAAACAAGGATTGGCTCGATATCGAAATCGGAGCGTTTCACAGGCGTCCCGGGTTCACCGAATCGTTTTGTGATCTTTGATTCGAAAGCTTGAGACAACCCAAACATTGCTGACTCAGCAACAACGCTGCCCGCGATCACCGGCGCGGCCATTGTGTCTTCCCAAAAAAACAACTCCCAAGTCAGAGCAATTCCAGCGACGCCGACTGCCACGTTACTGATGGTGTTCGCTGTCCTGTCCAGAAATCCAATCTGCGAAAGAAAGCCTATGCAATTCTGGATCTCCACAGAATAGGCGACGACATGACCGAGTTTGTGATTGCGACCTTTCAGCCAGGCGAATGCAAACGATCGGATTAACTCTGCGTCTTTGGATCCCGCTGTTTTCTGATTCAAGGCGGCACGCAGGGCGACAACAAGTTCGTCATCGGCAGTCGTATGGCCAGCGTACTTGTCTGAGAATCCAACTGCCCCAAAGACGCCTCCGGAAGTTATGGCTGCGGCGGAGTGATCGACCAGCGGAAACTTAAAACTGATTTTTGACTCATTCATGAAAGGCATTTCGTTGGTCTGGCAACAATCTTGATTTTGCCGAGCAAGATCAAGCAATTTAAAGCTGGATCACGCGAATATTGCGAAATCTGGTTGAGACAGTTGCTGCCTTCCTTGAATTTTTGCTGGTTTATCGGGCTGTTTCAGCATACAGTCAACGCATGGCAACGAAAAAGATCATGAATTCGAGGCGGCGTTTAGGATTCACTTTGGTCGAGCTTCTCGTTGTGATCGCCATCATCGGGATTTTGATCGCGATGTTGTTGCCGGCCGTCCAGTCGGTCAGAGAAGCAGCACGTCGCGTCGAGTGTGCGAACAAGATTCGCCAGCTCGCTCTCGCGTTCCACTTGCATCACGACAGCCACAACATCTTTCCATCCGGTGGTTGGGGATGGTACTGGGTTGGTGACGCCAACTTACGAAAAGGAAAACACCAACCCGGAAGTTGGGCTTTCTCGCTGTTGCCTTACGTTGAGCAAAACAACCTCTATCAGAGCATTCAGGACGGCGACGCCAGAAATTTCTCGGCCCTGCAACTTGATCGCGCCAAAGAAGCCTGCCGCACGCCGCTGGAGATTCTGTTTTGTCCTTCCCGACGCAAACCAGGCAATCGGCCTCGCGTCATGTCCTCCGGAACTCCAAACGGTTTTGCCTACAACGCAGATCCGACCGAAGTCGAAGCTCGCAACGACTACGTTGCTAACGCGGGCGACGAAATAATCAACTGGGGCGGAGGTCCTGAGCCCGATTTGGCATTCGAAGGACTCGGGTTCAGCGGCATGCGAAACTCGACCGGGATCTCGTTCCAACGCAGCCATATTGGTTTCGTTCACGTCACCGATGGGACGTCGAACACTTTCCTGCTGGGCGAGAAGCATCTGAGAGTCGCGAACTACGAAAACGGATTGGATTTTGGCGACGACCAGAACTTCCTCACCGGCGACGACTATGACTTGCATCGCTGGACCGCCGATCCGCCTCGCAAAGACAGTCGTGACGTCGACGACTACACCTCGTTTGGAAGTGCTCATTCGTCAGGATTGAATATGTCTCATGTCGACGGCAGCGTGCGGCATCTGAGTTTTGACGTTTCTGCTGAAGTTTTCCGACTGTACGGCAATCGGGCCGACGGACAGGTCAACGAGGAACTTTAAGGCACTGTTTGATAAATGTGAGCGGCAAGCAAGGCTAGCCGCCGGTCCGTTTCGCTTTTTACGGCGACTGGGCCTTGCCGCTCATGTTTGGCCGCGCCATCCTGACGAGTGAAAAAGGGTAGACTGGACGTTTTTGCACAACGTTCGAATTGCCCACAACGTTCGAATTGCCCACAACGTTCGAATTGCCCACAACGTTCGAATTGCGTTTTGGGGAACGCGGCGTCCACGCGACATGTCAAAACTGACCCATCACTTCCAAATCTCGGCAGCCCATTTTGCTGTCCCGCCAGATTTTCAAACGGCGGAAGAACTGGCAAAGGATCTCGATTGCGAAGCGTCATGGATTCACGAAAACGTCGGCGTTTCCAATCGTCACGTCTGCCAACCAGGCGACGATCCGGCAAAGCTTGCCGCCACCGCGGCTCGGCCGGCTATTGAGAACCTCGGAACGCCGGATTTATTGATTTACTCGAGCGCGACCGTTCGGCAATGCATTCCAGACACCTCAGTCTTTGTCGCTCGCGAACTCGGCATCAGCGGCGTGCCGACTTACAGCGTCAACGCGACCTGCCTGTCGTTTCTGGTTGCTCTTCGACACGCCGCGGCGATGATCTCGGATAAAAGCTACAGCAAAATCCTGATCGTCACCGCGGAACTGCCAACTCTCAGCAGAAATTTCTCCGATCCAAAATCTGCGGCACTGCTCGGTGACGGAGCTGCCGCGGTAATGGTCGAATCGACGACTCGCGACGCCGGAGCATTTTGCTTTCGCCAAAAAACATGGCCAGAATTTGCAGAGCTGACTCAAATCCGCGGCGGTGGACTGCTGAATCACCCGATGCTGTCCTCGACCAAAGACACGGACTACCTCTTTGAAATGAGCGGTGAAGTTTTGTTGCGGGCCGCGATCCCGAAACTAAAACGGTTTCTGTCCACGCTGTTGTCCGACGCAGAACTTTCGGTGAAAGATCTCGATCTGATCGTGCCACATCAGGCCTCCGCCGCCGGAATGAGGTTGCTGGAACGGCTTGGACTTCCGAAAAATCGAACCGTCGACATCCTCGGCGACTACGGAAACTGTGTCTCAGCTTCGATGCCGATGGCTTTGGCGATTGCCCAGCGGGACGGAAGAATCAAGCCGGGTGACAAAATCCTTTTCCTGGGAACGGCTGCTGGATTGTCGATCGGAGCGACCGTTCTTCAATGGTAGTCGGCGAACAGTTGTTAACGTTGGCCCATGAGAGCCTTGGGCAGACCCCGAAGCGAATTTTGGTCACCGGAGCGACGGGTTTTGTCGGATCGCGAGTCGCCCAAGTGCTTGTCGAGGCCGGACATGACGTCACGATCACCGGTCGCAGCAAGTATCGGATCAGAAGCGGCGGAAAATGGCGGAAAGCCGACCTGACGTCGAAAGAGGAAGTCTTCGAAATTTGCGAAGGCCAGCAAATCGTCATCCACAGCGGAGCCTTGACGTCGCCTTGGGGCTCGCTGGAAACGCATCGCCGTGTAAACGTCGCGGGAACGCAAAACGTGCTGGACGCGTGTCGCAAGTTCGACGTTGATCGATTGGTGCACGTCTCGTCGACCGCGATCTTTTTTCAGTTTCGCGACCGGGATCGCGTGACCGATCGGACGGAATTTCCGCGAGAATTTTGCTGTCCTTACGCACAATCCAAAGCGGAATCCGAAAAATTGGTGTCAGACGCGATGGCGGCAGGGCTGAATGCCTATATTGTCCGCGCCAGAGCTGTTTTTGGACCCGGCGACAACGCGTTGCTGCCCCGTCTGATCGCGGCGTCGAAAGCCGGGCGACTTCGGCAGATCGGAAACGGCGAAAACCTTTGCGATCTGACCTACATCGACAACCTTGTCGCCGGGCTGATCCTCGCGGCGCGACCGACTGCTCCCAACGGAGTCTGCACGATCACCAACGAAGATCCGGTTCGACTTTGGGACGTCCTGAAAAATGTTCTGCTGGAGACAACCGGAAAATTTCCGACGAAGAAAGTCCCATATTGGTTGGCGTTGCGGGCCGCCCATTGGGCTGAGTTAAAGCACAGAGTTCTGCGGACGCCAGGAGAACCGCCGATCACGAGATACGGAGTCGGTTTGCTGGCCAAACAGCAGACTTTCGTTTCCGAAGCCGCAAAACGCGACCTCAGATATCAGCCGCTGGTTCCGCTCAAAGAAGGAATCCGCCGGACCGTCTCGGATTTGCGACGGCGCCACGAAAGCCCGGACGCGAATCAAGCCTCGGTTGAGGTCAGCTTTTTTTCAACGGGCTATGTCGAATTCAAACGCAACATCGCAGAACGCGGCGCGAGCGGGGATCTAACGCGGTTTCATGCAACCGTGGCGTTAATCAAACATCCGATTCACGGGCTGACGCTGTTTGATACCGGCTACAGCAAGGATTTTTTCGAGGCGACGGCCCGGATGCCGTATCGGCTTTATCGCATGGCGACCAAAGTCGTGACTCACGAGCAGTGGTCGATCGAAAACTGGCTGAAGAGGGCCGGAATCGAGCCCGATGACATCCGTCGAATCATCATCTCTCATTTCCACGCCGATCATATCGGGGCGTTGAGGCGATTTCCCAACGCCGAGCTAATCGCATCGCAGAAAGCCTGGCAGTTCGCGAAAATTCGCAAAGGTTTCGGAGCGGTCAAACGCGGCATCCTGCCAGATCTCATTCCGCCGGATTGCGATCAACGGCTGCATACGATCAACGAAATGCATGATCCTGGCTTGGGTCCGATTGCGAAATGCAAAGACCTGTTTAACGACGGCAGCGTGCGGCTGTTCGATCTCGACGGGCACGCCGACGGACAAATGGGGGCTCTGTTGAATCTGGATGGCTCCCAATGTTTCCTGTTGGCTGACACGTTTTGGTCGCGAACGGAAATCCAGGCCCGACGTGCGCCGACGTTTGCGTATCGGATGATTGCCGACAACTACAAAGCAGCATTGGCTTCGCGAAAATCGATCTTTGAGATCCATGAGACAGACCCCGAAATCGAATTTGTGTGTGCTCACTGTCCCGAGTTCGCTCGCGAGCAGCGTTTCGATGCCTTGCTGGAGCAGGTTCGCGAGTGAAAGTCTTGCCGTCTGGCGATCCGCACGCTGGCTCAATCCTCGGAAATAAATCCGGCGCGAAATGAGTACAGGCATGTGTGGTCGATCTCGGCAAGTTCCTCTTCCAACCGTTTGTTGCTGCGAATTCTGCGATGGAAGGCTCCGAAGCTTTCCTGCTGATCCAATTTCACCAGAAAGAATCTTTCGCAGAATCTGGCTTTGGGCGCCGCTGATCGAAGCACGGACTCCCAGATTCGCGCGTAGGTTTCTGGCGGAGCATACGACGAGAAATCCGACAACGAGAACGCATCAAATTTTTCCAACGATCGGTTCAAAAATTCGTCGATCGGCATCGAAACGATTTCGACTCGGTCGGCAAATCGCTTGAGCTGCTCAAAATTTTCTTCTCGCAAGTGCAGCGGCAGAACGCACTGGCCCGTGTATCGCCCGCGGAACAGCAAATTGGCATAAGGATTTTCGCGAATCAGAGAATGGAAAGCCATTTTCTCAATGCAGGAACTCAAATAGCCGCCGACATCGAAATCTTTGGGAATCAATTTGGCTCCGGGCTCGCGGATGACTCTGGTCCACAGAAAACGATTGGACAACAAACGAAGGAATCGCTTCAGGAAGGGGCCCGACCAATGTTGAAGCCAAAATTCTTTCTGCGATTCCAAATCTTTTGCGTTCCACAGCCCGTCGATTTTTCGTTGCCGCAGAAAAGTGGTCTTCGACATGTATCGCAGCAACTTTTCCCAGGTCCCGCAATAAAGCACACCACGCTCGATCGTTTTAACGTGCTTTCGCCACCAGATTTCGCTGTCATTCGGAAGCAGCGGCAGCAATTCTGGTAGTAGTCCAAGCCGCTGATTCGATTTGCGGACTCCAAGGAAGCCCAGGAAATCCGCATAGTCCAGCGTTTTGTAGGCCGCCAGTTTGAGGGCCAACAGGTGATTTTGAGTCGGATTGAAATCAACGCTGACGATCTTTTTCGGAGCCGCCGTCAAAAGATCCAGCGTGCGAGCCCCACTTCCGGTGATACAAACCACGCGATCCGCGCTCGACAAACTGAGCACCCGCAACTCGGCTTCGCTGTCTTCGTTGCTGGAAGAGTAGTTGATTTGATTAAAAAATTGGCGGGTCATCTGATGCTCGCATCCGTGTATCCTTGACGACTCAGCATGGCAGAATTGGAACGGCGGCACACCTGTTAGAGCTAAAGTGTTTTCATCAATCGGCAACTTATCACAGCACTGGCACGTGGTCGCGACCGCGTCTGAAATTGGGACCGGTCGCTCGTTGAAGCGAAAAATCTACGGTCAACCGCTGCTGATTTGGCGGGACGAAAGCCGGAAACTTCATGTGCTTTTGGATTGCTGTGCCCACAAGCGAGCTCCGCTCGAAGTCAAAGATTTTCACCAGAATCAAATCGTCTGCCCCTATCACGGCTGGGAATATGACGCCGAAGGAGCCCTGACGAAAGTTCCCAGCTCGCCCGATGCCTGCGATAAGCTGAAATGCTCGCTCCCGTCGTTCCCTGTTGTTGAGTCCGCTGGATTTGTCTGGGTTTACCTCGGTGATGGGACGCCCGAAAACGAAATACCGGACATCGAAGAGTTTATCGGAAGCGGCTGGGGCTCGAAATTCAAAACGATGAGCTTTGAGACGACGGAAGAGCTGTTGATTGACAACTTCATGGATCCGACGCATACGGCGCTGGTGCACGACGGATTGATACGGAGCAGCCAAAATTCCACATGGCATGAGATGTCGATCACGACGCATTCGCACGGAGTCCGAGTCGACTATGCGGAACAGGAAGAATCGGTTGGCATTGGACTGAGGATGCTGTTCGGCCGGTCGATGAAAGTCCGACACGCGGACGAGTTTTTGATGCCGAATCTGGTCAAAGTCACTTACTGGTTCAACGGCGAACCACGGTTTCTGGCTCTGATTGCGTGCACACCACTGGAAGGGCTCGACGCCGCTCCAACAAGGGCTTTTGTGCAGCTGCGTTATCGATTTGGAGCCTTGAACTACGCCATCAAGCCGTTTCTCGGCGTGTTGGCCAACAAAGTGCTCAAGCAGGACTTCGAAATCACCCGCGACCAATTTCGCAACATGCAGGATTGCCCGGAGCAAAAGGAGCACCTCGTGGCTGCCGACGCGGTTGCCGCAAGAGTCTCAGTCTTTCGACAGAACGCTGTGCAGAAGCTTGCCCCGCCGGATCAGAGCACGCAAACGCTGAGATTGCAGTTCTGAAACCGCGAACGAAAAAAAGACGCCGCGAAATTCGCAGGCGTCAGTTCGTTTCTCATCTTATGTGTCGCTGTCTCTGATGACGCGGTGGCGTCTTCGCAACAGACTACCCGCCAGCCGACATCGCAGCAGCTGCAGGTGCTCCGCCGCCACCGCCGCCGATTCGAGTTGGGTAAACGTTTACGACTACGTCATGACCGGTCCGGACGTTTCTCACCACCATCCGAGCCACCTTGGTTGGTGACGGAAGTGGAGAAACCATGACCGCCATCGCCGGAGCCCCTGGTCCTGCCGGACCGCCGATGCCAGAGTTCGCAACGTACTGGTTGATCATGCGAACCGCGTCGAAGCTATTGTTTGCGAACTTGAATCCCCGTCCGTTGACGCGTCGAATTTCATCGCCAAACTCAAGTCCAGCCCGCTGAGCTGGGCTACCTGGAGTCACGTCGACGACTCGCAAGGAGGTGCGTCCCCAACCGTCTCGCTTCAGCACCACTCGCATCCCAAAGTAGAACTGATTCTGCTGCATCGGCGGCTGAACGTAAGGCAGAACTCGCGGCTGAACAAACGCCTGAGCTTGCCCGCCCTCGACTTGGACGGCTGGCTGTTGAACCGTCATTTGCTGGGCGAAACCAGCTGAAGAAAGGACACAAGTAACAACGATTGCCGAGATCAGGTTTTTGATTTGAGTCTTCATTTTCATTCCCTTTACTTTTGAAATTCGCAGCCACCATTGGCCGTTCTGATGACAATCCGATAGTTCAAGACCCGTGCCAAACGCGAAACACAGCGGCTTCGCAAACCGAAAAAGACTGGCAACACGCGGTAAAACGCGACTCAGAGAAACAAATCAAAACCATTCACCAAGGGTGCTTTCTACTCGAAGCCACGAATTGAAAGGCGCCCACAAAGCGACACAGCGCGATCAATTCGATGACATCTTCCGCCCGTATCACACCCACAACCCCTGCCTCGAAACGAAACCAGAAGCGGCATTGCATTTTGACGTTGCGGAAAAGGGCCTGACCAAACGCTGCAACAAACGAATCTCCTTTTTACGACCAGAGCAAACACTTCGGGCACCGAACTCAAGAACATGCGGAACGTGACGGCTTCAAAAAGAAAATGGGGACGCTACTTCGGAAAAACAGAAGAGGTTTTGTAGGCTTGGAATCGAATCGGCCATCATTCGGCAACTGCAATCGAGTGGCATCTCCCACCTCACAAGCAAGTCCATCATGGCAATTTTGCCGTCCCACAACGTGAAACGTGATCTCATCGAGAAGAAAACTTAAACATCGCCATTCGTACTGCCTCAATATGGACTCGGAAAACACCGCATCAAAATTGCAAGGACTCAACAAAGACCAACTCTCTTCAGAAAATCTTCAGAAATAACTGATTAGCCCTTGAGAGGTTTCCGATGATTCGTATACTTCTGCTCCACCGCTGAGAAGCGAAGCATGGAAGATGCAAAAGGGTGTTGCTGGTTGGCCAAGTTAGACCAATCAAACGCACTGCCCAAATTTTTGCCTTTCTTTTGAAATCGGGTTTACTTACGGTTGACACCAACCGAAAAAGTCATAGAATCCCGGACCCACACAGGGAAGCATCCTTGATGGGGACTACCTTTGAGTTGAAATTGCTCTATCCGTTTGCCGACGAGTCGGAAACAGATTGAGAGCAATTCTTCAGCTCAAAGGCACTCTCCAGCAGAAATGCAACACGAGAGTTGGTCATCGTATATCGATGGCTCGTAGTGGTTCATTCACTTGAACCATTGCAATTGATCTTTGACAATTTGTTTGTGAAGTAGATGGCATCTATATGATGACTCATCAACGTTGAGGCTTCGGCTTCTTCGGAAATGTGTCACCATAAAAACCACTCTTGAGTAGCGCTGCCGAAGGTAATCGAGCAATCGAAAACCTGAAGCACGTGTCGAAAGATTGAATTAAGAAGAATATCGTTATATGTGGTTTGAACACAGTGTGAAATGTTCCTTGAACGTTTTGCATTATAGCTATAAATAGTCGGTTCTCTTCAGGCTTGTTAACCTTCGGGTTGGTGACTTGGAAAGAATTGGATATTTGTGGTCAAGCTATTAAGGGTATATGGGGGATGTCTTGGCATTAGAAGGCAATGAAAGGCGTGTAAGTCTGCGATAAGCCTGGGGTAGCTGACAAATAAGCATTGATCCCGGGATTCCTGAGCTAACCGTGTGAACTGAAACATCTAAGTAACACGAGGAAGAGAAAGAAAAATCGATTCCGTCAGTAGCGGCGAGCGAAAGCGGAACAGCCCAAACCACGGGGGTTTCCCCTGTGGGGTTGTAGGACTTTACATATGAGAGTTACAAAGCTTTGGTTAACAGAACTGTTTGGAACGGCAGACCACAGAGGGTGAGAGTCCCGTAAGTGAAAACCACAAGCCTCTCGTAGAGCACCTGAGTAGGGCCCGTCACGTGAAACCGGGTCTGAATCAACGGGGACCATCCCGTAAGGCTAAATACTCTCTAATGACCGATAGTGAACTCAGTAGCGCGAGTGAAAGATGAAAAGTACCCCGGTTAGGGGAGTGAAATAGTATCTGAAACCATATACCTACAAGCGGTCGGAGCACTATGATTCGTTCAGTGTGACGGCGTGCCTTTTGCATAATGATCCGGCGAGTTGTCGTAATAGGCTTGGTTAAGGACTTACGGTCCGGAGCCCTAGGGAAACCGAGTGTGAATAGCGCGACCTTTGTCTATTGCGGCAGACGCGAACCCTGGTGATCTACCCATGAGCAGGTTGAAGCGCGGGTTATACTGCGTGGAGGACCGAACCCACTTAGGTTGAAAACTGAGGGGATGACTTGTGGGGAGGAGTGAAAGTCTAATCAAACCAGGAGATAGCTCGTTCTCTGCGAAATATCTTTAGGGATAGCGTCTGGTAAACTATGTCATGGGGGTAGAGACACTGATTTGGATGGGGGCCCTTCCCGGGGTACCCCACTGAACCAAACTCCGAATACCATGATAATTACCCAGGCAGTCAGTCCGTGTGGGATAAGCTGCACGGTCGAAAGGGAAACAACCCAGACCATCGTCTAAGGTCCCCAAGTAGTACTCAGTCACTAAGGAAGTTAGTTTGCTGAGACAGCCAGGATGTTGGCTTAGAAGCAGCCACCATTTAAAAAGTGCGTAACAGCTTACTGGTCGAGCAGACTTGCGCCGATAATGAACGGGAGTAAGTACTACACCGAAGACATGGGTTAGCAATAGCGGTAGCAGAGCGCTGTAAGAGAGATACAAGCCCAACCGTAAGGATGGGTCACGGCTCTTACAGGTGATTATGTCGGAATGAGTAACGATAAAACAGGTGAGAATCCTGTTCGCCGAAAACCTAAGGTTTCCTGGGGAAGGTAAATCCGCCCAGGGTTAGGCGGTTCCTTAGTTGAGGCCGAAAGGCGTAGACGATGGATAGCAGGTTAATATTCCTGCCCCAGTTTGTGGAGCGATGGAGGGACGGGATCCAGAATGCACGCGGACGGTTAGAAATGTCCGTGGAGTTCACTGAGTTGGGGGAATGTAAATGCGTCCCCATAATACAAGGTGTTCGACCAACCGGCTTGACCGGGATTGTGTTGGAAGGATCTCCAAGAAAAGCTTCTAAGCTTTGAAGCAAACTGACCGTACTAAAACTGACACAGGTAGGTGAGTCGAGTAGACTAAGGCGCTCGGGAGAACGGTGGTTAAGGAACTCTGCAAAATGGCCCCGTAAGTTCGCGATAAGGGGTGCCCCTGATGGTTTACGCTGTCGGGGGCCACAGTAAATCGGCTCCTTCGACTGTTTATCAAAAACACAGGACTCTGCAAACTCGTAAGAGGACGTATAGAGTCTGACGCCTGCCCGGTGTTGGTAGGTTAAGGAAGACGGTTATCCTTCGGGAGAAGCTGGCAACCGAAGCCCCAATAAACGGCGGCCGTAACTATGACGGTCCTAAGGTAGAATTTTCTGCCCATTGAAGCGGTGACGTTTCAATTGCATCTTGCTATATGCTGGAACATCTGAGTATCTGGTGGTACTCGTTCGAATCTCTGATTCGTTCAGTAAAAATCCAACCAGTGCAGACAATCAGCAGGAAACCAATTCATTGGTTGTGACTTGTCACAGCTAACATTGTTGGGATCCTCAGAGACTAAACGCAAGACAACTTCTTTCCGTGAAGACTACGACGTAACTGACGTGGTTGGAATTGAGTTGAAGATATAGTCCGAGCTGCATGGCGACATGCAGAGGGCAACAGAAATGTTGTTCCGCCGATGGTGAGCATAAATCTCTTGCTCACACGTTCTGATTTTGTTCGAAGCATAATCAGGACAGCAGTTTCTTAGCTTATTCATTGGGTCTGGCTTTTGGTCAGATCATGTCAAACGCCTACGTTTGACAGAGGTTGGATCTTAGCTAGATCCGGTTAGTAGTGCTAAATCTTTCATGATTTTTAAATGGCTGTTTTTGGTAGTAACATACTGAGCGAAGTTCCTTGTCGGGTAAGTTCCGACCTGCATGAAAGGCGTAACGAGAGGAGCACTGTCTCAACCACCGACCCGGTGAAATTGTAGTCGTGGTGAAGATGCCACGTACCCGCGGTTAGACGGAAAGACCCCGTGAACCTTTACTGTAGGCAGATATTGGGTTGAGTTATGTTTTGTGCAGTGCTAGGTGGGAGGCTTTGAAGCTGGACGCCAGTTCAGTGGAGCCGAAAGGTGAGATACCACCCTTAATATGATTTAATTCTAACTTTGACCCTTGAATCAGGGCAAAGGACAGTTTCTGTTGGGCAGTTTGACTGGGGCGGTCTCCTCCCAAAGAGTAACGGAGGAGTGCAATGGTACACTCAGCCTGGTTGGCAATCAGGCGTCGAGCATAAAGGTAGAAGTGTGCTTAACTGCGAGACTCATCAGTCGAGCAGATACGAAAGTAGGTCTTAGTGATCCTGTGGTTCCGAATGGAAGGGCCATAGCTCATCAGATAAAAGGTACTCCGGGGATAACAGGCTTATCGCATCCGAGCGTCCATAGCGGCGATGCGGTTTGGCACCTCGATGTCGGCTCATCACATCCTGGGGGTGAAGAAGCTCCCAAGGGTTTGGCTGTTCGCCAATGAAAGTGGTACGTGAGCTGGGTTCAGACCGTCGTGAGACAGGTCGGTCCCTATCTGCCGTGGGCGTACGAAACTTGAGGAGGTTCTTCTTTAGTACGAGAGGATTTGGAAGGACGAAGCGCTGGTGTACCAGTTGTCACGCTAGTGGCACGGCTGGATAGCTAACTTCGGAAAAGATAAACGCTGAAAGCATCTAAGCGTGAAGCTCTCTCCAAGATAAGGTTTCGTAAGTTCATTCGAACGAAAGTCCCCTGAAAGACGATCAGGTTGATAGGCCATATGTGTAAGTGCAGCAATGTACTCAGCTAAATGGTACTAACGGACGAAAGCTTGACCACATATATCCATTTCTCTCAGTTCAATCTGAGAAAGACACGATAATGTGCTGCTCAAGTCGCCAGATTTTTTCTGGCAAGGGTAATGCGACGCAAGTCGTGACGCATCATTTGCCGTCTACAACACAAACAAACAAATTGACAAGCTGGACTCCCGTCCAGTTACGGATCAAGGTCACGCCGGGTGAATAAGTCGGCGTGATCTCTTCCGGCGAACATATGAAAGTGGTCACACCTGTTCCCTTCCCGAACACAGAAGTTAAGCACTTTCAGCCGATGATAGTACTGCAAGTGCGAAAGTAGGTATTGCCGGATTTATTTATAAAAGCCCGTCTCGTGAGAACGAGACGGGCTTTTTTTGTATTGTATGTAGACTTATGTAATGAACGCGACCTATTGCCTTGATCTTCCCGTGAACTGCAAACCGCTGGATAGCGATGGCATACCCGCCCGATTGGTTTGAGGATAACTTAAGGCCTGAGTAAACATGGTGCAGCCGTTGATGCTCTGATTTTGAGCGGTAACAACTGTGCTACTCTGCGAGCCATAGATCAACTTTTCAAGCGCGAGTGGTCGGCCGGTCTTAGAATTCAGAATAGGATTTGAAATCTACCCACCGCGTGTCAGCGTGCTTCGAAGTTGACGGAAGGGTGTTACTTCGGGCGATTGCCGACCAAGTTGATTCGCGTAGCCCGCCCAAATATCAGACCAATGAAGGGTTCAACTCGCACAAAGATCTCCCCTGACAACACCGTGCAGTTGATTTCCTCAATGAAGACACCTCCTGGATCATTTCCCCGTGACTGTGGCCTGCTCCCCAAAGTTGTTCCATGTGAAATGAGAGTCTGCTGAGCCTAATTGGCAAGGAGACTTTTTTGACGAAGAAGAGACGAAAACGGCATACGCCGGAGCAGATCGTGAAGAAGCTTCGGGATGCCGATGCGATGCTTAACAGCGGCAAGGAACTTGCTGCTGTTTTGCAGGCCTTTGAGATTAGCGAGGCGACTTATCAACGCTGGCGGAACCAGTACGGCGGCATGAAGGCCAGTGAGGCGAAGCGGCTGAAGGAACTTGAGGACGAAAACCGCAAGCTGAAAGAGATCGTTGCTGTTAACAGCTTGACATCAAGATGCTCAAACATCTTCAAGAGGGAAACTGGTAAGCCCTGAGCGGAGACGCGCCGCGGTGAACGAATTGCAAAGCACGTTCGCCGTTTCTCAGCGCAGGGCCTGTCGAGCGGTCGACCAACCGCGGCAAACGCAACGCTACCAAGCGAAAGTTCGCGACGACGAACCAGCCTTGGTGGAAGACATCCTGAAACTCGTAGGTGAGTACCCTCGCTACGGATACCGTTTGATCTGTGGCAAGCTTCGTCAGCTTGGCTGGACGATCAATCCGAAACGAGTGTATCGAATCTGGAAACAGGAAGGACTGAAAGTACCCGTGAAAAAGCGAAAGAAACGCCGCCTCGGCAACAAAAACAATTCGGCCCAACGGCATGCAGCGGAACACATCAATCACGTCTGGAGCTGGGATTTCATCTTCGACCGCACCGCTTCGGGTAAGCAACTCAAATGGCTGGTGATTATCGACGAGTTCACCCGCGAGAATCTTTGTCTGGAAATAGGCTACGGCTTCAAAAGTGAAGATGTGATTGACTGCCTCGTCGCGCTCTCCGCTGAGCGTGGCAGACCCGGGGCCATCCGAAATCCGTCCCTATCTCCCACTGATCACTGGTAAAAAACAGCGTCGACCTCTACCCAAGGAACATGGGCCCCCGACAAATCGCACAATTGATACTTCGAGGCGAACTATTCTTCCTGATCCCTGCCAGATTTCCATAGTTGAATTTCATCCGTATCGTTGGGTGAAAAAGGACCGGGAGTCGTGCGACCGTTGGCCACATCCCTTTCGAGCATGGCAAGAAGTCTTGCAGCGATATCAGGTCGGGATTCATAGACGTTCCGTGACTCATCCTGATCGGATCGCATATCATAGAGTTGAGCCTCTGGCTGATCTTTCGAATTGTTTTCATTCGGACCACTCCACCCGCCCGAACCTCGAGCCAGTACCAGTTTCCATTCGGGAGTCCGATAGGCGAAATGGCCATTGATGGCATGATGGACAATTCCATCCCGTTTGGATTCGAACTCTTCTCCCATCATCGCGGCAAGAAAACTGACGCTGTCCTCGCAACTCTTGGCTGGTGGCTTCAAGCTCAGACAATCCGCGACCGTTGCAAAAATGTCCGTCAACCCAACCAGTTCGCCGCAACGTGAGTCGTCTTCCACAACTCCAGGCCAACGAATCACCAAGGGTACGCGATGTCCTCCATCCCAAATGTCAGATTTGGACCCGCGAAACCCAGCACTAACCGAGTGCCCCTGTTTGGCGAGTTGACCAATTTTCGCTTGTCTTGAGCAACCGTTGTCGCTGCTGAAAATTACAATCGTGTTGTCTCTAAATCCGCGTGCATCAAGCTGTTTCAACACCGTACCGATCACATGATCCGTTTGCATCACAAAATCGGCGTAAGCACCCAATCCACTGGCTCCCTGCCACGCTTTGGTGGGCACGATCGGAGTGTGCGGCGAGCCCAACGGTAAAAACAGGAAAAAAGGCTGATCTGATTCTGCTTGTTGGTTGATAAATTCGACCGCTTTCGACTCCAACGTAGGCAGAAAACTGATGACGTCCTCATGACGCACAACGGTATCCTGCTCAATGATTGCCTTCATGCTCCTCGCGTGATGGATTCCAAAAAAGACATCAAACCCACGCGAGATAGGACCATCGGGAGACGTTGAATTGACGGGCGGAGTATATTTGAATTTCTTGCCAACAAGTTCAATCCCGGGATTCTGGGGATCCGTGAACTTCATATTCAAGTGCCATTTGCCGAGCAGCGCAGTCCTGTACCCGTTATCTCCGAGAAAATTTCCAATCGTTGGCCGATCGGGAGCAATGAGGCAGTCCTCAAAACCTTGAGCGACTCCGTTTTGAAGTTTTGTTCGCCAAGCGTACCGTCCCGTGAGCAGACCATATCGGGTCGGGGTACAGACAGAGGATCCAGAATGGGCGTCAGTGAAGGACATTCCTTCTTTCGCCAACTGGTCAATGAAAGGAGTCTTGATTTTTCCGTTTTCAGGATTGAAGCATTGGACATCACCGATGCCAAGATCATCGCAAAGAATTAGAACGACGTTCGGTTTCTGAACGTCCAGTGTCCTGGAAGGCCCCAAAGCCTCATTGCTCGATCCACACGTCACCGCGACCATTACGGAAAGCGAAATAAGAAAAGCAAAAATTGCTGACTGTCGGGTCATCGGCGTTCTATTCTATTGGTCACAAATCAACCCCGGAGATAAAACGCGCCACAACACCAAATCCTGACTTCACGGTCTTCCTTCTCTGTCGTGTTGATGGCACATTTGAGGCCAGAACCAGTCTAGCAGTCCTGACAACCTGGATTCAGGGGTGGGCAAATTCGATCCCAAAAAAAGCCGCGATGAGTCTTCTCACCACGGCTCCCAAGTTAACTTTTTGACGCGTCTCGGCTTTGACCAAAACTACGCTTATCGACGACGTCGCATGAAAGCGGCAATGCCGAACATCCCCATCAACACGACGCTACTTGGCTCAGGAACGGCCTCTGTGAAAAATGTAATGTTTGTAAGTGAGCTCGCCGCGTTTACTGCGTTGTCGTTTGATAGAAAATTAAAACGACCGTTACCGTTACCCCCGTCTTCGGCGGTCAACGCAAGCCCGGCCAAACCGTTGTCGATCCAGCCCTGTGCTGTTGCGGCATCGATGGTGAACGTAATATTGGTTGGCGCAGGAGTCCCGAAGCCAGCTTGTGAACCGATTTCAGAAAAAGCACCCAAAACGTTAGCAACATCGGTGCCAGAGCTGTCAACCCAGCTAATGTTTGATGCGGGATCATTGAATTCAGCTCGGTGAAGGAAACTCACTGATCCGTCCGTTGCCGGCGTGTCAGCGCCCGTGATGGTGTCAGATCCAGGATCCCAACCCGCGTTTCCAATCGCGATTTCGTGCAATCGGATCGTATCTTCAGCAGAACCAACGTTCCCCGGTTGTCCGTTGGCAACTGCAATCGTGACTTCCGCACCGGTCGTTGTTATTCCGCTCGCGGAGTTAACGTCGAAAAAGTACAGCATAAAATTGTCGACTCCGCCGGAGTTGACGCCAATCAATGCGCCAGTAGCTGTATTGCCGCCATTGTTGTCATTCCGAAGCGTGTCCGGAGTTGAGATAAGACGAGCGTCATGATCCCAAGCAACAATTTCGTCGCCATAAGATTCTGCCGTGAGCATAAACATCAAAGCGATGCATGTGACATTTGCGATAAATTTCATTGAAAATCCTGAAGCAGAGGTGAAAGTGGAAAGCTGAACCCCGCGAAGGGGTCTTATGATAATATATGCAAACGGTTTCACCGCCAAGCTTTTAGCGTGGCGGATGTGCTTTTTTCCGCAACTCACCAACCAACGGATGTCGCCTGCTGGGACTAACTGCGTGAAATTTTGAACTCTGTGATCCCGAATTTTTAATGGTATTGAACCAACTAAGGACAAGTCCTACTGATTGACGTCCTTTAAGAGCAACCTTTCCAACATTACTGCTTTTACTTCACACAGCGCTTCAGATTCAATCTGGCGATCTCGCCCCTTTTCCCTTTATCCCTTCTAGCGTACTTAAATAAATGAGCTCCAACATGCAACTGTGTCTGCTACGCGTTGGCCAATTCATCATAGCCCTGACGCTATTTGCGTTCGTCTCGGAATGTGAAAACGAATCGCAGGCACAAGAAACTCGCCCCAACGTAATTTTGATGATGGCCGACGACATGGGTTGGGGCGATGTGTCGTTTTCCGTTCGCCTTGGCGAAGACCTTTCTGGCACCGACATCAACTACGGTGGCACACCGCATTGGAGCATGCCCCACCTTGAGACGATGGCCTCCAATGGTTTGAAGTTCAGCAGGATGTACAGTCAGCACACGGTTTGCAGTCCAACCCGTGCGAGCGTTTTGACCGGTCGTGCTCCCCAGCGACAAAGCATCACGTTTGCGAACACCGGAAAAATGCAAAACCGTGAAATTACCGTCGGCGAGTATGCTAAATCATTGGGTTACACGACGGGGCTGTTTGGAAAATGGCACTTGGGTTCATTGACTCGTGATGTCAGTGACGCCAATCGCGGCGGTCCGGGTTCGTTTAGTGTTTACTCGACGCCATTGAACAACGGATTTGACGTGGAGTACGTCACAGAATCCAAAGTTTCAACTTACAACCCAACGACAAGTGGGATGACAACAACGACCCGCTATTGGACAGGTCCCGGACAATCCGTACCGCTAAATTCTCCGAACATGCAGGGCGACGACAGCGCAATCATCGCTCGCGAAACAAACGACTTCATCACCAACGCTGTTAATGACAGTCAACCTTTCCTTGCAATTGTCTGGTTCCATACACCCCACAAACCGGTCAATGATCCCAACGGAAATCGTGACAACATCGCAGCGTACACCTATGCGATGCAGGATCTCGACTCAGCCATCGGCCAGATTCGAACTCATGTTGAGTCGCTCGGAATCGCCAATGATACGATCCTGATGTTCACCTCAGACAACGGCGCCGAAGACGGGCAAAATTACAATCCGGCAGGACTTCGAAACAACAAACGGGAACTGCATGAGGGTGGTGTTCGCGTTCCCGGAATCATCGAATGGCCCAATACGATCTCAGCGGGAACCACTCATACGCCGATGGTGACATCGGACTATCTGCCAACACTGCTGGATATATGGGAAATCGAACCGGTCGATAGTCGTCCAATCGATGGCGTCAGCATGGCGAATACGATCTTCCTTGATCGGGATGCAACGCGAGATCAATCGATCGTTTTCAAATCGACCAATGGACATCAATCGGTCATTGGAGTCGACGGTCGGTACAAATTGATCTCGACCAACAACGGAGACAACTGGGAGCTCTACGACCTGGTTCTGGACTTTGGAGAACAAAATGCTGTGGCAAATTCAGCATCGATTGGTTCTGCCGACGTGGCAACACAGACGATCTTCAACAGTCTATTGAACGACTACAGTCTATGGGAGACCTCCGTCGCGGCCAGCTCGCAAAGTGAATTCACAGGCGACTACAGCAACCGCGTTGCGTCGAATTTCGGAGGCACTGTCAGTGTTGAGCCTCCTGAGAATCTTGGTAACGGAAATGTTGCGACGGGCGGAACACCAATTCTGTACCTCGAGCGACAACATGCAACTTTACGGGCCGACGTCGAAGTTAACTCTTTGGGTGAAGAGGGCACGTATTCGATCGGCGACTCTGGCATGCTCGGGGAAGGATTGGTTGTCAACAGCTACCTGATGCACTTCAACCCGACCAGTTCCAATCAGGTGAATGCAACTGCCAAATTCACTTTTGAAGACAAAATCGCCGGAGTGATCGGAGGCTACGACCTATTGGTCGCCACGGACGAATTAAGTTACGCTGACCCAAACTTTGAATCTTCACTCAATCGGCGAATGGATACTGCTGACGGATGGGAAATTCTTGACGACGGCTACACAATTGAGTTCGATTTGCGTGCAACGAACTTTGTTGACGAGGCTCGCATTTTGACCGCTTCGTCACTGAACCAGGTGCCTGATCCAATTACGATTGAAACCGTTATCGGCGATGGCGTTGTTCAACGTTCAATGGTGACCAGCGTCAACGTGATGTTTAGCGCGGCAGTCAGTATCGGCCCCGAAGCCTTTGAACTTGAGAAACGAGGTACTGACGGCGGTGACGTCGAGTTGAGCTCAGCGATTGACAATTCCGGTCAGGGTCCGAGCGTAGTCCTCACATTCTCTGGTCCGTTCGCCGAAGCTTCTGGATCTCTGATTGACGGTAACTATCAATTGACGGTCCATGGAGACCAGATTACTGACGGTCAAGGCGTCGCACTCGACGTCGATGGAGACGGCAATCCTGGCGGAGTGCTTGTGATTGGCGATGAAGAATCCGAAGCATTCTTTCGTCTATTTGGTGACTCCGATCAGAATCGAATCGTTAATGTTGTCGACCTGTTGGGATTTCGCCAAGCCTACCAGTTGATGTCTGGTGATGCGTCTTTTGACGCCAGCTTTGATTCGAACGTAGACGAGACGATCGATATTTTTGACTTACTCCGCTTTCGGCAAAACTACCTGGAAACGATGCCGTTCAATGAGCCCCCACCCCCTCGTTCGTTTCGAAAAACTCCGGTTCGATCCAAATAGCAGTGTCAATCGACGATACCGTGACTCAGCACTCGCGAGTGGCTTGCAGATAATTGAACGACCGAACCCAAGGCAATCTGATGTTACATAAACATACTTGAAACCGTTTGCAACACGTGCTAAGGTCGAAAGTCCTGCCATGACACAATCTGTAAACTAAGGCTGCAAACCAGGATTTTTCTGGCAGCCATCAAACCTCGACCACAAATATTCACTGCAGTTTTAATACTTCCAGCGTCAGCTGTTCACTTGGAAAGAACACGACACTGCTGTCATCTATTCACTCATTGGAGCCCGAATGATTATTTCCCCCCCCGGTCGGGACAAGTCTCGATCTGCGTTCACGCTTGTTGAACTTCTGGTCGTTATTGCAATTATTGGAATCCTGATTGGCATGCTGCTTCCAGCCGTCCAACAGGTTCGCGAAGCCGCTCGCCGCACTCAGTGCATGAACAACATGAGGCAGCTTGGCCTCGCGTGCCTCAACTTCGAAAGTGCCCATATGGAATTTCCCTATGGTGCAAAAGGAGAACCCCTTTGGGATACCTCCTGGCTCGGCTTTACTTTGCCGTTCATGGAGCAAACCAACATGGGCAATAACCTGGATTACTCACAGAGCTTTCACCCCAACACCGGCAATGGGACGAATGACATGTGGCTCAGCGACGGCTATTTACCTCAGTACATGATTTGCCCGTCCAGTAATCTGCCAAAGGACAACACTGAGATTCCCGGATTTACCGGTCAGTTTGCACCGCCGAACCACACACGCGGTATGGGTCACTACGTCGGAATTGCCGGCGCCTACTACGAAGGTCTTGAAGATACGTCCAGCGAAGTCGTTTTGCTTAGCTTTCAAGATGAAGGATTTAACTCCTGCAACGGTGTTTTGTTTGCCAACTCCAAGATTGGATTTGGAGAAATCACCGACGGCAGCTCAAACGTATTGTTGATTAGCGAGCAAAGCGAGTACATCGAAGATGCTTCTACCGGAGAACTGCTCGACTATCGGAGTTGCCTGAAGTTCGGTTCGTTCATGGGTGCCAACCGAGCTGACGTTCCCCAACGACAGTCTTCATGGACTGAAATTAACAACGCCAGGTCGTACAACGTGACGACAGTTCGACACGCATTCAATCCTCCGTTTGTTCCGGGTGAGGGCATCACGGTTCGTGGTGGCCCGAACAACCCTCTGACCTCCGCTCACCCGGGCACAGGTGGAGCGGTTCGTTGTGATGGCAGTACACATTCTATGTCCGTTGACACTTCTGTTGATACTCTCCAGCAGATGGCGATGCGAGCAGACGGCTCGGTAGTTAGCGAATGAGTAATCGCCTATTGAGTCTCACCGCGGTTTTGACCGTGACCTGCTTCGGCGTTTTGTTGACAGCGGGTTGCGGCGTAGGCAGTGATGGCGCCTCGATTTCTGGTACCGTAGCCAGCAACGGGGTTCCGTTGCCTGCCGGACGTGTCGTATTTTCGTCTGATACAGCGACTTGTTCAGGTGAAATTGTGGACGGAAAGTACCAGCTTTTGCACAAGGGTTATCGCAAAATACCCCTGACCGAATACACAATAACTGTGTTTCCACCGGCCGACGACCTTGTCTACAATCCGGAAACCGGCGAAGAAGAGCCGGTCGCCGACAGATTGGACCCAAAATTGTTCCCAAAGCGGTATCAAAGAAAGGGAACTTCTGATTTGAAGTTTTCTCCTGAACCTGGGCACAATGAATATGAGATCGTGTTAGAGAAATAGCTGACCTTTGCCGCTGCCCTCCATGGTGCAGCGGCACGCGTCAGACGGGCTTGTCAGCAGTTCGTTCTAGACACTGTTTGACAAATCGATTTTCATGTCGTCAACGCGGCCAAACATGAGCGGCAAGGCGCTAGCCGCCGGTAAAAAGCGTAACGGACCGGCGGCTAGCGCCTTGCCGCTCACTTTTACCAAACAGTGCCTAGAATACGATTCTCACGGTCTTCTCTATTGCTTGTCCACATCGTCCCATAGGTGATGCTGGTGAAGTCGAGGCGGTCTGCTCCGCCTCTTTTCTTTGGTTCGATGATTCCTGACGATACAAAACCAAACCAATGCCTCAATTGCCAAGCCGATCTGGGTGGCGATTTTTGCAGTCAGTGCGGGCAAGCCAAAAGCGCTCGACTGCTCCCCGCGCGAGAATGGGCAAGCGAGTTCTTCGCAACCTTCCTGAAGCTGGACTCAAAGCTGCTGCGAACGACACAGCAAATTCTGTTTCAGCCAGGGCAGGCGACGGTGAGTTTTGGAAAAGGTCATCGTGTTGCTTTCAGCAGCCCGGCAAGAGTCTATATCATCGTCAGCGCTATTTCGATTGCAGTGATGAGTTTGCAAGGCGTCTTTTCCCAGCCGGTCGTGGTTCCAGGACTGGACGCCGCCGACGGCTTTCAAAGAAGAGTCCAGCTTCTGTTTCCGTTCGTCAACTTGCTTTCACCCTTCGTAACAGCAGGCATTCTGGCGATATGCCAGCCAAGGTTTTACTTTCAGCTTCACTTGGCGTTCTCGCTTCACCTATGGACTTTTCTTGTTGCTATCGGGACGCCGCTGGTTTTCATTCCGCCAACGAGCATTTGGAGCCTGGTTGCGTTGGCTGTTCTTTCCCTTATTACGACCGTCTATCTTTTTCTGGCTCACCGACGCGTGTACGTCATGCAGACGCCCAATCGAATCATCGTCTGCGGAATTGTGCTCGCCAGCGTTCCGATTGCCAGCTTTGTCTTCATCGCCATCCTTTTCGCAGCCGCGGCCTGGACATCGTAGACTAACGCAGAATTGGTCGGAACTCAGGACTAAATATGCCGTTCCCCAACTGACACAACGGTAGACGATCGAAATTCTTCTGCGATCATGCTTCAATGCATCAAAAACTTTCCATCGAATCAACCCCACGGACCGGCGACATCTCTGCGACGCGGAGTTGGTGTGTTGCGGCAGTCGGCATTATTGCGCTGGCAATCGTGGTCCGCCTTCTGTTGAATTTTCGACACGCGATGGCCCCCGGAATGGATGCGGCTTACTACCCGATGCAAACGCAGTGGCTAATCGAAAACGGCGAACTGCAGTTGTCGGCAACTCCGCTAACATTTTGGCTGCATGCCATTCTCACCAAAGTTATCATTGCTGTTTCCAGTTTGTCATTGAATAGTGCCGCAGCATTGTCGGCGAGATTGTTCGATTGCTTCATTCCCCCATTGATCGCGATACCGATCATGCGACTGGGTTTCCATTGGTCAGAAGGACGTCGCTCGGCCTTGTTGGTTTGTGTTGCAGCGGCTGCTCTGGTGGTTTTGTCACCGCCAATCATGCGAATGGCTGGCGATTTGCAAAAAAACACACTTGGCATGCTGTGGATGGGATTTGCAATCTGGGCGATGCGCAACTCGTTGGCAGCTCCCAAGGTTTGGTGGCGTTGGCTGATGCCATGTTTCATTTTCGTGCTGGCCGGACTTACGCACATTGGGGCTTTCGGAGCAACCGTGGCTGTACTGGCTGGATGTCTGTTTTGTTACGCGGTATTGGACAAAGAACTGTGGCAAACTCGCAAGATTGCGGCTTCGGTCGCCATGCTCTTACTCGGAGTCGCCATCTCGACCTTCTTGATCGCGTGGCTGACTCCATCGCAGTTTAGACGAATGGGTAGTTTGCTAAGTCAGATATTTGGCTTCTCCCCGACCGGACTGGCGATGTCTGCGATTATTTATCCGGTGTTGTTTTGGCTAATGCGAAAACTGATGTCATCAAAAACGTCGCTGCCCAAGGGTGACAAAGCGATCGCTCTTGGAACAGCCTTCGGCGTTGGATTGTTGATCGCGCCAATTTTCGATGGCGCTTTTGCCATGCGTTTTCAACTGATGGCAATCGTGCCAGCGGCGTTTCTTCTGGCCCTGTCCGCCACCGCGCTCGAGTGGGATCGCCATCAGACATGGCATCAAAAAGGCATCGTCGTTGTAGCGGGTTTGCTCGCACTGGCGTCGCTGTTTTCCACGCAAGGTCCCGTTATAACGCAAGAGGCGGCGACCGAATTGAAGCAGATCGCCACGACGTTATCCGATCCGTCGAATACGATCGTGGTGGCTCCTCATGGCATGGAGTTTTGGGCAGGGCATCTGATGAGTTGCCGAGTAAAACATACTTCCGCGCCGGATGACTTGAGCATCTATCGTCGCGTGCTGTTCCTACAGCCGACGGAAAAAACCAAAAGTCATGGAAGGCGACGAAGACCTCCTCCAAATCGCGACCGCTGGACGCCTCATCGGCCTGACGAACACGGTCCTTCACAACAACGAATGACGATCCCCAAAGACACTGCGAAAGTCTGGAGCGGTGAGTATTTCACGCTCTACGAATTGAATCATTCAGCTCACGAATAGCGTGGCAATGTCTGAAAAATGTGACTGTAATTTCTACTGTCGACAGTAAGAAAAGATGGAAGCAATTACTGCCCCAGTCCAAATGCACCCGCTTTTCTCCATATTTCAGGAGTGATCACCGGCGAAAAGGCTTTGGCACGGAGGCTGCCTAGTGATTGGAAGACTCAATTCCTCTCTTTTCACAATGGCCCCGCATCATGCCTTCCAAAAAACGGAAAAACCTGTTTTCTCGATGGACGAAATATTTTGATCACGAGGTCTCGCCGGATCGTCGCAAACGCACTCAACAGCGAATCGATGCTCAGTCTTACGCGAGCCTCGAACCGCGACAGGTTTTGACTTCTCCACTCCCGAGTTTCCCGGTCGACAGTGGACTGTTGTATCAGATTCACGGCGTCGAAGGTAATCAGGGCCAGCTATCTGAAATTGATCTAACATCTCGTGCACTGAACGACGTCGGTGACAATGCCGGATTCCAAATCAATGCAACAGCTTTTCGATCCGACGATGGATTCATTTACGGACTTCGACGTGATTCCAACGAACTAGTTCGTATTGGAGCCAACGGAGCAAGTGAAACGCTCGGAAACATTTCCGGATTCCCAAGCAGCGGATCGTACTCAGGTGATTTCGCTGAAGACGGTTTGCTTTATATGCGGAACGGTTCAAGCTTCTATGGCATCAACGTCGAAACGCTTTCCGTCGACAACGTCGTCACTGCAAATGAAAACGTGAGCCGGACTTACGACATCGCCTACAACCCGAAGACCGGATTGCACTATTCGATCCGCAAGGCAGGAACGCGATCCGAATTCATTTCGATTGACTTGCGATCCGGCGAAAACGAAGGCCAGGTTATCGTCATCAACGACAACCTCGAGCCTGCTGGAACGTACGGTGCACTGTTTTCGGACGCAAGCGGTCGAGTCGTTGCTGGCAACAATCGAGGCGGCCTTTATGAAATCGACCTTGAAACCGGTGCCGCAACATTCGCTGGCTACTCACCTCGAGCGTCTTCGAATGATGGAGCCTTCTCTGCATTGGGTAGCTTGAACTTGCCGCCCGTGGTCACCGACGCGTGGATGAGCATCCTCGAAAGTGACTCGCAGCGACAGATTCCGATCGAGACTCCGTATGACCTGGAAGGTCAAGAATTAAAGGTTACCGTTACGCGTTTACCAAGTATCGGCACAATCGTTGACGGCGCTGGAACCGAGATTGCTACGGGTCAGACGATGACTGTCGATCAGCTGACGAGCTTGACGTTCAAAACGCCTGACCAATTTGATTCTGCCGCTGATCCAGTTAGCTTCGAGTACGAAGTCTCGGACGGAAGCTTGACCAGCACCGGAAAAGTCGACATCAATTTTGCAGGCCTTTCGCGAGTTGAAGGCAGCGTTGTGGTCCTCGACAACAGCGAAGAAAGTTCTTACGCAGGCTACGTTTACAACAACGAGATCACACTGACCGGCGAAGATTTTCGTGGAAACCAAGTCAAGCAAACTGTGCTGACGGACGTCAACGGAAACTTCAGCTTTGAAGATCTGGCTCCAGGCAAGTATCAGATTCAGCAAGATCAGCCATACGTGGTTTTTGATAGTCATGTGGTTGCCGAAGCCGAAAACGTGACTCTGGGCGAGAACCTTGTTTCGGGTTTGATTGTGAGCGAAATGCCTCAGTCGATTTCGGGCATTACTTTCTACGAACATGCTCCGTCCTTGATCTCTGGTTTCACATACGTCGATGCCGACGGGAATGGGTCCGTTGGTTTCACCGAAACCGGTGTGGCTGCAGTAGCGATCAAGCTTGAAGGAAAGAATTTTGAAGGTGCCAAGGTCGAGCTGAAAACGACGACTGACTCGTATGGATTTTACGAGTTTCGCGGTTTGGCTTCGGGAACTTACACCGTGACGCAATCTCAACCCAATGACTACATCAGTGGCGAAAGCAACGCTGGTGAGTACGGTGGCAAGACTGCCGACAATATGATTGCCAGCATCGAACTCGGCAGCGGCGAGAAGGGACTGGGGTACAACTTCGGCGAATACGAAAACAGCTCACTTTCTGGTTCCGTGTTCATCGACAACGACCTCGACGCCGCCAACGACATGGGCGACACGCCACTCGAGGGCGTGACGGTTCGGCTGAGCGGAACGGATTTTCGAGGAATCGAGGTCAGTGAAGTGACGACGACAGATGCAAACGGCAACTATCGCTTCGACAGACTTCTTGCGGGAACCTACAGCCTTACCCAAGATCAACCCGAGGGGCTTGAAGAGGGCTTCAGTCACGTTGGAATCTTCAACGATGACGAGACTGTTCTATCGACCAACGGAACACGCAGCAAGAACCGGATCGACGGCATCGAAGTCGGATTTGGTCGCGACGGACGAAGCTTCGATTTCTCAGAACGGACCGACTACAATTTCGTTGGCGAATTCGAACAGACGATCGTCTTTACAGGCACCGACGAATCCGACGTGTTCGTCTTCAACGCCGGCACGACCCATCACTACGCTGAACTCAACGGCGAGTCGCACTACATCGACGCCTCGAAAAACACAAACATTGTGTTCGAAGGAAAGCTTGGCGACGACCGGGTTTACATGACGGGTTCGACGAAAGTCGAGCGGGTGATCACGACTGAAACTTCTGCGGTGATGCGGAGCGAGACGTTTCGTGTGCAAGCCATCGATACATCATGGTTCGTGATTGACTCCGGCGGCGGATTCGACAAAGTCATCATGTACGATACGCCGGAAGTCGATCGCATCAAAATGACTCAGGACTACTCTCGACTGTGGAATTCAGAAGGCTATTTTGCGGAAACGCGCGGTTACCATCGTTCGTACTTCTTTGCCGACAACGGCGGTGACGATCGAGCCTACCTCTACGATTCCAAGTACGAAGACACGATCAAGATGACGCCTTCGAACGCCAGAATGATCAGCCGCAAATACTACAGCTTTGCTCGGAACGTGGAGCGAGTTTACGCTTACTCAGTCAATGGAGGCTCTGATCGGTCTCAATTCTGGGACTCACATCAGGATCAGGACGTTTTCCAAGCCAAGCCTGAGTACGCGAGAATGTACAACGACGGTTTCTACAACATCGCTCAGGGATTCGCGCAATCGGATGCGTTCGCTCACAATACCGGCGAGAATGATCGTGCCTACCTGTTCGGTTCCGAAGGCGATGACATGCTCGTTAGCAGCCCGGCCAAAACCGGGATCACGGGCGAAGGATTCGCGATCGATGTTCATGGATTCGAGCGGACCTACGGCATCAGCAACGGTGGAAACGACAGGGCTCTATTGATCGATTCAAAAATGGACGATCGATTCGTCGCTCGGCCTGATGAAGCGACGCTCTACAATGAGGACTACTTCCTCAAAGCCAGCGGGTTCGCGAAAGTGGATGCGTGGTCGTCGCAGGGCGGCAACGACAGAGCTTACTTCTACGACTCTGCGGGCGACGAAACATTAGTCGCACTGGACAATGAAGTTCGCATGTACGGGGAACGCTTCGACAACAATAGCCACGGATTCGCCAGAGCCTACTCTCACTCGACCGCGGGTGGCAACGATTCTGCGATTCTTTTTGATACCGCTCAGGCGGACACGATCAAACTGGGTGACGACGTTTCTAAAATGTATGGTGAGACATACTACACGTGGCTGAATCAGTTTGAGAACGTCAAGACCAAGTTCACGAGCGCGAACCGCCACGACCGAGCCATCGTGTTTGGCTCGATCGACACTGATGCTTTGGCGGCGTCGGGAGAACTCGGCGAGCTGATTCAGGATCACGCGATGGACTTCATTTACGATCCGAACGCTGATGCGTCTGGCGATAGCGACGATTCCGATCTGGCAGCAATCTTCGCTGAACTGACTGGCGCGTAAGGAGTACGCAATTGGAATTTAGCGGCCTCGCGAGCATGATTCGCGAGGCTTTTTTTGTTGGGCAACTATGGTAGGTTCATGTCCGAGGGACGTTCTGCGCTCGTTTGCGAACCGACCGATGCCACTGAACTGACTCTGCCATTCATGTCCGACCCAACCAAAACTCTGACGCTTGTCGCCGCTTGCGCGTTCGGACTCGAAGCCATCGTAAAACGTGAGCTGATTGCGATGGGCTACGATGCTCGGGGATCGCAACCGGGACGAGTCGAGTTTCATGGCAACTGGAGCGACGTTTGCAAAACGAACCAGTGGCTCAGGACGGCCGATCGGGTTTTGGTGAAAGTCATCGAGTTCGATTCTGCGGACTTTGACTCGTTGTTCGAGACGGTTCGTGATCACGACTGGTCGTCCACGATTCC
The DNA here is from genome assembly GCF_008087665.1 of Mariniblastus fucicola. GTDB lineage: Bacteria > Planctomycetota > Planctomycetia > Pirellulales > Pirellulaceae > Mariniblastus > Mariniblastus fucicola. The sequence goes on from NZ_CP042912.1 coordinate 3,639,580, forward strand.
GGTCGATGCGCAGTTCCCGGTAACTGGTCGATCGAGGCTTTCTCAGCTCTCCAGCGTTCCCGCAGTGCAGCGAACGGTCAAGAAAGCTATCGTTGAAAGTCTTCAGCGCGAACACAATACCAATGAGCTTCCAGAAACCGGAGCGGTTTACAAAATCGATGTCGCGTTGCTGAACGACACAGCCACGTTGACGCTCGATACAACTGGCGACAGCTTGCACAAACGCGGATATCGAAAGCTGACGGGCAGGGCACCGATCAAGGAAACCCTGGCGGCGGCTTTGGTTGATTTGAGTGTTTGGAAGCCGGAACGCATGTTGGTTGATCCGTTTTGCGGCACGGGAACGATCCCGATCGAAGCCGCGATGATTGGCATGAATATCGCCCCGGGGCTCAATCGAAAGTTTTCCTGTTCGGACTGGCCGCAGCTACCGGCAGAGATGTGGCAGGAATCGATCGATGATGCCAAATCAAAAATTCGGCGCGATGTTGATCTGCAGATCATCGGGTCCGACATCGATGAAGATGCACTTGAGATGGCGATGTACCACGCTCGCCAGGCTGGCGTCGACAATCAAATTCATTTTCGCAAGAAACGGTTTGAGGAATTTTCCAGCCAACAGAAATACGGCTGTATCGTCACCAATCCACCTTATGGCGAACGACTGCAGGACATTCGCGAAGTCCAAACGCTGTACGAAAGCTTTCCTGCTGTATTGCAGAAACTGGAAACGTGGTCGTTGTTTGTGATCACTAACGTTCTCGCAGTCGAGAAGATTTTTCAGAAGAGCGCAACGCGTCGACGAAAGCTGTTCAACGGTCGCATTGAATGCACTTACTATCAGTATCTGGGGCCGCGACCACCGAAGGGGTACTTTGATGACGACTACATCGAACCGGATAATGCCCACCACCAGTCGCCGGAACCATTTGAAAAAGTGACCCCAATCGTAACGACCTTGCCAGCGTCAGAAACCGTTTGCGATACAAATGAATCCACGGCCAACACTGGCGAACGCGAAGAGTCCAGCGGTGCAGAGCTCAACGTCGAGCAGTCTGTCAATGTTTGGGAGGCGGCGAAACAAAAGCGGACTGCCAAGTCAAAGCCGAAACCGGAAGTCGCTCCTCTCTTTGGCGGATTGCAGGCGAAAGATCACGAACAGGCCGATCTGTTTCGCAGTCGACTGGTGAAACGTGCTCGTCACCTTCGCCGATGGCCGACCAAACGGGGCATCACTTGCTTCCGACTTTACGAGCGGGACATTCCAGAAATTCCTCTGGTCGTCGATCGCTATGAAAACCACTTGCACATCACCGAATACGAACGCCCGCACGAACGCGACTTGGGGCGGCACGCGTCGTGGTTGGAACTGATGCGAACGACCGCGGCAGAAGCCTTGGGCATCGATCCAGAAAACGCGCATCTGAAATCCAGAAACCATGACTCGCGACAATACGAAAAAGTTGACAACCAGCAAGGTCGAATCGAAGTCCAAGAGGCCGGTTTAACGTTTCTTGTGAACCTGACCGACTATGTCGACACCGGCCTGTTCCTGGATCATCGAACCACGCGACTGATGGTGCATAGTGAAGCCAACGGAACTCGATTTCTGAACCTGTTTGCCTATACAGGTTCGTTTACAGTTTTCGCCGCCGATGCCGACGCAGATTCGACTGTCACAGTTGACCTGTCCAAGAACTATTTGCAGTGGGCCGAAGACAATCTGAAAGCAAACAAATTGGCTGGCCCAGAACACAAGTTCGTTGCAATGGACTGTATGGAGTACCTGAAGCGATGCGTTTCCAAAAAGAAGAAATTTGACCTGATCGTTGTCGATCCACCAACCTATTCGAACAGCAAACGTACCGACGATGACTGGGACGTGCAGCAGCGGCATGTCGAGATGCTGAACATGATCGCTCAAATCCTGACTCCCGGAGGCGTCGTCTTTTTTTCCACGAACTTCAGACGGTTCAAGTTTCAGGAAGAACTACTCGTTGGCTTCAATGAGATCCTTGAGATTAGCAAGCAAACCGTTCCGGACGACTTTCGCAACAAGCGGATCCATCGTTGCTGGCGGATGGAGAAAGCAAGTTCTTAATCCGGCCAATAGCGGGGCAAACCGCGGCGGTTCTTACGTCGCGGTGTGGCGAATGCAGAGACTGATCATCCACAAATGTTTCACTTGGCGAGTCAGCGCCGCTTCGGGTTTTGATCAGCGGCGAAATCTTGTATAACGCAGCGAAAAGCCTTGCTGGAATGAACCTTGAAACAGATCCTGACACTTATCATCCTCGCCGTGATTCTGTGGGTCGGATTTACGCAACTCAGGCAACAGATACTTCCCGGCGGCGCGAGACCGGTTGCCACCAATCCAGATCTGACGATCGATGGCCTTCCGGTGACGGAAATTTTCGCGTTTTCCTATGGCAACGTGATTGATGGCGATTCAGTTCGACTGACGGATGAATCCGGCGCCGAGTTTGACATTCGACTCGCCGCCCTCGATGCACCGGAATCGCAGCAGCCTTACGGCCCCGAGGCCAAACAGCATTTACAGAACTTGCTTGGCAGCAACGAAATTCTGGCGTGGCAAACTGGAGTCGATCAGTACTCTCGAAAAATTGCCTATCTGTTTATTGAGCAAGCGAATGGTCAGCTGTTCGAAGTCAACACCCAGATGATTCGCGACGGATACGCCTGGCACTACACGCAGCACAGCTCCAATCCCGTTCTGCAGTCGATCGAGCAACAGGCTCGCCAGTCAAGGCTTGGGCTTTGGGCCGACATGCAGCAACCGATTCCCCCTTGGGATTACCGAAAGCAATAGTCCAAACTTTGTGATCCCGCAGGCTTTTGAGACCTATCCAAGGACTGTGAACCGACGGTGTCGTCCCGTTTCAAGTTTTGACTCATGACTGCCGAAATCATTACTTTGATCGGCAAACCGGGTTTTGAATTGGAACGTTATGGGTTTTCTTCAGGGAAGTGTCACGTTTGAGCGATTTCGTGTGACGGAAGATCCAACCGGGGCGTTCTCCGATTCTCACATCGAAAAACTCAAGAAGTTCAAGATCGGTAAATCGAAGTCCAATCTGCACGAACAACCAGCGACAGGTTTCGCTGGCGGAGCTCATCTGCTGGACACCGATTTCGACGCCACGAAGAACATCATCGGCGAAGCCATGCACTTCGGTATCCGCGTCGACTCATGTCAAATTCCTGGCGGGATCAAGCGAGCCTGGACTGCGATCGAATTGGCGGGAATCATGAAAGACAACGAAGGCGGTCGTCCTTCGAAGAAACAACGTGAAGAAGCGGTCGAAGCAGTGGACGCACGCTGTGCCGCGGAAGCAGAAAAGGGCAACTTTTTACGGATGAGCGAGACTTCGGTTCTTTGGGACGCTGCAACCGAAACGGTTTACCTTGGCAGCACCAGCGAGAAAGCCAACGACAATTGCCTGGAGTTGCTCGATCGCGCGTTTGGTATCAAGTTCCGCCGCGTGACTTCGGGATCACTGGCAGTCGAGTACGCGGACCGTTCTGATCTGACCGCTGAGATGTTCAATACTTCTGCGACCGCGTTTCACCCGGAAGGCTCCAACCAGGTTGTGTGGTGGAACGGGATGAACGACAACTATGATTACCTTGGCAATGAATTTTTGCTTTGGCTGTGGTGGCACTGGGAGACGAAATCAAACGTCATCACGCTATCCGACGAATCTGAAGTATCCGGCATGTTCGCGCGAACGCTGAGCCTGGATTGCCCAATCGGCGAACATGGCAAGGAATCCATTTCAGCGGACTCGCCCGTCGCACTTCCGGAAGCCATCCTTGCGATTGGGATGGGCAAGTTGCCTCGCAAAGCCGGCCTGACTCTGGTGCGCGAGGATCAGCAGTACGATTTCACGTTGCAAGCGGAAACGCTTTCGATCGGCAGTGCTCGTATCAGTCAGATTGGCAACGACGATGTGACACGTGATTCAATCGATCGAATTGAGAGCATCCGACAGCTTTGCGAGACGCTTGATTTGTTATTCGAGGCATTTTGCGAACGCCGAATCGGCAAGAAATGGAAAGCTGAACAGCAAAAGCTGACGCAATGGTTGCGATCTGAAAAGCCCGTCCGTCAGAAGCGCGCGGCGTAGTTGACGGTTGCTATCTACAGGCTACTACCAGGCACTGTTTGACAAATTGACTTTCATGTCATCAACGCGGCCAAACATGAGCGGCAAGGCGCTAGCCGCCGTTAAAAAGCGCAATGGAACGGCGGCTAGCGCCTTGCCGCTCACATTTACCAAACAGTGCCTAGTCGCGGAAAAGTTCGCGAACTCCGTAAGTATTAAACACTCCGATGCCCACGTTTTTCACTCGCTGAGGCGGACTGTAGTCGAGGATCAGATAGTCTCCTGAACGCACATGAGTCTGACTTGCCTGCTGTGAGAAGCCATTGCCCAGGTCAAACTGCCACGAAATTTGCTGACCTCCCACGTTTCGCACCAGCGTCAGCAATCGCGGCTCCTGCAGCGGAATCGCCCCAAGACCACGACGAGATTGTGGAATGCCCCCTGCTTGAGCAATCGCCTCCATGACCGACATTGGACGGTCACGCGGAATCACAAACTCGCCGCCTCCCAATTGACCACCGGTGTAAAAAACCTCGGTCGGCTTTCCCGAAATTGCAACGATGTCACCATCCCCGAGCCGCGTTTGAGTCCGCGTGAAAGGCTCCGACGGAAAATTTGCGTCACTGCGAAGCGGAAAATATTGCGAATGACCTCGATCGGATTCTGGGTGGCCAACTCTGTCACCAGTGCGCGGGAATGGAGCACGTCTGTTGCCGACTTTCGCATTTGCGACGTTCCGCAGAACCTGCATTTGTTCCTCTGCGTTGACTCCAGGCAATCCGCCCGATTGCATCATGGCGTTTAGCAGATCGTTGTCGCCGGCTGGCAAGTTCAAGTTGTAGATGCGTCCACTACCGTCAGTCCGGGCTGAAACCGGAGAGCTCTGGTTCGTCCGAAGTCCGGGACGAGCCATTGAGTCCGACTGATCGCCACGAACAACCATCACGTTGACCGTCCGTTTCCGAATCAGGGAAACGATCACCCGATTGCGATCCGTGATAATCGGGTTCTTCCCCTCGCGGTAAGTTTTTTTCAATAGCGATTCGACTTGGAGAACTGTCAGGCCACGAACGGAAATGGGCTCGACCAATGGCATGCGAATCGTGCCGTCGTGCAGCACCAGCGTCGGAAACCCCATCGCGGGAGGCAGATCACTTCCGGCAACAGGCTGATGCACCGGAGGCATGGAGCGAAACTCGCCGATCACGCCTTCGACGAATACGCCCAGCGTATCTCCATCATCAAGCGAATACTTTTCCTGCCGGGGCTGTTGAAACAGGGAAGGGTCGACCATCGTCTGAGCCACTGTTTTGCTGCCGGCCAGGCATATAGCGAACGCGATCAAAATCAGCCGGGCAACGATTCTTTGACGTTGAATTTTCATGGTGACATTGTAATCGGAACTGTGCTTTTACGAATTTCGCTGGCGTCGCCAACTTACGACAGGCCTTCGCCGCGTTCATCATCCTGTCATCAAACAGATCGCCAGGAATCAGTTTGACGTCGCAAGCAAACCAGTGCCAGCACTCCGATTCGTCGTATTTTCACGTGTTCGATCGGATATTTCGGTTTGGCACGTCGCGTGCAATCTGGGGAACGTAACTTCCAGTCGAATCATTCCAGAAAAGGATTTCTGATGAACCGAACGCAACAAACTGTTTACATCGTTGTCCTCTTGCTTCTGCTTTCGTCGGCTCACGCGAATTTCGCCTGGGGTCAGGGAAAGTTGGGTCGAGTCCGCGACGCTGTAAGGCATAGTAAACCCGCCAAACCGGTTCAGAACAATTCTCGTCCCAGCGACAAGCATCGGGACGAAGATCGACATTCGCGTCGACAGGAAGATCGCCGCAAGGGGCAGGATCGAGCACGCAAACAGGATCGCCACCAGGATTATCATCGTCAACGCAACAAGCAATCCAGGCGACGAGATTGCGATTCAGGATTTCAGTTTCGAATCGGACGATCGTTCGCGCCAGCAGTTCGAGAAGTTCATGTGATCCATCACGATCCTGCTCCGATTATTCCGACACCGGTCGTCGTCCAGACGCCAGAGCCCGTCTACCAACCGGTGGTCGCGTCAGTGATCGAACAGCCGATTGTGGAAGGCGACTGGTTTGTTGAATCAGCCGATTCGTTTGCCTGGGGAGTCCGTTTGACTGCCGTCGGAGGCACCGACTTTGACAACATCGCTCACGGTAGTTTTGGTCTACTCCTACAAGCTCCTGGTGGTCCCGGCCTCGACACCAGCGTTACGATGCTTCGGGAGTCAGGCATGAGCTTTCGTGACCACCTGTTCCTTGGCGACGTCAACGTCGTCTACGAACCCATCGTTACCGAAAACTTTCGCATGCGACTTGGCCTTGGTATCAACTGGTTAGGCGACAGCTACGGCGGGGATGCTGGTTTCAACATGACCAGCGGATTCGATTTACGACTGACGGACAGAATTATGGCGACTGGCGAAATCGATTTCGGTTCGGTCGGAGACACTGACATCACGCACGCCCAAATTAGCCTTGGGCGTGCATTGAACCAGACGACCGAGTGGACTGTCGGCTACGACCACCTTGACATCGGTGGGGTGACGATCGGATCGGCGTTTACTGGATTGCGATTCCGATTCTGAGCGCGGCGTTATTCCGTATGGTCGACTGCCATTTCAGCGGCTTCGATTTTGTCTTCATCATCGCCGAGGGTATCCAGATGCATGAGCCATTTCACCAACGGAGAAATCAGGATCACGACAACGCCGACGATTACCGCCGTCCAACCGACGGTCGAGTAAACCTCGGTCACGCGTTCCGGACCTGCGTCTTCAGCACCAACGGCTGAAGCAATCAATCCTGCCGCGAAGTTTCCTGCGGCAGAAGCGAAGAACCATGTTCCCATAATCAGACCCGCCAGGTGAGCCGGAGCCAGCCGGTTCATTGCACTCAGGCCGACCGGAGAAAGGCAAAGCTCGCCTGTCGTGTGAAGCAGGTAGATCAGGAAAATGTAAATCACCGGAGTCAGATTTCCAGTCCCCGCCGCGTAGGCACCAGCGACGAGAACGAGAAAGCCAAAACCGAGCTGAATCAGTCCCAAACCGAACTTGGCCGGAGCCGATGGTTCGAGCCCCTTGTTTCCAAGCCACGTCCACAGGGCGGCGAAAACGGGAGCCAACAAAACGATGTAAATCGCATTGATAGACTGGAACAGAGCAGCTGGAACGTCCCAACCGAAAATCGATCGATCAACGGACTTGTCGGTGTAAAGGTTCAGCGATGAACCGGCTTGTTCGAACAAAGCCCAGAACAAAATGGAGCCAAAGATCAGGAACACTGCGGCAAAGATTCGATCACGATCATGCGGCTTGAGCTTTGCGACTGCGGTGTACAGCACGTATATCACCAGCAGCAAACCCGCCGCACCGAGCAACCAACCGACCAGGGACTGATACTGAATCAATAGCCAGACAAGACCAACGCCCAGGACGCTGCCGAGGTAAATCAACCATTCGAATTTGATGCCGCCAACGGTTTCGTTGAGCCTTTCAGGATTTGTCGATTCGCCTCGACCACAGAGCAACGGAGTACCAATGATAAATACGACCAAGCCCAGCAACATTCCGACGCCGGCAGCACCGAAACCCCAAGCCCAACCATAGGTTTGCCCAAGCCAGCCTGCGACGATTGCTCCGAGAGCCGCGCCGAGATTAATACCCATGTAGAAAATTGTGTAGGCTGGGTCACGACGAGGGTCCGTCCGCGTGTACAGCTGGCCAACGATCACGGAGATATTGGCTTTCAGGAAACCGGAACCGACAATAATGAATGCCAGTGCCAGCCAGAAAATCTGAACGGCCATCCCTTCGTGGCCTCCATCGCCTTCGAATGCCATCAAGAAGTGCCCGAACGTAAGCAGAACAGCTCCGAAGAGCACCGCCTTTCGTTGCCCCAGAAAACGGTCAGCCAAATATCCGCCGATGACCGGCGTGATGTAAACCAAAGCGGTGTAGGCACCGTATATAATTCCGGACTCAGCTTCCGAGAACAGCCAGTGCTGTACCAGATAGAAAATCAGCAACGCACGCATTCCGTAGTAGGAGAAACGCTCCCACATTTCCGCAAAGAACAGGACAAACAATCCTTTGGGATGTCCTAAAAAAGTGCCTTTGGAGTCTCCCGAAATTTCACTCGACGACATGCGTGTCTTCTCCTGGTACCAATTGCAATCGCGGAATTCGGAACTCACATCGTGTGAATTGAACTCCATGAAGAAGTCCTAACTTTAAATCAGAGTTTGTATGCTGGCAAGTTGGCTATGCTTCGCAAACCCACAAATTACCGACGCAAACCTTCAACCGGGGCATACGATGTGCATCTTCTCCTTACCGATTCTGTCCGTTGGCGACACGCGAATTTTTGCACGGTTCTCTGGAAAGGGGACGCAGTTTCTGGTCTATCAAATGACTTACGAGTCCGAAAACGAGAACGCAATGATCCTGCCGATTCCGGTTAGGCAACCTGCGGAAGAGAAGAGCGTTCGGTTCATCAACCTGGAAGACTACGAAGGCTTTTTCGATACGCTCAACGTCGGATTCCCAATCAAGCCCAGAATCCAATTGGGTTGTGGTGAGTTTTCGCTTTCCGCGAGCAAAGATTCGCTTTCGGTCGTCGAAGTCGGCAGCTATGTCGCCTCGTTCGTTCCGACGATGGAGGATTTCGATCGACTGGACGAACGCTTCGTTCTGCCAAAAGAAGTCTGGAATCAATTGCCGCAATACGCAGATTATGGGTTTGCCGTTTTCCAGTTGAAGGACGGAAATCGAAAGCCGCATCCGATGGCGTTCGAATTCGAGACTCGCGACGAGAGCGAATTGTTTTTTCCAACCGTGCACATTCACGATGGAGAAGTGCACGAGAAAGAATTCTTTCAGCATTTGCTGTACATGCAGCACGCCGGATTCGACAGTCGCGTCGGCGGGTATGTGAACGCAGATATCAAGGATGTAGCGACCGGAGTAATTCGCTCTGATTCGGTTGCTGGAGAGTTTTGCGATATCGACCGAGCGGAGGGTGTGTTGAAAAATGACTTGTTGTTGCACCGAAAAATCGTGATGGGCGAATATGAAAACGTCGACTTTACGATCCCGGCAATCGGCCATCCAACCGAAAAGTCGTTCAATTGGCGACGCATTCAATGGATGTGGCCTTGGGTTGCCGTCGCGGGTTGTATCGCGTGGTTCTTTGCTCGTCGAAGCCGATTGAAGCGTAAGCAATAGGCGCGGCAGCGGAAATGGTTTGGCATACTGGAACGTGGCAGCCATGTTTAGCTCCAAACTCATTTCAAATTCAAAACGACTTGCGCTTTTTCTGCGAACCGGCGCCGCCTATCTACTCTGGCAAAGCGACGATCGGCTATAACACAGCTTTGAAAAACATGGAGCCGGTTTCACAACTGACCTGAGCAATTCATATGTCTCAGTTCAGTCGGATTCGCCAGCCTTCCGGCCAGGACCGCCAGTTCCGCTTTCCCATCCGCCCTGCGCTCACCCTCCCAAACAGCTTCATGCTTCAATCGATAGAACAGCGTCTCATTGGAGACATGACGGACTACGAACGTTCCATCCTGCGACACGGCGCGGTCTGGTTTTTCCTGATCCTGTTCAGCTACTACATTCTCCGTCCGATCCGTGAGCAAATCGGTTCGACGTACGGGATTGAAAATCTGTCGTGGTTGTTCTGGGCGACGTTCGTCGTGATGCTGATCGCAATTCCGCTGTACTCTCTACTGGTCGGCAAATTTCATCGGCGAATTCTCGTACCGAGCATTTACGCGATCTTCATTGGGTGCCTGATCGTGTTTTGGCTGGCAATGCGAAGTTTGCCGGAGTCGTACCAAATTTGGGTCGCGCGAGCGTTCTTTGTATGGATCAGCGTTTACGGGCTGTTCATCGTTTCATTTTTCTGGAGCGTGGCCGGAGACATGCTTTCGACTGCTCAGGGTCGACGCATTTTCGGCATCATGGCGGGAGGAGGAACAATTGGTGGACTGGTCGGATCTCAGGTCGCGGCGACTCTCGTTGGTCGAATCGGCGTCGCCAATCTGTTGCTGATTCCTGTCATCCTGTTGGTCGCCGCCCTGTTCATCTACTTTTCGATGGAACGTTCGTTCAAACGCGCCGGCGATTCGAAAAAGAAAGATCTTGGCAGCGGAAACGCAACCGGAGGGAATCCGTTTGCGGGTTTTACGGCAGTGTTCAAGTCGAGATATCTGTTCGCGATCTGCATGTTCGGAATTTTCCTGGCGACCTGTGGAACTGCCGTCTATTTTCAGCAAGCCGAAATCGTGAAGGCAGCTTTCGAGGACATTGAATTCGACGCTTCGACAATCGCAAATGCGGACTCGTTGTCAGCCGAGTCACTCGAAGCCGAAAAATCCAAATTGCAGCAGGAAGTAGCCAAAGCAGCGCGAACGCAGTACTTCGCAAATGTCAATTTCGCCGTTTCTATCGTGACTTTGATCTTCCAGTTCTTCCTTGTCGGATGGCTGATGAAGAAAGTCGGATTGGGCATGACACTGTCCGCCTTGCCGCTGGCCTATGTCGTTGGCATTTCGGCGTTGGCGTTTTCACCAACGATCGGGGTGCTCGCCGTGGTCTCTGTGATCGGTCGGTCGGCTGAGTACGGGATCAGTAACCCGGCTCGCGAAGTTCTCTTCACGGCGGTGAATCGAGAGGATCGCTACAAGGCGAAAAGCTTCATCGACACGGTCGTCCGACGAGGCGGAGATTCTTCGGTCGGAGGTGTCTACAAGTATGCGAGAGAGTCAATCGGTCTGGCGATGACCACGCTTTCTCTGATCATGATCCCAATCGGAATCGCATGGATCGGACTGTCACTGTTCATTGGATTCGAAAACCGTAGAATCGTCGCGTCCAGGTCGTCTGACGAGTGATGTGCGTCTTCGTTCGGCGACTTTGAGTTTTTACGCTTCGTGCATTGACCGAAACAATCAGTTTCATTCGCGTGGCGTGCGCAATCTTGCATCAGCTAATGGAGATATCTAATGGCGACAGAATTCACTTCCGAAGCTTTCTATTCCGAAGTGCTTGGATCCGAAACACCGGTATTGATCGATTTTTATTCCGATTCCTGAGGCCCTTGCAAAAGACTGGGTCCAGTCATTGAAGAGTTGGCATCCGAAAACAAGGACAACGCAAAAGTTGGAAAAATGGACGTCATGGAGAACATGGATCTCGCGGTGAAGTACGGCATTGCGGCCGTCCCAACGCTTCTGCTTTTCAAGGATGGAGAAGTCGTTGAAAGACTTCAGGGATACCAGGACAAAGCCAAGCTTCAGCAACTGATCGACGGACACGTCTCGGCATAGCTTTCACCGAACGGCGTACACATCGAAACGGCAAGCCCGAACTGGCTTGCCGTTTTTTCTTTACGCGGTCTCAATCGGCTGGCTCAAATCGCTTGACTCAAATTGGCCGCCTAGCGGAACGGATACTCTTTGGCTCCGATATCGATGGCATCGCCACTGATGCGAAACTTTCCATCAACGTCGAGTCCGAATCTGCCGAACTGGGTCAAGCCGGAATCGATAGCAGGACTGGATCTTTTCGGCGCGAAGAACCCGGCTGGATCGAAATCGGGTGCAGCGAAAATCGTGTCGCGTCCGTTGTTGACGCCTGGCGTAAAACCATTGTGAATCAGGTTGAAGTTGAACCACACAAATCCGCCTTCGAATTTGAGCGCCGCATTCCGATTGTCACTCGCACAAAGGATGTTGTTGTAAACCAACACACTGTCTCCGCGAACGACGGCAACTTCTCCGCCGAATTCAAAGCTACGCATATTGCGATAGAGCGTGTTATTGCGAATCGTCACATTTTCAGATTGATAGCAATGAACGCCCTGGCCTCCGTTGTTGTAGCAAAGATTGTTTTCGACCAGAATTGAGCCCGAGTAGTTTTCGCCGTTGCCCGTCGGGGCGGTCAAGTTCTGGCTATCGTCGATGACGATTCCGTTTCCGTCAGTCGGTCTGCCAAAAAGGACATTGTCCAACTTGTTCTCATTCGCAAAGCTTGTGTTGTTGCGAACGATGATGTCATAGCCCGGCGCGTCGTTCGTGCGACGCTGCGGCTGATAGATGCTGATACCGCTGTGTTGGCCCGGATCCCAAAACGCGTTCCGGTAGACGATGTTCCATTCACAAAGAAGCTGATCCGATTGGTCGAAAGCAATTCCGCCGCCGCGGCAATCGTGGACTCGACAATCTCGAACCACCACGTCGTGGCATCGAACAAAAGAAAGCCCCTTTGATCGCGGCGCATCGGGACGACGATTGGCAATCTCAAAACCGTCGACACGGAGAAAGGAAAGGTCCGAAGCGAAAATCGATCCGACAATAAACGCTCCTTCTTTTCGCTCTGCCTCCAACGTTACGTTCGAACGCACAAAATTAAACTGCCCCCAATATGTTCCATCGAGAACGACAATGGTCGAACCTTCCCGGGCACGGTTAAGAGCTGTCTGAATCGTTCGAAATGGCGTGTTGCGATTCTGCGCCTGAGCATTCGTGCGATTGTTGTTTCCATTTGGAGCAACATAATAGGTTTGCGCGTTGAGCGTTTCGCAAAACCAGAGGCTAAACAGCAGCAAGGCGGCGAGTGGAATTCGGTGGGTCATGTTGGGTTCTCGTGAGGACTGATGCCACGTTGTTATACAGGCATGTGATCACGATGCAACGATTCGACGCCATTTATACATCCATAATCAACCGCGATGAATGCGAGTAGATATTGAACCGGTTTTTTGATGCGAATCCGACCAGGGTGACTCCAAACTCATCAGCCAATTCGGCCGCAAGCGAAGAAGGTGCGCCTACCGCGACCAGGATTGGAATCCCGGCAGAGATGACTTTCTGGACCAATTCAAAACTCGCCCGCCCGCTCACCAAAGCCAAACTTTCAGACTCACGCAAACGCCCCGCAAGACACTGGAATCCAACAAGTTTGTCCAATGCGTTGTGTCGGCCAACGTCTTCATAACAGGCCACCAGTTTGCCGTCGGTCGCAAACAGTCCAGCCGCGTGCAGCCCTCCGGTTTCGTCGAACGTGGACTGACGCTCTCGCATCGTCGATGGAAGCGACGCAATCAAGCTCGCCGAAACCTTCATCGACGGAAAGCCTACCGAGTGAGTCAATTGTGCACGAACGGCATCCAATGACGCTTTGCCGCAGATCCCGCAACTTGATGTCGTATAGAAGTTTCGTTGCAAAGAACCGAAATCGAAACTCACGCCTTCAGCGACATGGACACAAAGTTGATTGGTCAGTCCAGTGCATTCGTCTTTCGGCCCTGTCAGTTCGAACTGGGTAATCTGATCTGCTGAGGTGACGATGCCTTCTCCCAATAAAAATCCGGCAGCCAACTCGCGGTCATGGCCAGGCGTTCGCATCGTGATCGAAAGCGAACGGTTTCTTTGATTCCCCGGCGATCCATAGACGATCCGAATCTCCAACGGCTCCTCGACAGCCAGAAAATCGGCTTTCTCAGTGAACGCACCGTTCTCAAATCGAATGATGCTTTTGGACTTTCGTCGCAGCTCCGGATTGGAATTCGATTCCGTCATTTGTTGTTCGCGTTCTGCTCGGCTTTCTGAATCATCCTGTCCCAGGACACATAGAAAGACCAGTTTATCACCGGAGCCAGACTCGCAAAATCGTCGCTCCATCGCGGGGCATCAACTGGCAAATCGTAAGGTTCGGCGGCAGACCGAATTCGCTGATGGTTGGCAACTTTCTCGTTGGTTACCAAAACCCAGTGGCTTACCCTGGTTGATGTCGCGTCGCTGTTGACGTGCCTGACGTAGGTCGCTGCCAGCCCTCGGTCTGCTGCTGTCGCGAACAGGACTGGTTTCAGGTCGATAAATCGATTGGAAACATGGAACAACAGGATACCATCGTGCCGCAAGTGCTTTTCATAAACGTCAAAGCATTCATCCGTTAGCAGGTGAACCGGGATGGAGTCACTTGAGAACGCGTCGATGGCAAGAAGATCGAATTGCCGATCGATGCCACGACTGGTTTCCTTTTCCAGCCTGATTCGCCCGTCGCCAATCACGACCTCGCATTGCGATTCGTATGTCGGTAGAAAAGTAAACCACTCTCTGGCGATTGATTCGACTCGCGGATTGATTTCGTAGAACACAAATTCGTCGTCGGCCTCAGCCCAGGACAGCATCGAGCCAATTCCCAGCCCAAGCACACCTATTTTCAAGCCCGATCTCTTCGGAGATTCGTCGCTTGCGAGATCGCGTTGAGTTTTGACACAGATTGAGAATCCACTTCCGTCCGAGTAGTAACTGTGAGGCTCAAGACTGGGCTGCGGCATAACGATTTGGCTGCCATGGTCAATCGTTCCGCTAATGAAAACACGTCGGTCACCATCCTTTTCGACCGAGAAAATGCCGTACTCGTTTCGACCATCCAGCAACACGCGGTCGATTCCGGAACGATTCAACGTTCCGAGAAAGCTGGACAGCGCCAGACCGCCAATGATCAAACTGGCGAATCCGATGCCAATTTTGCGCCCGCCGGAGATCGATTTTGAGAAACAGGGGACCGCAATGCCCAGCAAGAGAGCACCCATCAGAGCAAGCTGAAACTCTGCGAACCCATTGAATATTCTGGGCGCGATGAGGACCACAAAAATCCCACCCAGCGATCCGCCCAACGACACGAACAGATAGAACAGCGTCAAGCTACTCACATGTGGCTTCATGCGTTCAAGCTCGCCATGGCAGGTCATGCCACAAGCGAACAAACTGAAACTGAGCAGCAGGACCTGAAGGCCAGCCGACGCGTACGCGTTGAGCATCGCCACAGCAACTCCGGCGATGACTCCGAAAAGCAACAGCGGGACGAACAGGCCGCGATGATACCAGCCTGGTTTTTCGAAGCAGATGATGAACGAGATCAGATACAGAGCCAGTGGCAGAATCCACAGGAATGGCACCGATGCGATTTCCTGGCACATCAAGTTGGTCGTCGCCAACAACATGACGGACGGAATCATGGCAAGCAGCAACCACAGCAGCATTCGTCCGACACTGATGGACGGGACTGGCGATGCATCGGCGCGCGGGTTGTCTTTCGCGGCAGGCGCTTGCCACGAAGAGAAACCGCGGACTTGCGCGCCACCAAAAATGCACATCACGACGAATAGCGTGAACAGCCCTGACCAGATCCACGATTGATTCTGCAATCGCAAGTTCGGCTCAACCAGAAACGGATAGCTGATTAACGCGAGCAACGAGCCGATGTTCGACAATGCGTACAAACGGTAGGGCGAATCGGAAACTTCTGCCTTTGTCTCATTGCCGTGTGAAACGCTTTGCCACGCTTGAATCAGCGGTCCAGTGGTGGCGAGTATGAAGAACGGGATCCCGACCGACAGGGCCAGCACCTTCACGATCTCACCGGACAACGATTCGTACGAATCTGGCTTGAGCGACTCGGACGGAAGAACGGGGAGCGCGAACAAGGCCAACAACAAAACGACGCTGTGAACGATCCATGAGTTCCGTGGCGTCGTGAACATTCGCAGGCCGTGCGAATACAAATAGCCAAGCAGCAGGACGATCTGAAAGAACATCATGCAAGTGTTCCAGACCGCTGCGGTTCCGCCGAACCACGGCAGGATGACTTTCGCAATCAGCGGCTGTACCTGAAACAGCAGGAACGCGCCAAGGAAAACTACGATGCTGTATCGGTGCATGTCGGCAAACCGGACTTACTTGACGATCACGGTGAATCCGTGCATGCGACCGGCGGCGATTCCGCTGCAGGAACGCGTGTTACCGGTCGTGCGACAGCAATGACACGGTGGGGCGTTCGAGGCATGACTTCCACGCCGCTTCGAAGAACGAGCCAAAGAAAAAGTTGAATCTGCCCAAAAGAGGACTCCGCACAAGAGTACCCCGCTTATGGCTGCTCCGGTTAAGGCCTGACCAGGTTCACGGCTCCCCCTCGCGGAGCCCACTTTTGGGCAGCAGTTCAACTTCATATCGCTGTGGACGCCAAGTTGTAAGCCATGACGTTGTTTTCGTCAAACCAAAATGTCACCGCGGGAATACGAAGGCATCGAGGATGCCGAAATCGCCTTGAAACAACGTCAATCCGTCAGCGCTACCCGGACGAGGACTCTTCAGAGAAAATGGCACTAATTGATTTGTGCTGGTGGATCCGACGAATCGCTTCGCCCATCATCGGAGCAATAGAGAGCACGTTGAGGTTTGGAAGCTGTTCGGCTTTCTCCTCCGACACCGGAATGCTGTCCGTGACAACGATCGAATCGATAGGAGCATTTTTCAGACGCTCAACCGCTTTGCCGGCGAACACGCCGTGACTGGCCGCCACGTGAATCTCTTTGGCACCCTTCCGCTTGACCAGCTCAGCGGCTCCGCAGATTGAACCGGCGGTGCTGATCATGTCATCAAACATCAACGCAATCTTGCCTTCGACAGGACCGCCGATAATGTTCTCCTGAACAATCGTGTCGGCCGAGAGTCGGCGTTTGTCCAAAATCGCAATCTGACCGCCGAGACGTTTTGCGTGCCCAACCGCTCGCTTGATCGAGCCTTCATCGGGCGAAACGATCACGATGTCTTCTTTGGGAATGTTCAGCGACAAAAAGTGTTCATTAAGCACGCTGCCGGCATACAGGTGATCGACCGGCACGTCAAAAAACCCCTGAATCTGAGCTGCATGCAAGTCCATCGCCAGCACACGATCCGCCCCGGCACGGGTGATCATGTTGGCAACCAGCTTGGCCGTGATCGGAACGCGGCCTTCATCTTTGCGATCCTGGCGAGCGTAACCGTAGTAAGGAATGACCGCCGTGATCCGCTCCGCACTTGCTCTCAGGCAAGTGTCGATCATGATCAACAGCTCCATCAGATTGTCGTTCACCGGAGGGCAGGTTGGCTGAACAATGAAAACGTCCCGACCGCGGACGTCTTCGATTTTGCAGTGGAACTCTCCGTCCGGAAAAGTCGAAAATCGGCACTCGGCGAGCCCGATGTTCATCGAAGAGCAAATATTCCGCGCCAGCATCGGGTTGGCACGTCCACTGAAGACCTGAAGATTCATGTTTGTCGCTCGACTGAGTAACATTGACGTAGGTGGCAGGCTAGGTGACGACTTCTTATTGTTGTTTCAGCAAAGCTTCTTCGACGGCTTGAAGATGCTCAACCGTGTTGACGCTGAGTGCTTCGATCGGCTTGAGCACCGGCAATGCACGCACGTCCTCGCCATCGGCCAGCATAATGCCCGGCACGTCGGTAATGTAGTATTCCTTCTGACGGTTGTCATCGGTCAACCGATCGAGTGCTCCCAGCATTTTTTGGCAATCGAACACATAAGTGCTCATATTGACTTCGCTGATCGCTTTCTCGTCTTCTGAAGCGTCTTTCTCTTCGACGATCCCGGTAAACTTTCCGTCGCCATCGCGAACAATGCGGCCAAGCCCCGTTGGATCCTCGTGAATCAGCGTGCCGAGAATACAGGCCGGATTGGTGTCGGCAAAATCTTTCAAGAGAGCTGCGATTGAATCGGATTGCAGCATTGGAGAATCTCCAGCCACGACCACGACCGGGCCGTTATGGTTGGCGATGGCTTCACGGCACATCATCACCGCGTGTCCGGTTCCAAGCTGCTCTTCCTGTAAAGCGAAATCGATGTCGTTGTCGCTGGCCAATGTCTCTTTTACGAGGTCGGCCCGATATCCAACGACGGCAACGATTTTCCCAACTCCAGCCGTACGGAGCGAGTCAATGACGTAGCTGACCAGTGGTCGCCCAGCAGCTTCGCAGAGCACTTTCGGCAACTCGGATTTCATACGAGTGCCTTTTCCGGCAGCAAGAACAATGGCAATGGGAGCGTCTGGGGTACTCATGTTTTCAATGAATCGGGCAGGGCATGGATTGGGAGCAATCAGTATCTTTCGACGACGAAATATCGCAAGCCTCGTTCAACCCCGGCGGTCAGTTTCGAATCAATTCAAGCACTCGAGCATCGTCCAGGCGGTCGCAAATCGCGTAAACAGATCCAAACTGAGCCCGATCGACTCTGCGAGAGGGAACTCCGATCGTCGTTGCGCCGGCAGCAAGCGCGGCGTTACTGCCATGAATACTGTCTTCGAGCACCAACATTTCCGCCGGATCGACACTGTGTTTTTCGGCGGCACTCAAATAAATCTCAGGATGCGGTTTCCCCTGAGTCACGCTTTCGGCCGTCAGCACAAATTCAAAACGCGGCTGAAGATCGAACATTTCCAAAGCGGTTGTGGCGAAACGGGCGTGCGAACTGGTGGCGATGGCTTTGGGGATGCCAGAAGTTTCAAGCAACCCCAGCAGCACATCCAGTCCAGGCATTTTTTGAATTCGCTTTGGCAACAGGTCCGCAAACAGAGCTTCGCATTCTTCCGCCAATGCTTCGACTGAATCATCCAGCGAGCAAAGCTCTTTCATAACGCCGAACGCCACGACACCCGGCAAACCCATCATCGCCATTTTGATTTCCGGCGTGAAACTCTGACCGCGGCGATTGAGCAACTGCTCTCCGACGATGTCGTAGAGGTCTTCGGTGTTGAACATCAGGCCGTCCATGTCAAAGGTCACGGCCCGGATTTTCGGACGATCCACAGAACCGACTTAAAGTCCTCTGGCTTCGTCGTTGATTTCAAGACTCTCAACAAATGCCTTGAAAGCAGCTTCGTTGTCCGAGATCGTTTTTCCTGGCCCGTAAAGCTTGATGAAGTACTGACCGTGTTCTCCGGCCTGAACGATCGCAGCCAACGTCCGGTAGTTTTCACGTTCCACGACTTTACCGCCCGCCATCGGTCCGCCTGGAGTATCCATCAACGTGCCGGTGATATCGACCCACGTCACCTTGGTTTCCCCGATCATCGTTTCGGTGACCTTTGACGCGTCCTTCGTCTCACCGCCATCAGGTTGAGTGTACTGGCCGTACCATCGATCGATATTGGCTTGCACGCTTCCGCCCGCGCCCATGATGGTCAGTCGTCCGTCGGCAGCATCTTCGGCTTCGCCTTCCGACTTCGGCACGGCAATCTCGTACTCGACAACGAACGACCGCGGTTTGACTTTCTTCCACGAAGCTGGAGCCTTGAATGTCAGTGCGCCGCCTTCCGCGACAGAGACGTCGAAACCAGCTTCTCCCTCAGCCGCATCTTCGGTCGGCTCTGCATTTGTCGCATCGCTGGCAGCAGTTTCGGGTGCCGCATCTTCCGGTTCCGCGGACTCGTTGGAGTTCGTTTCACTGTCTGCCCCGTCATCCTTAGGAGTCGATGTTTCCGCATCTGGCTCCGAAGTTTCGGTGGAAGACACGGTTGCCTCGTCGACTTTTTTGACATCCGTATCGGTCGCGGAATCGCAGCCAACCATCACGCCAACCGACAACAAACCGAGCAAAACAGAAGATTTGAATTTCGTCTTGAACAACATTTTTCTACCTGAATCGTTACCAACCGAACTGAGTCAACCAGTAGACCAAAACCAGGACCAGAAGAAAAGCAGCGACACTGAAACACCACCAAAAACGCTTCTGAGCTCGACGCTTTCGATTCGCTTCCGAATGCGGGTTGAGTTCGTCAGGTATCTCGTACGCGGCATTTTGATTCTGATCTGCAGCCAACTCAGGAAAAATTTCCGCGGCCGGGAGCCAGTCATTCCAATCTTCCCGCCACACGATGTGGTCCTCACGAATCTGTCCGGACTCCAGCATCGATTCAATTTGCTGAGCCTTCAACGGGCCTTTCTCACCAAGACGCTTGTGTCGCAGATACCAGACCAAATTCGGGTTCGCTTTTAAAGGATGCTCCTCCACCTTCACGACTGGCTTGGCGAGCAAAAATGACTCAGCGTTTTCCGCTTCTTCACCGACGATTTTTCGCTCGTCGGAGGACAGCAAATCATCCAAAGCCGAGGCTGAATCGAAATCTTCATTGTCGTCGAAAGCCGACTCAGGCATCTCGTCGACAGATTCCTCAACAGGCTCGATCGAAGCAGCATTTTTTACAGTCGGGACGACGGGCGCGACCGGAAGCCGACCCATCTCCGAATCCGAACTTGAATTCGCGTCCTTCCCGGAAGCAACATCGACGCCAACCGATAACTCTGTTGGCAGAACGGATCGCTGCGTCATCGGAGAACGATCGTGCAGCGTTTTCTGAGAGGAAAATTCGTCGATTGGTTCGAGGGAAACTTCGCTTGATGGCGACCGCGTTCCAGATGCGACCGGTACGGATCCAGATTCCTCAGGTAGAGGCAACTCGATCGATGCAGGCTCACTGACCTGTGGCGAAACATCGACCTCGACAGGCTTGGCCTTTCGCCGATGACGCTTCTTCTTGCGATTCACCGGCGGCTCAACAGTCGACTCAAGCGGAACCCGAATTTCGCTCTCGCATTGCGGACAGATACAGAATTGCCCGGCCTGCTTCGCCTTGACGTTCAGGCGATTGTCGCAATGGTTGCAGTGGAATCGAATCCCCATGGTGGATTGAAAGCAAGACTAAATCGTTAAGGTTAAGCAACCTTCATTATAACATCGAGCGTCAATCGAGCTTCATTTGTTTTGCGATTATCTCATTGTCGAAATAGTTGATCGCCATTCCGGCATCGATCACGATCCGCTGAGCGTTAATTCCGGACGATCGCGGGCTAAGGAGAAAACAGGCGGCGTCGGCGGCCTCTTGCGTCTGGATTGCCTTGCCTCGCGGGATGACCGTTTCTGCAAACAGGTACGCGTCGACGTAACCAGGGATTCCGGCCGAAGCAGAAGTCTTCAACAATCCTGGCGCGACGGCATTGAAACGGATTTCAGAAAACTTTGAAAAGCTCTTGGCCAAGAACGCCAACGAGCTATCGAGAGCAGCTTTTACCGGAGCCATGAAGCCATAGTTTTCGCTGGCCATCGTGGTTGTGGAAATGGAAATCGTCACGACCGAGGCATCGTGGGCGAGCTGTACTTTGAATGCGTTGCACACCGCGATCAGAGAAAAGCAGGAGATATCGAAAGTCCGCAGCAACTGCTGTTTTCCCGTTTCGTGAAACGGTTTGATACCGCTTTCGTCATAGGCAGCGAAGGCGATGGAGTGCACCAGCCCGGCGATGGGTTCAGGGTGGTCTGCAACGATTTGATCGCGCACAGATTCAATTTGCTCTTCGAACTCCACGTCGCAAACGTAAACCGGTCGATCGCCAAGCAGTTTGGCCGTTGATTCTTTGCGGGCTTCGCTGCGAACGACGTAGATAACTTTCGCGCCATGCTGTTCCAGTGTTTTGCCGATGTGCCACGCGACGGACTTTTTGTTCGCGACACCAAATACGACGACGGGTTTTCCGCTGAGCTTTAAAAAGTCCATTCGCTTAACCTGCTTCCGCGACTGTGCATGTGAACGATAGTCGAGCCGCAACTTTCCCGTTCACTCTGGCGACGCCGGTAAGGTAAAAGGCACTGGAAACGATATCGTCGATCTTGACCGACATTTCAATCGAGTCGCCTGGCCGTACCATGTTTTTGAATTTAACATCTGCCATTCGAGTCAGCACTGGCACGCCCGTTTGCTGCTTCATTTTCGACGAAAGTAAAATCGCTCCCGACTGAACGGTGGCTTCGCAGAGAATTACGCCCGGCACAATCGGCTGGTCGGGATAATGCCCTTGAAAGAAATATTCTTCGGCGTGAAACGTCTTACCGCAGACGATCGAGTCTTCTTCCTGGCTGACAATTTCGTCAACCAACAGCATCGGAGCACGATGAGGAATGGCTGCGTGGATGGCTTCAAGCGACATTGCGTTCAGGCGGTTTGTAGAATGAGATTTGCGGAAAGAGGATTTCTGAACCAGGATTCGAACGTCCCTCGCGGGCGACGCCTTAAGCCGGCATCGAAGCACTGGTAATTTGGTTGATGACATCATTGGCGACGATCACACCGTAGTTGATCGTGCCCAACCAGCCGGACATGATGATGCCACAGCTTCCAGCGTGATACAGACCGGTGACCTGTTCGGGCAACTTGCGACTGACCGCGAGGCCTTCGAATTTGGTACCGAACGATGCTCCGCTGATGTGTTTCGTGTAGTGTTCAAATGTGATCGGCGTAGCAGCTTCGACGTGCGCGATTCGCTCGCGGCAATTCGGCACATACTTTTCCAGGGCGTCGAAAGTCGTCTCGATCAAATCCTGCTTGCTGGCTTCGTATTCTTCTTTGCTCATGTCGTTCCAGTCCGAGAAATTCGCATTGGTGCTGGAAACGATCAACGTACGCTCTTTCTTGTCCGGACGCGTGTCGGGATAGTAGAACGAGAAAGTACGACTGGTGATGTCGCGACTGAGCAACAAATCCGTTTCGAATCGTTCCGCTGTGCTGGAAAACAGCAGATCGCCTGTCTCCCGCGGAACGGTGTCGTCCGGATTCATCGCCATATAAACCTGCGTGCTGGAATTGTTCAGCCGCACTTCTTTGGCGTCGTCGACAAAAGAATTGTCGAAATGGTCTTCGCCAACCATGTTGAAAATCGTCGACCGCAAGTTCGCGTTGGAAACGACCGCCTTGCACCTGATTGTGCGTCCATTGACGACCACCGATTCGACGGCATCGTTTTTGACGTTGATCTTTTCGACGTCGCAGTTGATGCGAACATCCGCGCCATTGGCCTTGAGTTCTTTCTCCATGGACTTGACCAGTTTGTCCGTGCCGCCCTGAAAGACAAAGACGCCTTTGGACATGAAGTTGGAAAACACGATGCCATAAGTTAGCGCCGGGTCTTCGAGCGTCGAACCGTTTGCGTAGACGATGGGCTCCATCAGCAAGCGAACCACGTCCTCGCGGCCTGGGAAGAATTCCTCGAACAGGTCTCGCGTCGTACGATCCTGGTCGTCGTAAAAGTTCATCCCGCGCGCGGTGTCGAAAAATCGCGAAACGGTTTCTTCTTCGATACCGAAATCACTGGTCAACAGATTCGTAAAGTCCTTCCGATCGAAGGTCGTCGTCAAGGAGAACATCGGATTGTCGAAACGAACGCCTTTTAGTTGCACGATCGAATCCGCGATCTCTTTGGACCAATATCGACGGCAGCTTTTCACCATCCCGTATGGGAACCCGTGCAGAGAAATGTCAAAAATGTGGCCGCCAGGGCGTTTAAACCAGGTCGCCAATCCACCAAGCTTATAGTGCTGTTCGAGAAGCAGAACTTTCATGCCGTCACGGGCAAGAATGTTTGCGGCGGTCATTCCCCCGAGGCCGCTTCCGATGACGACGACATCGTATTCGTCCGAGGCTCCTTTTAGAAAGTCTTTGGGCATGGTTATCCGGGATGGTAAGTTACGTTTCGCGGGATCAGAATATGGCAAACCGGTGAAAAACTCAACGACTAACTGTGACCCAGCGACGTTTGCGGCTTCCTGCAATCGCGACGGTCAATTTCAGGCAAGCGAACATCACCGGCAAAAAGGGGACACAATGAACCAAACGATTCTTTGGGGATGGGCAGTTTTCACGATGATGATTGGTAGTAGCGTTGCCTCAGGGCAAGTCGAGGACTTCGATTCGATCAAACTCTATACGCTGAAAAACGCTTCCGGTGTCACCGTGAAGGCGACCAATTACGGTGCGATTATCACTTCGATTGTTGTGCCCGACCGCGACGGGAAAATGGCAGACGTCGCCTTAGGCTACAACCGCGTCGAGGACTACATCAACGCCGTCGACAAACCGTACTTCGGCGCCGTCGTCGGTCGCTACGGAAACCGTATCGCCAATGGTGAGTTTGAGATCAATGGCGAAACTTATTCCTTGCTGAAAAACAATGGAGCCAACCATCTTCATGGCGGAGCGATGGGTTTTGACAAAGTCGTCTGGACGGTTGAGAACTACGACGAGAGCAAGTCACTCAAGCTTTCCTATTTGGCGAAGGACCTTGAAGAAGGCTATCCGGGAAATCTGAAAGTCACCGTCACATATACGCTCGACGATGCGAATGCGCTGACTGTCGATTACTCGGCAACGACAGACAAAGCGACGCCGGTAAACGTAACGCAACACACGTACTTCAATTTTAAAGGCGAAGGGCAGGGCACGTTTCTCGATCACGAACTAATGCTCAATGCAAAACAGATGACGCCGGTCGATGAAGGTCTGATCCCGACCGGAGAGCTGTTGGACGTGGACGGAACGGCACTCAGCTTCCTGACGATGCGTCCGATCAAGAACCAGATCAACGACCGGCATGAACAGCTGAAGTACGGCGGCGGTTTTGATCACAACTGGGTGTTGGACAAAGACGGCAAAGAGGGCCAACTGACTCTTGCGGCCAAAGTCCACGAACCGGAATCGGGTCGTATGATGGAAGTCCACACGACGGAGCCCGGCATCCAGTTCTACAGCGGAAATTTTCTTGACGGGCGTTTGAAAGGCAAGTCTGGCAAGACTTACTTGCACCGCGGTGGTTTCTGCCTGGAGACACAGCACTTCCCCGACAGCCCGAACCAACCCAGCTTTCCGTCGACTATCCTGCAGCCTGGAGAAAGTTATCAGTCCCAGACCGTGTTCAAGTTTTCGGCAAAGTAGTCCGACGGCGAAGTACGATGCTGACCCGCCAGGCTAACGGATCGCCCAAAAAACTACAGCTTGAAAACCTTACGCAGCAGTTTCACGGCGCCCTTCATGGCGCTCACGGGTAGAGTATGTGGGCCGTCGAATTCTGTGAACTCAATGTTCATGTCTGCGTCTGAAAACATCGTGCAGAGATCGACCGCGACGTCGAACGGAAGGATTGGATCGAGCGTCCCGTGCGACTGGAAAACGGGGAACGAATGATTGCCGACGAGTGAAGTCCATTTGTCTTCGCAGATCAACGTTCCTGACCAGACAATCAGCCCACCCAGCTGTTTTTCGTGCGACAACGCCACATCGGTCGTCAACATGGCTCCCTGAGAGAACCCACCGATCACGATTTTGGCGTGAGGCAGTTGATATTCATTGCAGGCAAACTCGATTACTTCATTGATCATTCCGTTGCAACGAGGAAGCTCCGCTGGCGATTCGGACTTCAGCTTTTGGAATTTTCCCTGTTCGGCCAGCTGCTGAATTTCGTCGACGTCAATCATCCACCACGCGCGACTCTCAAAGCCCATCGATTCGCTCATGTCGATCGGCGCTTCGGGAAACAGAAACGCGAGCTTGCGAAATTTCTCGTCGACCTTCGCCATCTCTTCGGCAATCGATACAAGGTCATCGCCGCCGGCACCAAACCCGTGACATAGGACCACAGCTCCTTTGGGTTCGTCGGTCGCTTTGACCACTGTGACGGCAAGTTCGCCGATTGTGATTTTGGACGCGTTCATTCTGTTCGACTAATCCTTGTAATATTGAAAGCCACCGTTGACGGGCAAAACCTGTCCGGAGACAAAACTTGACGATTCACTCGCGAGAAACACTGCAGCGGCCGCGATGTCATCCGGCTGACCCCAGCGATTCATTAACGCATCGGACTTGGCGCGAGCATCCCATGTGGAGCTTGCGGATTCGCCCCATTTGGTTTGGATCCAGCCCGGAGCGATGCAGTTGACTCGAACTTTGGGAGCCAACGATTGAGCCAGGCTTTTCGTCATCGCCATGATCGCGCCCTTGGTCGTGGCAAACAGCTCGCCGCTGTCTCCTTCCATCCCTTGAGCCGCCTGATCCCATCCGATGTTGATGATCGAAGCCGAACCAGAAGGAACCGAATTCGAACTTTTGGATTCCCGCGCAGCCATTCGTGAACCGATCGCGCGTGACAGCATCAACGTTGCCTTGACATCAACCTGGAACAAATAGTCCAGCTTCCGTTCCAGGCTTTCATCTTTCCAGTCTCCGGTCAACACGTCGCCGCCGGCGTTGTTGACCCAAACGTCGACACCGGATTTCCAGCTCCAAGCCTGTTCGACAAACGCATCCCATGATTCGATTGATTCAAAGTCTGCGAAGGCGCAATGCACTTCGCGTCCGAGTCCTCGAATCTCTTCGGCAACTTGCTCGATCCGCTCCGTATGCGAACGGCCGTGCAACACAACGTCTGCTCCTTGCCTGGCCATGGCAATTGCGATCGCTCGTCCAATTCCAGACGACGAACCGGTAACGACGACGGTCCTGTTTTTCAGCGACTGATTCACGGATTGGCATTCGAGGGGTTTGAAATCAGGCCAAAAGTTATTCGATCGATCGGTAATCGGCAAGTCACAGGTGTAGTTTGTGAATCATGCTGCGTTTTCGAATCACGACACACCGAAGTGTTGCGTTTTGACCACAGCGGATTTTCAAATTGGTGTTTTTCTTCGGGAAACAGGCTGTTTCCCGATTTGGCACAACCGTTGCCTTTCTCTCGACACAGAAAGCATCCCAACGTCAGAAGAATGACAGGCCCTACCATGTCCAAGTTTTACCACTCGCTCGAATCAGAAAAGTACTTCCTTTCGTCACTTCAAAGCGATCAGCAAATCGCACGTCAGAAAGCAAGAGCCAGTGCCGAGCAGGCGATCACGAATCTGATCATCATTGTCCTGGCCGTCGCAGCAGGGTTCTACGCGATCAAGTCGATGCCAGTCTGGTTGCCGGTTGTCGAAAGCTCGTTCCACAAGATCACCAACTACCGTTACATCTAAAATTCAAAAATTTCAGATTTGGCTACCGCTTCCGCAAACGCCAACTTCAGACGCACTCCGACGGGTCTGAAGTTGGTTTTTTGTTTGCGCTGTTTTAAGAATTGGGGAACTCAATCATCGAGCTTGCGTCACAAGTGAAAATCGGGTCCGATGGACTTTCGATAATCATCTGTCGCCACAGGACTTGTCATGATCCGCATTGTCAGCTTCGCACTCTTCGTTTCAATTCTGGCCGGACTATTCGTTGCAACCGAAAGAGGATTGCTCAGCTCGGTTCCCGAAGAACAGGACCGCAAACAGCTGTGGACCGATTCGCAGTTGGATCAAAGCCGCGGGTTGCCAAAGTCTGCTATCGAAAAACTGAAAGCCATTCGAAAAAGTGCCGTCGCCGATGAGGCTTGGTCGGAAGCGACGTTGGCGATGTGTTCGCAGTTTCTCCTGGAAGGCCAGATCGATCAGCCGGTTTATCCGCACGTGATCAAGAAGCTACAGGCTGCGATCCCGGAGTCACCACAGCAGATGAAGCCGGTGCTCAATGTGATGCTGGCCGAATACATCTATCTATATTACTCGCAAAACTCGTGGCGGTTCCAACAGCGATCGCAAACGCAATCGGCTCCCGGTGATGACATTGAAGCCTGGGATCTGGCTCGCATTTTGGGCGAAGTCGACAAACATTTCACGACGGCATTGGAGGCCGCGGACGAGCTTAAAAAGATTCCAATCGGCGACTATGAAATGTTGCTGGAAAAAGGGACCGTTTCCGATCGCTATCGCCCAACGCTCTATGATTTCGTGGCGTTTCGCGCGTTGAGTTTTTATTCGCTCGATGAGCAATTCATACGTCAGCAAGATGCGTTCGAAGTCTCAGCCGACGGCCCGATTTTTTCTTCAACCAAAGAGTTTCTCAACTGGAAACCGGACACCACGGACGAAGATTCATATCGTCTCCGCGCGGTCACTTTGTTGCAGGAAGTTCTGCGTTATCATGCCGACGACGACGAAAACTCGGCTTTCCTGGACGCGGAGCTGATGCGGTTTCGATTTGGCCGATCGGTCGCGACCGGAAGTGAGTCCGGCGCCCGGTATCGAGCCGCTTTGCAACGTTTTTCTGATGATCACGCCGACCATCCGATCAGCACAGTGGCCTTGGCAGCGTTAGCGATGTCGATTCAGTCCGATGAGAAGGATCTGGTCAAAGCCAGAAAGATCGCTCAGCAGGGCCCCGCCCGCTTTCCCGCGTCCATCGGTGCAAAACAGTGCCGCAACGTTACCCAACAGATCGAGACCAAGTCCATTCAGATCTCCACCGAACGGGTTTGGAATGGGGATGAAGTCACCGTCGATGTGCGTTATCGCAACACGAGCAAAATCTGGTTTCGACTGGTCAAGTTCGACTTTCAAAACTGGAAACAGTGGGCTCAACGGCAATCGCCAAGCAATTTTAGCGGCGACGAGTTCACCCAACTGCTGAAACTTCCCATCGCAAAACAATGGTCGGTTGACTTGCCAGAAACCAAAGATTTTCAGGAGCGAACGGAGTCCGTGTTGGTTGCCCCGGACAACTTGAAGCTGGATTCCGGTTGCTACGTTTTGCTCAGCTGTTCCAACGACGAATTTGTTGAAGGAGTTAACGGTGAGTTCAACAGCATTTCAGTGGCGGAAGTCTGGATCAGCAAGCTGGCTGCGATCGTTCGACGTGGCGTCGGTGAAAATCAGTTCGAAGTTCAGGTCTTTGACGCCATCAGCGGCTTGCCGATCAGAAACGCGACAGTCGACAAGGTAGCCTGGAAGTACGAAGGGCGCAAAAGCTTTGAAACGGATCGGCAGAGGGCTCAAACCGATCAGAATGGAATGGCAAAGCTGAAGTATCTTGACCGCAACAACATGGTCAAGTTACAGATCCAAAGTGGCGACCAAACGCTAGGTATCGTGGATCGCATTTATGGCGGCCGCTACCGAAATCGAACAACGCAACTGCAAACGGTGTTCTTCACCGATCGTTCCATCTACCGCCCCGGTCAGACGATTCAGTTTAAAGGCATTTGCTATCGGGCCAACACGATGACGAACAAGTACTCGACGCTGATCGGTAAGAAGGTGACCGTTTGGCTGTTCGATGCGAACAATCAGGAAGTCGAAAAGAAAGATTTCACGGCCAACGAGTTTGGTTCTTTCTCGGGCAGCTTTACGGCACCGCGAAACCGCGCGACCGGTGTGATGCGAATCCAATGTTCGGTCAACGGTAACACTTCGATTCGAGTCGAGGAGTACAAACGCCCCAAGTTCTTTGCCGAAATCGACAAGCCGGCCGAAGCGTTCCAGCTTGGCAAACAGGTCACAGTCAAGGGAAAAGCGACGGCTTACACGGGCGCAGCAATCGATGGCGCGAAAGTCACCTGGCGCGTCGTGCGAACCGTTCGCTATCCGTCGTGGTGGCGTTCGCGGTTCTGGTACCGGCCGATGCAAAACAACAGCCAAGAAATGGCCAATGGTGAACTGAAGACTGATATCGAGGGCAAATTCGAAGTCACTTTCACGGCGGAACCAGACAATTCTGTGGATCGAGCAAGCGAACCCGTGTTCACTTATCAGATTTTCGCCGACGTGACGGACACCGCTGGGGAAACGCGTTCGGCTTCGCAGACGACCAGCATTGGCTACACTTCGCTCGAAGCCAACCTGAGCGCCGAAGATTGGCTCACGACGGATGAAGATGTTTCGCTGTCGTTAAAGGTTTCCACGCTTGATGGCGAAGGCCAATCAGCGAAAGGCAAACTGAAGATCTATCAGCTGACTCCGCCAGAAAGAGTCGCTCGAGCCAACTTGGGCCGACAATATCGCTGGGGCTACAATCCCGATCAGGACAAACCGGACTTCTCGAAAATCAATGCCTGGCCGACTGGTGCGGTCTTGCAGGAGATGGATGTCGCCACCGATGATTCTGGCAAGGCGGAAGCCAATGTGCGTCTCGATGCCGGAGCTTTTAAAGCTGTTTTTGAAACGACGGATTCTTCCGGAAATCTGGTCAAAACGGAATTGCCGCTGATGGTGAACGACGTGACGGGAGACAAATTCGCGATCCGCATCCCGCACCATTTCCAACAGAAAACAAAGTCTGTGGAACCTGGCGAGGAGTTTGTGGCGATCTGGGGTACGGGCTACGATTCCGGCCGGGCGTTCATCGAAATTTCGCATCGAGGAAAAACGATCAAGTCCTGGTGGACCGGCGCGGAGTCGACTCAGCATGTGATCAAGTTTCCGATCGAGGAAAAGCACCGCGGTGGTTTGCAGATGCGAATCAGCTACGTTCGCGAGAACCGCAACTATTCGCAGCGGCACAGCATCAATGTGCCGTGGACAAACAAAAAGCTGGCCGTCAAATGGGAGCACTTTGTCTCCAAGCTTCAGCCGGGCGGAAGGGAAACGTGGACTGCGGTTGTCACTGGTCCTGATGCCGAATCTGCCGTCGCGGAAATGGTGGTCGGCATGTATGACGCTTCGCTGGACGCTTTCGCGGCTCATCGTTGGAGAGACGCCTTCAACGTTTTTTATCGCGACCGTTCTCCCGTCAGCCTGAAGTTTTACAACTACGACCAGTTCGGTCGAATAATCGTAAACAAAACGAACTTCTCCTACGAAGACGCAACGCGATCGTATCGCAAGTTCGACCAACGCACAGGTTTGTATCAGTCCGTTGACTATTGGAGCGGCGGAATCAGTCGAGGCGGCTACTTCGGTAGAAGTTTCGGCGCGATGGGCCGTGGCGGCGGTTACGGCAGTCGCAGCCAAATGGGTTTCGGAGGAGGTGGGCTCGGCGCATCCGGTGGTATGGAGATGGCAGAAAACGAAATGGCGGCTGACTTTGCTGCACCAGCCCCAAGCTCCCGGATGACCAAATCCGCGGTGAGCGCCAAGAAACCAGGATCCGGTCCCGGCGGTTCCGCCAGCGCGAGTTCCGGCGTCGATCTGAAGCAAGTTTCGCCACGGAAAAACTTGCAGGAAACCGCGTTCTTTTTCCCGCATCTTGCAGTCGACGACGATGGCTCGGTGCGGATGGAGTTCGAGATTCCGGAAGCGTTGACGAAGTGGAAGTTCATGGGTTTCGCCCACGACAATGAATTGCGAGCCGCGCTGTTGACGGATGAAATGACGACCAGCAAGGATCTGATGGTTCAGCCCAACCCGCCGCGTTTCCTTCGCGAAGGCGATTTGCTGGAGTTCTCGGTGAAGGTTTCCAATCAGTCGGACGATCCGCAATCGGGATCCGTGCGGCTTACGTTTGCCGATGCTCGGACGGCGAAAAGCGTCGACGCAGCGTTCGGCAATCAGCAGCTTGATCAGGCTTTCGAGATTCCGGCCAAACAGTCGAAGTCCCTGTATTGGAAAATCAAAGTTCCCGATTTCGTTGGCGCGTTGACTTACAAGGCCGTTGGTGCGACTGAAAAAGTCTCGGACGGCGAAGAAGGATTCTTGCCCGTGCTATCGAAGCGAATTCTGGTCACGGAGTCGTTGCCGCTGCCGATTCGTGGCAACCAAACGAAGACGTTTGACTTCGAGCGTCTGAAGCTTGCCGGCAAAAGCGATACTTTGCAGAGCCAAACGTTGACGATACAGATGACTTCGAACCCGTCGTGGTACGCGGTGATGTCGCTGCCGTACTTGATGGAGTATCCGCACGAGTGCAGCGAACAGACTTTCAATCGACTGTATGCGAATTCGCTGGGTCAGCACATCGTTTCCAGCGACCCGAAGATCGAACGGATTTTCGAACAGTGGCGTGGGACGGATGCTGTCGACAGTCCGCTGGAGAAAAACGAAGACCTTCGCAACGTTCTGATCGCGGAATCCCCGTGGCTTCAGGCCGGCAAAAAAGAAAGCCAGGCTCGTCGCGATGTCGGGATCTTGTTCGACAAGAATCGCATGACGAATGAAATTCAGCGAGCCGCCGACAAGCTGACTCAGATGCAATTGAGCGATGGAGCATGGCCGTGGTTTCCCGGCGGACGAGCCAACGATTACATCACGTTGTATGTGACGACGGGTTTTGGTCGACTTCGGCAACTGGGCACCGAGGTCGATGTTGCTCCGGCGCTGAAGGCGCTCGATCGGCTGGACTGGTGGATCAACAATCGTTACGAAGACATCAAGCGACGCGGCGATCTGGAAAAGAACAACCTCTCGCAGACCGTTTGCCTGTACCTTTATGGCCGCAGTTTCTTCCTCAAAGACAAACCGGTCGACGACAACTACAAATCGGCGTTCGACTATTTCGTGGGGCAGGGCAAGAAGCATTGGGTGACGCTCAACAACCGTCAGTCTCAGGGGCATCTTGCGATTGCACTGAAGCGAATTGGTGACCGCGAGACTCCGACCGCGATCATGGCCAGCCTGACTGAGCGAAGTTTGCAGGACGACGAAATGGGAATGTTCTGGCGTGAAGGTGATCGGTCGTGGTGGTGGTACAAGGCTCCGATCGAAACGCAGGCTTTGATGATCGAGGCTTACGACGAGGTCGCCCGCGACAAGGAAAAGGTCGAGGAGTTGAAGATCTGGCTGCTGAAGCAGAAGCAAACGCAAAACTGGAAGACAACCAAGGCCACGGCGGACGCGTGCTACGGCTTACTGCTTCGCGGCACGAATCTGTTGGCCTCGGATAAACTGGTGACGGTCAAGCTTGGCAGTATGGAGATCAAACCCGAGAAAGTTGAAGCCGGAACTGGCTTCTACGAGCAAAAATTCGTTCGTAGCGAGATCAAGCCGGAGATGGGTCAGATCGAACTGACCAAGCCCGACGACGGGATCGCGTGGGGCAGCGTTCACTGGCAGTATCTCGAAGACGTCAGCAAAATCGAGCCTTATGAGGGTACGCCGCTGACGTTGAAAAAGAGCCTGTACATCAAAAAGAACACGGAGAAAGGTCCGGTGATCTCAGAGGTCGATGGGCCAGTGGAAGTCGGCGACGAGTTGGTGATGCGAGTTGAACTTCGCGTCGACCGGGCGATGGAATACGTGCACCTGAAGGACTATCGCGGCAGCGGAACCGAACCGGTGAACGTGCTTTCGCGTTACAGGTTTCAGGACGGATTGGCTTACTACGAATCGACGAAGGACACGGCCAGCCACTTCTTCATCGACTATTTACCTCGTGGCACCTACGTGTTTGAATACTCGGTTCGCGTGCAACACCGGGGCGTTTACGAAACAGGAATCGCGGAACTGCAGTGCATGTATGCTCCGGAATTCAACAGCCATTCGGGTAGCGTCGAGATCACGGTTGAGTAGTGTCTAAGCCGTTTCCAACCTCTGCGAATCCCTATCGCGGAGCGAAAGGCGACGATCCGCAAGCGGAAGTTAACACGCCATCGACCGCACAGATTATTTATGACAGACCACTAATCGTTGCCGTTGCGACGCTTTTTGACGCCGCTGGTATCGTTGCCGGTTCCCTGATCGAGCACGCCATAGACAGGGTTATCCTGCGCGAGACTTCGCGTGATCGTGTTCGATGATGTCGTCCCGGTCAGCACAAATCCGCTCTCGTTGTCCAACGAAAGAGCATCATCGATCGAGTTGCCGGACGCGAAATCCAGAAAGAATCCGACTTCGCCGCATAGCTTTGCGATGTTGTCGACCATCACACTGTTGTCCGAAATCGCAGTGAACTCAAATCCATTGCCGCCGTTTTCTCGCGACACGTTTTCGTTAATCGAGTTGTGCGACGAATTGAAAAAGCTGTAACCGTGCGAACCGTTTAGCCGACTGTAATTGTCGATGACCGCGAGGTTATCGCCAGAAAACACGAATCCGCTTGATGAGTTTTTGAACGCAAAGTTGTCTTCGATCGTGCTGCCATTGCCATCGACGCAAAATCCTTCATGGTTGCCCCAAGAAGTATTGCCCTCAACCGTTACGTCGTTGCTGCCGAAAATTGAGAATCCGGTTCCGTCTGTGGTGAAGACTTTATTGTCAATCACCGTCACGTCGTCAGAACGATCAATGCGAATGCCATCGGACTGGGCATAGTAAACCTGATTCTTGCGGACCAACGCTCCGTCATTGCCTTCTTTCAGACAAATCGCCGAATCGGAATTGAAGATCGCGGTGATGTATTCGACCGTGATGTCGTTCAAGCCAGGATCGACGACGACTGCATGAGGCCCGTAGCGCAGTTCGAAACGTTTCAAATGGACGCCGCTGGCAGTAATTCGGATCGCTGGCGAGTTGACATCAAGAGCATTGATTCGCGTGCCGTTGTAGCCACGAAGGAAGATGGCCTTGTTGACGACAATGTTCTCACGAAGGAAACCGCGAACCGCAACGGTGTCGCCAGGATTGGCGTCGTCAATCGCTTCCTGAACTGTCGGGAAATGTTGAGGGACTTTCAGAAAACGTGGTTCGGGTTCTGGCTCAGGCTTGAGATCAGACAACAAAAGTCCGACTTTGAAATCGTCAAAGTAGGCGACCTCATCCTTCGACGTTCGCCAATCTTCGTTGCCGCCGAAGAAGGTGCTGAAGTAAACCTGATCGATCGCAAACGTATTCGCCGTGCGAAATAGAACGTCCTGTTGATCGTGAACCAGTCTTCCGTCGATCCAGATTTGCAAAACGCCATTGGATTCGCCAGGATCATTCATCTTCACCCGTTGAATGATCTCGTACCAAACTCCCGACTTAATCGTCGTGCGAGAACCGTCGCTCTCGACCCAATACTCTTTGTCCTCGTCGCGGCCTGTGCCGTCAAAGCCAGAATCGGTGTACTTGGCATACGAAATCGCATCGGACGTCAACTGTTCCGGCTGACCAGAAACGCCTTCGAAGTCTGTCCGCCACATCATGCGGCCATTCCAACCATTGGTACCATCGGCTTGGGTGCTGCCCGTCGGAGCGGTACCGCCGGCCAAACCGGGAAGCTTCCCGCCGCGAACGAAGTCGAATCCGCTCTCGAATTTGACGCAATAGCTGAAGTAGAGTTCTTCGTATGAGTTGTCGAAGTCCAGCTGCCACTGAGCACCCGTTTGCTTCGTACCGTCTTCGCCCGCGGGATAGGCGATCGCCAAAGCCGAGCCCGCGCCGCCGTGAGCCTGACTTGCACCAACGATCGTGACGCGGCCTTCGGTGACACCGTCGTTGAAACGGGGCTCGTTGAAATCGTTGTCCAGATCGTCATCCGTGTAGACGCGCTCGGTCGTGTACTGATCGAAATCGTTCTGGTAGATCAGCTGAGCGTCGGACTGCGAGGCCGCCAACAGGACCAGCAGTAAAACTCCCGACAGGAATGCTGACTTGAGCGCGAAACGTGACGTTGCGCCGAAAATGGATGCGTATCTCATGGTGTTATCGCCAACAGGGTGATGTTCGATGGTGTGTGTCATTTGCTGCCGACGACGCTGATGACGAACACCAACAACGCGACGTAGCTGAGCCCCATTTCCATTTTCGGAATCAGGAAATCAAGAAATGGTTCTCCGTTTTTCTCGCCCTTCATGTCCGTGCGATGCGAATCCCACTTTTGATGATGCAGATGAAAGAGCGTGTAGATTTTCACGATGCTGCCAACCCATTGCGTGTACAGCAGCATCGGAATGTCGACCAGCGAAAGCCGATGGCCTTCAAAAGACAGAATCAGAATGTACAGCGTCCGGACCACGATTACCAGAATCGCGTAAATCAAAAGGTAGTAGGGACTGAGCCAAATCGCCGCCCAAATCGCGGAAAATGGCCCCAGAAGGCTGGTGTACATCGACAAACGCTGGTCGACGTGGCACCACCACACGAACGGCTTTTGCGTTGCCAATCCCAGGCCGATCGCTCGCCCGTTGTTGCGAAGCATGTTGCCAAACCAGCGATGCATTTTCTGGATACTGGTCTTGAACGGCTTCTTGCCCGAGTCTTCCATGCAGAAAATGATTGCGTCGGGAACGTAAAGCATTTCGCTGCCTTTCTTCAGCAGCGTGTACCAGGTGCTCTTGTCATCACCTGTCACGAACTTGATCTCGCCGTGCAACCAATGCTTGATGCGATCGTTTTCCAATGAGGCAATGAATTGCGGTTGGACGCAGTCTCTGGCTCGGAACAAGGAGAACCGTCCGGTCAAAACCTGCAACTGTCGGGAAAGACTTAGCGACTTCATGTAGCGATGTCGCATCGAGAACCGCAGCGTGTACCACTTGCGATACAGCCAGTGGCCCTCGGTGACCGAGATGTTGTCCGTCGTGATCGCGTCGACTTTGGGACACAACGCGAACAGCGGCAAACACTTGCGATAGATGCCGGCGCCAAGAACTGTATCGCCGTCCATCAACGTCACGATGTCTGAATCGTCGATATCCATTTCGGAGAGCCGATACAGACAGTCCGCCATGCCCTGACGTTTACCGCCGACCTGGCGAATGTATTCCATCCGCACGTTATCCGCACCATCGAATTCGTCGTGAACTCGCTTGAAGATCGCGTCTTCTTCCTCGGAGCCTGCGTTGACCATGATCACCATCTCGCTGGGAATCTCGGAAGCTTCGGTCAGTACCGACTTGAGCATCCGCTCGGTCACGGCTGGCTTTTCTTTCCAGGTCGGGATCATGACGAAAACACGCCTGGGATACTTCTCCTCGTCAGGAAGTTGACTGGCGCGAAACTGAAGCTTGGGATAGACGAGGTATTCGTAAATCGCAGCACGAACACAGTGCGTGATCAGCCACAGGTAGCGCCACATACCGATGATGCCCAGCACGGCAATCGATTCGAGTGGAATCGCTCGTGCACGATCGGGCAGGAAAATGAAAATCAGAAACGCCACGGCGAAGTACACGGCAACCACGGGGACCGCCCGCAGAAGTCGCATACCGAGCGAGACGTCATATCGAATGCTTTTGTCCATAATGAAAGAAGCGACTGGATCGCCTGCAGAACCTGTCGTTACTTTCGCTCTTCGGTGAGAGCCACGTTGTTGGTCGGAGCAGTGTTCTCGGCGACCGAAACGTGTTGCTCAATTGACGCCGCAGTTACCTGAGCCAGCGTCTGGCTCGAATCCGCTGGTGAGGCTTTTTTTGTTGGAGACCCGATCGGCATCAGCTTGTATTCCATCGCGTTGTCGAGCCATTCGATGCCGTAGCCCGTTTTGATCGCCATTTTCAAGCGAATGCCCGAGGGAATATCGTCCGGCAAATCCTCGATGTAAACTTTCACGGGAACGTCAGTCGCCGTCGCGCCGCGGAACTCTGCGTTGTAGTTTCCTTTGGAGTACATCGCGCGATGCCCGACCGCCATGACGACGCCGTCGAACTGGTGCTTCATCGATGGAACCGAGATCGAAACGGGTTGACCTGGCAAAACGCGAGACGCCTGATCCGCAGTGACCTGTCCAGCAGCCCAGGTTTCTCCGGGATAGCTGATTCCCATCAGCTCGTCGGCGACTTTCACGAACTCGCCTTGTTGACGATAGTTCACGTAAATCGTGCCGTCGCGAGGTGCGACAACGACCAGATCTTTTTCACGATCAACAGCGATCTGGCAAGTCTTCTCAAGCTCACGAGCCTCGGCTCTGGCCATCGCCAGTTCAGCATCGATTCGTCCGAGCTCGTCATCAACTCGATCGCCAAGGATAAGCACATTCTTTCCGGCGGCTTCGATGGAAAAGTCAATTTGTTTGACCAAGTTCTCTCTGGCTATACAGTTCGATTCTTCTGCCAGTTTCTGGTTTTCGACTTCGTCCAACTCTAGTTGCGTCACGGCGCCACTTTTAACAAACGGCAGCAGTCGACCGTAAGCCGCTTCGGCGCTACTGAGTGCTTTCCTCGCGGCTTTCAGTTCAGACTGCGCGACTTCGCGTTCGAGTTCCAGTTTCTTGCTGGCGAAAGTCAGCTTTTGCTTGAACACTTCACGTTGTTTCGTGAGGGCCTGAACTTTGGCTTTCGCAGTGTCGCTTTGAGCCAGCAGCAGATCGTTTTGCGTCGAAAGCTCAGGATTCGAAAGCCGAACCAACACGTCCCCTTTGCGGACCTCGTCGCCTTCGCGAACAAGCACTTCTGCAATCTCGCCTTCAACCTTGGAGTGGACGCGAATCGAGTTTCCCACAAGTGCAGAATGGGCAACGCTCAACGTGCTGCGGGACCGCATGAAAACGAGTGCCACAATCACCATTGCGAGGCCTGCCAACAGCATCACCAACAGTGCGAATGCTTTGACGTGAGCTCGTTGCTGCGGTTCGGCTGTTGTGGCAGTAGAAGTCGAAGCCGTAGCCGTAGCCGAGGCCGAATCGGTTTGGCCGCTGGCCAGTTCATCGTATGTTCGTTCTTCGAGCCCGCCTGAGTCTTGGCGATGCCGTCGTTTTAAATAACTCTGAATCTTCTCGGTCGTTTTGATCGGCAGGTTGGCGAAAGAGCACACTGACTGGCCGTCGGCGATGCGTCGAACGCGAAACTCAATTTCCAGTGGCTGGTCGTTCAACACGATGGTCGCGACAGATTTTCTTTCGCCGTTTGGCAACGAAAACGGGGCGGCGAATCCAAACTCCGTGAGCTCTTTCACGGGATATTGAACGCCGTCGACGATGATCGACTCGTTGGAGGAAGGGGACGACATGCTAGCTAATCACAAATCTGGAGGTTCAAGGTGAAAGAATTGACCAATGCCGAATTTTGCACTGATTCGAAGAATTGACTTTGACCGATAGGTAATTTGTGCGGCCCGTTGCAATAACTTGTTTTGACTCTAGTTAGAAATATTCAAGAGACAAATGACAAATAGGCGACCGTCAAAACATTCACGAGATACCATCGCACTACAAATGCGGCCGCGAAACTGCACAAGTGTCCGCATTAGCAAATTGAATCTCAACGGGCTATCAGCAATTCTTCAAGCGGCTTTGCTGGCGTGCATTTTACTGTTAAACGGTTGCGTTGTTGGACCGGATTTTTCTCAGCCACAACCACAGAATCTGCAACTGGACTATTTGGCGAAGCCTCATAATCCGACCATTCCAGAGGTAGATTTGAACCAATGGTGGCTGACGTTTGGCGACCCGATGTTGAATTCACTGCTGGAGAACGCTCAGGCTCAGAACCTGACACTTCGCGAAGCATGGGAGCGGATCACGGAAGCTCGGGCAAATCTGATGCTGCAAGGTGGTCAGTTGCGGCCCAACGGGAACCTTGAGTCCAGCTACGAGTACACCAAAAACAGCCCGAACTCGCGTCCTTTCGTTGGACAAAACGGCGACCCGTTCAATCTGTTCAATCTTGGGCTCGACGCGTCCTGGGAGATCGACCTGTTCGGCAAAATCGCACGCACGATCGAAGCCGCGGACGCTCAGCTGCACTTCGAGGAATGCGAATTTGAAGCCGTTCGCCAGACTTTGTTCGCGGACATTGTGAGCAACTATCTGCGGATCCGAATGCTGCAATCGCAAATGTCGCTGATCGAGGAAAGCCTGCTGATTCAGGGTCACACGGAGACACTGGTGACCGAGCGGATGGAAGCCGGCGTGTCGACGGAACTGGACAAGAGCCAGACGGAGTCGTTCAAGTTTAGAACGCTTTCTTTGTTGGCGTCGCTACGACAACAATTGGATCTGGAGTTCAACCAGCTGGCGT
Source organism: Mariniblastus fucicola (assembly GCF_008087665.1). Classification (GTDB taxonomy): domain Bacteria; phylum Planctomycetota; class Planctomycetia; order Pirellulales; family Pirellulaceae; genus Mariniblastus; species Mariniblastus fucicola. Next base: position 3,679,020 of record NZ_CP042912.1, read on the forward strand.
TGCTGATGGGCCAATCGCCGAACATGGATCTTAAGTCCGCCATCGGAGTTGCTCCGTTGCCAGCCATGCCGGCCGTCCCGGATGTCGGTTTCCCGGCAGACCTGTTGCGACGACGCCCGGACATCTGGCGACAGGAAATGGCGGTCCGCGAGGCGAGTGCCCGGATCGGTATCGCGGAATCGGACTTGTACCCGCAGCTGACGTTGCTGGGAACTGTTGGCGTGAGTTCGAAGAACATTTCAGGGCTGTTCGAAACGAACGGGCTTGAGTTCGCGGTCGGTCCAAGCATCGAGTGGAACATTTTGAACTTCGGTCGAATCGAGGACAATATCGAAGTCCATCGTGCGCGGTATCGCCAGGCGATCGCCAGCTACCAGAACCAGGCGTTGGCGGCGGTGAAAGAAGTCGAAGACGCGATGGTCAATCACACGGGCTATCACGTTCAGTGGTTGACGTTGCAACGAGCGATCGAAGCGGATGAAAACGCGGTTGAGTTGAGTCTGGAACGATACCGTGCCGGAAAAGCAAACTTTCAACGCGTCGTCGATGCTCAGCAGCAGTTGCTGAACGATCAGCGAAATCATTTCGAGGTCCAGTCGCTGGCGATCACGCAGTTGGTGCGTTTGTTCAAAGCCGCGGGTGGCGATTGGGGCGTAAGCCGACCGGTTCTGGCTGCGGATTGCGAGTGCGATGATGTGTTTAGCTGTAGTGAGTTGCCACAAGTCGTTTCGACGCAGCCCGCGACGCCATCGACCGTTATGCAGTTCGGGCCGAGTCCTGCGATGCCGATGCAGCCGTCTCCGTTGATGCAAAACGCATCGGTTGTGATGCAGCAAAATCCGATGTTGGCAGATCCGAGACCGAAGCTAAATCTGCCACCGACTCCGATGCCTTCGATCGCGCATTCACCGATCAGCCGAGCGTTGGGTTCTTCGACGTCCACGGCGATGTCGACTGCTGCACCGAAGTCAGGCAACTATCCTCTGCTCAATGGAGCTTCGATTCCGGTTGCGACTTCGATTTTCCAAGCCGATCCGCGTCCGACAATCGCGAACCGAAAGCAGTCGACGATCCTGCAGGTTTCCGGCGAACAATAGGCCTGCCGTTCAATGGTTTGACTGGAAACCGTATCTAATAGCCTGAGCCGGATTCCGAAATTTTTTCGATTGGATGCCAAGTCGTTTTCACTTCGCAGAAGTCGTGAATCAGCCAGGGCCCCTGCGAGTCAACGTCGGACCAGTCACAAGAATAGGCTCGCACCCGTTTCAGATTCCCGACAGAGTTCTTCTGGATTGAAACCAACGTCTCCTTGTCGTCGCGATCGAAGGCGACATGGTTTACGTCCAGATGTTTCGCAAAGTGCTCGGCGACTTCATCCAGTTTTCCGGTGATGAAATTGGCGACGCCGCCCGGCACGTCGGAAGTCTGTAAAACTTCTCCCAGCGTGATCGCCGATAGCGGACGGGACTCGCTGGCCAGCATTACGCACGTGTTTCCTGACGCGATGATCGGAGCCAGCAACGAGACGATGCCCAGCAATGGACTTTCTTCGTTGGCGACCAGAAAAACTACGCCGCCGGGTTCAAGAACGGAAAAGTTAAAGTGCGAAGAAGCGACCGGGTTCACGCTGCTGAAAACTTGCTGGTACTTGTCGCACCAACCGGCGTAGTAAACCAGTCGATCGATGCTGGCTTCGACCTCTTTCTTCGCCGCGGCAGAACTCAAACCCATCAGCTCCATTTCAGCGACGAACTGAGCGCTGCGGCCTTCGAGCATTTCACCGATGCGATACAGGATTTGGCAGCGGTTGTAAGCCGTTCGTCCTGCCCAAGACGGTTGTGCTGCGCGGGCAGCAACGATGGCGTTGCGAACGTCCTTGCGAGAACCCAGGCACATGTTGGCGATCGGTTTTCCGGCAGGAGCAGGCGAATACGATCGACCCGATTCGGTGCGAGGGAAAGCGCCACCGACGTACATTTTGTAAGTTTTGAGAACGGAGAGACGTCCGTTGGATGACGTACTGGTTGGTTTGTCTTTAGCCATGTTGTTTCCTGTTGTCTTGACGGCCGCCAGATTGCTGTTGGATGGAATGCGTGGAATAGGCTTCAAGATTGTGTTGCATACAAAAGGTGGAATAGGCTTCCAACCTGTTGTTGCATTGAGACATTCTGTTCACAGGCTGGAAGCCTACGCCACCGACGTCTGTTCGCCGGCGGCGAGCCTGTGCTAACGGTATCTATTTCAAATACGCGGCGAGTCCGTGCATGCCGCCTTCGCGACCAAAGCCGCTTTCTTTATAGCCGCCGAACGGCGAAGTCGGATCGAACTTGTTAAACGTGTTCGCCCACACGATGCCGGCTCGCATTTGCGACGTCATGTTGAAAATTTTCGAACCCTTGTCTGTCCAAACGCCGGCCGACAAACCGTAAGGCGTGTTGTTTGCTTTCTGGATCACTTCGGCGACCGTGCGGAAAGTCTGCACTGCCAAAACAGGACCGAAGATCTCTTCCTGAGCAATGCGGTTCGATTGAGCCACATCGGTGAACAGCGTCGGAGCACACCAAAAACCTTTCGATGGCAACTCACAAACCGGCTGATAAAACGTCGCGCCTTCTTCTTTGCCGATATCGATGTAGCCGTTGATCGTTTCAAGTTGCTTGGCCGAATTGATCGCTCCGATGTCCGTGTTTTTATCCAGCGGATCGCCCACGATCAGACTCTTCATGCGATGCTTCAATTTCCGCAACACGATATCGCGAACGGATTCTTGCACGAACAAACGACTGCCCGCACAGCAAACGTGGCCTTGATTGAAGTAAATCGCGTTGATGACGCCTTCGACGGCCTGGTCAAGCGAAGCGTCCTCAAAGATAATGTTCGCCGCTTTGCCACCAAGTTCGAGCGTGCAGCCTTTCCCGCTTCCGGCGATCGACTCCTGAATCATTTTGCCGACGCGAGTCGAACCCGTGAAGGCAACTTTATCGACGTCTTTATGGTTGATGATTGCCGACCCAACAGCTCCATGACCGGTGACGATATTGACTACGCCTGGCGGCAGTTCGGCTTGCTGGAATATCTCAGCCAGCTTCAACATCGTCAGCGAAGTCGACTCCGCGGGCTTGATCACAACGCAGTTTCCTGTTGCCAGCGCCGGAGCGATCTTCCAGGCGGCCATCAGCAGAGGAAAGTTCCACGGGATGACTTGGCCGGCAACGCCGTAAGGTGCAACTTTGCGACCAGGGAAAGCGTATTCGAGTTTGTCGGCCCAGCCGGCGTAGTAGAAAAAGTGGGCTGCTGCCAACGGGATGTCGACGTCCCGAGACTCGCGAATTGGTTTGCCGCCGTCGAGCGATTCCAGGACCGCCAACTCGCGGGCTCGTTCCTGAAGCAGACGAGCGATGCGAAACAGATACTTGCCGCGCTGCGCCGGAGAAAGTTTCGACCAGGTTTTGTTGTAGGCATTGCGAGCCGCTTTGACGGCTTTGTCGACATCGGCTTCGGTGGCTTCGGTGATTTCCGAAAGCTGTTCTTCGTTTGCCGGATTGATCGAAGCGAATTTTTCTTCGCCGGAGGATTCCACGAACTTGCCGTTGATGAACAACCCGTACGATTCTTTGATCGAAACGTGGCTGGTGCTTTCCGGGGCAGGGGCGAGGTCCCAATTGGTTTTGGTGGCTTGATTCATGGGCAGTTTGAGGGAAAAGAAATTACGCTGAAATCATACCGGAAGTGCAAACAGGGTGCAGCATCGGTATCGACGGCTTTTAGCCGTTGTTTGAAGGGTGAACGTTGAAGTTCAACGACTAAAAGCCATCGTTACGTTTTCTGACTGTGGGTGGAAGCCACAGCGAAGCTATCAAACTGCGGCTGGAAGCCACAGCCACGCTTTCAGTCGATCGAGAAATAATCCTTCGATTGATAGGCGCCCGTTTGCTGCTTCACGATCTGCATCAGGACGTCATTCGCCAAACTGCTGGCTCCGAAGCGGAACCACTGATTCGTCAGCCATTCTTCGCCGAGCGTTTCTTTGACCATGATCAAATAGTGCAGCGCAAGCTTGGCTTTCGAGATTCCGCCGGCCGGTTTCATGCCGACCATCTCGCCTGTCTCAAAGTAATGATCACGGATCGCTTCGAGCATCACCAAAGTCACTGGCATCGTGGCGGCTGGCTTGATTTTGCCGGTCGAAGTTTTAATAAAATCGGCTCCAGCGGCAATCGCAATGTCACTGGCTTTTCGCACATTGTCCAACGTTCCAAGCTCACCAGTTTCCAGGATGACTTTCAAACGCGACATGCCACAGGCATCTTTCACAGCCGCGATTTCGTCGAAGACATACTGGTAGTCACCCGCGTGAAACTTTCCTCGGGAGATCACCATGTCGATTTCGTCGGCTCCCTGCTCAACCGCCATGCGAACATCGGAGAGCTTGATTTCGAGCGACGAATTTCCACTGGGGAAAGCGGTCGCGACCGAAGCGACTTTGATGCCGGAGCCTTTTAGTTCGCTATGCGCCAGCGAGACGTAATTTGGATACACGCAAACCGCAGCGACCGTCGGCAGGCCTTCGACGGCGTCGTGAAGGTGGCGGGCTTTGTAGCAAAGCTGTTTGACTTTGCCTTCGGTGTCACTTCCTTCGAGCGTCGTCAAATCGATCATGCTGAGCGCCATTTTTAGGCCCTGCATTTTCGTTTCTTTTTTAATACTGCGAGTCGTGAAACGGCTGGCTCGTTCGACTACGCCGACTTGATCGATGGAAGGCGAGCGGAGTGTGAATTTCGGTGTTTTGGTATTCATAGCGGTATTCTCGCACAACACCCTCAAGTTGGCGAGTAAAGAAATCGCAACGACGGCTTGCTGCTGTCTCGAAACCTCAACGCGACGGATGGATGCGGTCACTGCGACAAAGCAACCTTTCTGTTAAAATCGGCAAACTCCTCCTGACTCCAACTCCTTGAAACGGCCTCAATGAAAGCTCTCGTCACCGGCGCCAACGGATTTCTGGGCTCGTACCTCGTTCGCGAACTCCTCGCCAGCGGTTACGAAGTCACGGCCATGACACGGCGACGCGACGATGCGGGCAGCCTGCAAGACGTTCGGCATGTCAACGGCGACGTCCGCAATGCGGAATCGGTCGAAGAGGCTTGCCGCGGGCAAGAAGTTGTCTTTCACGTTGCCGCCATCTCAGGGATTTGGGGACCTTGGAAACTTTATCACAGCACGAACACGATCGGCACGCGCAACGTCGTCGAGTCCTGCCTGAATCAGGAAGTCAAAAAGCTGGTCTACACGAGCAGCCCGAGTGTGACTTTTGGCGGCAAGCACCAGATCGACCAAAATGAATCGGCTCCTTATCCGCGAGACTGGTTGGCGCACTATCCGCACTCCAAAGCTTTGGCCGAGCAGTGCGTGCTCGACGCCAACGATGACAAACAACTGATGACGTGTGCGTTGCGACCTCATTTGATCTGGGGTCCAGGCGATCGGCACTTGATTCCGCGACTGATCGAGCGAGCTCGCGAAGGACAGTTACGGCGCGTTGGCGATGGCAAGAATCTGGTCGACAGCATCTTCGTTGAAAACGCAGCGTTGGCTCATGTGCAGGCCGCTGAAGCCATGCGGCCCGGTTCGCCAGTTTGCGGCAGCGCGTACTTTCTTTCGCAAGACGAGCCGGTCAACTTGTGGGCGTGGATCAACGAGATCCTGGAATTGGGACGTGTGCCGAAAGTTACCAAGTCGATCTCCTATCCATGGGCTTGGCGGCTTGGCTACATGCTTGAGGCCTGGCATTCGATCCGGGAACTTCCGGGTGAACCGAGGATGACGCGATTCCTTGCAGCCCAGTTGGCGAAGAGCCATTATTTTGACATCAGCCGAGCCAAGGAAGATTTTGGATATCATCCGAGAGTTTCGATGGCCGAAGGCATGCGGCGATTGGGCGAAACGTTGGGGGCTGGTGACGTGGATCGAGAGGTCGGGTAGAATTCACGGGAACATTTTTTTGCGCATATTTAAACGGAGTTGCCGCCATGTCGATCGTCGAAACGGAACAAGTGATGGTCGTGGCGACTGCGGTCTTTCACCAGTGCGGTCATTTTCAGGGATTTAGCGCTGACATGGATCGCTACCTGAAAGTCCTGCTCGATCCGACTCACACTTCTTACCGTCCGCGCGACGAAATGGAGTCCGATCCTTCTTTCAAACAGCTGATTCCGTATTGCATCTTTCGTCACACGGCTGACGACGGGACCGTTTCGATCTATCAGTACACGCGTGGCAAAGGCCAAGGCGAATCGCGGCTTCACAGCAAACGCAGCATCGGCATCGGCGGACACATTTCAACACTTGATGCCGGGGAAGATTCCCCCTACGACCAGGGCATGCAACGCGAACTTGAAGAAGAAGTAAAAATCGAGACTCCGTTTGAGCAAAATTGTGTCGGTCTGATTAACGATGACGAAACAGAAGTCGGCAAAGTCCACCTTGGCGTGGTCCATATCTTTGATGTCCAGACTCAGAATGTCCACTCGAATGAGGACGATATCCTCGAGGATGGCTTTGTGCCGATCTCCGATTTGCTGGCCGACACCGGGCGTTTTGAGACCTGGTCACAGATTTGCCTGAATTCGGGCCTGTTTAGCTGAACCTCTTTAGACAGCATTTGTCGGGATTTAAGGCAAATGCTATGGACAATTCATCACTTGCTACGAAAAATGTCGATAAGCTGTCTGCACGGGGTTTCGAAACCTTTTCGTGCGACGCCGGTTAACTTTTCAGGATAAATGAGGTAAGACCTCGCGGGTCAATGCCTTAATAAATAATAGAGTCGGTGATTGGCCGACGACCCATTTGGAGAACACTATGAGCGTTACGGTAACAGAACTTGCCGCGAAAGAAGTCAAGCGGTTTATCGAAGAAGGCGATTACGATGCAGGCGCATTGTTGCGTATTGGCGTCTCCAGTGGAGGATGCAGCGGCTTCAATTACAGCCTCAACATTGTCACTGATTTCGACGAAGCCAACGACATGAAAATGGAGCAACACGGCGTCGAAGTCATCGTCAATCGCAAAGAAGCGTTGTTCCTCGAAGGCACGACTGTCGATTACTACGAAGGCATTGAGCAACGTGGATTCCAGTTCCACAATCCACAGGCGAAACGAACCTGCGGTTGCGGCAACTCGTTCGGCGTTTAGTTTAACGCGAACCAAATCGGCATTATTTGAACGCTTGGCGTTTGTTTGAACGCGTCGACAAATACAGATACACTGGCGGCAGGGATTTCCTTGCCGCTTTTTTTGTTGACGGCGACGCCCCCCCACGATTCAACTTGAATTCGCGGCGCTACACTTTGCTTCGTTAAGCCGACGCAAGCCCAGCTGTGGCGTCTTGAAAATGGTCACCTCAGAATTGAGATACCACCAGCCTATGGTCAACGCCAACCGAATCGATCCAAGAGTTGCTCGCCAGGAAGCTCAGACCGATCTTACCTCCGAGCCATTGCCGTCCATCGCCGCAGGCGTCAGTTGGATGTTCGGTCTGGTTTCCATTCCGCTAATCTTTGTTCCGCCAACCGCCGTGATCACCGGCTTTCTGGCAATTGTCTTTGGGCACATCGCAAAGTTTCAAATCGCCCGAAAACAGGAACTCTCTGGCGAACGCTCGGCCACAAACGGATTGCTGATGGGCTATCTTTGCTTTTTCGCCGCCTTGGCTCTGCTGCCGTCCATCCGTATGCAATCGGCAGTCACACAAGGGCTGATCAATTCGTATCGCGGTGTCTCGGATGCTGACGGGAACTCCGCGTTTGGAATTGCAGAACGCGACTTTCTGGACGGCGACGCGTTGTCGACGGGCAACACCCCGGACGCCCAAAAGATCGCCGCTGAATTGGCGTCCCTGTTGAACGAACAGCGAGACGAAATCTTCACTGGTCCTCGTTCGCACGAGATTCGCACGCTTTGCCAGATTGGCGATACTGGGTTCTGCATAGTCGTTCTGGTGCCTGACCTGACTGACTTTGACCAGAACGCCCGAGACGCCATGTTGAATTTCATCTGGAAAGAATCACAACGACTGGCTTTCGGCGCCGTCAGTCCCGGCGAAGAAGTTGCGGTCGGAGTCAGGGATCGGCTGCAATATCATTCGATGGAGTTCGGTCGCGCGACCCTTTCGCCAGATCGAATCGCGCAGCCCGATGCAGCCTTCGTCGATGCGACCATGCTGGATCCGTTTTTCGTGACCACCAATCCACCACCCGAGGAACCGACCGATGATGAACGTGAATGAAGTCATGTCCGCGCTGAAGAAAGTTGGCTCGGAGCAATCGAGAAAGATCTATGCTCGGCATGGAGCGCCGGAAAACATGTTCGGCTGCAAAGTCGCTGACATGAAGACGATTGCCAAAAAAATCAAGGGACAACAGGATCTGGCGTTGGAACTGTATTCGACGGGTAACGCCGACGCGATGTACCTGGCCGGGATTGTCGCGGACGGAACCCGGATGAAGAAAGCCGATCTGAACCAATGGGCTCGCGAGGCAAACTGGTACATGGTTTCGGAGTATGCCGTGGCCGGAGTCGCCGCCGAACATCCCGATGCGGTTGCGATCGCGAACAAGTGGATCGCTGCGAAAAAGGAGCACGTGGCGGCGGCGGGCTGGAGCACATACGCGGGCATCGTGATGACGAAAGATGACTCAGAGTTGAATCTGAAGGAGATCAAATCTCACTTGAAAATGATCGAAGCCAGCATCGACAAGGCGAAGAATCGCGTCCGCTACACGATGAACGGTTTCGTGATCGCTGTCGGCGGGTATGTTGAGCCGCTGATTGACGTGGCGAAAGCGACAGCGAAAAAGATTGGTAAAGTCGAGGTGGAGATGGGTGAGACCAGTTGCAAAGTTCCCCTCGCAACGGACTATATTGAGAAAATTGAGTCGATGGGCCGCGTCGGCAAAAAGAAAAAGTCCACGAAGTGTTAAGCACGTCATTGTCTCAGGCCAAATTTACCAATTGAAATTCTCAGCCACCCATTGATTCGTCACTTATGAAATTTCGCTCCGCTGCATTGCTGCTCGTTTCCTTTTTGCTGTTCGCGTCAGCATCCGTATCGGCCCAAAAGCCAACGTACAAATATCGCCCTGCGCCGATCGACAATCCACTGCGAGGACTGGTGCCTTACGTTTCGGCCATGCCTTGGTTGGATCCGTACGCAACGGAGGATGAAAAGCAGCAATACCTGAAAAAGTTTCAATCCGAGGTGTTTCCGCACTCGATGGAGTTCCATTATTTCTCGATGCGAGAACTGATGCCGGAGAAAGGGCGAGTCGATTTCGCCCCGATTGAAAGGTGGCTTTATCAGGCCAACGGACGCGGATGTCAGCTCACTTTTCGCGTCTATCTTGAATACCCGACGAAAAAAAGCCCTTCGGTGCCTCAGTTTCTAATCGATGGCGGATTGAAGATCACAAAGTGGAAGAACGAGGACAAGGAACTTATCCATGCTCCTGACTATGAAGATCCTGAACTAAGAGCCGCGATCGATTTGCTGATCGCAAAACTGGGCGAGAAGTACGACGGTGATCCGCGAGTCGCCTGTTTGACGATGGGAATTCTTGGCCATTGGGGAGAGTGGCATTCCTATCCGCGGACGGAGCTTTTTCCGGACAAGGCATACCAGACGCATGTGATGGACCAGTTCGCAGAAGCATTCAAAACGACTCCGGTGCTGTTGCGCTACCCTGCGGGCGAGCACAACTACACTTACGCTTCGAACGCAAAAACGAAGTTCGGATATCACGATGACTCATTCGCCTGGGCGACTGTCGACACCGGAAAAGAAGAAGACGACTGGTTCTTTGTGCCAGCGCTGAAAACGGCAGGCGTCCTGGATGCGTGGAAGATGCGAATGATCGGTGGCGAGATTCGTCCGGAAGTCTGGGGCTGTGTTTTCGATGATGAAAGTTGCGAAGTAAAAGGCCAGGAGTTTGTCCGTTGCGTTGAAGCCACTCATGCGAGCTGGTTGATGGATTCGGGCATGTTTGGCGAGAAGGGCAAACCGTCTGCCGAGCGAGTCCGCAACGCGACTCGCAAAGTCGGAAGGCTGGGTTACTCGCTACACGTTCCGAGCGTTACGATTCGCTCGATCGCAGGAAAAACGAAAGTTGATGTTTCGCTTGAGAACCGTGGTGTGGCACCGTTTTATTTTGATTGGCCAGTCGAAGTCGCCGTTCTGGATGACGCCGGCAAGGTAGTTCGATCAGTAGAGAAACGTTGGAAGCTGCCTTCCATTCTCCCTGGCGAGTCCGTTACCCGCGAGGCGACTTTCGAATCAAAGTTGACGGACGGGCAGACGATCGCGATCAGGATTCCCAATCCTCTCCCGGAAGGCAAGCCGCTTCGATTTGCCAATGAGAATCAACAGCTCGATGGCGAAGGCTGGTTGATCCTGAACTGACAGAAGTTTTTGTTTAATTTCAGTGCTTTTGCGTCTTTTTTGGATGCAACGCGTCTTCAGTAGTAAGAGAGAAGAAATTTTCTTACCCCAGGAACGAAGATGAACAGGAACGAATCCAGCACTGACGATTTGGCCACGCCGAAGCCTGAAGAACAAGGCCTCGGCTGCTGCACACCCAAGGCGATCAGCTTGGACGACTCGAAAAAGAAGAACCCGTTGCCGACCAATTCGTGCTGTGGCGGCAACACAGATGCGAAGCTCCCAATCACCAAGATCGTGGCAGACGAAACACTGGCGCCCGTCGATCTTTCGCAGTTGAATCGTGAACTTCCGGTTGTCGTGATCGGTGCCGGACCGGTTGGACTGGCTGCCGCAGCAAACTTGGTCGAGCGAAAGCAGAATTTCATTGTCCTGGAATCTGGTAAACGCGTCGCCGCCAGCATGTGGCAATGGCGACACGTACGGCTGTTTACGCCGTGGTCTTTCCTAATGCATCCGGCCGGACTCAGACTTTTACGGTCCGATAGAAACTGGCAAGAACCGGACGCCGATCGAGTGCCGCTTGCTGGCGATTTGATCGATCACTTCCTTGATCCACTGTCGAAGCACAGCGACATCACACCGCAGATCAAGCTCAATCACAAAGTCGTTTCAGTTTCGCGAGAAGGCCATGACCTGATGAAAGACGGGCAACGAAACGAGGCTCCGTTTCTCCTCGTCGTGGAAACTCCGCAGGGACCGCAGCGATTCAAAGCACGAGCGGTCATCGATGCGTCAGGAACATGGACGACCCCGAACCCTCTTGGAGCAGGTGGTGTACTTGCTGATGGCGAGCGACGGTCGCGAGACAAAATCCAGTATGGCATGCCGGATATTTTCGGAACCGATCGGGAGCGTTACGCGGGAAAACGCGTTCTGGTCGTTGGTTCAGGGCATTCTGCGACAGGCAACGTTCTTGGCCTGGTCGAACTCGCGACCACCACACCGGACACGTCGATTACCTGGGCAATCCGTCGTAGCGACCCGACAAAACTTTGGGGCGGCGGGGATGCTGACGAAATCGCAGAACGCGGCGCCCTTGGGTCTCGCGTGAAGAACGCAGTCGATGACGGCAAGGTTACCTTGCTTACAGGCCTCTCAATTGCGGCGGTAAATCCAAAAGACAATGGCCTCGAGATCGTCGACGTCGATGGTCAAACTCGGGCGAAAGTTGACGAAGTCATCGTCGCATCGGGAGCGCGGCCCGACTTGTCGATGCTTCGTGAATTGCGATTGGAGTTTGATCCGGCGACCGAAGCGACGAAAGCACTTGGCCCCCTCATTGACCCAAACCATCACAGTTGCGGATCCGTTCTACCGCACGGAGCAGCGGAACTTCAGCAACCTGAGCGTGGTTTCTATCTGGCCGGCATGAAAAGTTACGGCCGGGCTCCAACGTTCCTGCTGATGACGGGCTACGAACAAGTCCGGTCGATCGTCGCTGAACTTGCTGGTGACCATGAGGCGGCGCGAAATGTCGAACTGCAACTGCCGTCCACCGGTGTGTGTTCGACAGATTTCGCGTTCGCGGAAAGCGTGACACCTTCCGCGTAGGAAAGGCGACGGAATCACTCCTGCCTTCGGCGAAACAATCAAGTACGGTCAAAGCACGACAAAGAGGAATGAATGAGCGAAGGTCTTAAAACGTCCGAGGAGATCTGGCTGCTGTTGGGCGAGCAACTCAAGTCTTTCTTTGTCGTGCGCGTCCGCGATCACCAAACGGCAGAAGATCTCTTGCAGGAAACCTTCGTTCGCATCCACGCAAAACTTGATACTGTCGCCGACGTTCAACGCATCAGACCGTGGATCTTCCAAATCGCCCGGAACCTGCTCGCCGATCACTATCGCGCGAAATCAAAAGAAGCAGCGAGGCTGGCCGAACTTGTCGAAGCCGCACCCGATCACGAACAGCAACTCGAAGACGTGGTCATCGGATGGCTGCCTCGAATGCTGGAGCTGTTGCCTGACAAATATCGCGAAGCCGTCGAACTTTATAAGCTTCAAGGAATGTCGCAACAGGAGATCGCAGATCGTCTCAACATTTCGCTTTCCGGCGTTAAATCGCGAGTTCAACGCGGCAGAAGCAAACTCAAGGATGTGCTGTATGATTGCTGCAGTTTTGAGCACGACCGCCGGGGCGATCTGATCAGCATTTCTCGCAATGAAGATTCCGCAGGAAACTTTGACGGAAAGTTCGAAGAGTAGCGAGCGTCTTTCCAACCAATAAAAACGTACAGTTTGGCGAGAAAAAGTGCCTTTCGACTTCCGTGTTCAGTTTTCGTCGGTGAGCAAAACGCGGACCGTTAAGATACGGACTCGAATCGCGTTCACGCATTCCGGCGAATCCAGCCATGCTGCGGATTCAAATTTGTATCGCAAATTGCACGGCCAACACGAACATGTCAAACACGCTCTTTCCGACTGAACTTCCGACGACGCAGGAGATGTACAAAGCCCTCTGCGAACGTGATTCTGAATACGAGGGCATCTTCATCGTCGGGGTCAAAACGACGGGTATCTTTTGTCGACCGACCTGTCCGGCGAAAAAGCCGCTGGAGAAAAACGTCAGCTTTTACGGCAACGTTCGGGACGCTCTGGCGGCCGGATTCAGGCCCTGCAAACGGTGTCGACCGATGGAAGCTTTCGGAACGGCGCCTGAGTGGCTGGCGAATCTGCTTTCGCAAATTGAGGAATTTCCGGATCGTCGCTGGAAAGACCACGACTTGAGAGAATTGGGGCTTGAACCGGCACGCGTTCGCCGCTGGTTCAAGGCTCAGCATGGCATGACATTTCACTGCTACCAACGGACCAGACGCCTCGGTCGCGCGATCGGCCAAATTCAGGTCGACAATCAATCAGCGACATCGGCTCAACTGAATTCGGGGTACGAATCAGCCAGTGGATTTCGCGATGCGTTCAAAAAGCTGTTCGAGAACGTTCCGCCATCACGAGCCAGAGGCGATTCGACCGGGTCGGCGGAGTCGGCGAAACCGATGTACGTCAACCGAGTCCTGACAGAGTTGGGGCCGATGGTTTGTGCGGCGAATGAGCAAGGTCTGCATCTGCTGGAATTCGCTGACCGTCGCATGTTGGAAACACAAATCAAACGAGTCAACAAACTGACGCGTTGCACATTTGTCATTGGCGAGAACGAATTTCATCGCTCGATTCAAGGTGAGCTACAAGCCTGGTTCGCGGGAAAGTTAGAGAAATTCCAAACACCAATCGTGCTCAAAGGAACTACGTTTCAGGAACAGGTTTGGCGTCAGCTCTTGCAAATCCGCTACGGTGAATCAAGAAGCTACGAACAGATCGCGAAGAATCTCGAGAATCCGAAAGCCATGCGTGCCGTTGGAAAAGCAAACGGCGACAACCGGTTTGCGATCGTCGTGCCGTGCCACCGCGTGATTCGAGCCGATGGTTCGCTGTCGGGTTATGGCGGAGGTGTTTGGCGAAAGCAGTGGATGCTGAACCACGAACAACGATCGTTGAAAACAAATTGACGCGTCTGATCGATTTAAGGTGGCCGTTTCGCTTGCTACTTCGACAACCGACGCGCTGTCCGCCAAAGCGAAACGCGAAACAGCAGCCAAACCCATGCGGCGATCCACTGGATCGTGCTGGCCCAAAGATACAGACGGTGCAGCCAGTAGAACTGGTCATAGTCATCCTTGATTTCATGAATCTCGAGATCAACGAAGGCATCAATCTGCGGATGCAGCCAAAACAGTGCGACTTGCATGACGAGGATCACAATGGCCATTGCACCGACTGCTAACAACGGCATTCGACGACCAGGTGATTGGCCAGAGAAACGCATCAGGATCACGTCGCACAGCATGAGCAAGCCCGCGAATAATCCCAGCCAGTTCAAGGGCACGGTGACTTCCCGAGTGATCAATCCTTGCTCGAACGTCGAACCGAGAACTTCGTTGCCGACAGGGACAACAAAGCTTACATAGAATCCGAAACCGCCGAACCACATGGCAAAGGCTGCGACAAGCAGCGTCTGGAACAGGACGTGGAAGGCGGTCGCGAATCGGCTGCTGGCGCTCGAATCCAGGTTCGGGTTTTCGATGTTCGGTTGATGCAAAGGTTGCTTTCCTTGAGTCCGTGAATTGGATTTTCGGGAGCGAAGGCGCGGTGTCAGTCTGGCGGTGTCAATTTGCTGGTGTCAGTCTGGGACAGACTGACCTACTAAAAAAAAATGCCGCCTGAGAATTCAGGCGGCATCATAGGTTTAGGACTCAACGCAAAACTACTTTTGCTGAAGAGGCTGACCGTCTTTGCCAAGCAGGAAACTGAAGCCTGAAAGGCCTCCACCGCCACCGCTTTGATTCACGACGTATGTTCCGTCGATGAATTTCTTGACGCGGTTTTTGGAGTCGATCAAGTGAGCCTTGGAGTAGGCATCGAGACTCTTCGAGCCCGAGGCTTTCTCAAGTTTCTCGTGCAATTCCTGAAGCTTCATGGACGCCAGATTGGCAATCGGCTTCAGCGCCGCAGTCGAACCTTTGGCTTCTTTCGCCAGGTCGAACAAACGCTCGATGAACTCAGTCTGCAGATTCCGACGCATGCTCGAAATCGCTGGCTTACGCTCAGAAAACTTGCCCTTCGGCAGATCCTCAAGCTCTGACCAGATCGAATCGTTGATCGTGGTCATCAGTTCGTTCAACGTCAACGCGTCTTCGTCTTCAGGGACGCGATACTCATTGTCGTAGACGTTACGCAACTTCGTTGGAGACATCAGCGACGACAACATGCTGGCCTGGAGGCTCATCACGCGATCGTGAATTGGCCAGGTCGGCGTGTCGCGGCGGCTGAAGTGATCCTTCGCCATGTAACGCAGCAGTTCAGTATCCAAGCCGTAGGCGTCGTCTTCAAAAGAGTTCTCGATAACGAATTCGAGTGCAGCACGTTGATCTTTGGCAGGAACGGGAACCAGAGGAGCACGCTCTTCCGGATCACCTTTCTTGTCGCGATTCACAAATGTACCGCCAACCCAGTTGGCCATCATCGAATTCGACTTGGTCTGCATCGACAACGTCATCAGATAGCCCTTGCGAGCCTTGGACCATGGTTGGCCTTTCTTGACGAACTTATCGATGATCTTCCCGCGGTGAACTTTCGCCAACGCAACTTGTTCGTTCGCGAAATCCAACGGGTTCTTACCAAAGTCATAGCGACGCGCCAGAGGGTCAGGCCCGCTGGTGTCTTCATCGGTCGCGAAAGCCAATTCTGGCTCTGCAACGCGAGAGAGAATTTTCGGAAGCTTCTTCTCGTCCATTGTGTAACCGTATTGGATCGCCCACATATCGTAGGGACCCACTCCGATCATGGCCCAGTCACCCTGAACTTCGCCTTCTTCGACGTAGAAGTTCGTTGGGTTGTAGTCCATCACACTTCCCGTGAAAGGCTTGACGCCCTTGAGAAGCTCCGAGTTCATTTCGGCGATGTCGTAGATTGATGAAGCTTTGAAGTTGTGGCGAAGACCGAGCGTGTGTCCGACTTCGTGAGCAACAAGGTCTGCGAGCAGGCTTCCAATGAAAGACTCAGGCATGCCGTCGAGCATTTGCTCGCTGTCCTCATCTTCGTCTTCGCTGTCCTCATCTTCGTCTTCGTCGTCCTCATCTTCATCGTCGTCTTCGTCTTCGTCGTCATCCTTCTTGGACTTCTTCTTTTTCTTCTTGGCGTCTTCTTCCTGCGCCATTTTCATATCGATCGACATACGCATGAAAGCAACGTCCATCGACCGGCCGTCAGCCGCAAAGCAACCGCTGCTGATTCGGGCCGGAGAATCCTTGTCCAACACGCTTTCAGGATTTTCACCCATCATGCGAGCCTGATGCATTTCTTTGGCTTGCGTAGCAAACTTCTGAGCCGCTTCGTGGCGAATCTGCTGAAGGATAAAATCGCGTTCCGATGGCTCGGCGAGACGAACTCGCGGATCCCAGTTCGGATGCTGAACGTACCAGGCAAGTTCTTCCCGAGAAGCACCTTCCATGACCAGTTTCGGCATGATGTTGCTGAACTGATACTCGAAAGTACGAATCCAACCGTCGGTCAGAATGATGTCCGCATCAAGAATCTCACCGGTCTTTGGATTAACGCGGCTTGGTCCGATCGCGGTGCTAACGTTGTTATTCAACCAGCGAACGAAGTTGTAGCGAACATCTTCAGGATCTTTGTCCATGTGATCGCCGGACACACTGTCTTGCTGGTACACGACAACTGCATTGGCGATGCCTACTTTTTCGAACGCTTTGTTCCAGTGCAAAATGCCTTCGCGAACGAAGCGACGATAGCGGACTGGAGTCGTGTGCTCGATGTAGAAAACGATCGGCTGTTTTGGAGGACTCAAACGCAATTTTGGATCACGCTTTTCCAAATGCCAACGGTTGATGTACCGGACGTTTGTTTCGTCGTCCTTGTACTTGCCATAGTCGCTGTACTCGGTCATGAAGTAACCGACTCGCTGATCCGCTTTGCGGGGCTTGTAAGTCTTCGAACCCATGACTTTGCTGACTGAAAAGTGCAGCGTTTTCAGGGAACCGTTGTACATCGGGACTTCGTAGCACAGCTCGATATTCTCAGGGAACGATTTGGCCTTTTTGACAGAAACCAAACTTGTGTTCGGTGAAACGTAGCTGTCGAAGAAGTCACTGGCATTGGAAAGCAGAGCCTGATTCAGGTTGATCACGGGACGTCCACCGTCCATGGTCAGAATTGGCACATCCAGCAGCACTCGGTCAGTAAACAGACGATTCACGGAAGACTTCGACTCGGCGTCAGAGCCTTTAATCGAAAGGTTCTCTTCCATCATCGCCAAACGCTTACCGAACTTTCTCCAGTAGACGTATTTCGCGTCCGACTGCAGACCGGCGAAGATTTCGCCGCCGGAAACGGTAGGAGCAATATAATGGCGTGCCGTTGCGTAGTCTTTGGGAAGTTTCCCCAGAACTTGGCCGGTTTTTTTGTTCAGCCACAGTTCGTAAAACGCTCCGCCGTCACCTTCGACCTTGGTGTAGTCCTTGGTGACCGTTTCCAATTTTGGAAACTCAGGTTTCTTCTCCGGCTTTTTTGTATCTTCGGCGAACGCAAAGCCTGCCAACATCGATCCGGCGAAGATCGCGATCAGCATGGTGTGGAGACAGCGAGAAAATCGCATGTGTAAAACTCCTTCTGGAATTCGAAAGTCAATCTACAAGTATAAGACGCCAACACTCAGACGCTCTTTTACTGCAGAGGATTGAAATATTTACCCGGTCGACATCGACGGGATTCCCGATTCTGGCAACTGGGTCGAGTTGGCAGATTGACCGAAAGAGGTCTCGGGTTTCACAAGGGCAGTCAAACTTCCCTGCGCCTCCGGACTGGCAATATGCTACCCGGGAAAGCTCCAGAAAGTTTGACGATTTTTACGATCGTTCGACAATCCTGAAACCCACTGAACGAACTGTCTTTGTATCGGCCCTCAAGCAACGGGAACGGATTGTTGCTATATTAATGGAACTGGCGTGGTTTGATGGGGTTTCGAAAAATCTGGGCTTGTTCCCCGGACGACACCCTCGGAACGGAGAAACCAAATGGACCTCGGATTTGAAGTACGATTTGATCGCCCTTGGTTTTTGCTTTTGTTGCTACTGTTGCCTGTCATTTGGGTCTACAGTTTCAACAGCCTTGCGGGGCTTGGACGCTTCCGTCGCTGGTTTGCAATCCTGCTACGTTCTGCAGTCCTGACCATTCTTGTTTGCGCACTGGCTCAGATGCAGTGGCAGCAAAAGACCGATCGGCTGACGGTCATCTATCTTTTGGATCAAAGCGAAAGTATCCCGGTCGAGCAACGCGACTTGATGCTGCAATACGCCGCGAAAGAAGTCCGGGCTCACCGACGCAAAAACACAAACGACATGGCGGGAGTCATCATCTTTGGCACGACAGCCAAGATTGAGAGTGCTCCTTTTGATGGCGACATCCCGACGATCGGCGAAATCGAATCGGACTTTGACCTCAACCGCGACAAGACGTCGATCGAGTCGGCGCTGAAGCTTGCTCGTGCGTCGTTCCCTGAAGGAACGGCTCGCCGTGTCGTGATCGTCACCGATGGAAACGAGAACGTGGGCGACTCGTTGTCGGTCGCTCAATCAATGGCCGAAGACGGAATTGGCATCAACGTCCTCCCGATTAACCGTCTGGCAAGTGACGATGTGGCGGTTGAGAAAATTGTGCTGCCCTCGGAACTTCGCCGCGGTCAGGAATTCGAAGCTCGTGTCGTGGTCAACAATCAGACGACTGATCCCGATGCTGATCCGGTCAAAGGCCGATTGGTGCTGACGCCGACGTCCAAGAACTCCGATCTGCCCGTGATCGAGCATGAGGTTGAATTGAAGCCGGGAAAGAACATCGTTGGCTTCAACCATAAGATCGACCAGGCTTCAATTTTCACATTCGAGGCGAAGTTCGTTCCGGACGATGAGAAATCGGATCTGATCAAACAGAACAATCGCGCGACGGCGTTTTCGCATGTCCGTGGCAAGGGACGTGTTTTGCTGATCGAAGACGGTTTTTACCCCGGAGAGTTTCAGAGCCTGATTCAGACGCTGCAGTCGAATTCAATCGAAGTCGACGTGATCTCAACCAAGGAACTGTACTCGTCAGCGGCTGAACTTTTGCAATACGACTCGGTGATTTTGGGCAACGTGCCGCGAGCGTCAGGCAGTGATGAACCGAGCGACCAACCGGCAGAGGTCGAATCGTTTAGTAACGCTCAAATTCAAATGTTGGTCGACAATTGCGAGCAATTCGGATGTGGGCTGGTGATGATCGGTGGCGATCGCGCTTTGGGGGCTGGAGGCTGGTCGAATTCGCCGCTCGAAAAAGCCATGCCTGTCGATTTCCAGATCAAGAACGACAAGGTTTCCGCCGTCGGTGCGTTGGCGATGATGATGCACGGTTGCGAGATGGCGAACGCGAACTATTGGCAGGTGCAAATCGCGAAGGAAGCCCTTTCGGTCCTCGGCCCAATGGATTACTGCGGGGTGATTGACTGGAGTGACTGGGGCGGAAAGCCTCGCTGGCTATGGAAGCTTCCCAAGGGCGTGGATCGCGTTTACGGGAACCGCAAGCGGATGAAGGGCATGGTCAGCCGGATGAACACTGGTGACATGCCAGACTTCAACGCGCCGATGAAAGTCATGCTGGCCGGTTTGAAGAACGTCGATGCGTCGATGAAGCATGTGATCATCATCAGCGACGGTGATCCAACTCCTCCGACCAAGGCTTTGTTGCAGAAGTTCATCGATGCGAAGATCAAAATTTCAACTTGTGCCGTCGGTACGCACGGACCGGCCGGCAGTACGCCGCTAAAGAATATTGCCAAGACCACGTCTGGGAATTACTACGTGATCAAAGACGCGCGTGCTCTTCCTCAGATCTATCAACGCGAAGCTCGTCGCGTGGCCAAACCCGTGATTCGAGAATCAGCGACTGGATTCAGTGTCATTCAGACGCCGCAGGGCGCATCTCATGAGATTCTACAGGGCATTGATTTGGAGTCGATGCCTCCGTTTCTTGGTTACGTGATGACGACGATCAAAAAGAACAGTCTGGTCGAACAGTTGGCGGTGTCGAGCGATCCGGATGACGGTGGCGAAAATTCGACGTTGTTGGCGACGTGGCGATTCGGAAACGGTCGAGCGACAGCGTTCACGTCCGACGGAGGTCACAAGTGGACTTCGCAGTGGCTGGACACGGGGCAGTACGACAAAATGTTCGTTCAGGCGATTCGCCACTCGATGCGTCCGATCACCGAAAGTGCCAACTTCAGTGTGGCGACGGAACATCGCGACGGCCGCGTTTCGGTGACCGTGACGGCGTTGGACGAAGATGACAACTTCATTAACTTTCTGGACATCGCTGGAACAGGAATCGGTCCGGACGGCAAGTCGATGCCGCTGCAGTTTCAACCCGCAGGCCCTGGTCGTTATGTGGCTGAATCGGCAGCCAATGGCGATGGAAACTTTCTGGCCTCGATCTTCCCCGGTGAAGGCTACGAGCGTTTGACGACGGGCGTCAACATCTCTTACTCGTCGGAGTATTCGGATCGGGAATCGAATCTGGCGTTGATGCAGTCGTTGGCTCAGTACAAACCCCGTGGTGGAAAAGAAGGCGATGTCATAGAGGGCGATTTGAGCAAGTCAGGCTTTGATCAGTTGCTTGAGTACAACAACTTCACACCGACGCTTACCGCGGCGATCAATATCGAAGACATCTGGCCGTTCCTGGTCGTTCTGTGTGGACTCACTTTTGTCGCCGACGTGTTCATCCGACGTGTCGCGGTGACGTTTGAGTGGGTTCCAGCTGCCTGGAGCGTACTGCTGGAGGCGTTTGGGCTGAAGAAAGAACGTCAGGATGCACCGGCGAGCATTTCGCGTTTGCAAAGCCGTAAAGCGGAAATCGAAAAAGACATCGAGTCGCGTCGGGCGGCAACGAAATTCGAAGCCGATCCGGAGATTCAAGTCAGCGGCAAGCAACAGTTGGAGGACGTTTTGGCCAGCGAGATTGCTAAAACTCCGGCTCCTCCGCCGAAGATTGAGCGGAAGGAAAAGGACGAGGAAGAGCAATACACTTCCCGACTGTTGGCAGCGAAAAAGAAGGCCCAAGAGAAACAAAATCGGGGCAAGAAAGACAGCTGAACGCGTTCAGCTGCGACTTCCAACCGACGTCAACGAATTGCCACTTAACCAAGATACGAACGTAACCGACTACTGTTAGGCGAAACCAAAGACATGAATGACGAACTGCACTTTGAACAACAGGCGACCAAATTTCGCGATCGATACACTGCCGTAAAAGACGAAGTCGGCAAAGTGATTGTGGGTCACGACGAAATCGTCCACGGCGTGCTGACTTGCATGATGATCGGCGGGCACTGTTTGCTCGAAGGAGCTCCGGGGCTTGGTAAGACGTTGCTGGTCTCAACTTTGTCCAAAGTCCTGGACCTGGATTTCAACCGAATTCAGTTCACACCTGACCTGATGCCTGCCGACATTCTGGGAACGAACATGGTGGTCGAGAATCCCGATGGCGGGCGATCGTTCCAGTTTCAAAAGGGACCGATTTTCACGCAAATTTGCCTGGCGGACGAAATCAACCGCGCGACTCCAAAGACACAATCGGCGATGCTGGAAACGATGCAGGAAGGAACCGTGACGGCGTCCGGAACGCGCTATGTTTTGAAAAAGCCGTTCTTTGTTTTGGCGACACAGAACCCGATCGAACAGGAAGGAACCTATCCGCTGCCGGAAGCTCAGTTGGACCGATTCCTTTTCAAACTGAACGTCGGTTATTCGAATCGTGAAGAACTTTCGACGATTCTTGATCGGACGACCAAGGGCGAAAAAATTGAGCCGCAGAAGATCATGGGCGGAGAAGAAATCCTTGAGTTGCAGGAGTTGATTCGCAAAGTCATCATCGCAGATCACCTGACGGACTACATTGTCCGACTGACGTTGGCGACTCATGCGGAAGGGCCGCTTGCTGCCGACGTTACCAATCGCTACATCCGCTGGGGTTCGAGTCCTCGTGGTGCTCAGACGATCGTTTTGGCATCGAAGGTACGTGCGTTGTTGGAAGGACGGTTCAACGTCAGCTTCGAAGACGTTCGTCGCGTGTTTTTGCCGGCGCTTCGCCATCGTGTGATTCCAAACTTTGAGGCACAAGCGGAAGGGGTTACTTCGGATCAGGTTTTGCTTGAGCTGCTCGATGCTGTTCCGGAAAAAGAGTAGAGGGAGAGCCAGGGAAGTGGAACGAGTTCGCATCTGAGTCGACGTTGATCTGAATTTCGAATGCGAAACTGGACTCGATACCGAGTCCTCGATGCTCGGTCATAATTCACAGGCAAAATTCGCAATCGAAAACTACACACCGAATCCGAAAACCAAAAAACATGGTCCATACCGCTTCACTCGTCGAAAATGAACCTTTGCTCTCCCCAGCTCTTCTGGGCCAGCTTGAGCGAATGGAACTGATCAGTCGCAAAATCTTTCGGGGACGAATGAAAGGCGAGCGACGTAGCAAGCGAAAAGGTCAATCGGTCGAATTCGCTGACTTTCGAAATTACGTCGCCGGAGACGATTTGCGTTTCATCGACTGGAACCTGTACGCCAGACTCGACAAACTGTTGCTCAAGCTGTTTCTTGAAGAAGAAGACCTGCATTTCTACTCGTTAATTGACGTCAGCGATTCAATGCAGTTCGGCAACCCCAGCAAACTGCATTACGCCAAACAGCTCGCCGCATCGTTGGGCTACATCGGCCTCTGCCGCAGCGATCGAGTCAAAATCGAAGCTCTCGACGGTGCCACGTCCAGCGGTGCACCTGTCTTTCGCGGAAAACGTTCGATGGCCCGAATGTGTGACTATGTGCAGTCACTGCAATCGACGGCGGCGAACGTGACTCTCACGGATGCAGTCAAATCGTTTTGCCTAAGAAATCGCGGCAAGGGAATTTTGGTTCTGATCAGCGACCTGATGGACAAAACTGGATACGAACAGGCCCTGAAATTCCTCGTAGCACAGAACATGGATGTCTACGTGATTCACGTGCTCTCGCAGGAAGAAATTGATCCAGAAATTCTCGGCGACCTGAAGCTGGTCGATTGCGAGGACGGTGACATCGCTGAAATTTCGGTCAGCCAACGACTGATCGACAAATACCGCGCGACACTGGCGACCTTCATTGAACAGGCTCGAGACTTTTGCTCGAAGCGCGGGATCGTTTATACGATGACCAGCACTGAACGTTCGGTTGATCGACTTGTTTCACGCTACTTGCGACATCAAGGATTGGTGAAATGAACTGGAGCTGGATCGACAATGCACTGCCAGCGTGGCAATGGGTTCTGTTGGGGCTCGTTCCCCCGATCATCTTTCTGTTGTACTTCCTCAAGCTGCGACGGACACCGGTTGAAGTCCCCAGTACGTACCTGTGGACCAAGGCACTGGAGGACTTGCATGTAAACAGTCTCTGGCAACGGCTGCGCAACAACCTGCTGATGTATCTTCAGCTGTTGCTGGCGCTGCTACTGTTGCTCAGTTGCCTGCGTCCGGGCTGCAAAGGCACCGAACTGACAGGGGAAAGATTCATCTTCCTGGTGGATCAGTCCGCCAGTATGTCAGCGATCGATACGCCCGAAGGCATCAGTCGACTGGACGTCGCGAAGGACGAAACGATCAAGCTGATTGATCAAATGAAGTCTGGTGATTCCGGCATGGTCATCGCGTTCTCTGACGTGTCACGAACCGTTCAGTCCTACACGACGAATCACACTGCACTCAAAAGCAAAGTTCGCGACATCGAACAAACGCAACGCGGAAGTGACATGATGGAAGCGTTGACGGCAGCTTCCGGTTTGGCAAACCCCGGCCGTACCAGTGACCGTGAATCGAACCGCGACGTCCAGGTGGCTGAAGGGAAACCGGCACGCATGTTCATCCTCAGCGATGGTGCAATCCGTGATGTTCCCGATTTCTTCCTGGGCAATCTTACGCCGGACTACCGGCCAATCGGAGCCGTATCGCCGCCGAACAATGTCGGTATCGTTGCGCTTTCAATCAGCGACCCACTGGAAAACGAAAGTCAGTTGCAATGTTATGCCCGGCTGTTTAACTCCGACGACGAAGACCACACCGTCGACGTCACGTTGAAGGTTGCCGGCGAAGTCTTCGATGCGGAGCAGGACGTTGTCGTTCCGCGAAACAATGCGACAGGACTGGTTTTCGACATGACGAACCTGCTGGATGATCTGGACGAACCGCGGAAAGTCGAACTGTTGATCGAAACGCCAGACGTCTATCTCCAGGACAATACGGCGTGGGCAGTCGTCAATCCGCCGCGCGAGGCCAATGTACTGATCCTTTCGGACAATAATGAGTATCTGGATTTCGTATTGGAAACGAAACGGATTTCAAAACTGGCAAACATATTTAGCGAGCTTCCCGAGTACAAAGATGATCCGAAGTACAAGGAGCAGACAACGCTGGGCTTTTTCGATCTGGTCATTTTCGACCGATGTGCTCCGAAAGAGATGCCGCTGTGCAACGCGGTCTTTTGGGGATCCAAGCCGCCAACAGATGAATGGAAAATCGGCGAGTTGACTGAGCCGACGGCTCTGATCGACACCGACAACTCCCATCCGTTGATGGCCGCTGTGCAGATGGGCAACGTCAGCATTCTCAAGAGCTCGACTGTCGAAGGACCTCGCGGCAGCGTTGATCTGCTCGACGGCGGCGATGGCCCAATCATGGCCGTCGGTGGACGAGGCGGATTTCAGGATTTGGTGATCGGTTTTCCGATGTTGGAAATGAATGATGAGCTGGACGTTTCGGTGAATACTGACTGGATGACGAAGCTCAGCTTTCCGCTGTTCATACAGAACGTTGTCGTTGAACTTGGCAACGGCAAGAATTTCGCGGCAGCCATCGGAGGCAGTCCTGGAGAAATCCTGAACTTCCGGACTTCATTGCCTTTCGAGTCCGTAACGGTCACCTCGCCGGAAGGTCGCAAGTCGAAACTGGCTCCGCGTCCCGACAACACTTTCGTTTTGACCGGCACGAAAGATAGTGGCATCTATTCCATTCAGTCGCCTGACCAGGAAAGTCCAGACTTGCTGTTGCCAATCAACCTGTTCGACCGCAACGAGAGCAATCTAACGGTCCGCGACAAACTGGTGTTGGGTTACGAAGAAGTCACCGGCGAAGCAAAACGCGAGCAGACTCGAAA
This sequence comes from Mariniblastus fucicola, assembly GCF_008087665.1. Taxonomy (GTDB): domain Bacteria; phylum Planctomycetota; class Planctomycetia; order Pirellulales; family Pirellulaceae; genus Mariniblastus; species Mariniblastus fucicola. Next base: position 3,704,295 of record NZ_CP042912.1, read on the forward strand.
ACAGTACTGGACGTGGTTTTTGCTGGCGGCGTTGGTCGTGTTGATGGTTGAGTGGTACGTGTACAACCGAAGAGTGCTGATTTAGGTTTTGCCGCGACAAACCCTGAATTCCACAATTCTTTCCGGGACCAGCCGACTGGAACTTTTTCTGCGGGAGATTTGCGGGCAGGCAGGTTCTTACGTGAGATGGAGCATTTCACGGAAATGCGATCAACGTACACGGAGCCCCGCAATGCCTAAAACCAATTCGCTGCACCAGCACCTCATAATCGCCGGAACATTCATCGCAATGCTGTTCGGTTCCACCATAGTCAAAATACCATCATCACATGCGGACTCTGTCGACTTCATCGCCGCTGCCGATGGCGACGTTTTAACTTTCGGAGGTGACTCAATCGACACCGTCGATACTCGGCTTCAATTTCAACAGTCTGGCGGGCTGATTCGAAACGTAATCCTTGAATTCGATATCGGCGACTTAAGCCCTAACGCAGTGATCAACTCCGCAAGTTTAAACGTGGTCAAAGATGGGAACCTCGCAAACACCGGCAGCAATCCGGCACCGGTTGAGATTTTCGGATACGTCGGCGACGGAAACATCACTCTCGGCGACTATGATGCACCGGCTTCCTCGTTGGGATCTGGTGAAATCATTTTGGGTTTGTCGAACGGAACCGCTTTGGACTTCACACTCGATACAGTCTTGATTCAGGCGATCGCGGATTCAACCGGTCTGCTAACGCTGCGTCTGGAAACGAACAACTTTGCCACCGTCAACTTTGCTTCGACCGAGACCACCACTGCGTTCGCGCCACCCACGTTGACGCTTGAGATCAGCGCTGTACCTGAACCTTCATCAGCGATTTTAATCGCAGGGTGGCTGGCTGGATTCTGCGCGATTCAGCGACGGAAGTAAGTACGGAATTAGTACGGAGTCGCTCAACCAAACGTCCAGGCAACTTGGACGGGAGCCATTGACCGCGTTCAGAAAGCTATTTGGCAACTAGCTGGTCAACGCGGACTTCACCTTTTTCGTTGGCTTGCCAAATTTTGCCAGACTCGACATCAAGCGCTGTTAGCCATTGATCGCCATAGCAAAAAGTATCGATGACTTTCAGGTGCCCCATATCAAGAATCTCGCCATCGGTTTGAGGCGTGTGGCCGAGGACTGCAATTTTATCATTCATGTGAGGACCCGGCGGGAACTCGTTGACGTGCTGCCAAAACATGACATCGTCCGGTTGCTCGTTCAGCGGAATATAGGGGTCATAGCAGGCGTGGACGAAAAAGTGACTGTCGGTTTCATGGAACCGCAAGCAGTGGCTGAGGAACGTCAAATGATCCTGAGGAATGTTTTGCAAACGCCCACCATAGCTGGCAACGGTAGCCTGTCCTCCGTGCATCAACCAAAAATCAAGATCCTTGCCACCATTTTGAAGGCCCTTGAACATCATGATTTCATGGTTCCCAATCAACGGAACGAGCCGACATCGCGACACCAGATGGATCAGAGTCTCGATGACTTGCGACGATCCCATTCCGCGATCGACATAATCACCGAGAGTAACAATTTTATCGTCACCAGTGACGTCGATTGATTCCAGCAAGCGGTTGAGCGAAATACCGCATCCGTGGATATCACCGATTGCAATCGTCCGGGCCATATGAGAAGGGAAGTTAAGTGAAAAGGTAGCGATGTGGTGTTGGCAAGATTCGGGATTATAGGTCGAGTGGACCAAAATCGACAAGCGAGATTAACGCCCGCGAATTCTATGGGGATCTGACAAATGCAATTTTGGTGCGAATTGTCGCGGCATCCAAACGTTTTTCCAGCGACAAACCGCCAAGCTCGACAGGCTTTGCTCTTGTTAGAACCGGCGCGACATTTGAATTTAGCTGCACAGCCTTGCCTTTGACTCGACAGGCGAGACGAATGTTTCCAAAATAGCGAAACGCAGGTTTTTGGCTGTCACGACCAACGACTGCCTGACCAACAGGCCGGTCTGACTCTTCTTCGACCTGAGGTTTCAAAATTTCCAAAAAATTCCTGTCAGTGATCGACAGTTCCGTTGCTTTGGTTGTCGACAGCGTGGCTCGGAAAGTGATTTGCATGGCGACATGATGTCGCGAAGAATTGGAAACGGTTGTTTCATCGAACGTGATCGGGCGGCCGTTTGAAGCGATCTGCAGGTTTTCACAAACGGCACCCGAAAGTCGGTCGCACAGCAAACTCACTAGCTCCGTCTGAAATTCAAGCGGGGCTGCAAATTCAGAATCCTGCACGCCGGAAGTATCGGGTTCTCCCTCGACCGGTGCTTCGGTTGGCCCAGTCAACTCGTCGGAGGCTTGAGTCAAGGAACTGGTTTCAGAAGAGCTTACCGACTCGAGTTCGGCGATGGACTTTCGAAAACGAGCTTCGTCAGCGTCGTCCAACTTCTCTGCTCGCACCAGCCAATCGACGATCGTTTCATCTGCGAGGCCCAGCGAATATTTGATTTCGACATCCTGACCGCGAACGATGACGTCAATGGATCGCTCGATGTGGCCTGTTTCGAACTCGTGCGCATCCGCCAACGTGACCCACGATATGGACAAAATGATCGCGATCACGATCCGGTGAAAAAGTTTAGCGTGCATGATTTTCATTATCGTACCGTTGTGACGAAAAGTCACCCGTTTTCCTCTGGCAGCGGGCAGTTATCATAGGGATAGTTCGCGGCATGCCTGTCGCTTCCTCACTCAGTTGATTCGGACCAGACTAATGGACGCCAAAGAAACTCTCGATCGCGAATTCCTGGAAATACGTTCAAGGATTCTGGATGTTGCTTCCGCCATGGATCGAATCCAAAGAGCCGATGGCGATGTCGCCGACGACCCACGTATGCAAAAATTGAACGAAGCAATCCGAATCGCGATGTCGTCCGATGGCCACCGGGCTGAGAAAGTTCAGTTGCTGTTCTCTCGAGAATACGACGAGCACTGGAAAGAGCAGTTCTCGCTTCCTTCGGCGACATAATTCGGACGTCGAGCATCTCGATTGCATCTTGCTGTTTGCCCACGACCGGGGCAACTCATCCACTACCTGTTGCTGACAGTAGTTCAGCAAACGGCTCACTACCACCATCTGATCCAGAAACTTCCACATGTACTATATCGATCCACACCTTCACATGGTGTCGCGGACAACGGACGATTATGAAACTCTTGCCCGCATGGGATGTGTCGCGATTAGCGAACCGGCGTTTTGGGCCGGGTTTGATCGTGGATCGGTCGACGGGTTCCGGGATTACTTTCGACAACTAACCGAAGTCGAACCCAAACGTGCCGCGCAATTTGGCATCAAACATTTTACGTGGCTGTGCATCAACGCCAAAGAAGCGGAAAACGTTGAGTTGTCACGTGAAGTGTTGGCGATGATTCCGGAGTTTCTCGACTGCGACAACGTCCTCGGAATCGGGGAAATCGGACTGAATCGAAACACTCCCAACGAGGCCACGATCTTTCAGGAGCATGTGCAGTTGGCCGTCGAACACGATCAGCAAATCCTTATTCACACGCCTCACCTCGAAGACAAATTTCAGGGCACGCGAATGATCCTGGATATGCTGGGCGATCACTCTGGCATCGACCGTTCAAGAGTCCTGGTGGATCATGTCGAAGAGCACACGGTCAAAGCCGTTCTTGACGCCGGATTCTGGGCCGGGATGACGTTGTATCCGGTTACCAAGTGCACGCCTGCTCGAGCGGTGGATATCATCGAAATGGTTGGCTCTGAAAGACTGTGCGTGAACTCCGCGGGCGACTGGGGGCCATCGAAGCCGACCGCTGTTCCGGATTTGGTGATGGAGATGCGTCGCCGTGGGCATGCAGAGTCCTTGATTCGAAAGATCGTCTACGAAAACCCTTACACGTTTTTCAGTCAGAGCAAAAAGTTCGAGCTCCGCGATCCCGCCAGCAGAAACGGGTTCGACGTGTGAACGTTTTCCGAATCAGTTTGAGCGTTCTGTTCGGCATCCTGGCGATCGCCGTTTTGACCGACGCCACCACGTTGGCCCAGACTGACAGGAACAGCCCGCCGATCAATTACGAATCAACCAAGCCCGATGACAACGTCGCGCGATTGGCGGAGAAACTGGCAAACAGCGAAGTGGAACTCCAATGGGATGAGAAACATGGCTGGCTACCGTCGTTTCTTGAAGCCCTCGATATACCGTCGACTTCGCAAACGCTTGTGTTCTCCAAGACAAGCCAACAGAATCGAAAGATTCGCCCCAGCTCGCCGCGAGCGATCTACTTCAACGACAACGTCTACCTTGGCTTCGTGCAGCAGGGAGATTTTTTGGAAATCGCAGCGGTCGATCCGAAACAGGGAGCGATTTTCTATACCGTCGATCAGCACAACAGCAAGCAACCAATGATTGCGCGATCGTCCGAACAATGCATGTCCTGTCACGAAAGCCACAAGACTCAGGACGTTCCCGGCTTTCTTGTTCGATCGGTGTACCCCAAGAAGAGCGGCCATCCAGATTTTCGTTTGGGGACCGAGCACACTGACCACACGACTCCGCTACAAAACCGTTTCGGCGGTTGGTATGTGACGGGGCATCACGGCGGTATGCGACATCGCGGAAACGTTTTTGTTGACGAAAGCCAAGAAGGCAACCTCGATCGAGAGTCCGGAGCTAACCTGAATCGGCTTCCATCGGTCGCGCGTCCTGAACTGCACCTCGAACCCACCAGCGATATCGTCGCGTTGATGTTGCTGGAACACCAGACTCAATTCCACAACTTCGTCACTCAGGCTTCGTGGACTGCTCGGCAAGCGTTGCACCAACAGGCGACGATGAACGAACTGTTCGAACGAACCGCGGACTATCGCAGCGACACAACCCAACGGCGACTTGATTCCGCGGCGAGCGAACTGGTCGAGTATCTGTTCTTCGCCAATGAGTTTAAATTGACTTCTCCGGTGAAAGGTCGCTCGGAGTTCGCAGAAAGTTTTATGAGCAAAGGAGTTCGCTGCTCGCAGGGAAGAAGCCTTCGCGATCTGGACTTGCAAACGCGGATGCTAAGGTATCCTTGCAGCTACTTGGTCTATACAGAATCATTCAACGCGTTGCCCAAACCGATTCTTGAGATCGTTAAGGTAAAGATGCTGGCCGTGCTTCGCGAAGAAAACGACAGCGAGACGTTTGCACATCTCGGGGCCCGCGATCGAAAGGCCATTCTGGAGATTCTTGGCGAGACGCATCCATTGTTTCGGGACTGAAAGTCTCGTTGCAACATCGAATTACAAACCTTGTCCGGACTACCGCTTGTAAGTTCTGACTTGAATCGTCCCGAGATTCGACAACGATTCCAAATGCTTATCGGTCAATTCGCCGTTAGAATCGTAGAGACGCAACAATTGCAAAAATAAATGTCTCCGAGTCGTTCGTTTCTGGCTTGCCGTGCTGAATCGCTCTAAAACGCGTATTGCACTGAAAAAGACAGCGTTTTAGTGAGTGCTACCGATGACAGTGCACGCAAACGAAAGTGAAAACTGGTTTATTGGACGTTTTCTGCAAGCAGTAAGCAGTAACCCGGCTTGTCAATTTGTCTCATCGGTCAATAATGCTCGCGATGCTTCGACATTTCGAAGGACTAAGTTTAACAACGCTGCCGCTTACTTTTTGGCAAGTGATGTCGAATGTGAACTGGTTGTCTGATTTTTCGTAACATCACCGATGTGGGAAGCGCCCATCATCGGAACAGTTCGGTTCCACATTTTCTTACGACCCAGTGTCGTAAACGGAACCATCACATTTGAATTTGAGAGATATCTAAAATGGCTGAAGGCACGATCAAGCGACTTACTGACAAGGGCTTTGGATTCATCGACGTAGGAACCAACAAAGACCTGTTCTTTCACTCTTCCAACGTTGAAGGAACCTCTTACGAGCAACTTCGTGAAGGACAGAAAGTTACGTTCAACGAAGGCCGAGGACAAAAAGGTCCTTGCGCTGAAAACGTCACTCCTGTGTAGTGCGTCGAAATAGAAGCCACGGACTGCACATGAATCTCCGATTCAAAATGGGTTGTCCGTGACTCTCTTTGCCAGATTCCTTCGCGTCGGACCGTTTGGTTCACGCGTATGGATCTGATGAACCTCTTGAGTCGCTAATCTTGCGACGGCTATTCTGGCAACAACTACTCTTAAGCCAGACTTCTTATTTCCACCGCATGGTCCGACTCTGCTTTAACGTTGTTGCTGCCGACCGAGCAGCAATCGTCTCTTCAAGCCACACGCCTCCGACTGACGCATAACGACAGACATTGCACGGAACGCCAACCTTTAACTAGACATCTGACGGACGCGCTGGCTCATCCGAAAAACAACCACAGAACCCGGGATCGTCGCGCTGTGGAAAACTTATCGCTTGGCGTTGAACGAACCGTCAATTCCGAATCGCCCGTCGGCTGGAGCGCCAATCTGATCAAAAATTTTGTGTTGGTGACGCAAGATCTCACCGTTGACCAAATACATCACGTCTTCCGCAATGTTCGTTGCATGGTCGCCGATACGTTCAATAATTCGTGAGGCGGAGAAGATGTGAAGTTGCCCGCTAAGTAAATCCGAAGCTTGTTTCATCTGATCCGTGATGCTGACAATCAGTTCACGATTCATTGCGTCCAACTGATCGTCGCGGTGGCAAACTCTTTGCGCCAGTGCAACATCCTTCTCCTGCAAGGCCCGATGCGCATCGCGAACCATACTGAGCGAATAGCGAACCATCTCCGCCAGTTCGGTCGGAATTGCCAATTGCTCATATTCGCGCAATGCTTCGGCGCGTTCGGTGAGGTTCAACGCGAGGTCGCCGATTCTTTCCAGGTCGCCATTGACCTTCAAGATCGTCGCAGCCAGCCGCAAATCGGAAGCCGCAGGGTGGTGCAGGGCGATCGTCGCCAGACAGGCTTCCTCAATTTTGACTTCGCGATCATTGATCGTTCGCTCCAGAGTCTGCACCTGAGCCACCGCGTCGTCACAACGGTCTTCAATACTCCTGAGCCCCAACTCAACCATCTCCTCAACCTGCTCTGATTGAAGTAAAAGCTCGTCGAGAATATTTGCCAGTATCTTTTCCAAACGTGTCATCATGCCCTCCAAGACCAAATGTTAAGACTTCTTAACACGCTTCATATTAGAAAGATTACCACGAAAAGCAATAGCAGTCCTGCCGCTGGCCCGCGGGAGTCAGTTAAATGCATCGAAATGTTATGTTTTGATGCAAGCACGATCAAACGTAGACTTCGGGCGCGCCGTTGATTGGAATCCGAATCTGAAAGGTAGTGCCCTCGCCGACAACCGAGTCAAATGACATGGTTCCCCGATGCAGCTTTACGACAATGCGATAGCTAATCGAAAGCCCTTGTCCGGTGCCTTCGCCAACTCCTTTGGTTGTGAAGAAAGGATCGAAGACACGATGCTGTATCTCTTCCGGGATGCCGCAGCCGGTATCTGAAATTTCCACCACAGCATAATTCCCATCTCGATGCGTCCGGACGGTGAGCACGGACTTGAGGCCAGCGGTGTCGCCGGACATGGCGTTGGCTGCGTTGACGATCAAATTCAGTAGCGCCTGGCTAAGCTCGCCCGGCAGGCAGCTAATCAATGGCAGGTCGTCACTGAGTTCTCTAACGAGTTGAACGTGGTACTTCCATTCGCTACGAGAAACACTCAACGTTGCCTCGATCAATTGATTCAGATCGACTTTCTCGAACGATCGAGAACCTGGATGGGAGAAAACTTTCATGGCTCGTACGATTCGAGTCAAAGTTTTCGTCCCGTCGAGAGCCTGGGTTGCCGCCAAAGGGATTTCTTCGCGGAGGAAATCGAGGTCAATCTGGTCGCAAAGTTTGTCAATTGCCTGAACGTCATCTTCAAGAATGTCTGCTGACTGGCATTTTTCAAGCAGCGTGTCAACTGCCGCCAACAGCGACTCGACGTCGTCAAAGCCTGACTTGAGAAAGTTGATATTGTCGCCAACGAACTGAATTGGCGTGTTGAGCTCATGGGCCACTCCAGCGGCCAGTTGGCCAACAGATTCCATTTTCTGACCAAGTGCCAACTGGTTTTCGAGAGCCTTGCGACGTTCAAGATCCGCTCTGGCCCGGACAACTTCTTTCTCCAGCTTGATCGCCAACGCAGCCAGTTTCTGGTTCGACAGGTAGAGCTCGCGACTTCTTTCCTCCAACAAGTCCTCTGCCTGCTTTCGACCGATCCGTTCCCGTTCAAAAAAACGGCGGTACATCTCTGCCTCGCAGTCTTCGGAACAGTTGATTGTTGATTCTTTATTCACGCGGAATTTGTCGTATGGATTGCCAGTTCGTTACCACGCGAAGTGTAAGTCACCGCTAGATCGTCGAAGACAGTAATCTTTTCCGGTAAACAGTACCGGGACGCTGAAATTGCTTCAGTCCACGGATTTTGAACAACCAGTCCAACTGGTACAGCCCATCAAAAACACGGTAGCTATTACAGGATTGGCTTCTGGCACGGCCAATGCCTAAAGGGTTTGACAGTGACAGCCCAAGTCACCGCCCATCAGAAATCATCAAACTCATGAGGACATCGCCATGAAGACCCGCACCGAAATGTCACATTCCAATCAGCACCAGGCAGACGAATTTTACGCCACCGCCCGAAACCGTTTTCAGTCCAACCGTACACCGGAGATTTCGTTTGTCATTCCGGCGATGAACGAAGAGGCTTCTCTGGCTCAACTGGTGATGCGAATCGAAGCCAACGTCGATACGGACAACTTCGAAATCATCCTGATCGACGACGGCAGCACCGACGATACGTGGGTTGTTATTCAGGCACTTGCGGACGTTTACGACTACGTTCGCGGACTTCGGTTTCGCTCAAACCGCGGCAAAGCAGCTGGCTTGCAGGCCGGTTTCGATATTGCCGAAGGAGATTTGATCTTCACGATGGACGCGGACCTTCAGGACGATCCCAAAGAGATTCCTCGCTTCATCGAGAAAATCAACGAAGGCTACGATTTGGTCAGCGGCTGGAAAGCTGTCCGCCATGATCCATGGCACAAGGTTTTGCCAAGCCGCATCTTCAATCGAATGTTGAGCTATTTCAGCAATGTGAAGTTGCACGATCACAACTGCGGATTCAAGTGTTACCGCCGCGAAGTCGCGAAATCAATCAAGCTCTTTGGAGAGCTTCACCGCATGGTTCCTTCGCTGGCCGGCATGCAGGGTTACAAGGTCGCCGAAATCGTGGTGGAGCATCACGCTCGCAAGTTCGGTGTCTCAAAGTATGGCGTAGAACGCTTCATCCGTGGCTTCAGCGACATGCTGACTATGGGTTTTCTGAGAGTCTACGGCGAGCGCCCATCTCACTTCGCAAACTTCTGTGCTTTCGGATATGGCGTCTTTGCAACTTGCTTGGCTGTAGCCAGTCTGATCATCGGAATTCCGACAACAGCCGGCATCGTAACTCTAATGACCGCATTAATTTTCTCCGGTATGGGCGGAGCCTGCGTGATTGCGGGACTGTTCTGCGAGCTGATGATTCGCCAGAACAGTCCCGCGCAGGTCTCCTCAGTCGTCGTCGACACTCGCGAAGATTTCAAATTGCAAGCCAGCAAGCTTCGCGATGGTGAATTGCAGGCTGATGAATGCGAGCACACCGAATCGCAGCAACTTGATTCACTGCAGTTCGAAAATCAGGAAGAACTTGGAACTCTCTCAGCCTAATTCTTGCCTTCCTCCAAACACAAACTAACCCAACTCAACCGGATCCGGACCCATGAAAAACGCAACGCAAACTCAAAACATCCTTGTCATCACTTCCACCTATCCTCGCCACGAATCGGACTATGCAGTTCCATGGATGCGAGAAATCCATCGCCAACTTAGAGATGAAGGCCACGAAGTCACTGTCATGGCCCCATCGTACAAAGGGCTTAAGTCACACACGCTCGATGACATCAAAGTCAAACGATTCCGCTACGCTCCGGCAAACATCGAAACACTGACTCACGAAGAAGGTGCCACCTACAAAGTTCGCAAAGCGTACATGCAATTTCTGGCGATCCCGTACATCCTGATCGGGTGCCTCTATGCAGCCTGGTTGGCGTTCCGCGGCAACTATGACGTAATCCACGTGCACTGGCCATTCCCCCACGGACTGATGGGACAGGTGGCTCGTTTCGTAAGCGGCAAGCCTTTGGTTCTGATGTCTCATGGAGCCGAGTTTTCTCTCGCCCGACGCAAGAAATGGGTAATTCCTTTCCTGCGACAGTCGCTTCGTTCGGCGGACATGTGCATCGCCAACAGTTCGGACACAGCGTCCAAGGTCATGGAAATGAGCGGCCAACCGTGCCACGTTTTGCCATACGGCACCACCGTCAGCGCTGCCGATGTTCAGGCTGAACCGGCCGCCAAGCCTCGCGTGCTTTTTACTGGCCGCTTGATCGAACGAAAAGGTCTGGAGTATCTGCTGCAAGCCGTCCCTATGGTGTTGTCGCAAGTTCCCGACGCAGACTTTATTATCACCGGAGACGGTGATCAGCGAGAACGTCTCGAGTCACTGTGCGAAGAACTGAACCTGAGCGATGCAGTTAATTTCCTGGGCTTTGTTTCCAAAGAAGAATTGGCTCAGCAGTACGCGATGTGCAACGTGTGGGTGAACCCGGGAATCATCGACAGCTGGGGCGACGCCGAGGGCTTGGGGATCGGTTCGATCGAAGCCTACAGTTACTTCAAGCCAGTGGTTGCCAGTCGCGTCGGAGGAATTCCGGACACGATTCGCGACGGAGAAACTGGCTATTTGGTTCCGCAAAAGGACCCGAACGCGTTGGCCGAGGCGATCTGTGATTTACTGACCAATCCGGAAAAGAGCCGTGAGTTTGGCAAGGCTGGATTCAAATTTGCCAAGGAGACATTCTCCTGGAAGCGAATCGTTGGCGAACTTGAAAAACTCTACGCGACAGCAGCGGCTTAGTCGCTCTTCAAGTTTCGTTAGCCCGGGTCACATCAACCTGGGTTGCCAAGCGAGCTTTCATCGCCTCGCATTTCATGAATCGAATCGCTCCAACTCTTTCTCAAAGCCCTCCCATGAACAGTCCAATTGTTATCGAGTCTGCCGAAACACCGAAACGCCGCTCTCGGCTAGTCTCAGTCGCCAAGTCAGCCGTCACCGCGGCCGTGATTGTGACGATTGCCGTCGCCGCCTGGAAACTGAATCAACAGCTCGATATCGCTACCTCGTTTCTGTCCGTTGGATTTGCACTGGGAACGGTTCTGGCGATCGCCTATCGAGCCGCCAATCCATACGGCTGGGCGTTGGTATTGCAAGGCATGGGTTACAACGTAAACGCGACCAACGCGACTCGAATCTGGTTGGTCGCGGAGTCACGTCGTTGGCTTCCGGGCGGAATCTGGGGATACGCGTCACGAGCCGTTGCATCGAAAGAGCTCGGGCTTACGAAGACAGTCGCTTCTGCTTCGATGGCCGTCGAATTGTTGGTAACGATCGCGGCGGCAGTAGTCGTAAGCCTTGCAGGTCTGCTGATTCACCAGCAACAACTAATGGCGACCGCATCGGAGCTGTTTGCAAAAACGGGAATGGACCTGAATCTGGTCTGGCTAACGGTCGTTGCAATCACAACAGCCTCAGTGGCGACATATTTGTTGCGACACAAGCTGACAAAAAAACTCGCTGGACTGACTGAGAAGTTTTCTGCGGTCCGCGGACTGGATTTGAACTTTGCAATATTCGCCAAAGCACTTGGCTACTTCGTGGTGATGGCGGCCATGAACGGGCTCGTAAATTCGGCTCTGTTGCAAGCGATTGATGCTCCGTCGGTTCCCTTGGTGGCCTTGATCGCGGCGACCGCAACCGCATGGATCATTGGGTTTTTCGCGTTCTTTTCTCCTGGCGGAATTTTGGTCCGCGAAGCCGCGTTGGCAGCGTTGCTTCTTCCGTGGCTGCCCTACGAAGCCGGATTTTCGCTGGCAATACTTTCGAGGTTTGCACAGATGATCGCGGAAGTCGTGTGCATGCTGCTGGCACTGCGGAAGCCGAAGTCATAGGGCCAGTGCCACATCGAGCACCGAGCATTACTCCCGCCGCATCAAAAATTTCGCATGCGACCCATCTCCCGGCGGAAGGTCCTCTCGTGTCATCTCAATCGGATCGTCAAAATGTTCAATCGCGGCGGCAATCAAACCTTCGGCCAAATCAGCAAACGGTCGCTTTGACTGATACACAACTTCCGATGTCTTTTCATCGATCTTTAGAAAACCGATCGTCGGCAATTCAGCATCGGGAAACAGTTTGCGAACTTCGACGTGAATTCGATTCTCAACCTGGCTCAGCAACTCCTCGGTCGTTTTAACATCGCCCAACGTAGCCGAATGGGCATCGACAAAGTGACTGAACAAGTGAGACCCAAACGCCTTAACCAGATCCGGAACGGGCGAGCCGGTTTTCTCCCCCAGCTTGACCACCATCGCGACCAGCTCGCCGGCGTCGTAGGTGCCGACCGAAGTGTAGCTGCCGCCGGACTCAGGGTTGGTTTCGGTTATCAACTGATCGGCCATCGCGAGGCCGAATTGGTCTTCGATGAATCCTAAAAACTCGGTGAAGATGACTCCCTTCATTGAAATCCTTTCAAAATTTCGTGGTGTTCACGTGATCCGATCTGATGAGGGAAACCCTAACGTGAGAATCCATTCTGTCCGTATCGCCAGTGAAACGCCAGTCCACGGAATTCGATGATGCTTTTTTACCACGCAGAACCCAGCCTTTTTGCCTGCGACGACATCCAATTGCCGTAATTTTTTCCGCATCGCAGGTTTCCGTGACATAACTTTTTACAGCCTTCCTCCGCTCCAAAGCTCAATCGTAACAGCGATTGCCCTCACCATTTCAACGTCTCGACCCTTCCCGGGCATTTTCATGGCCTTCAACGCAACCATCCAACACCAAAGCGGACACACACGTCGCGGCTCGGATAGTCCAGCGGATTCCCGATCGCAACCATCGCCAGAGCACGGACCCAAGGTCGGATCGATCGTTGCGATTGATGACGATCCGTTGACGCTCCGATTGTTGTCCGCACACCTTTCCAAAGCGGGCTATGATCATAAAACCGCAGACAACGGAACCGACGGTCTTGAACTGGTCGATGACTCAACTGCCGTTGTCGTCCTGGACTTGCGACTTCCGGATCTAAGTGGTTTTCAGATTCTCCAATATCTGAAAGAGCACCACGTCAACGTGCAAGTCATCGTTCTGACAGGTTCGGATCAAGTCAAGGACGCGGTGGAAGCCATGCGTGCCGGCGCGTTCCAATTCGTGACCAAGCCATTTGATCCCGATCAATTTCTGGTGTTCATCGACAAGGCGTTCAACTCCTGGAAAGTCGCCGACGAAAACACAAATCTTAAGTCTGCCCACAGTCAGAGCGTTCCTGTTCGCGAAATGGAATCGACTGCTGACGTCCATGTTCGTTTGATGCAACAGGTCGATCAAATCGCGTCACTGGATTCCACCGTTTTTATAGGAGGTGAAACCGGTACCGGAAAATCGACGATTGCCCGCATGATTCACCAACGGAGTAAACGGTCTGCTGGCCCGTTCGTCACCGTTAACTGTGCTTCCCTGCCACGCGACCTGATCCAATCTGAACTGTTTGGCCATACGAAGGGATCGTTCACCGGTGCGGTCACGGACCGAATCGGACACGCCGAAGTTGCCGATGGAGGCACCTTGTTTCTCGATGAGATCGGAGACCTGCCAATCGACTTGCAGCCAAAGCTGCTTACGTTCCTGCAAGAACGAACCGTTAGACGGTTGGGCGCATCGGAGTCCAACAAGGTGGATGTTCGACTGGTCGCGGCAACGCACCACGACCTCGCGGCACTCTGTCGCCAAGGCTTGTTTCGCCAAGACCTTTACTTTCGGCTTCTGGTTTTGAATCTGGAACTGCCGGCGTTGCGACATCGGACTGGTGAGCTTCCGAACATTGCGAACAGCATTATCGAAGCGGTCTGCGAACGGCAGGGAATCTCCAGAAAGACGATCTCCAGCCGCGCGATGGAGATGCTGGAGCAACATGCCTGGCCCGGCAACATTCGCGAACTGGAAAACGTGCTTGAACGCGCGACTGCGTTCGCAAAATCGGACGCGATCGAACCTCAGGACTTGTTGTTCAGCAACGCGGTCTTCGACCAGCGCACCTTGACGGAGTCGTCTCTGGAGCCAACTCCTGCAGCCATTGGATTTCAACTGGCCGGCAAGACGCTGGAGGAGATTGAGCGTGCGGCGATCATCGAGACGCTTGACATGCTCGGCGGAAACAAAGCCAAGTCCGCGAGAACGCTCGGCATCAGCGAAAAGAGCATCTACAACAAAATGAAGCGGCTGAAAATCGAATACTAACAATTTCTTTTTCCACGAATCCCGACTCCAGTATCACATGTCTATCATCGACCACAACAAGCTTCAGACCATGACCGCGGGCGACGAAGATCTGATCGCCGATTTGGCGATCATGTTCGTGCAACGCCTTCCAGCCCTTGCAGCCCGAATACGCATCGGCATCGAAACCGGAGACGTCGATCAAATTGAATCCGGAGCGCATCAGCTCAAGAGCCGCCTGAGCTATTTCGGAGCAACGGGACTTCGCGAACAAGCCATCGAACTAGAATCTGCGGCGCGGAAACGCGAGTCGGATCGCCTCGCAAAACTGCATACAGAACTGTTCGACGACGTGGACAAACTGATCGAAGAACTGCGGACGCTGACCAACCTGGCCCTCGAAGTTGACGACGATTAAGCCATGTTCTATCGAATACTACAATCCATTTTTGATTTCCTGCGTGCCCAATGGTGGGCTCTTACGCTGTGCATCGTAACGGCCGCCGTGTGCCTGTTGGTTGTCTACAAATTGGTATGGCCCGCGTATCAAAATCCGATCGCGCGGATGTACACCTCGAAGCTTGGCTACTCGTCAGTTCTGCGAAAGACCGGCGGAGCGTTTCCTGTTTCGTCCGCTGAAGTTCTGCCCCGCGAGATCATTGGAAAGTTTATCGGCGAAGGCTTGATGCAAAGCGAACCGGTTCAGGTGCCGATGGTTGCGATGGCTAACATCGTTAAAGTCCACGTCGTAGAAGGCCAGCGAGTCAAGCGAGGCGACTTGATCATCGAGCTCGATTCGTCGCGTCTACAAATGAAGATCGAGTCGGCCAGAGCAGCGATCCGAACTGCGAAAGCGGAACTCGAACGAGTTCGCGTCGGCACGGTGAACGTGCTGCAGGAGGAACGTCCGGACATCCTTGCCGTTCGGATCGATATCGTAAAAGCCAAACTAAAGCTGGCTAGAGAAACGTTGGCGATGAACCGACGGTTGAGCAAGAAGGGTTCGGTCCGGCCCACCCTTGTATCCGAAAACAAACTTGCCGTAACACAAGCGGAGCTTGAACTGCAAGAACTGCAACTCGCGTTCAAAACAGCGAATGAAGGCCGCGTCAATAGTGTGGAGATCGGTGAATCGGCGATCGCAGAAGCCGAATTGACGCTGGCGTATCGCCTGAAGCAATTGGAAGACTACAAGTCCTACGCTTCGGCAGACGGAATCGTGGAACGAGTTTTGGTTCACGATCGGGAATACAACCAGGATCCTGGTCGCCCGGGTGTTCTGTTGGCCAGCGGATTGTGGTTTGAGTGCTACCTGGATCAAACGGCATTG
Source organism: Mariniblastus fucicola (assembly GCF_008087665.1). Classification (GTDB taxonomy): domain Bacteria; phylum Planctomycetota; class Planctomycetia; order Pirellulales; family Pirellulaceae; genus Mariniblastus; species Mariniblastus fucicola. The sequence goes on from NZ_CP042912.1 coordinate 3,720,050, forward strand.
GGCCGAATCCAGAAAGGAGACCGGGTCGAAATTCGGTTGAGCGCGTATCAGGATCGAATTTTCAGCGGCAAAATCGAACTGGTTCGACCGCTTGTCAACTTTGCGCTTGGCGGTCCGGAAACCAATCGCCCAATTCGACCATTGGGAACGGGAGCCCCTGAATGGCCGGCGACTTTTTCAGTCCGAGTCAAGCTCGACCCAACCGACGATCTGGTCGTCCCTGGTCTGACGGGTTACGCCACGGTTTTGCAACAGCGAAACGTGCTGACGGTCCCTCGCGGCTGCGTCAACGCGGTTTCGGGCAATCGTGGCATTGCCTTCGTTATCGGTGACGATGGCGAGTCCTTCGAACCGCGAAATGTCGTGACCGGAATTCGCGATGACCTGTATGTCGAAATTGTCGAAGGGCTCAACGAAAACGAGTTTGTAATCACGGACGGGCACCAGGTTCTTGAGCCCAACGACCGCATCAACATTGTGGATGGACCAGCTCCGGAATCGGCACGCGAGCCTCCGAGCGAATACGCTGTAGCGAGCCCAACGCCATGAGCAAATTTTTCTCTTTGAATCGGCTGCTTTTTCTTGGCTTGACGATCGCGGGAATGGCTGCCGTGGCACTCGGAGTCCGGGAAGATTGGTTTAGCGTCCCGATCGCCCCGCCTGAAGGTGCCAGTTCGTTCACGGACATCACCGTTTCGAAGCCGGGCTGCACCGTATTTTTCAAAGCAGCACTTGCGATCGGAGTCATCACGACGGCGGCATCGTGGTTGTGGAAGCGACAATGGTCCGCAGCTGGATCTTCGATCGCGTGCCTGATGATCCTGATCCCCCTGGCCTATCCTTACTTTGTAATTGTTCGCAGCCCGCACGTATCGGCCGACGCAGCGTGGCTGCAGATGCAGCACAACAACCTAACGTGGCTTGGCGGAGACATTTATCTCAACGCCGAGTACGGCAGCAAGGGCTGGCGTTCAAAATCCTACATCGTTGACGCCCCACGACAGCTTTCGGTTGTCAGCCTGCCATCGTGGTCACCGTGGGAACTGGGCTTGCATCGAACCGAAGACCTGATGCTGTGGCTGGGTTACTCAAACGCGTTTTGCCAGTTCGCAGGCCGTGGTTGGGCGTTGGCAATCGTCGGATCGTTCCTGTTATTTCTGGCCTCACTGCAGAAGGAAAAGGAGCTCGATTTTGGTCGAGCCGGAAGCGCGATCGCTCTGTTTACTGTCGTCGCCATCGTGGCTTCGGTCGTCGGTTGGTCACGGCCGTTCATGGCCAGCCAGCAGATCCGCCTGGCTTCGGAACTTTCCAGCCAAAAGCAGTACGAACAGGCCAGCTTTCACCTCGAACGAGCCGTCGAAGTCTTGCCGGTCCTGGGACAAGATACGTTCTACGTTTCGCAGCGCGGCATCCTCGACCGACGTTTGGGAATCGAAAGCGACTACGTTCGCTTGCAATCCGCTCGCAGTTTCGAAAGCGATGGACGTTTTGATCAAGCGTTTACAATCCTCAGCGAATTATGCGATTCAGAGAATCCAGCGATTCGACGGGAAGCCAATCGCGGGATACTGCGATTCGCGATTCAGGATTTCAATTGTGCCCGATTCGAGCTTTCGGCGGCGCGCTTCCGGTTCGTGCTAAAGCGAAATCCTTGCGACGTCAAACTTATCTATTTATTGCAACTGCAAGGAATCAGAGAATCGAGGATCGATCGCGTCGAAGAGATGCGTGACTGGATGTACGCGGCCTCCAATCGTTTTAACTTTGGGACGAAGAAGATTTTACGAGCCGTCGCACAGCAGAACTCGGCAACGGCCACGGGACTGACAAACGACGCTGATGAAATCTGGGCTGCTCAAACACGGGCGAAGAAGCCATGACTGAGCATCGCCCAACCACGCCAACCGGCCTGACGCTTGGCATTTTTCTTCTTGTCATGATGGCGTTCATGGGAACGACCGCCTATGCGGTTGCGCTGTATCGGATGTCGGCGAACCAGCCGTTGAGGAACACCGCCTATGAAAGCGACTGGATCTGCGCTCCCGGAGCACCGTCTCACGCCGGCTATTTTCGCAAACGATTTGACCTGACGAGCGAAGTTAAACACGCTTGGGTCAAGATCGTGGCAGCGGACGCATACGAAATCAGCGTCAATCGTAACCCGATGGGGCGCATTTATCTTTGGCGTCCAACGCGTCCTTTTCAAACGGGCACCAGCGAAAAAGGCCAGGTGTTGCAACCAAATAATCCTGCGATGGCGTTGAACTTTCCTCGCGAGTACCAGTGGGACGGCCACGACACTTGGCGCCTGCCCAGCTACATCGAGTTGACGTCGTCGTTTCAAGTTGGAAAGAACGTGATCACGATTGAAACAGAATCGCGGTCGGCGCCGGCGCGCGTCAGTTTCGTCGGAGAGATTCAGCTCTACAACGGAAAAGTCATCCCGCTTCGCAGCGACGAATCGTGGTCGTCCGAGCCAGCCATACCCGGTCCGCAGTTGCTTGACTGGACCGAGCTTGGCTATTGGGACAAAGAATGGCGGCACGCGAAAATCTGTGACGGACCTGCCGATTCCGGTTATCGCTCGCACCCCGAAGAAATCTATCGCGAGCCGTTTCGGGGCAACTGGATGCGACACCCGAAGGCGTCGAACAAAGCCAGCGTTTCCTACGCAGCGGACTGGATGGTCGATCGACCAATCGACGAAGCCTGGATTCGCTTGATGACCAATCGGAACTATGAGCTTCAAATCAACGGTGAACTTGTGCGAGTTGCCTCGATCAAGCCGCCGGATTTGGACAATGGTGAATGGGTCTTTGGCCGCGCGTCGGCGTTTGATCCATCGGCCAAGCCGGAGTTGTTGGACCCGGATGAAGTCGGATCAAATTTTGTTGGTACGCGATTCGAGTCACCGCGAAAGGGACATCGCAATCTTGGCGAATTCCGCAATCCGTACTCTCCAGCGTTGACGCCATTCCGTTACATCCGAACTTACAATCGAGCCCAGGCTCCTGGAGAATGGGACCCGAAACGGACGCTCGCAGAATCGCGCCGAACTCCCGAAACACCAGACCTTTTTCCGGAACGGCCGCGGCCCAACGCACTGAAACACGACACGTCCGTCGGTGGATATCTGAGCTACAGCATCGCGAACTTGCTCCAGCCGGGCATGAATCGAGTCGAGGTTTTCTGTCTGGACAAGTCGAACGCGATCTGGCCGACGCAAATCGCGGTCGACGGAGGAGCCCTCGCAGATGATGGAACGCGAATCGATTTCGTAGACAACGAACGCTGGCGGACTCATTGCGATCGCGAAATCGAAGTCTACGACGGAGCCAACGGTGAAGTCCCCGTCAGAGTGCTCGGCCCGGTTCTGAGCTCCGGTAAAGCTGCGCCTAAAATGCAGTATCGAGGCAATGCGCTCAGCCCGCAACAATTGGATATTCTATTGCCACAAGCCGTGTTTCAGGTTTCGATCATCACGCTGATTGGCGTGTTTATCGTCGTCTTGGGTTCACTAATTGTCGGTCGATCGATCCAGGAAGACGAGACTCCGGTTTGGCAATCGACATGCCAAATGATTTACGCGATGTTGCTCACCGCGACGGTGACGATTGGTTGCGGGCTTCTACTGGAAAGTTCGTGGGCAGAGCGTCACGAGTCGTTGTGGACGCTGCGCGGGGAGCACTGGAAAGTTGTTTTTCCCTTCGCAATTTTCGCGTCGCTGCTAGTTGGACTGTTGGACATCATTGGACGATCCGGATTCGCTGGCTTGCGAAAAAAAGGCCACAGTGTTTTCGATGTACTTCGCGATTTGCCGAAAACGAAACTCTGGTTCCACCTTTGCCTCTGGGTTCTGCTGCTGGGCGTGTTCCTCCGAGCGTATAAGCTCGACCTGCAACCGCTCGACGACGACGAATATGCTTCGGCTCAAGCCGTGATGGCGATTTTGGAAACCGGTTCTCCGGGCTTTGTGCCTGACGACGTCTACTACACCCGAAGTCCTCTGTATCACTACGCCACTGCAGCAATTGCGTGGCCATTCGGCGGCAACCTTTGGAGTCTTCGTTTGCAATCGGTGATGTGGAGCATCGGCACGGCGTGGCTGGCGTATCTGGCCGGAGCAAGACTGCTGCAGAATCGTTGGGTCGGGTTTGTCACGATGGTTTTGATCTGCGTGCACCCTTTCGAGATTTTCACCGGGCACGTGATACGTTTCTATCAAATGCAGCAATTTTTTGCGCTGCTGACGGTGTATCTGTTCTGCCGCGGCTTTGTGACAGAACAGTCTCAGGGATATCGAGTCGCCACGTTGATCGCGTTTCTGTGTGCTGTTGTCAGCCAGGAAATTAGCGTCGCCATGGGACCGTCTTTGCTGTTCGGCTATCTTATGTTCGCCAAAGACCTCGGATGGAAAAACAACTTCACGCTGGTCCTCGTTTCCGCTTCCGTCGTCGCGCTGATCGGTTTGGACTTTGTTGTTTTTCAAAACCTTTGTCTGACACGCACCGAAGGCGTTTCTCCGTCGATCGAAGCCGCCGTCAAACCGCACTTCTGGTATCCCATGAACATGCTGTCGATGCTGTTTGGATATTCGAGGTTGCATGTCGTCGTGAGCTTCTTTTTTGTCGCCGGGTTGCCTTTGATTTGGCGTGAGCAGAATCGCAACGCCTTGGCATTGCTTGCGTTCTTGATCTCAGGAATCGTGATGACGAATCTGTTGGTGACCAACGTCAGCTTTCGCTACCTTTATTGGTTGATTCCGATCTGGTTGTTGCTTTCTGTTGATTCGGTTCGGCTCGTAATTTCCACCCTGGTCAGTATTGTCTATCCCGTCTCAGAGCATTTGAACCGACATGCGTCGACCCTTGCGGTTTGCTTTTTCGTGTGCTTCGTTGCAATTATCGCGAGCTGGTCACCGTGGCGAATCCCAGGATCTTACGAACTGAGAATTCTAGGCGATTCAACCGGGGCCGTTCGTTGGGTCCGAAGTCAAAAAAGGGCAGGGGACCGTGTTGCGATTACCGAACCGCATACGCATTGCGCGTACATGGAAGGCGGAAAATGCGACTACGACCTGGCACTTCCGTTGCTCTACGATTTCGCCGTGATGCGTGACGGAAAACTGGTCGATCGCAACGGCGGCGGAGAAGTCCTCAGCAACGTTGATCAGCTTGTTGCCGAGTTTGCGGACGGCGAAAGGATCTGGGTTTTGTTGAACCGGGAGAAGTTTCGCACTCGCGGAAAGAACATGCGATGGGAGTATCCCGGCGCGCGATTTGAGATGTTTGTTCGCAAAAATTGCGAGCTGAAGTATCGAACTTATCTATGGAGTGTTTACCTCTGGGATCCGTCCCGAGGCCACTTCCAACCGTTTCGACTACAGGAGTAAACCATGAGTAAAACCACCCGAATCGTTTTCGTGGACGACGACCCAATGTTGCTGGCAAGTACCAGACGGCAGCTGCGTCGGAAAATTCCGAATTGTGAAATGCTGTTCTTCGAAAGGGCCGCTGAGGCTCTCGACGCGATCGCTGAAACGCCGGCTAATGTCGTTCTGTCGGATTTGCGAATGCCTGAAATGGACGGCGATGAGTTCCTGGCTCAAGTCGCGGATTTACACCCCGATACGGTGCGTTTGGCGTGGACCGGACAGTCCGAAGCCGCTCAATTGAAACGGGTTCTAAACGTCGCGGACCGGGTTTTTAGCAAGCCTTGTCCGACCCAGACGCTGATCGACATCATCCGAATCGTGAATGAACTTTGCCATCATCCACCTCAGCAGCGACTGCCATTGCTATTGGCCGCGTTCGATGAACTTGAGGTCGATTGCTTTCTTCAGGAACACGCCGCTGCAACCGGTAGTTGAGCCGTTGTGAGGGAGTTCGTTTTGCGGTTCACTGAGAGGCAATTATCTCAGGAGAAACCATGTTCGGATTCGCGTCAAAGAAAGAAACACTGGAAAAGAAACTCCATAAGTTGATGGACGAAGCTTATCGGCTATCCCATTCGAATCGCCAGGCAAGCGATGAAAAAACAGCTCAAGCGGAAGAAGTTCGCAAACAGCTGGAGGCTCTGGAAGACTGACCAGCGATGGATGAACTGCTCACTGTCACCCCAAAAGGACTCTACTGCCAGACCGGAAATTTCTATGTCGATCCATGGCGTCCGGTAGACCGCGCGCTGATCACTCACGCTCACGCCGACCACGCACGCTGGGGCTCGAAGAAGTACCTCGCGGCGGCATCGTCCCGACACGCTCTGCGAATTCGCATGGGCGACAAAGCCGATCTTGAGTTCCAACCTTTTGGTAAACCAGTGACCATCGGTGGAGTCCGAGTCACGTTCTACCCAGCCGGGCACATTCTGGGATCGGCTCAGATCAAAATCGAGAAAGACGGATACTCGACCGTCGTTTCCGGGGATTACAAGCGAACAAACGACCCGACTTGTCAGCCCTTTGAACCTGTTCGGTGCAATACGTTTGTCACAGAGTCGACTTTTGGATTGCCGATCTATCGCTGGCCGGATCCCCAAAACGTTTTTGATCAAATCAATGAGTGGTGGCGGAACAACCAGCAATCTGGAACCGCCAGCATGTTGCTGGCCTATTCATTGGGCAAAGCACAGCGGTTGCTCGCCGGCGTCGACGCTTCGATTGGTCCTATCTACACCCACGGAGCCGTTCACAAACTCAATGCAGGGTATGAGGCGTCTGGCATTGCGCTTCCCGCAACGACCTATGTTGGCGACGTTGACCCGAAAGAGACTGACTGGAGCCGCGCGTTAATCGTAGCGCCTCCCGCCGCGGCCGGGACTCGCTGGGCACAACGATTTGGGAAATTGAGCGTGGGCATGGCGTCCGGGTGGATGCAGATTCGAGGCACGAGGAGGCGTCGTTCGATGGATCGGGGATTCATCCTTTCGGATCATGTCGACTGGAGTTCGTTGCTGCAGACGATTCGCGAAACAGAAGCCGAAAATGTTTGGGTCACGCATGGCTATTCCAGCATCGTTGCTCGGCACCTTGAAACGATGGGTCTCAATGCCAGCGTGATCGAAACAGAATTCGAAGGCGAGCAACTGATCGAAACGTCGGACTCCGGCAAGGAGGACGCTGGTGATTGATTTTTGCGAACTCTATTGGCAACTTGATTCGACGACGAAAACCAACCAGAAAGTTTCTGCGCTGAAATACTATCTTGCGAAAGCCGAACCGGGCGATGCGATTTGGGCGATTTGGTTTCTCACCGGCGAACGGATCAAGCGGCTGATCCCGACAAAACTGCTTCGCCAGTGGGCGATGGAGCGTGCGGGAATCGAACCGTGGCTGTTTGAGGAATGCTACGACCGAGTCGGCGATCTTGCGGAGACGATCTCTCTTTTGCTGCCGCCGGGCGAGTCGAAGTCCGATGTCTCGCTGAAGGACTTGATCGAAGAAGAGCTGTTGCCGTTTCGTGAACTTGATGACGAACAAAAGCGGACTCAGACGTTGAAGCTATGGAGTCTGTTCGACCAACGTCAGCTATTCGTGCTGGGCAAGCTGATGACCGGAGGGTTTCGCGTCGGTGTTTCCAAAAAGCTGGTGGTCCGCGCCATCGCGTCACAATTCGAAATCGATCCTGCAGTCGTCGCGCATCGCATGATGGGCCAGTGGGAGCCGACGGGCGAGTTTTTCGAAACGCTTGTCGACCCGAACCAGACCGAAACGCCGATCAGCAAACCATATCCGTTTTTTCTGGCCAATCCGCTCAAGAATGGTCCAGATTTGACGCTGGGACAGCCGACAGATTGGGTTGCCGAATGGAAGTGGGACGGAATCCGGGCTCAGCTAATCCGTCGTGACGGCCAGACATTTCTATGGTCACGGGGCGAAGATTTGATCACGGATCAGTTTCCGGAGGTCGCCGCCGCGGCAGAGCAGCTTCCGGATGGGACGGTGATTGACGGCGAGCTGGTTGGTTGGAGCGAGGAACAGAATCGGCCTCTGGAGTTCAATCAGTTGCAACGAAGATTGGGACGTAAGAAAGTCGGCAAAAAGCTGTTGACCGAAGTCCCCGGCGCACTGCTGTGTTTCGATATACTCGAAAACGACGGCGATGACATTCGTGCCCTGCCGTTAACCGAGCGTCAAACGCAACTGAGTCAATTGCTGTCCGAGTTGGAAGTTCAAGGGCTCTCCGAACCCGCCACGCTGTTCTCCGGCCAGCAACCTTCCGTTTCAGACATCCGTCGAATCCGAGTTTCCCCGGCCGTCGAAGCGGAAGAACTGACTTCGTGGGAACAGTTCGCTGAACACCGCGAAGCCGCGAAACAGCACCGAGCGGAAGGACTGATGTTAAAGCGAAAAGATTCCACCTACCAAGTCGGCCGACCGGTGGGGGACTGGTGGAAGTGGAAAGTCGAACCGTACACGATCGATGCCGTTTTGATCTATGCACAGCGCGGTCACGGGCGACGCGCTAGCCTGTACACCGACTATACGTTTGCAGTTTGGCAGGACGCGGAACTGGTACCATTCGCGAAAGCGTACTCAGGGCTGACGGATGCCGAAATTCGCAAAGTCGATGCCTTCGTTCGCAAAAACACGAATCAAAAGTTCGGCCCGGTTCGCAGTGTCACGCCGCAGTTGGTTTTCGAGCTTGCGTTTGAAAACATTCAGACTTCTACGCGACACAAATCCGGAGTCGCCGTTCGTTTTCCGCGGATCAATCGATGGCGACACGATAAACAGCCCGCGGATGCTGATCGACTGGAAACCATTTTGGAGATGGTGGCCGATGAATAGTCCGCGAACGAGAAACAGTTCTCGCCACAACGGCGTGCGGATGGTTGCTGACTGGATGAAGGCGAATGAGCGGAAACCGTTTCCGTTCCAGCGTAAAGTATGGAAGGAAATCGTCGCCGGACGAAGCGGATTACTGCACAGCCCTACCGGAACGGGTAAAACGCTGGCGATCTGGATGGGTGCGCTGGCGGCATGGCTGGATCGCACCACGCCGGCCGAAGTCGAGGCTCAAAATCATAAGCTCAACAATCGACGATCGCGACGCGTGAACCGGAATCTCTACGCGCCGATCCAGGTCATCTGGGTGACTCCGTTGCGGGCACTCGCGGCAGACACGTTGCTCGCGCTTCGCGAACCGGTCGAAGATTTAAAACTTCCGTGGCTGGTGGAACGACGTACCAGCGACACTGCCAGTTCGGTCAAAACGAAACAGAAGAATCGATTGCCAAGCTGCCTGATCACGACGCCGGAGAGCCTGTCGATCCTGCTCTCGTTTCCGAAAACTCAAGCTCAGTTTTCATCGCTGAAGTTGATCGTGCTTGACGAGTGGCACGAACTGATGGGAACCAAACGCGGCGTCCAGGCAGAACTTTGTCTTTCCCGGCTCAGGCAACTCAGCCCAACGGCGTGCACTTGGGCCGTGTCGGCGACCATCGGAAACGTGGAACAGGCAATGCAAACGGCCATCGGTCATCCGACGCTTCCGCAAGAATGCTCAGTCATCAAGGCTCCGACGCGGCGAAAGATTTCGATGAAGAGCATCGTGCCAAAATCGGTCGACCGGTTTCCGTGGGCAGGTCACATGGGCTTGCGATCGCTGAACGACGTCGTAAAAGCCATCGATTCGGTTGGCAGTTCGCTTGTTTTTACCAATACGCGATCGCAGGCCGAGCGTTGGTACGCGGCGTTGTTGTATGCCAAGCCCGAGTGGGCGGGGAAGATCGGGCTGCATCATGGTTCGCTGGATCGCAAGAAACGCAATTGGGTTGAACGCGAGCTTGATGCTGGAAACTTGCGCTGCGTCGTTTGTACTTCCAGCCTCGATCTGGGCGTCGACTTCTTCCCGGTCGAGCAAGTTTTGCAAGTCGGTAGCCCGAAAGGGATTGCGCGGCTGATGCAGCGAGCGGGACGCAGCGGACACTATCCGGGTGGAAAAAGCCAGTTGGTGTTTGTCCCGACCAACGCGCTCGATTTGATCGAACTGGCTGCAGCAAAAGATGCGCTCAAGAACAATCAAATTGAGTCGCGGACGCCGCTCAAGGGCAGCCTCGACGTACTCGCGCAGCATGTCGTGACATTGGCCGCCGGGACGGCTTTCGACGAAAGCGAACTATTTCGTGAAGTTCGGAGTACGCATGCGTTTGCGGAACTGACAGAGACTCAATGGCAGTGGGTGCTGGATTTCGTCAAGCGCGGCGGCGAGAGCTTACGCGTCTATCCGGACTTCAAGCGAGTCGTTGAATCGGATCAGGGATGGAAAATCGCTGACGAGAAAATGGCTCGGCGGCATCGCATGTCGATCGGCACGATTTCCAGCGATCGCGAAGTCGTCGTGCAGTTCATGAAAGGCGGTCGATTGGGAACGATCGAGGAACGCTTTATTTCGAAACTGAAACCGGAAGACAAGTTCATGTTCGCCGGGCGCGTGTTGAAACTGGTGATGGTCCGTGACATGACGGCGTGGGTCCGCCGCGCGAAAGGAAAAGTCGCCGCAGTTCCACGTTGGTCCGGTGGTCGATTGCCGCTGTCAAACGAACTGGCAGAATCAGTTCGCAGTAAGTTAGGCGAAGCCAACCGCGGGCAGTTTCGCGGCCCGGAAATGCGTGCAGTGAGGCCGTTGCTGGAACTGCAGGCTCAGTGGTCGGCCGTACCTGACGAGGATTCGTTGCTGATCGAGAAAGTGAAAACTCGAGACGGATTCCATGTGTTCGTCTATCCGTTCGAAGGCCGACTGGTCCACGAAGGTCTGGCCGCAATCCTCGCATGGAGGATCAGCCAGATGCAACCGATCACGTTTGCGACCACGATCAATGACTACGGTATCGAACTTCTGTCTCCAACGGATCCGCCGCTCGAAAAGGCATTAGAGTCTGGTTTGTTCTCTCCGCTCAACCTGCTGAATCAAATTGAAAAGAGCATGAATGCCACGGAACTTGATCGACGACAGTTCCGCGACATCGCGAGGATCGCCGGGCTGGTTTTCGGCGGCGTTCCCGGACATCACAAGTCGTCGCGTCAGCTTCAGGCTTCGAGCGATATGTTTTTCGATGTGTTTCGTGAGTACGATCCGGAGAATCTGTTGCTGCGACAGGCTCGACGTGAAGTTCTGGACATGCAACTTGAGCACGTCCGTTTGGCTCAGGCGATGGAGCGTCTGTCTGCGGCGAAAATCGTGTATCGTGAGCCACCCAAGCCGACGCCGCTCTCGTTTCCGATTCTGGTGGATCGATTGAGGCTGCGGCTTTCGAGCGAAAAACTCTCCGACCGCGTTGCCAGAATGACGCAACAGTACGAGAGAGCTGCGGAGAAGAAATTGAAATGAAGGCTACTCTCGACAGTCAAATAGAGCTTCGTTTCGGGGATTGCGACTTCGTCCTTCGAGGAGACGGAACGGCTTTCTTGCCGCGGCACAATGCGCTACTGGTTGCCGACCTGCACCTCGGAAAAGATGCTTCGTTTCGAGCCGCCGGGATTCCCGTTCCTGCCGGAATCAATCTGGCGTTGCTGGCTCAACTTTCGCTCGCAATTGAGCAAACAGCAGCCGATTCCGTTTACATACTTGGCGACATGATTCACGACGCGAGATCGATGACCGATGAAGTGATTGATGTCGTATTGAACTGGCGGAAACAACATGCTGCAACGGACATCATTCTGGTGCGAGGAAATCACGACCGTCATGTAGCTGACTTTCCTGAAAAGTGGCAGTTGAATGTGCAAACTGAAGTGGTGCTGGAGAATTTTGAACTGCGTCACATCGTTTCGCCGCAGACGCTCAAGCAAAACAAACACTTTCAAATTGGAGGCCACTGGCATCCGGTGGTCACGCTGGGGCGCGGCGCAGACCGCACAAGGTTTCCCTGCTTTGTGGTCGAAAAGCGATCAATCACGCTGCCGGCCTTCGGTCCTTTCAAAGGTGGATTCAAGCAACAACCGTCTGCTCAGAGTCGTTTCTATCCGATATGCGAAGGCAAAATTTGGATCAGCCGCAGCTAGTCGTTAACTTTTGGCGTCCAAACCGGTTTTCAGCGAATGGCCCACACAAAGCAAAATCTTCCGCAGAAAACGTGCGCCACTTGTGGACGACCTTTTCGCTGGCGGAAGAAATGGGCCAAAGTCTGGGACGAGGTGAAATTTTGCAGCGAGCGTTGTCGCCGTAACAAACAGGGATCAAACGTGACCGTGGATAGAAAGCGGCGATGAAGAAAGCAAAAACCCAACTGAATCAGGAGCAACTGGATCGCGTGATCCAAATGGCATGGGAGGATCGAACGACATTTGACGCAATTCGTATCCAATTCGGTCTGCAATCGGGCGAGGTGATCAAGCTGATGCGAGCAAACCTGAAGCCGACTTCGTTCAGGTTATGGAGAAAGCGAACGGTCGGCAGGAACACGAAACACCTGGCGAAGCGCAATTTTGTCGTGGGACGATTCCGCTGTCCAAGTCAACGCGGCTGATCGCTACGAACGAAGAACCGAGCCAGATGTTTGGAACGATCCGGTTCGGTGCAGTCGTTGTTATCGGCCGGCTAACGTGTTTGGCTACCGACAGTCTGAAATCACGGACGAAAATTCTGGCTAAAACTTGAATTCATGATCATCGGTTTGTAGACCGGGATGATTTGAGTCTCGATCTTGTAGTTGTTCTTCTGACGCAGTTCTTCGGCTCGGACCTCTGCACCGTTGTAGGTGCTGACTTCGTCGACTTCCATCCAGTCCGATTCGTCGATCCAACATGATCGACTTTGCAAGACTTCGTATGCCGGATTCGCGGCAAAGAAAGCATCGCCGTCAGCCGTTGACTGAAACGCTCGCCACTTCTGATTGACTTGATGCCAGGGGTTAGAAATCGGAGCATGCGTGTCGTAGTAGACTGCAACGCCGTATTCATCACGCTGCCGAATCTGAATCTTGTAGTCAAACATCGTGTCGTACGGATTGGCCTGTTGGGCTTCGGCAGATTGGCAAATTGAGATGGCGGCAATGACGGCAAAGAAAGTTGTACGGAACATTTTGGATCCCTCTGGAGCGACATGAAACGAAGTAGGCAACTCTCTTCAAAGCGTGCGTCGGGATTGAATGTTACAGGCAAAATATGCGAATCAAGCTTTCAACGCGTTCAATGCTGCCAGAAGCGATCCCGCAAGCTCGTCATCGGAGAGCTTTCCGGCAGAGACATCGAAATTGTCACCGAACAGGGGAACCGAAAGGCTGGCTTTGACGTCGGCACCGAAATAGAGCGCGGATTCGCTGGCGATCTTCAGCACGTTGGCGGCTCCGCCTTTCCCAGGCGACGTTGACAGAATCACCATCGGTTTTCCTTGAAATACCTTGGGTTCGATTCTCGACATCCAGTCAAAGATGCTTTTCCAGGCTGCCGTGTAATTCCCGTTGTGCTCAGCATAAGAAATCAGCAGAACATCAGTCAAGCCAATTTTCTCAAACAGCTTCTTTGCCGCCTCCGGAATGCCAGATTCTGTCTCGCGATCAATCCCGTAAATCGGAGCATCGAAATCGTTCAGATCCACCACCTCCAACGTAGCGTCAGCACCCACTTCTGACTGCAAGACATTGCCTGCATGCGTCACCAATGCTTTATTGATCGAATTTCGACTATTGGTCGCAGCAATCGCCAGGATCTTCATTTCGGTACCTTGGTTAGATCGAAGTCTGTCATCAGATTTGGTTGACGGTCGTGACCGCAACACGAGTCACACTTTACCAAAATGCCGGCAATGCCTTCAAGATATCGAAGGCTGACAGGAATCGTCTGTCCACATGCATCTTGGCGGACTCCAACCCTATGAGATCTTCACAATACCGGGATATGACGCCGTCAGATTGATTTGAACGAGGAGGGAAGCCCCCAAAAGCGATACGTAGATTTTTACTATACAACCTCCACAGAATTACTTCTTTTACTTCCCGTCAGCAGTGCGGTATTGTTCCCTGTCACGCGATCTACTTGAAGATATCAATTTTAAGGAATGCCAGAATGGATACCGAACAGCTCGAATTGTGCAGTTGCTTTGATTGCGGTTGCGTTCAGAAAAGCGTCCAGGTTTCGAACGCCAATCGCTCATCTACGAGAGCCAAGAAGATCGTTGCGATGTATGTCGTCATGGTTGCCGTCAGCACAACCGCAATCTTCTTTTTGGAGCACGCGTCGTTATTGAATGCGTTTCGGACGGCACTTGTTGCGGCCGTAGGCAAAACCATCGCGGCTAACTGGGTGTCCGGATTGTTTGACTGACCTCCGACGACTTCTCTCAGCTTGACTCCGACTGATCAAAAAGTTCATTGCGTGCCTGTTTGACGATCTTGAGCGTTGCCGCGTGATGAACCCGTTTCTCCGCACTGATTGCATAGAACTTGTCACGGACGTCTTCGATGCGGCCGACAAGGTGAACCCCAAGCTGCTTTTTAACCAGCTCTTCGATCGCGGTCGGAACAGGAAAGATGCCTTCTCCATGTTGACCAAAAACTTTAAGCAGAGCGCTGTCTTCAAATTCGGCAACGATCTCCGGAAAGATCTCGAGATTGTCCAACCAGACATCGAGAGATCGTCGTACCGCGGTATGATCCGTCGGCAAAAGACACGGAGCATCCGTCAAAGAATGTGGAAAACCGCGGCGGTACTTTTTCGCCATCGAAGGAACGGCCAGCATCGACAAACCGCACTCACCGAGCTTGTGATTGTAAACCTTGAACTCCATCGTCGTTGGAGCTGGGGCGTCGGAAATAATCAGGTCCAGTTTGTGCAGGGCCAGATCAGTGAGCAGATCGGGCAATTTTCCTTCGTAGCAAACGGTCCGAGGCCGCTCGTCCATATGGAGCGCCGGTTTAAGTAACTGAAATGCCACATGTTTTGGCACAACGTCAGGTAACCCTACGACAAATCGTTTCCGATTTCCCAGATGGCCCGTTTTTACGAACTCACGCAACTCGTGACCAATCGAGAAGATCTCGTCGGCGTATTTGTGCACCTGAGTTCCAAATTCGGTCAGTGCCAATCCGCGTCCCTGTTTCTCGAACAGATTCTTTCCGAAGGCACCTTCCAGCTCCTTGATCTGAGCGGCAACGGTAGGCCGAGCGAGGTGCAAAAGCTCAGCCGCTGCGGTGACGGTCCCTGCATTGGCTGTCATCCAAAAATAGTACAGGTGATGGTAGTTCATCCATTCCACGGCAGTCCCTTTCGACAGCGGCGTCCAAATAATCGATACGTAGGAATAACCTACGTCAATTTAATAATATTTGCGCGTTTCCTACTCTTTTTTCTGCGGTAGAGTATTATTGCAATCGAACAACTTTGACGCATAAGACATGACACCAACTGAAATCGCAGCTCTATTCCGGAGAACCTGCCAGCATTTGAGCGTGGCATTCTCGGCAAATCGCGTCAACTCTGGCCTCGCGGATGCGGTGCGAGGTGACGCCCCTGTGCCACTCGTGGAAAAACTTAATGCCGTAGGCCGTCAGTTCGGGATCCGGCTGCGTCCGATGGCCGGCAAATTTTCTGACCTGGTCAGCACGGTCACCGATTCGGGCCCCGTCTTTCTGCTGCCTTCGGACTTCGACATTGCCGCTGAAGATCTCGACCGATTGATGTTGGTGTTGGAAACCGCTGGCCGAGGTGATTTTCTGGTGCACGCTGACGGAGTGGATCAACGCGTCAGTTCTCGAAACCTGAAACGCAATGCCAACCTATCGAAGAACCGCACCGTCCAGTGGCTGTTGGTACAACCCGTACTGGCTGCCGGGCATGCATCCCGATTCAACTATGACGGATCCGAGTCGCCAGAACCGTTGGAGCCGCTTAAGCGGTTGATGGCCTTTCTCAAGCCGGAAGCGGGAGACATTCGCTCGATTTTGGTTTTCTCGATCGTGACAGGTCTTCTGAGCCTGACGACTCCGCTGGCTGTGGAAGCCGTTGTGAACACGATTGCTTTCGGCAGATACCTTCAGCCGCTGGTCGTGCTTTCGTTGATCGTTCTAGTCTTTCTTGGATTCCGCGCCATCCTGAACGTGTTGATGACGGTGGTGGTGGAATACATCCAGAGAAAGATCTTCGTTCGCACCGTTGAGGACCTTGCCTATCGGCTGACGCGAGTTCCGTTTTCGACCTGGAACACGTACCACGGGCCTGAGCTGGTCAATCGCTTTTTCGATGTGTTCAACGTTCAGAAGATCACTGCCAAACTTTTGCTCAGCACGTTGATGCTGTTGCTGCAAACCGTGATCGGGCTTTCGGTACTTGCTTTCTATCATCCATTTTTGTTGGGCTACGACATTGGATTGTTGGCTCTGATGACGATCATTTTGTGGTTCATCGGTCGCGGCGCCGTCGAAACTGCCAAGCGAGAATCACAGCTGAAATACAAAACAGCAGCATGGTTGCAGGAGATCGTACGGCACCCGTCGACATTCCGATTCAACGGTGGACTGGGATACGCGATTAATCGCGCCGATGAATTGGCTGCCAACTACATCAACGAACGGCGATCGCACTTCAAGATCGTGATTCGCCAAATTTCATTTGCGATGGCGATGCAGGTCATTGCGGCGACTGTTCTGCTGGCCCTGGGCGGATACCTCGTAATCGAAGGCCAGATGACGTTGGGGCAACTGGTTGCGGCTGAACTGATCGTGACCGTCATCTTGGGCTCGTTTGCCAAATTGGGCAAAGACCTTGAAGGTTTCTACGATCTGTTGGCTTCGGTCGACAAGCTTGGCAAGCTTTTTGATCTACCGATCGAGCCAGCGAACAAGCTTCAGTTGGCTCGCAAATCCGGAGCCAACAGTCTGGAGTTGGTGAACATCAAGCTTGATGCTGCAAGCACGAGTCAGTCGACGATTCCGATCGAAGCCGGTACCTCGATCGCGATCCACGGCTCGACGGAACTTCGACGATCCAAACTACTGGAAGCGATGGTTGGCCAGCTTAAACCAGTCGGCGGTCATGTGATGCTGGAAGACTTTCGGGTCGACAGTTTGAGCGCGGAGTCCTTGCAGGAACAGGTTTCGATGATTCGGGAAGTCGAGGTCTTCGACGGAACGATCGATGAAAATATTCGCGTTGGTCGACAGGACATCGGTTCGGATCAAGTCAACGATGTGATCGGTAAACTGAACTTGCAAAAGACGCTGTCCGCTCTGGAACACGGCCTCAGGTCGCGACTGGCGGTCTCCGGCTATCCGCTATCACAAGGCCAGGCAATTCGGCTGGTTTTGGCTCGTTCTTTGATCTCGAGGCCGGGCATTATGTTCGTGGACGGGTTGTTGGATCGCCTTTCCGACAGCGACACCATTGACGTTTTAAATCGACTGAAACCGTTTCAACAGCACACAACTATCGTGATTTCTACTGGCCGAAAAGTAATCGCAGACTGGGCGGATAACAACTTGAACATCAGCCTCCCGTCCTGGGAGCTGGCAAAGTCTCCCGGTTAGGCAGTTTGTGCATTCATGCTGCTCGCCGATGTTAAACCTGAACGGGAATACCGATCATGACAGAGAGAACAATTAACCCTTCATCCAAAACTGGCTTCGTCGCGAAATCGAGGATGAAAACGCTTGGTCGAAATTCGGCGACGCTGCACCTTGTTCAATCAACACGGTTCGCGCGGCGAATGGCGAAGCTGCTGCTAGTCGGGTTGGTGATCAGCATCATTGCGATGGCGTTTCTGCCGTGGCAGCAAACGTCGCGCGGAACTGGCTCCGTCGTCGCGTATGCTCCTCAAGAACGTCAGCAGTCAGTGCAGGCGCCGACGAAGGGCGTGGTGGTGAGGATCGGAGAAGGATTGGTTGAAGGTTCGGTGGTTCGCAAAGGCGACTTCATTGTCGAAATTCAACCCTTTGCGGCGAACATGGTTCAGCAACTTGAAGGGCAACTGACTGAGCTAAGAACGAAAGAGGAAACAGCGATCGTGAAGGCCGACGCCTACGGTCAAAACGTAGCGGGATTCACCGAGGCTTTGGACTTCACGGTCACTGCAGCCTCGCAGATGGTGGAAGCGGCCGAAGCGAAACTACAGGGCAAACAAAGGTTGCTGACCGGATACGAAGCAAAAGTTCTACAGGCAAAACTGAATTACGAGCGGCAACAAAGCTTGATGCAAGACGGTCTCAAGCCTGCCAGAGAAATCGAAAAGTTGAAAAAAGAATGGGACGTCACCAGATCCGAACTTCAGTCCGTGCTCCAAGACGTCGAGTCTCTGAAGAAAGAGCTTTCGGCCAAGAGCAGTATGCTGGAAGAGAAACGTCTGATCGCTCAAACAAAGATCGACTATGCGCGTGCCATGCAGCAGGATGCACTGGGCAATGCTGCGACGATTCGCAAAGACATTCGGGATGTCGAAATCAAACTTGCAGAGATGAGCCGGTTGGTCGTTCGTGCTCCTCGCGATGGCACGATTTTTCGTTTGCCAATTTACGAGTTGGGGCAGACGATCAAGGCGGGCGATTCGATATTGACTCTCGTTCCGGACACGACGCAAAATGCCGTCGAACTGAAAATCAACGGCAACGACATGCCGCTGGTCGAAACGGGACAGGAAGTGCGGTTGCAGTTCGAGGGTTGGCCAGCCGTTCAATTCGCGGGTTGGCCGTCGGTGGCGATCGGGACGTTCAGCGGACAGGTGACGACTGTCGATGCGACGGACGACGGGAAAGGTCAGTTTCGAATCATGGTGACGCCAATCGAAGGCGAACCGTGGCCAACAGATCGCTACCTCAGGCAGGGAGTTCGCGCCAACGGCTGGGTGATGCTGCGAAAAGTTTCGCTTGGTTACGAGATCTGGCGCCAGCTCAATGGATTCCCCGTGATCGTTTCCGACGTGGAACCAAAATCGAAAGAAGAGAAATCAAAACCGCCCAAAATGGCCAAGTAAATCGGCTCCAGCTGCTGATTTTCGGGCTGGTCGGATCGTTGCTGCTGTGTGGCTGCAAGTCGACGGATCGTGGCCTTCCGCAGTTTGCTGATTCGAATCGTGTGTTGCAAAACACTGAGACTTTTGATCGAAAGCACGATTCCGCTTCGACAGAAATTGGCTTGGTGGACTTCAAGCAGGACGTCGCCAATTTGGTGGGTTCGGGCGAAACCACATCCAATTCGGCGGTGTCGACAGCTGTCTTCAATCAATCTGCCGACGCGCAGCAACTCACGCTGGATCTGGTCCTCAACCGCGTCACAGAGTGCTATCCGGAAATCGAAATCGCGATCGGTGAACTTGAATCGGCCAACGGAAAAACTCTCGCCGCCTGGGGCGAATTCGACTCGGTGCTCTCTGCTCACAGCATCTCCCAACCGCTTGGGTTTTATCAAACCTATAGGAACGGAATCGGCGTCAGCCAGCCGCTTGCCGGAGGCGGTGAAGTCTACGGCGGCTACCGGATCGGAGATGGTAATTTCGAACCGTGGTATGGCGAACGCGAAACCAACGAAGGCGGTGAACTGAAAGCCGGTTTCTCTGTGCCGATACTGAAAGACCGTGCCATCGACCAGCGACGGGCGTCCGTCCGCACAGCAGAATTGACGCAGGATCAACTGAGTGCGAACGTTGAATCTCGTCTGCTGCAGTTCGAGCGATTCGCAACGCAGGCTTACTGGGACTGGATCGCCGCCGGTCGATACGTCGAAGTGCAACAGCAGCTGATCCGGTTGGCTCAAACTCGAGTCAGTCAGATCGAAACGCGAATTGAAAAAGGTGACTTGGCGAGAATCGCGAAAATTGACAACGATCGCTTCATCGCCAAACGAAACAATGGGCTGATCAAGGCTCAACGTGAATTCCAAAAAGCTGCGATCAAACTTTCGCTTTTCTTTCGCGACAGCCACTGCCAACCCGTCGTCCCGGGTCGTGAACTGCTTCCTGGCGGTTTCCCGGAATCCGCGCGCTTGGATGCGGATCGGGTTGCTGCTGATTTGTCGATCGCACTTGCGACGCGTCCCGAACTGAAGGAGTTGCAAGCGCTCCGGTCTGCGACCTGTGTCGATGCGAGTTACGCCAACAATTTGTTGCTTCCCAAATTGGACGTTAAGGGTTTTGCTGGCCAGGATCTTGGTGGCGCCACCAGTTCCAAAGGCGATAAAACGCCGTTCGAATTGCAGCTGGGGGTCTATGCTGAAGTACCCATCCAACGTCGCGAAGCTGTCGGCAAAATTCAGGTTGCTCAAGGAAAGCTGGCTCAGGTCGATGCAAAGTTTCGATTCGTATCCGATAAAATTCGAGCTGGAATTCAGGACGCTGCATCAGCCGTCAACGCGGCATACGATCAAATCATCCAGTCGCGAGAAACCGTTCGGCTTAACGAAGAATCTTTGCGATTGGGCGAACTGGCCTTTAAAGAGGGCGACATCGATCTGCTGGCATTGAACATTTACGAAACATCGGTCGCCAACGCACGGCTGGAACTTCTCGAAGCGAATCACAAGTACTTTTCCAGCCTCGCAACATACGCGTCGATTTCGCGATCTCTTGCATTTGAGTCGATCAATCCCTAGGCCGCGACGACCGCTTGCCAACACACGTTGACATTCCTTCGTCGCAGAGGCATCGAACTCTGCACCGACGATGTTAAACTCGTGTCATGAAAACTCCACTCCCGCCTGTCGCCGCCGCTTTCGTCCTAGCGCTGGGGATCGCCACATTCCTGTTGTCCGCTTGCGGCTGTGACCGAGAGGCAGCGAATCCTTCTTCCGAAACGACCGAAGATTCTGGCACAACGACAACGCCCGCAGCGACGGACGTCGATTCAAACGCTGGTTATAATCCAGCGCCGATGGTTGAATACGTAGAAGTCGACATGGGTCCAGTGCTGCCGCCGATGAAAGTGCCCAAAGACAACCCGCTGACTCCTGAGAAAATTGAGCTTGGCGAACTGCTGTTTTTTGACACGGCTCTCTCGGCAGACAACTCAATGTCCTGTGCGACTTGCCACGATCCGGAACTGGGTTGGGGCAACGGAGAAAAGATCGCAGAAGGCGCCAGTGGGGTGCGAGGGAAGCGAAACGTGCTGTCGATCCTCAACGTGGGCTTCTACAGCAAACATCTGTTCTGGGACGGTCGCGTAAGAACATTGGAACAGCAGGCGCTCGTGCCCGTTTTCGAATCCTCCGAAATGGGAATGACCTCCGAAGCAGAACTTCTTGGTCGCTTGAAAGAAAACGACGACTATCAGAAACGTTTTGCCGAAGCGTTTGGTGACGGCATCACGGCAGCCAACGTCGCCAAAGCACTCGCCAGCTTCCAACGAACGATTTACGTGAAAGAGATCCCTTACGATCGGTATCTGGCTGGTGACAAAACAGCCATGTCCGCCTCCGCGATCCGGGGCTCGGAAATTTTCCGCCACCGCCGAGTCAACTGTGTGGCTTGTCACCCCGCGCCGCTGTTCACCGACCACTTGCCTTATAACATTGGCATCGGAATGGATCAGGAAGAGCCCGACTGGGGCTTTCACCACACCAAGGGTTGGGCGTACTGGGGCAAGTTCCGTTCGCCGTCGCTTCGCGGCATCGACCAGACCGGTCCATACATGCACGACGGGTCGCTGGCAACGTTGGAAGAAGTCGTCGAGTACTACAACAAAGGCGGCATTGAGCACGAGTACACCGACGCGGCGATGCAGAACCTGAACCTTTCGGAGCAGCAAAAAGCCGATCTTGTCACGTTCTTGCGTGAAGGCTTGCGTGAAATCAGGGACGACAAATAGCGGCATCAATCGTCCGAGTCATACTATCTTTCAGATTTTGTTTCAGGCAGACGGGAAGGTTTCTGCTTCGCGGTGTCTTTATGTTGAAAGCACGATTTGGAGTTTGATTTGACGCAGCCGATCACAGCCAGTGAACTTGCTCAACTGCTGGATCTGCATGCCAATCCATTGCGGCTGTTCGCGGCTCAATGGTCAAACTCACCCGACGATTGTGTGCAGGAAGCCTTCGTTCAACTCGCGGCTCAAACATTCAAACCCGAACAACCGTTGTCATGGCTATACCAGGTCGTGCGGCGGCGGGCGTTGAATGATTTGCGAGGCTCAAAACGTCGAACCGATCGCGAACGGCAAATCGCTCGGCCGGATTTAGTCACTTCCAATCCGGCCGATCAATTGATGGTCCATGAGGAACATCAACGAATCCAAAAATCGCTCGACAGCCTGCCTGCGGAATCCCGTGAGCTGATTGTGTTGCGGATCTGGAGCGGTTTGAAGTGGAGCGAAATTGGCGAACTGACAGGTTGTTCATCGAGTGCGGCCCAACGTCGATTCGTTTTGGCGTTGTCAATGATGAAAGAAAGTTTGGAATCAAAATGTCTGACGAAACGAAAATGAATCCTGATCTGGAAAGCTTCGCGGCGAGCCTGCAAAGCGTGCCGATTCCGGAATCGAAGCTTGATCGTGATCAGTTGATGTACGACGCAGGCTGGGCGGCGGCGATAGCGCAATCGAATCAGACAACGAAAACACGACGACGCAGCTTGCCGACGATTGCGTTGTCTTTCGTTAGCGGGATTGCTGTTTCCGCTGCGGTCATGCTCAGCGTTCTGCCGATGCCGACGGGCGGCTCTGAAGTCAACTCAATCCAAGTCGCTGCGACGGATGGCCAGGAAGTCAACGCCAATCGCCCCATCGACATCGCTGCCGCTGGCTCACCGGAAAAAACGACGCCCAATCGCGACGAAGTGGATCTGCTAAGACTGATTGAAAACGTTCCACCGGGTCATAGCATCGACGCCAGCTTTGGCTCGCAAGCCATTGCTCCTCAACTGGCTCAGACGGATGGTTATGACGAAAACCAGTCAACGACGCCCGCATCGCGTCCTCAAACTTCTTACCAAATGATGCAGGAGCTTCTGCCCAACGTACGAGTCCAGAACTCTGCTCCGGCCTGGTCCGCATGGATGAGTCTCGGTGGCTAGCCGCTGGACTTGATGCAGAACCAGTTTTACACCGTACACGTTCACTCTGTTTACTTAGGTGAAATGATATGTTATTCCGACGACTTCACATTGGCTTCCTTGCGGCAATGATACTTGCCTGCACCTCGGCCAACGGTTACCCCGACATCACAGTTATCAATGGTCGCGAAATTCGGCCTCACGGTGCTTCACCAGTTGGCGAGTACGGGCAGATCTACAAGATCACGGTAACGCCGGCTAAAGAAACGGTTCCGGCTTTCAAGTATCGATTCACGGTGCCGCCGCACAGGACGATTCCCGGTAACGCCATCACACACTATTTGCGGTCATTGGGCGAACGCAGTCTTTCGAGTCCCTGGGAAAGCGTTCGCAAGGATACTGAACGCAAAGTTAACGACTGGTCCAGTTCGTCGACTCCGTCGAATGAGATCCCAATGGACCAACTGAAAAGCGCGTCGGCAGCATTTGACAGCTATGTACAGAATCACATGCGTCGCGCGACGCTATGCCGGGACGTCGATTGGGGAATTGCTGTGGAAGACATGAAAGGCCCGGAAATCGTGGAGTTTCTCCTTCCCAGTGTGCAAGCGACGCGCGAGATGGCGCGGGCGTTGTTGCTGCAAAATCGGCTGGCGATTGAAGAGCAGCGTTTTGACGACGCCGCGGATCGGCTGCGGATGACGTATCAGCTTGGTCAGAATGTGAACGAGATGGGGTTCCTGGTTTCCAGCCTGGTGGGCGTGGCGGAAGTCGGAATGGCGAACGATGGCGTGCTGCTGTTTGCGGCCGCGAAGGACTCGCCAAACTTGTACTGGGCGTTGGCTGAGCTTCCGACGCCGATCATTGACATTCGAAAATCACTTCAGCTGGACATTAGCATGCCGATGCGAATGTTTCCTGAATTGATGGACATCGAGAACACAGATTTCTCAGCGGACCAGTGGAAGAAGCTGTTAGTGAAGTACACCAATGATTTCGGCAAACTGCAAGCCGTTATGGGAGGCAGAAGTTCAGCCAAAACTTCACAAACAAAGGGCATTTCCATGGCGGTTGCACTAGCCGGATATTCCAACGCAAAACAGAGAATGATCGAAAGAGGGTACTCGGAAGACAAGGTTGAACAGATGAGTGTGTCACAGGTCATTCTGACCGATGCGGCTTTGGACATCGAATACTTCATTCAGATGCAAGAGCGAATCTCCTATGTTCCTGCAAGCAAAGCAGATCAGTTTCACAGCGATTGGGAAAAACTGATTCGCAAGCAGGAATTGAAATTGCGTTTGGGAGCCATCGTCGTTACCGCGATGTCACCCGCGACGGCTCAAGTCCGAAAATCAGCATTTCGAGTCCAGGCACAAGTCAACTTGTTGATGGCCATTGAATCACTTCGAAATCACGCGGCGGTGCACGGCAAATTTCCTGAATCACTCCAGGATCTTGCATTGCCCGTCCGCGCGAATCCACTGACAGAGAGACCTTTCAACTATTCGTTGGAAGGCGGCAAAGCCGTGATCTCGCTCGATCTCGGACATTGGGACATTCATCGCTATGAACTGTCGCTGAAGGAAGAAGTCAGTGAATAAAGGAGGGATAGACTTTCAGCCTGTCATTGCATTTATTGACTTACAGACAACATTCTGCGCGGCGCAACCACAGCTGGAAACCGATGCACCTGACACATTCGCGATCACAGGCTGGAAGCCTATGCCACCGAGACCAGCAAAACGAAACACAACACCTAACGAGGAACCCAAATGCTTTACCACCTCACGAGAATAAAAACCGCGATCGCTGCCATGAGCATGTTGGTCGCGTTGACATTTTCCGTCAGTCATACGATTGGCCAGGATGCGAATCCGGCGGCTCTGAAAAAATTCGTCACGTCGGACGTGATCGGTATCGCCTATGTCGACCTGGACAACATGGACTTGGGCGAAGCCACCGAACTGCTGGAGAAGCTGGGATTCGGAGGAACGGCAAGCTTCCGTCGCATGCAGGAACGGCTTCCTGAAGCGAACAAACAGATTGCTGCACTGAAAGACGCCGGCTTCTCCCGCGGCTACGCGTTATTGCGAACGTCCGACTTTCAGGCGATGGGAACTTCGTTTGTATTTCCGCTGGCCGAAGGCAGTGACTCGCAAAAAGCCATCAAAACGCTGCAAAACGTTGTGGTGGCGATGAGCGGAGAGGACAACGACGCTCCCAGCTACAGCGCCGAGTTTCGCGATGGCGCTGTGATTGCTGCCGGTCCCGATCAGTTTGATCGCCTCAAGAACGACGCAGCGAACGACACCGTTGACCGGAGCGACATCTGGAAATCAATTGACGGCGGTTCGCTGGGTGTTGTGTTGTTCGGAGACGATGACTCGCGAAAAGTCGTGAAAGAATTGATGCCGCCACTGCCGGGTCCGTTCGCAAAACTTGATGGCGAACTGATTGCAGACGGAACAAAATGGATCGGCTTTTCGGCGAAAGTCAATGCTTCACCAGAACTCAAGATCGAGATTGAAGCCAGCGATGACGATTCGGCCAAGGTCTACGAAGCAGTCATCAACGACGGTTTGAAGATGGCAAAGTTTGCACCACAAGTTCGCGAAGTGATTCCGAAATCGGAGGTCAAATTTGTCTTCGAGGCCATCAAACCAAAACGAAACGGGACTCGTGTGACGATGTCGGCTTCTGAGCTGACCAAGGATCTTGATCGACTGGCGAAAGTTCTGGCTCCGCAAGTTAAAGCCGCGCGGGCTGCGGCCATTAAAACGCAAACGAAGAATATGCTTCGGCAGCTAATTCTCGGGATGTTGAATTACGAATCGGCCCATCGTCATTTCCCAACGCAGTACAACGTCGATGCTGATGGCAAACCGCTGTTGAGCTGGCGAGTTCATATTCTGCCATTTCTAAATCAGATGGAGCTTTACGAACAATTCAATCTCGAAGAACCGTGGGACAGCGAACAGAATTTGAAGCTGGTCTCCAAAATGCCGATGACCTATTGGGACCCGAGAGGCGAGGCGTTTGAACTGAACAAGGAAGGCAAAACCATTTTTCAGGTTCCTGCAGGCGAAGGGCTGGTCTTTAACGCCGCAAACAAAACGGGATTCGGAGACTTGACCGACGGTTCAAGCAATACGATTTCAATTGTCGCCATGCCGCCTGAGCAAGCTGTTCCGTGGACGAAACCAGTTGACTGGAACGTCGATCTTGAGAATCCATTGGAGAAGCTAAAAGCGAAAGGCAAGAAGGAAGTCGTCCTTTCGCTATGTGACGGTTCCACACATGAATTTCCTCTCAAAGCGCCGGATACGTGGCGACGTTTTATTGGTCCGAAAGACGGTGAGATCGTTCGGTTCAGCGAATTTTCAGACTGAACAGGCAACCAACATTGGCACGGGACGTTGTTTCGCACACCCCTGTTGGATCGAACGGACCGTGTCATTGGCATACGCCAAAACGAAACCACAGGCTTTCAAAGTAAGCCTGTGGTTTTTCGTTTCGTTCGCGGTGGCAGTAAAGCCAACTATGGAGTCCAGTCGGCTTGGTCGATACTTCCGGGACGAAGGCGAAGGTTCCAAATCGTCGTGATCTTTGCATCGAATCCAATTCGCCGAAACCAGGCGACTTCTGCTTCCGCGTCGTGGCGATCTTCGAACGTCTGCCAATAGTACCACGTCTGCGGAAGCTGGACTTCTTCGATGTCGAACAGAATCCACCACTGTTCCATACCGGCTTCCTGGGCCGCTTCCCAGGATTCGTATGGTCCGCGTTCGGAGCCACGCTCGTTGACGACCATGTAGCCCGTTTGCGCCGGCGCCGCGAAATAGACTGCGTACACGGCGTCTTCTTCCACGACTTCACGCGGTGGAGGATCAAAACCCGGCAACTCCCATTTTTGCTGAGCGTCGGCCGTTTCGCCAACCAATAACTGGGTCAACATGACGACTGTGAACAGGACGTTTCTTGAAATTGATACCGACATCGTGATGCTCCTGGATAGAAATTAACTCGTCTACCGAATAAGCGGAGCAGGGCAAAAACTGTTACAGGAATCGTTTCAAAACAGTTTTTAACGCACGTTTTTGCGACAAATACCGTTCGGAGTCGCTACGGGAGAGTCACTTCGACCATTTCATCGGCAGCAAACACCGACGCGTCGCAATAGCCGGCCACCAACTCCTCGATCGTCAACGCCTGGCGGTCCGGGAAGGGCGGACAGAGCGATTGATGAACTGCTTCGGTCGCTCCAGGCGGCATGCCGTCGGAGCCAAAAATCAGATCGTCACCGGGAATGAAACCAACTTCATCGATCAGCATGCGAAACGGATTGTTGGCCAGCAAATATCGCTGCGGCAAGCGATCGGAGTACTCGGCGGAGTCAGCAGAAAAGTTCGGCTGCATACTGAGTATGATTTCGGATTCTTTGGCGACGCGAGCCGTTTCCAATGAGATCAACTGCGCGTGCTCGATGCGAACCTGATTCCGAAAGCTAGTTTCCGTGCGGAGGTCCGCCACCGCGTGCACAACCTGATCGATTGCCCGGTCGCCGATCGCGTGAATGGCAATCGCTTTGTCAGTTGCGATGCACTTCGTCAGCAACTGAACCAGTTCATCATCGGAATACATCAGCATGCCACGATCGCCGTTGTCGTAAGGATCGTTGACCGCAGCGGTTCGCACACCGAGTGCTCCGTCCGCGAAAATCTTCATGCCGTCAATGAGCTGTTTGGATTCGGCAGAAAGCGAGTGCCACATTTCCAGCGAACACCAAAACCGCGTTCGGTGCAGCAGATCGGCTTCACGGAAAACCTCGATTTCTTTCTCGCCGGCCAGCAACATTTCCTCCGAGTAGATGACTCCCTGTTCCTCATGCAGCCACTGAAAATAGCGCCGCAGACGATCGGCGTTTCCGTTGAGGATCGCGAACGCGTTGAGAATCTTTCGCAAGTTCCGCTCATACCAGGCTTGATCGGACCAGTTGCCTGCCGCACCGAGTTCCGCTTCAATCATCTTGCGGGCCGCTTCGTTCATGACAAGACCATGCAACGACAGATTGAAAACAGCCGTCGGACCGAAGGGCTCCAGGTCGCTGGCCGAAAGTTCGAATTTACTATCGAGCCAGCCCTGAACGATCAGAATTTCTCCGGGCTTCGCTTCGCGATTTCCGATCATCGACAACGCGTCGTCGCGTGCAGAAACACGATGTAAATTCAGCCCATCAATCCACGAGGCGTAGAGAAACGGATGAGTATGCCGGTCGCGCAGCAGCGGAATCTTAACGGTTTTGCTCACGTCGCACGCCGTTTCAGAAAGTGCATCCACTGATACCCATCCGGCAGCGATTCAGTTCCGCAGAACTCGAGGTGCAAGATTCTGCGCCGCCATTTTCCGTCCGGATCGGTGTGTCCGCTGGCGTGTGAGATCATCGGTCGCATTGCCAGCACATCGCCAGCCTGAACCAGAATCTTCACCGACTCATTGGGACTCGGATCGTATTGCTTGCCGGAAAGATGCGAGCCAGGAATCACTTCCAGCGGCCCGTTCGATTCGGTGACTTCGTCCAGATGGATTCGCAGCGTCAGCATGTTCTGCAGGATCGCTTCCGACGCTTCAACATGATCCACACCGGCCTTGTGCGTCGGTTTTGAAAAATGGTTCGTCGGCAAAGAGTTGTCTTGCACCGCGATCGTGAGGTCTTTGTGAAACGGCAGATTCCACGATCGATCAGAGGGCTTGTCAAAATACAGCACGCGAACCAGCCCATAGTTTTCGCCGATCGTTTCAGACAGCAGCGTCGCAAGAGCAGGTCGTTTGATGAGCTCAAGCAGATCGGGGATTGAATCAATCAGATTCCGCGCCGCGAAGATGGTCCCGCGAGAACTGAGTGCACTTTCGGCGTCAGTCCGGGTGGCCATTTCGATTCTGTGCAGCAGCTGTTCCACCGCGGCCTGGCCAAAGACATTCTGCACGATGCAAAAGCCCTGTGTCTGAATTTGCGTTTTCGTTTCCAACAATTCTCTGTCCTCTGAACAGGCTGCGTTCAGAGAAATATTGTGGGCGAAAAAGCTCTGGACTGAAACGGGCCCAGTTTGACTTTAGCCGAGTTTGACTTTAATGAACTGCCAACCGGAAAACATCCAGGACTCACCGAAAGGTTTGCACCAACGGCACTCCGAAAGCACGCTGTGCTTGCCGCGACCATCGGTCCGTTCCATCGTGATCACAGCGCGGCCGCCCTCGTTGCAGGCTGCCGGCAGCAACAGGCCAACACCGGTGACAGAGACGTTGCGCGTAAAACCTGGCATCCGAGTCGGGCTATCGCAAAAAGCGACGCGGACCGGAACGACGAGCGGTTCGCGGATCGCGGAACGATTCTCCAGGCGGTCGAAATTGGAAACCGATAACAACAGGCTGTCGACGACCCGTTTGAACTCGGGGTTCCCGGTAGAAGCACTTGAACGCAACATTGAATGATCCTAACTGACTGGCACGAATCTTGGTGGTGGCTTGGAAGTGTCGTGGCAGAGCGTAGGGCAAACGGAACACAGTTCACCCAAGGAACTCTAGCTCATACAACTGGCACAAATGCCAGTCATGTCTGAAAACCCCAAAAGAAACTCAGAACAGTCAGATTCGTTGCGAGGTGAACATGCGGCCACTAAACTGATAGCCAAGCCTGTCCTAAACAGCAAACGCCTCCACCTTCCCACCTCCGTGAGTTCCCCATGGCTCAAGCGTCCAGAAAGCGGAACTCCGCTCAATCGTCCGGCCTCTCCTACCAACGCTGCGAACCGCGGACAATGCTGACCATCACGGTCGGTGTTGGAAACCTGAATTCAGGAGTCGCCGTTTCCGATGACGCCACCGGCGAGGGCTTCATCATGTACTCGCAAACCGACGTGCATGATCGATTCAGTGGAATCGCGGCCGACAACGCCGACCATTTCGTGGCAACGCGTCTTGATGGATTGCAGTGGCAATACAACAACAACACGAACTGGATTGATTTCGAACCTCAGGATGCGGACGCGATTGTCGCGAGAGTCAACTTCAGCGGAGACTCCGTTCAGAATCGAAACTTTCGACAGAGCAACCTCGAAGGCATCTGGTACCGCAACGAATTCGAACCGTCCGACGGTCAGGCGATCGATTTTCGAGTTGTCGCCAACCAGTTCGGCGGGCAGTTTGACAAAGATGAGTTTACGGTTCTGGGTTCAACGATTTCGATCCAGGAAGTCGCTCCTCCGAATCTCAGCGAACTTCAATTGAGTGAAATTGTGCAAGCCGTGGTCGCTCACGAGAACGCAAACCAGCGGCTACCCGGTTTGGCCAATTTTGATTCTGACGGCAATCCGCTGCTGAGCTGGCGCGTGCACATGCTGCCTCACATGGGACTGGAAAATCTCTACGATCAGTTCAATCTCGACGAGCCCTGGAATAGCGCGAACAATCTGCCGCTGGCAGACCAGATGCCGGACGTTTTCAAAAGCCCTCAATTCGAATCGACTAACCGAACGCCGTTTCTGGCCGTCGCGGGAGACAAAGCGGTTTTCAAACTCGATGGCACGCCTCCGGAATATCGCAACGCGAACACGAACCCGGCAGCGATGTTGGTGGAAGTCGATCAGTCGCATGCGTCAATCTGGACCGCGCCGGTTGATTGGTATTTCAATGAGACAGCTCCGACCAGCGGCATTGGCAACGCTGGGGAGAACGGTTTTGCAATCGCACTCAGCACTGGAAAGACGACAACGGTGCCTTCGGAAGTCGATCCAGACGCGTTCTCGGTTTTGGTCGACGACACGGACGGGCTGCCAAACGATTACGATACGCTTGGAATCGAAGTCACGTCGCAGGAGCGGATTGACAATATTTCGCTTGGGTTCATTTACTATGAATCTGCCTATCAACGGTTCCCGCATCAGGCAATCATGGCTGACGACGGCACGCCGCTGCTGAGTTGGCGAGTTGCGATCCTGCCATTCATTGGGCAGCAAGAGCTCTACAATCAGTTCAATCTAGATGAAGCCTGGGACAGCCCGAACAATCTGCCGCTGGTTTCCCAGATTCCGCACGACTACCAGAATGCCAACGTCGACGATGGCAAGACCGTGCTGTTGGGTCTCGACGGCGCCGGAACGGTCTTCGATTCAACGCTGCCTCGCGGCGTGACTTATTCGCAAATCGGTGACGGAACTTCGAACACAATTTTGATCGTCGAAGCCGATGCTTCGGAAGCCGTCGAGTGGAGTCGGCCGGTGGATTTGAACTTCGAAACGGCTGATCCGCTGCGTGGAATCGGCACTCTCAACGGAGACGGACGATTCAACGCCTTGCTGGCGAATTCGATTCAGGTCAGCCTTGCGACCGATCAACCGGACAGCATTCCGGCCTGGGCAACATTCCGCGGCTCTGAACTCAACGACTACGACGTGCTGCCCGGCGGCACGACCAGTGATGGTGCCTCGCAAGTTGAATCAAAGCTTCAGTACATTCTGCAGGCCTTTGAAACGTATGCGTTTGGCTACCGGGAGTATCCGCACACGATCTACGACCGAGCCACAGGTTCTTCTCCGTTGTTGAGTTGGCGAGTTCGAATTCTGCCGTACATCGACCAAGGCGCTTTGTACCAACAGTTTCGTTTCGATGAAGCTTGGGACAGTGCTCACAACCTCAGCCTGTTGCCGCTGATGCCTCCGTTGTTTCAGACGCCAGGCGTGCCCGATGGCATGACGGTTTTCCAGGGAGCCCACGGCGAGTACACGGTTTTCCCAACCACGGATGATCCCGTTTCCGAGTTCGAATTCCAGGACAACCACAACGTGGCGGCCGTCCTTCAGGTGAATCCTGACAACGCGATTGAATGGACTCGGCCAGATGATTTTGCTTTTGATCCGGCAACAATTCGCTCTCTGGTCGACAGCGCCGACGCGACCGGCTTCCACATCGGATTGCTCAATAGCGGCGTGCAATTCTTCAACGACACGATTGATACTGCGGTGCTAAACAAGATTGTCGCGCCGGCGGAATTTGTCGACGTTGATGTCGATTTGAAGGTCTTTCGCGACTTGAACGTTGGCAACCGGTACAGCTACAACTCGACTGCGAGCGACCTGTTGTTCCTTTCGTACGGAGCCAACAACTATGAATCCGCTTACGCTCAGTTCCCCAACCATGCAATTTACGAGCGACCCGACGGCGATGTTCCGCTGTTGAGCTGGCGAGTCGAAATTCTTCCGTTTATTGGCTACGAAGAGCTTTACAACAAGTTCCATCACGATGAGCCCTGGGACAGCGATCACAATCTCAGCCTGCTGCCGTTGATGCCGCATCATTTCAGTCACCCGTCGATCGAAAACGGAATGACGATTTACCAGGCGTTGACGCATGAGTGGAATCCGGGCGATCCGCTTGAGACTCTGTTTCCGTTGACGAATCTGATCGACATCGACTTTGGCGACATTCGCGACGGAGCCTCCAATACGATTCTGTTTGTCGAAACGAATGCCGATCAGGCTGTCGAATGGACGCGGCCTGCCGACATTGTCTACGATCCAGCCAACCCGACTGCGGGTTTGGCTGTCGGAGAGAATCGCCAGGGAACGTGGATCACGACGGCAGATGCCAACTATCGTTTCGTTCCGTCAAATTTTCTGGCTGAGCAATGGGCTGCGGCAGTTTCGCCAAGCGCTGACGACTATCCAGATTTCGATTCCGATGACAGCTATCAATACGGCACCATCGTCCCTGGTTCATTCTTTGGCACCGAAAACGATGACTCAATCGTCATCACTGCGACCGCTGACACGCTCGAATTGACCATCAACGATACGACGCAGACATTCACGATTGGCAAGCTGCCCCAACTGACGTTTGACGGACTGGAGGGTTTTGACTCGGTCACGCTGGGCGCGGCCGACGGAGAGTTAGTCGAGTTCGTTGACGGCGTCCTGATGGTCGGCCAGTTCTCAATCGTCCTGACCAATATCGAATCGATCGACGTTGCCGATGAAGGCCGAATTCTTGTTCGCGGAACGGACGAAGATGACTCGTTCGTGTACACCTCCAACGAGGACGCCGACAGCATTTCGATCAACGGAAGTGAGTTCGACCTCCCGTCAACCGAAACGCCTTTGCCTCTGTTTCTTGACACCGGAGAGGGCGAAGACGATCTGACGTTTGTCCTTTCAGATCTGGAACAGATTCCGCGGTTCACGCTGTTTTCTCTGGAGTCAAACGCGGAGTTTGATCTGACCTGGAACGCGGTGGAAGATCTTGAAGTCACCATGCTTGACCCGTTCAGCAATTTTTGGCTGGTCTCTCACGACACCAGCGACACGCTGTACATCGACGAAACCTCCATATTGCTCGTCGGTGCCGACACAACGTTGCACTCAAATCGCGAATCCGCCTACACGGCGTTTTGGCATGTGACCGGCGAGAGCAATGACGTCATCGTGACCGGCACTGATGGCGACGACGTGATTGGTTTCAACTATCAGTTTGGTCCCGTGGTCGACATCAACGGCAGCCACTACATTTCGGCTTACCGCGGTAACGTCATGGTAGACGGTGGTGATGGCGACGACTTGATCTCGTTCAATCTCGGCGAGCTGTACATTGGCGATGTCGCAAGCGCACAGATTGGTCCGACATCGTTCCGGGCCGACGACAATCCGGCCATCACGTGGACGAATATTGAAAGCCAATCCGCAGGAAACCTTGGAGAGGTCACGCTGTTGGATTCTCCTGGCGATGACATGGTGCTTGCCGACGACTCCGACATCACGTGGAGCGGCGAAGGATTCGCGTGGTCGCTGACCAACAACGATTCGGTCGAAGTCACCTCAACCGGAGGCTTTGACACGGTCGTTGCGTTGGCGAATCCGGACGGGTTTGCCGTTTCCTATTATTGGGAAGGCTTGACGTCTTATGGGAATGGTCAGCAGCGTTTTCTGGCTCGCGATTTTGACGACATTGCGATTCGCGGAACAGAACCTGGCGTCCAGGCTTTCTACTTCGGCACTGGCAGCAACGACTATATCAGGGTGAGCGACCCAGTTGATCACCTTCTGGTCGAGCTGGATACCCGAACGCCTGTAAAGTTTGAAGGCGGCCTCGATTTGCAGATCACGGCGTACGGAGCCACGAACTTGTTGGAGGTCATTTCAGCCCGTGACGCTTCAGCAATACAGTTGCAACAGGACATCGTGTTGATCAACGGACAGAGAATTGACCTGGTCGACGTGAATGAAGTTCGTGCAATCGGAGACTCTACAGCAGACTCGCTCGTCATCCTGGACTCTGCTGAGGATGAGCAGATTTTCACGGGACTCAATGAAGACGAAACAGAACGCGTTACATCGCTTGCCGGCGAGGACTACAAACTTTCTGCAATGGGCT
Source organism: Mariniblastus fucicola (assembly GCF_008087665.1). Lineage (GTDB taxonomy): Bacteria > Planctomycetota > Planctomycetia > Pirellulales > Pirellulaceae > Mariniblastus > Mariniblastus fucicola. The sequence goes on from NZ_CP042912.1 coordinate 3,754,375, forward strand.
TTGCCAACATACACGTCGAATTGACCGACGGTGACCACAGTTTGACATTGTCCGGCATCGAAGGCGAAGCAGAAACAACTCACGTCGGGTTTGGCCCCACAGTTGTCTTCGATGCTCCAGATTTTCGGCTTGTTGTTGAAAGCGAATCGCAATCTCCATCCACATTCACGTTTGGCAACGGAGTTGAGGACACTGTGAACTTTTCGGGAACGGAGTTCGTCGACGAGATCCTAGTTTCGCTGCAACACACAACCGGTGCCGCTCAGCCCCAGCTTGGGATTTGGGGCTCGTCGTACGACACCGAAATTTTTTCACCGCAGACAATGTATTTTTCCGCGCGGGGAATTCTCAACCTTCGCGTCGATCTGTTTGGTGGGTTGATCGACAATTCGATTTACCAACTCGAGGATTCACTTTCTGTTATCGTTTCAGAATCTGATTCTGACGTCACGCTGTCGCCTGGCATGTTGCAATGGGAAGACGCTACCGTCGCGTGGACGAACGTTGAAGACTTCAGGGCACGAGGAAAAGGAGCCATTACCGTTTCTGACCGCGCAGGCAGCGAAACGATTGAGTTCGCCAGAGCACCGGCACGGATCGACAACGATTTTTTCCGAAACGACGCCGTTGCGATTTATGACGACACGCTGTCAACCTTCATCAGTTTCCCAACGGTAACCGTCATCTCGCAAGGCAATGACGTTGCGAACCTTTCTGGCGATGCCGAATCGTTGGACTTCGGCATGAACCAGACCAGCATCAGCAGCGTTGGCGAGCTTTCATTCGATGATGATATTTCACTGACGGTAATCGGATTCGATTCGGTTAATTTGACCACCGAACATGCCGAAGACTTCGCTGCATTCTCATTCGATGTCGAACAAGTCGATGTTCGCGTCTTTGATCAGCGACTTCAATTCACTTCACCCAACAGTGACGCCACGATCAATCTTCAGTCGTTTGAACGCGTCAATGTGACTGGCGGAAGTGACGATCGACTTACGTTTCTCACAGACACCACCGCCAATGGGACAACGACGGTTTCCAGAGAGCAAGTTCTGTTCAGCGAACCGGGTGCGATCGCTGACGCCGAGTTTCTTTTCCCGATCTCTGGCGTTGGCCAAATCGAACTGATTGCTGGCAGCAACGTTGCTCCGTTAATTATTGATGGAAGCGCGGAAGACGAAACGCTGACGATTCGTGACACGGAGATTGAACTTACGGGAGCCTCCTGGTCGGTTCTCGCTATCAATTACGCAGACATTTCAGTCTCGGGCGGCGACGGCATCGATTCCGTGATCGTTGAAACGGAAATGGACACGCTCAACCTCGGTGATGAACTTGTTCTTGATAATGAGAGCATGACCGTGCGGTTGTCCGGGTTCGAGAACGTTGACTTTAGTGACGCCCCAACGATTCCTCAAATTGTCGGCAGCAATCTCGACGACCGTTTCATCGTCGATTATTCCGGATCACAAACTTTGGTGTCCCGCGTCGGCTTCCTTTCGACGATGACGTTCAGCCCGGATGCGAACCTTCGATTCGACGGCAAAGCTGGCAACGACTCAATCACTTTCATCTCGCCGGAAGACTATGACGTGTCGACGGGTCACGGCAGGTTCGCCACAGCCAGTTCCTCAAGCGTTTATTCCAACATCGAGAACTCCAACTTCGTCGGCCAGAATGATGGATCGACGCTGACCATCGACGCGATTGACGACTGGGGCAGCACCTATTCCATCAACGATGATGATGTCCGCTGGTATGACACCGATGCCGAAGAAGAGGCTACGGCGACAGGTTTTGGATCGTTTACCGTCATCCACAGCGGAACTTTTGCTGGTGCCGTTTTCCTTGACGAGCGTACGGTCGGAAGCGGCGATATCACGGCAAGCTACTCGGAAGTTCGATTCCCGGGACAGTCCATTTTTGGGCTGGTCGATGTCCGGCACATTAATTTATTCGCGGGCTCGCAAAACGGTCTGCTGACGTTGGAAGATTCTGCTGACGACGACACGTTGACGATAAGTGACCAGAATTTGCAACTGAGTTCACCATCGGTTTCGATTGTCGCGACGGGCTTTGGCAACGCTTCCGCCACGGCGACTTCGGGCAACGACGTAGTGCTCGTCGAATCCAACGGAGGTTCGATCGTCGCCCAGGGATCGAATTTCGATATCGTCTACGCAGACCGAACGATTGAAGTGATCGCGTTTGAAACGATCGATCTTACGGACCTGAACAATCTGCCACTCATTTCAGGAACGACGGGAGACGATCAGTTCTCCGTTGACTACACCGGGGACAGCGCGATCGTCACGAATGGCGATTCTTCGGATTCTCCAATGACCAACATTGTTGCGTCACTGAATTCAGCACTGACAATCGAAGGGAATAGCGGCGTGCTGGATTCGATTCAGATTTTCGCTGCTGAAGATCAGGCCGTTTCGCTTGCAGCAAGCTCGATCATCAGCGGACCATCTTCACTGTCCTACTCCGATTTTGAAGACGTGGAAATCATCGGGCATGATGACTCATCGCAGATCGACGTGGCCGCGAATCAAGATTTCGCGGATGAGATTTACGTTGGAGACGACAACGTTCAGTGGACTCCCGTTGCCCAAACATACACAGTGACGGGATTCAGCCAGTTCAGCATTTCGAACACCGACAGCGAACCACGACTGGTGCTGCGGGACGAAAGAACCAGTGGCTACGTCGACGTGTCGTATGGCGAAGCAAAATTCTCCAGCAACGCGACCTTTAATTTCCCGACTTTGAATCGAGTCGAACTGTTCGGCAACTCTCAAACCGCGATCAACCTGATGGACTCCGATCAGGATGACAGTCTATTCATCGGACTGGAAAGTATTGAACTTTCGAACGGGACGCATTCGATTCTTGCAGACGGCTTCAGCGGCTTTTTTGCAACGGCGACGGAAGGATCTGATGTCGCCTCCATCGAGGAAGCTTCTGTAGTTGAGGTCGGTGACGGCTATTTCCTGATCGACGGAACAAGGCTGGAAAACTTTGACTCGATCGAAATTGGCATGACCACGACGCCGGTCGGAATTCGGGGCACCAATGGAGACGATACTTTTCGATTTGATTTCAACGAGCAAGCGATTGGCTTGATGGTCAACAATATGGAAACTCAAATCGAGTTCGAACTGTTGACGAACATTAGTGTGATCGGCCTCTCAGGTGATGATCACATTGGGTTCATTGCACCAGCAACAGAAGCCGTCACCATTTCAGATCGCAGTTTCGACGCCTCCAACGGCAGCGTGTTCTGGAACTCCATCGAGTCGGCAATCGTTCGCGGACATAACGACGAAGGAGCAGTGCAGATCGATGGCAATTCTGGCGATGACACACTCACGTTCAGTGCCGGGTTTACCACGCTGACCACCGAATCTGGAATCAGAATATCCGCCGCAAAGTTCACTGACATTGACGTTGAAGCTGGTGACGGACAAGACGAAGCATTTCTTTCCGGGTCGACCGGCGGCGCCAATGCGTTCATTGGATCTTCAACTTTTGGCCGGATCACGACTCCAGATCGGGTTCTTGACGCGAGAGGTTTCGAGCTGGTTGCCGTTCTGGCAAAGCACGAAACCGATCGAGCCTCCTTTGTTGGCACGGCAGCCGACGAGCAGTTTTACGCCAGCCCGGATTCCGCACGCATGGTTGGCGATGACTTTATTCTCAACGCAACGGGTTTCCAGACCGTTATCTCGCGATCCAATGGCGGCGATGACTTTGCCAACATCACCGATTCGGATGGCGATGATTTCTTTTTCGCCCGACCCGGATTCGCAAGGCTGGAAACGGGTAGCGGAAAATCGATCACGACGCTCGACTACCCGACGGTCCGTTCGGTCAGCACCACCGGCGCGGACGAAGCTCAACTGGAAGGATCCGAAGTTGAAGAACGCTTTCTCGCATCCGATCGTTTTGGACGGCTCAATGGGGAAGCGTTCAGTCTGATCGCTGTGTCCTACCCGAAAGTTCGAGCCAACGGTGGCGGCGGATTCGATCAGGCTTTCCTGTCCGATTCCAGCGGCGACGATTTCTTCTTTGGTTCGCCGCAACAGAGCTTTCTCGTCGGCGATGGTTTTCAGAATACGGCAATCGACTTTGATCGCGTGATTGCGTTGGCGTCGACTGGCCGAGACTCTGCCGAATTCAATGGCTCAGAAGGCGACGACCAGTTTTACGGCAATCCAAACGTTGTCGATCTCAAAGGTGAAGGTTACTTCCAGTTTGGAAGTGGTTTTGATTTCGTGCGAGCGTACGGAAACGGAGGCGAAGACACTGCGACGCTGCGAGACAGTGATGAAGTCGATCGATTCTTCGCCAGTGCAGACGTGGCCTATTTGAGAAACGACAGTTATCACAATGAGCTTCGCGGATTCAGTGCGGTCAAAGCCGTTTCCATGGCCGGCGCGGACATCGCGACATTTGAAGGATCATCCGCAGAAGAACTTTTTCACGGTCACCGGGACAGCAGCTACTTGCAGGGCGCAGGATTCCGCTACCAAAGCAACGGCTTTGCTGCCGTTTCCGCCAACGGACTTGCCGGTTCGGACATCGCCAACCTCTACGACTCTGAAGAAGACGAAAACTTCGGCGGACGAGGAAATTCAGCCTGGCTTGAAGGTGAAACGTATCGCCTGCAAGTGACTGACTTTGAAACCGTTGGCGCGTACGGATTTCAGGGAGGAGCCAATCAATTCTTCGTGGACGATCCGGATTTCGAGTGGAATCGATTTGGCACATGGAACGGTTAGCGTTCAGCACGCGCGAATTCGAATAAAAACGGAGCGAACGTGAAGCATTACTTTTTTCGCAAAACGAAGACAACGTCCTCGGTCGTCTCGTCGACCTCGATTGGTGCGTCAATCTTGTAGGTGAAATCAAAAGCCGATTCGACTTGCCAGCTACCTTCAAGCTCAATCATTCGCAAGAACTGTTCCCACGTATACGACCTCATCGCCAATTCGTCTTCGATGCGAAACTGACGGGTCGGAGTATAAATATCGAAGTGAACGCCAAACTTGTCCATCCGCGCCTTGGGATCGCGACTTTCGGTCCACATGTGTGTTAAAACGGACAAATGTCCTCGGCGGGCCGCCCAGGATTCCTGATCCACCATATCGCCGACCATTGGATTCAGATGAAGGCCAATCAAATAGATCGCATTCTTCTTGGCGCCATTGGCCATACAAGCCAAATGGGATTCGGCCGCGGCAGCCGTTGTGAGATGTCGAAAACTGTTGATCGTGTTGAAAGCCAGATCGTATTTCTTCTTTGGAGCGAAATCCGACATATCGGCCACCCAGGCAGTTTCGGGAAAACTGGCTCGTGCAAAACGTTTGTTGCCGAAGTCGACGGCTTTCTCATTCAGGTCGATGCCTTCCACGGAAAAACCTTTCTTGGCCAGACCGTGGATCAAACGACACGTTCCACATGCCGGTTCGAAAAGCCGTTTGGCTTTGCCGTTTAGAAACTCGTCGTTTACCTGCTGGATGAATTTCATCTCAGCCGCACAGTCGGAACCGAACACCAGATCGTAGTATTTCGGATGGTCGTAAATGCTCTCGGTGATGACTTCCACAGGATTCCGACGTCTTGGGTTTGGTTCAGGCTCAACGGCAAGGATGCTATACTCTCCGTTTTCATCCTCCAACCCGCAAGCTGCAGATGATTGTTCTCGACGTTAAATTCAATGTGAAAGATGGCTGTTTCGATGACGCGGTTGCGGCCATGAAGACCGTGGCTGCGGAAACGCTCAAAGAAGACGGGTGTGCGGAATACCGGTTTGCGCTACCGGTTAGCGAAGGCGGTCCGATCGTGCTGTTTGAGGAATGGGAATCGCAGGAAAAGCTTGATGCACACTTTGAAACCAGCCATCTGGCGGCCTTTCGGGCGAAGATGGATGAAGTCCTCAACGAGCCACCGACTATACGCCGATACGTGGTCAGTGAAGCAGGCAGCCTATAACCGCGGCTTACCGCAGCCGTTTCACAGCCGCTAAGGCGACTTAACGGCACCAAAACCATCCTTGCAGTCAGATGTTAATTCAGACGGTTTACGAACCGACGAACATAAATAACAATGCTGCTGCGGACGGGACGAGCATAGACATCATTTGCGCTCCCGCTGCGGAATCGCCACGCAAGGATTGCTTCAGGAGATTCGTTCACCTTAGGGCCACGTTATGGCCTCTGGCGGCGTTTTCCTTTCCGTTAGTAGACTGCTCTCGGAACCAACCTTATCAGAATACAGGCCACAATTTATGTCCGACACACTGAAATCAACCGAGTCCATCGAACAGACCGAACCTTACCTGAAACAAACGGTAGACGTCGATCCAGCCGAGACTCAGGAATGGTTGGAGTCTCTCGAATACGTCATTAAAAGCAAAGGTGAGGATCGGGCAAAGTACATCCTCTCGATGCTTGAAGCCAAAGCGCGGCTCGAGGGCGTGGACTTGCCGATGAAGTCCAACACTCCGTACATCAACACGATCGCCACCAAAGATCAGCCTCCTTATCCTGGTAACCGCGAGATCGAGCGACGCATCAAGAACTACGTTCGTTGGAACGCGTTTGCGATGGTGGTCAAAGGCAACAAAAAGAACGATGGCATCGGTGGTCACATTTCAACGTTCGCTTCTTCGGCAACGCTGTACGAAGTCGCCTTCAACCATGTATTCCGCGGCCGAGGCGAAACCGGTTACGACGGAGACCAAATTTACTTCCAGGGTCATGCGTCGCCTGGAATGTACTCACGTGCGTTTATGGAAGGCCGTCTCTCCGAGGACAACCTCGACAACTTCCGATTGGAGCTTCGCGACACTCCGGGGCTGAGCTCTTACCCTCACCCGTGGCTGATGCCAAGTTTCTGGGAGTACCCAACGGTTTCGATGGGACTTGGCCCAATCATGTCGATCTACCAGGCTCGCTTCAATGAGTACCTCAAAGACCGCGGCTTAAAAGACACAACAAACCAGAACGTCTGGGCGTTTCTCGGTGATGGCGAATGCGACGAACCCGAATCACTCGGTGCGATTACACTTGCCGGTCGGGAAAACCTGGACAACCTCAAGTTCGTCATCAACTGTAACCTGCAACGACTTGACGGTCCTGTTCGCGGTAACGGCAAGATCATGCAGGAACTGGAAGCTCTGTTCCGTGGAGCAGGTTGGAACGTCATCAAAGTTGTTTGGGGCGATGATTGGGATCCGCTACTCGAGCAGGACGAACTGGGCCTCTTGGTCAAGCGTATGGGCGAAGTCATCGATGGCCAGTACCAAAAGTACGTTGGCATGGGTGGCAAGTACATCCGCGAGCATTTCTTCGGCAAGTATCCCGAGCTTGAGGAGATGGTGAAAACTTACAGCGACGAGAAGCTTGAGCGCATGCGTCGCGGCGGCCATGATCCCGAAAAAGTCTGGGCGGCGTACAAGGCCGCCATGGATCACAAAGGACAACCGACAGTAATTCTTGCGAAAACAGTCAAGGGTTACGGTTTGGGCGAAGCCGGAGAAGGTCGAAATGTGGCTCACAACCTGAAGAAAGCAAACGAAGCAGAACTGCTTGCGTTTCGCTCACGATTCTCGATTCCGCTTAGCGATGAAGAAGTCGTCAAGGCTCCATTCTATAAGCCAGCTGACAACAGCCCGGAAATGAAGTATCTCCGCGAGCGCCGTGAAGCTCTCGGCGGATCAGTTCCGTCTCGTCCCACCGAGCCTCCGTTGATGGAAGTTCCGACTTGGGAAAGCATTAAAGAGCGAACTTTGAAAGGCTGTGGAGAGAAAATCTCTACGACGATGGGTATCGGACGCTTGATGAGCGATCTTTGCCGTGACAAAAAGATCGGCAAGAACATTGTTCCGATCGTTCCCGATGAATCGCGGACGTTTGGTATCGAAGGTATGTTCCGCCAAGTCGGCATCTACTCTCACGTCGGGCAGCTTTACGATCCGATCGATTCTGAACAGATTTCGTATTACAAAGAAGCCCAGAACGGACAACTGCTTGAAGAAGGCATCTCTGAAGCCGGAGCCATGTCGTCCTTTAACGCAGCAGGCACGGCTTACAGTGCTCACGGAATCAACATGATTCCGATGTTCATCTACTACTCAATGTTTGGTTTCCAACGCGTTGGTGACTTGATTTGGGCAGCCGCAGACATGCGAGCCAAAGGATTTCTCTTTGGCGGAACTGCAGGACGGACGGCGCTTAATGGCGAAGGACTGCAACACCAGGACGGACACAGCTTGCTGAATGCGATCGCGTTCCCAACGGTTCGCGCGTTCGATCCATCATTTCACTTTGAGTCCAATGTCATCATCATGGACGGTTTGAAAAAGCTGTACCAGGAAGGTGAGACGGCAATCTACTATCTGATGTGTGGTACCGACGCGTTCGAAATGCCCGACATGCCGGAAGGTTGCGAAGAAGGCATCATCAAGGGCATGTACAAGTTCCGCAGCATGGAGGCCGCTGATTCGAAGTTCCGCGTTCAGCTGTTCGGTTCCGGAGCGATCATGCAGTGTGTGATGAAGGCTCAGGAAATGTTGGCTGAACAGTTCAACATCAGCAGCGACATCTGGTCCGTGACCAGCTACACGCAACTTCGCCGCGATGCCGAATCTTGCGAGCGTTGGAACATGCTGCATCCGACAGAGACGCCTCGCAAGAGCTACATCGAAACGGCACTCGAAGGTTCGGAAGGTCCATTCATCGCGTCGAGCGATTACGTGAAGGCACTTTCGGAGCAGGTTTCGAAATTCGTTCCGGGTGATTTCCTTGCATTGGGAACCGACGGAATGGGACGCAGCGAAACGCGTGAGACGTTGCGACGCCACTTCGAAGTCGACGCCGAATCGATCATTATCGCGACTCTGTACCAGCTTTCAAAGCAGGGCAAAGTCGAAGCGTCCGCGGTTGCCCAGGCCATCAAGGATCTGGACTACGATGCGGAAAAAGTGAACCCGCTCTACGCATAGAGATTGATGGCATACGCATGAGCCGATGAAGAATGGCACGGCTCCCTACCTGCGATTTGTTGAATTCGCTCTCCGCGAGGAGAGCGATGTTTTAACCTCAAACATTTGCACTCGAAGAAAACTATGGCTGTTGAATTCAAGCTTCCTGGAATTGGCGAAGGCATCGAATCTGGAGATGTCCTGGACGTGCTCGTGTCCGTTGGTGATACGATTGAGAAGGATACCGAGATCTGTGAACTGGAGACGGACAAGGCGACCGTTTTCGTGCCCAGTGATATGGCAGGAACGGTCACTGAGATCCACATCGCTTCCGGCGACACGGTGTCTGTTGGCCAGAAACTGTTGACCGTTGAAGCGGCTGATGGAGGATCTGCTCCGGCTGCAGCAGCACCTGCGGCAACTCCGGAACCTGCGGCTCCTCCAGAACCAGCGCCAACGCCCGCGCCAGAATCGAAACCAGAACCGGCTGCCGCGACTCCTCCGCCGGCGCCTGCTGCCCCTGCGACACCACCGCCGGCTGCTCCGACGCCCGCGCCCGCAGCCTCCGGTTCGAAAGCTTCGGTTCCTGCCGGTCCGGCCATTCGACGATTTGCTCGTGAAGTCGGCGTCGACCTGGCAAACGTTACCGGCTCTGGAGCTCACGGACGAATCCTGCGTGACGATGTGCTTCGCGTGGTGCGCGATGGTACCGCTGCACGACCTGCGGCTTCGTCATCAAGTCCGGCAGTGGGAGCTGCTGGTGTAGGCGGTGCGGCTTCGCTTCCTGGCGACAGTCAGACAGACGCCTACGGTCCGGTTCGCATCGAGAAGATGCCGAAGATTCGCCAGACGATCGCTCGCAAGATGCACGAGTCGTGGACGACGTGCCCTCGCGTAACCAACTTTGATGACGCAGACGTGACGGCTCTCGAAGCCATTCGCCAGAACAGCAAAGCCGACTACAAAGCGATGGGCATTAGCCTGACGACAATGCCGTTCATCATCAAAGCCGTCGCAATGGCGTTGAAACAGCACCCTACGATTAATGCCTCTGTCGACCTCGATGCTGGCCAGATCATCTACAAGGACTACGTCAATGTAGGCATCGCGGTTGATACCGATCGCGGCCTTGTCGTGCCTAACATGCGAAACGCAGACGAACAGTCGATTCCCGCATTGGCCAAGGGATTAAGCGTGATGGCTGAAAACGTCCGCGGCAACAAGTTCGGCATCGACGATCTTCGCGGAGGCACTTTCACTATCAGCAATCTTGGTGCGATCGGTGGCACGTATTCGACTCCGATCATCAACGTTCCAGAAACGGCAATTTTGCTGGTCGGTCGGTCGCGAAAGTTGCCTGTCGTCGTCGAAAATGACGAGGTGGCCGTTCGTTTGATGATGCCGCTAAGCCTGTCCTACGATCATCGCTTGATCGATGGCGGAGCCGCTGCACGTTTCCTGAACGAAGTCATCGGTTACCTTGAAGCGCCAAGCCGACTGTTGCTGGCACTGTAGGGTTTGTTCGGCGTTGTCCGAACTGTTTGATATTTCGAAGAGGTCAAGCTGATGTAAGTTAGCTTGACCTTTTTTCGTTTCAACGGATGGATTCGCTTCGAGGCACGGAACTGCCGCTAAAATCAGTTCGCAGGCTGAGTTGGCGCCAGTAAAATGATTCCGACGTTTACGCAGTAATTAAAACAGCGAAAGCACTCCGATGAAACTTCGTACCCTTCTTTCGTTCACCGTTTTTGGATTGGTCGCCTACATGCTCACCGACCCGTTGACAACCGATGCCCAGGATGCGAACTACGACGAATCGAAGATCCCGGCTTACACGCTTCCTGATCCGTTGACTTTCAACGATGGCTCAACCGTTGCATCGTCAGACGACTGGGAAACGCGTCGAAGCGAGATCGTACAGTTGTTCAAAGATCACGTTTTCGGTGCAATGCCCGCTCGCAGTCCTGAAACGCAGCGCGTCGTGTTCAAAATTTTCAGCGAGTCGAGTATTGCGTTCCGGGTAGACCCAGACGACCTGGAAAGCGAACTCGTTGAAGCGAAACTGAAAGAATTCGACATCGTACTTGGCGTTGACGGCAGCGGGAAAGAACATCGAATCCGCATGCTACTCGTTCTGCCAGGGAACGATACGACGAACACTCCTGTTTTCCTTGGCTACAACTTCCAGGGCAACCACACGGTTCACTCAAGCAAGAAAATTTCGTTGTCGAAAGTATGGAACCGCGACAGAGAATGCGCAACGGCGCTGGAAAGCACGCGCGGATCGAAATCCAGTCGTTGGCCGCTGGGATTGATCGTCTCAAAAGGCTACGGAGTCGCCACGGTGTATTACGGAGATGTCGATCCGGACTTCGACGATGAATTTCAGAACGGCGTCCATCCGCTTTATCCGGAACTTCAAGGCCGCGAGGACAACTGGACGTCGATCGGCGCTTGGGCGTGGGGGCTGTCGCGAATGGTCGACTTTTTCGAATCGATTCCAGATGTCGATGGCTCGCGGGTCGCCGTGTTCGGTCACTCGCGATTGGGCAAAACATCATTGTGGGCCGGCGCAACCGATAACCGGTTTCGAGTCGTGATCTCCAACAACTCAGGTTGCGGCGGAGCAGCACTGGCCAGGCGACAAATTGGCGAAACCGTCAAAAGAATCAACACGGTGTTCCCACACTGGTTTTGTTTGCAGCACAAAAGCTACAACGATTCCGTCCACGAAATGCCAGTCGACCACCACATGCTGCTTGCGGCGATCGCGCCCCGTCCGGTCTACGTTGCGAGTGCTCAGGGTGATCAATGGGCGGATCCCAAAGGAGAATTCCTCGCGGCGTTTCATGCTTCGCCCGTCTATCGAATGCTTGGGCTGAAGGGTTTGGGAATCGCAATTGATACGGACAGCGAAAACGTGGAAAGCGTTCAGGCCCCGAAAATGCCCGTACTTGGGAAGCGAATTGGCGATCGCGTTGGCTACCATATTCGCGAAGGCAAACACGATATAACTCGTTATGACTGGGAGCAGTTCCTGAGTTTCTCAAGTCGTTTCCTGCGGTGAAAACTGCGACGTATACTCCAGAACGAACCCAAACGCAGAACTGTGTATACTTAAGCCATGAAGTCACTCATTCAAATCACGTTCGCAATATCTCTGATTGCTGTTTCGTTGTCGCTCGCTGTCGCGCAAGAAGAATCAGCAGAACCACCGAAGAAGATTCGTAAAGTCCAACGGGTCGCCAAGCCGAGCTTTGAGACGCCGAAAGACGATGTCTACTTCCAGAACATTTTCGAAGACGGGATCGTTGGCGAACGTCCAGAAAGTTCCTCGGCCGCAAACATGGCTGCTTCTGGTGACGCCAATGCAGAGGATAACGCGGCGGCCAACTCAACGGGTTGGTCGATGTTGATTGATGGCACGACGATCGAAGACGAAATCAAATCGCTCAACCAGGCTTTGGCAAAGTCCGTGACTTCTCCGGTCAAATTCAAAACGGCCTATAATGATGTCCGCCAAAGCATGTCGTTGCTCTCGATGTCTTTTGCGATCATTCGAGAATACGACGGCGAAGTTCGCTGGAAAGACCATGCCGCTGCTGCCCAGGCCGCTTTGCAGCAGGCGGCAACCAACGCGCGCAGCAACACAGTCCAGGCATTCAACTATTGCAACGCACGTAAGTTCGATCTGGAAGACCTGGTTCGCGGCGGTTCCTTTGCCGAAATCGAAAAACCGCCTGAAGAACTTCAGTGGAGTGACGTTATCGGGCGCAACGAAACGATGGAGCGACTGGGGACATCGGACGAGTTGCTCAAACAATGGACCGCTGACCAACAGACGTTTTCCAAACAGCGGGACGACATCATTTCGGAAGCTCAGTGGGTCGCGGCGATCGCTGCGGTGATTGCGCAAGAGGGCATGGATGATGCCGACGTCGATGAGTACGTTGCCTATTGCGATGCGATGAAGAAATCTGCTCTCGATACGGTCGCGGCAGCGAAGAGCGACGACTTTGAAGCCGCCAGCAAGTTTGCGAATCTCGTCTCGCAATCCTGCAACAACTGCCATGAAGACTGGCGATAGATCAACCGTTTTTCAGCAATCGAACAATTGGTTCCGAAAACCGTGCTGAGCACTCTGCCTGTCCCGGTCACCGCTTTGGCGAAAACTTCTTGATCCAGTTCGAGATCGCCAACAGTGCTGAGAGTACGACGACCAGCGACCCAACCACGCGGAACAAATTGGGGCGCGCGGCACACAACACGATCAATACCAGCGCGATCACCGGCAGCACGCTTGGAACCTTGGCCAAGATCCCACGCAACTGAGGCAATGCCAGCCAGATCGCAAACAACACAACGCCGATACGCAGCGAACCAGCAAGCAGAACGTTGTTGATGTCCGGCGACGCAACATAAAGCAGCCCAGCCAACAACAGACACGTCATCGACAGGCCACCCACGATCGCTCGCTTGAACTCGAACGACCAATCACCTTCCGCCGCCGGTTTCTCGCTTCCGTTCTTCGACGACATTACGCAGACCAGACTTCTGATCGCAACTGTTCGATCACCGAGACGGCGTAACCGATTTCCGTTTTTTGCCGAGCGGGTTCCTGCGGAATTTCCCGTTCGATCGTTAACGGACCTCCATAGCCAATCGCCTTTAGTGTCTGCATGTATTTCAGGATATCGACGTCGCCATCCCCAAGTCGGACTTCTTCGCCCCATTCTTTTCCGGGATTGGCTGCCCATTTGGCATCTTTAAAATGAACACTTCGAACCCGGTTGCCAAGAAGCTCCAAAGCTTCGATCGGTTCTCCAGCGCCATAGAGAATCATGTTCGCCGGATCGAAATTGACGAACAGGTTGTCACACTTCGTGTCGTCGATGAACTTCACCAGTCCAGCGGCCGTTTCCTGTCCAGTTTCCAAATGCAGGCTCTGGCCGTTGTCCGCCGCGTACTTGCAAAGCTCCTGAGTCACCGCCACGGATTGCCCGTAGAGCTCATCGGTCACGTCGTGCGGCACGAACCCAAGGTGAAGCGCGATCACGCTGCATCCGAGATGTTTGGCAAAGTCCGAGATCGCTTTCATCTCCGCGAGTCTGGATTCGCGTGTCGCAGGAGGAACCAGCCCCACGGTTTCCACGACCGTCGGGATGTCCGCGTAGCTTTCGCCTTCGAAACCACCGAAGACTGCAGTCGCCGTGATGCCATACGAATCGAGGCGAGTTTTGATCTCCGCAGCAGCGGCAGCGTCACGATTTCCAGCGTGCGGCGCGTGAATCTGAATCGTGGGAATGTTCAGTTCTTTTGCGACAGCAAGATCAACACCTAAACCGGCATCGACGCTGGTGAAAACTCCAACGGGCCATTTTTCCATCTCTGATTTACCTGAATTTCAACGGTCACGAATTTGCAATGCCTGGACGCGAACGATCATCCAGCCGCCGCGCCAGCAACCCCAATGATAATCGCAACGATGACAATCAATAAGTAGATGCCGACTAACGCCAACCAGATGATCGCACCGACGCCAAGAATTTTGAAGAAAGTCCCCAATCGCTCGTTCGCCAGACGCAGTTGAGCCATGTCACCGGTTTCAATTCCAATCGTAACGGCCTCCGCGGCGCCTTTGACCAACCAGCCCATCCAAATGAAAACCCAAGCCACGATGATGCCCACGATCGTCAGGCAGTACAAAATTCCGACAATGAACGTCAACCATCCCCAGATCTTCATCATGTTTCTGGCTTCGTACAGCGGGTGCATGATGCTGCCAGAAATCGCGTTCCCCTGTGGCTTACCTATCGGCGACGCGTAAGGCGACGCTGAGTTCGACTGAAACGGCGGAGCAACAGGAGACGCCATCGCCGGCGGATCGGACGATCCAGGCGGAAGGGGAGCCGCCGTCGGAACAGCAGTCGGTGCACCGATAGCCGGAGGAAGACCGACCGGCGTCGCGGTGGCGGGATGTTCCAGAACGTTACCGATATCTTCAAATTCTTCGCCGCCCTCTGAGCCCGATTCGCTGCCTTGCGAAGTTGCGGGCACGACGCATTTTTCGTCACATTTTGGGCAGCGAGCCTTCTTTCCGATGTGTTGCTCAGGTACGCGAAGACTGGCACCACATTTGTGGCAGTTGAATTTGATTGGCATTTTGGAAGTCCTGGAAACGAAGTGGTTTCGCCGAGTATATCAGGACGTCAGTTGACAATCAAAGCAGCTACTCGTCCCTGCGAACGGTGAGGTCGGAGAGAGTGTAATTTTGGATATACCAATTTCGCCACGCCTGTTCGTCGAATCCAAAGTCTGCCTCGAAGAGTCGTCGCAAGGCATCGAGCGATTGCTGGTTGCGGTATTCCTTCACCTGGGTTTGCGGCCCGCCTCCTGTTTGGAAACTGGTTCCGCCAGAACCGAAGGACGTATTCATGCGGCCAGGTGCGAGCGCTCCAGCGATCCTCTCTTCGTGCTGAGTTCTCAAGGAATCCGCCAACGGCAACATGGCAAAGTCGCGACTGTAGTCATCGGTCGATGCAATCTCAGCGATTGCAAACGCGGCGTTTTGAACATGCCAACGATTGGAAAACTTGAGTCCGCCTTTGAGATACAAAATAGCCGTCACGTGATCGACCTCGGATTGCAGCAACGAAATCGCGTGCTCGCGGATATCCTGATTCGGTGCTTCGATCGCAAAGTGAGCCAGTCCTTCGACTGCGTCGCCAGTCTTCACCGTCGCGATGGCATCCAAATGAACACGACAGGCTTCGACATTGTATTGCGCATTGAGCGCACTCTGATAAACCAGATCCAAGGTTGAAGCGTCACAAATATCCGCCAGGACTGCGGGCTGCAAGTTGCCTTTTTCGGCCGCGCTCAACCAACGATTGAATGCCTTTCGTTTTGCACCCAGCTTCGCGTCATAAGCCTCATCTTTCTCGGCAACGACTTTGCTCAAACCGGCCACCCAATCCCGTCGGCGGTCTGGAATGTAACCCTGTCGCGTTTTGAATTCAGCTTGCGCGACCCAGTTCCCGTCGGCCAGCTTCATATAGCCCAGCTTCTTGCGCGCGTTCGCATGTTCGGGGTCCAGTCGAATCACGTTCTCGTAGTGCCAACGAATTTGCTCTTTGAAACGCGTCTTGCCGCGAGTCTGTTTTTCGCACCATTTCGCAAGCTCGATATGATCCGTCGCAACGTCCTTGATCAGCCGCAGTCGGGCCTTGTAGTCCGTGTCCACCTTCTCCCGCATCAAAACAGACTTCACGATGTCGCCTTTGTCCAACTTGTAGACGGTCCCGGTTTCGGTCGTCAACAGGATGAACTCACCGCCTTTTTCAGCCTCGCCTTCTGTGACCTTGCCTTGCAGGATACGCCCGGTTTTCAGGTAAACCCGGTCGTTCGCCCAAGTCCGATCGTTGCATACGGACAGCGCGATCAAAAGGAAAAATCCAGTCGTGGATATCAAACGCAACATGACAATCACCGTTCTTCGCCGATCCGGTCGGTTTGGGTACAATTTGCCTATCGGCATTGTGGCGTCCAAAATGGAAACTGGAGCCAACGCCCATCACAATCCAGTTTATTGACCCGGGCATCGCGGGGCAATCGAATACGGGTCGGCATTCGTTGAAATGTTACGCTTCCCCCACCGACATTTCGTTCATTGACGGTGTTGATCATCGCAGGAAAAAACCAACATGGCCAGAATCAGCTATCGGCAGCTCGCAAAACTTTTCCAGCGGTTGGGCACCAGCTATTCGGCCGGGATCGATCTGCTTTCGATCTATGACAAAGAAACCCGAATCGCCGGTTCGACGTATCGCAGCAAGTCATCCCAGATACGTGACCAGTTGGCAGATGGAGACTCGTTGACCGATGCGATGACCGCGACTGAAGGCTACTTTCCTGACCTAGCATTGGCGGTTGTTCGTGCGGGTGAAAAAAGCGGCCGACTGGAAGACTCATTTTTGCGGCTGTCGACGCACTACGATAACCTTGTCAAATTCCGAACCCGGTTCCTGAACTCAATTGCCTGGCCGGCGTTTGAGCTCGTGGCTTCGATCGGAATCATTGGATTGCTGATCCTGGTGATGCATTGGGTGATGGTTGACATTGGCGGCATCGACCCAATCGACTGGTTCGGCATGGGCAGCACGACGGGCAACTTCTTGCTGTATTGCGTCGTCGTGGCTTCTTTCGCGACCATTGCGTTTCTCCTGGTGTTCGGTTCCATGAAAGGCTGGTACGGAACGCTGCCGATGAGGATCGCGCGACGCGTACCGTTGCTGGGCAAGACGCTGGAACACCTTTCACTGTCCCGGTTCGCGTGGGCGATGTCTGCTTCGGAAAACGCCGGCATGGACGTTTTGGAGATCGGAAAACTTTCGCTCGAAGCCACTGAGAACTATTACTATCAGATGGTGATCCCGGAAGTGCTTTACGATTTGCGTAAGGGTAAGAGCTTTGCGAAAACGTTTCGAGCGACCGATGCGTTTCCCGAAGATTTTGTCACCATGATCGAGAACGGTGAAACAGCGGGAAAGCTGGCGGAGACGATGCATCAAACTTCGTTGGACCTACAGGAGAAAGCGGAAGCCAATTTGCAGATCATCAGCAAGATCGGATTCGTGTTGATGATGGGGTTTGTCGGCATCGTTTTGGCGACTGCGATCATTCTGCTTTACAAAAAACTGGTGATCGACCAGTACCAGAACATCCTCGACGACTTCGGTTTGCTGGTCGGGTCGATGATTGGCTGGATGTAGATCTGGCTGCCAGACTAAACTCGAAAAGGCTGGTGCTTGAAACGGTCGGCTGATTCCTGGCCGGTCACACGTCCGGGAAACGCTGGACACTTGCCTACAATGATGACGGTGCGGTTGATTCTGCCGGTTGAGTCGGCCAATTCCGCAAATTTCAAATCCGGCTGACAGCGTTTTGATATACTTTGGGCCTACATTTCTGGGCTTGGATCTCAAATTTCACCAGAGTCATTCAGATGAAAACATTCGCACTTTGCACCGCTGGCTTCGTGGCAGGCATGGGAATCGCTGCTGCAACGCAGACTCCTGTCCTGGAAACGCTGGGCTATTTGCCGGAGAAGGAAGTGGCCGCTGTTTCGAATGAATCAGGGTTGAACGACGAAGCCGAAATCTCCAAAAATGCTTCCGCGCAGCCATCCGCGATCGCTACTGATTCGCATGTGGAATCACCCGAAGATCGCGACCTCGAAAATGGGAACTTCGGAAGCGATGAGACTTCTGCTGTGGAGTCTGGCTTGGCCGATTCGGAGCCTGCCAAAACTGTCGCCGATGATGAAACGACGAGTGCTGAAAACTCGACTCAGCTGACCGAGAATAAAGCAGAAATTGCAGAGTCGTCCAAGGCTGCTCCGAAGAAGATTCGGAATTCATTCGTAAAGGCCAACGAAGGAGTTTCCGACGGAGAAGAATCTGCGCGACCGATGGCCAAAGTCGTCAACGGTGAACGCAAATCGGCAAGCGAACAAGTGCCTTCGATTGCGAAACCTGCAACCACAAAACCAGAAACGCCTCGCTCGACCGCTTCGTCAGAATCGCCGGCTCCAGAAAGAGTTGTCGTTGCGAAAGCACCGATGGACGAACCTTCGGACGCGAAAGATCGTGCGACTGTGCCTCCTTCCGCAACCGCCGACTCGAGTGCTACAGCCGACGAAGCCAAAACCGCTGCGAAGACGACGGACCGTCCCGAAAGCAACGACACCAAAACCGAACCATCGCTTGACGGGACGTGGCAAGTCACCAAGGCCGTGCACGGCGGACGCAAGATTCCGACAGAGCGACTTGGCGACATGACGATCCAAATCGAAGGCCAGAACATCCTTGTTCAACAGGGCGACAAACAGGAAATTGGCAAGCTGAAATCAGCTGATGCTTCTCCTGTCAGCAAGTCAAAATTTTCCGAAATGGAAATCGAATCGACGCGCGAGAACGTTCCGTCGATCAGAGGTTTCTACTACTTTGAGGGCGACAAACTGACCATGGTCTGGGGATCTCCCGGAGCGGATCGCCCGAACCCGTCAAACGCCAGTGGCCTCGAAAGTGCACGGATTCTCACGTTGTCACCGGTTTCAGAACCGTAGGCACGCAGATCTGGTAATGCTGCTTTGTAAGCCTTTGGACCGGCATTGTCGGAACGTGGCCTTGCGGAAATCGAGTCAAAACCGCATTTTGATGGGATACTTGGGCGTGTAAAAGCGGTTCAATTCCGAAGGTATTTTCCCAATCAGAAGAGCCACCATGATCTTCCTCCGCGAATTTGGAAACCGACAAATCGGGCTTGCGCTACTGCTGTTGCTTGCGTTGCCCATAACCTTGGGTGCAACCGTTTCCTGTCAACAAGCGAACGCTCAAGTAGAAGAGCCCTGGTTTGCAAAAGGCAAAGAACTCTACGTTGACCAGTGTGCGACTTGTCACGGTGATCAAGGGCAGGGCGTTGAAGGAGCGTATGAGAACACGCTTGAGGGCGACCTTTCGCTACGGCGGTTGAAGGACTACATCGTCAAGACGATGCCCGAGGATGACCCGGAAATGTGCGTTGGCGAAGACGCCGAACTGGTCACGCGCTACATGATGAAAGCGTTTTACACTCGTGAAGCGCAGATGAGACTCAAGCCACCTGGAATCGCGTTTTCCCGATTGACCGTTGACCAATATCAGAACGCCGTCGCTGATTTGATGCGGCCATTTCTGGGCGCCGTTTGGATCGGTGACAATTTCGGACTCAAAGGACAATACTTTCCAACCAGAAGCCATGGCAAAGATCGCGCTTTCGAACGAACGGATGACTTGATCAATTTCGACTTCGGCGACGGCACGCCCGACGCGGAAAAGCTGAAGGACAAAGAACAATTTTCGATCGACTGGTCAGGTTCGCTAATTGCTCCGGACTCCGGCACCTATGAACTGATTCTCGTGACTCAAAATGGAGTTCAGTTTTTCTTCAACGGACAGAGCTGGAACTCCAGTCCGCTGATCGACAACAAGGTCACCAATGGAGAGACCGAACATCGAGCGACGGTCAAACTACGGGCTGGTCGAGCTTATCCATTGCACATCCAGTTTTTCAAATATAAAGAAGACTCGGCTTCGATTGCGTTCGAGTGGGTTCGCCCCAACCGCCCTCGCGAACTGGTCGGCAAAAAGCATCTGACACCGCAGTGGGCGCCTCCCGCGGTCATGCTGCAAACGGACTTTCCGCCGGACGACAGCAGCGTGGGATACGAACGTGGCACTTCCGTTTCGCAACAGTGGGATCGGGCCACCACCCTCGCCGCGGTAGAAGTCCTTGAGTTTGTGGACCGAAAATACAATGACCTAACTGGTTACTCAGACAAGATCAGGAAGAAAGAACGGAAAGACGAGCTGGACGATTCCGCAAAAGCAGCAGCCGAAGCGACGCGAACCCGAGCTTTCTGTGAGAAATTTGTGCGGCAGGCATTTCGTCGCGACCTGACGGAAGCCGAAAAAGCAACATTCATCGAACGGCCGTTTGCCACTGAAGATTTGGCAAGAAATGCGATGCGCAGAATCGTGTTGATGACGTTGAAGTCACCTCAATTCCTTTACGTAAGCCAATCACCGTCTCGCGAAAACGCGAACGCGCAATTCTCCGCGGCCGAAAAGATGGCGATTGGTTTTTGGGACTCAATTCCGGACAAAGATTTGCTCAACGCTGCAGCGGCCGGCAAGCTTGACGATGACAAAACACTACACACTCAGGCGTGGAGAATGCTGGGCGACGCACGGACTCGAGTCAAGCTTCGCCAGTTCTTCCATCATTGGCTGGAACTCGATCGTGCCACCGACGCAACCAAAGACCTCGAAGCCTATCCGGGCTTTGACGACAAAATATTGGGTTCGCTGGCAGAGTCACTGGATCTCGCGATCGAAGAAATCGTCTGGTCGGAAGAGTCTGACTTTCGACAGTTGTTGGCGTCTGACAAAATGTTCGTCGACGATCGAATCGCGGACTTCTACGGAATCGACAAACCGGACAACGATACGTTCGAAAAAAAGTCCTTTGAACCAGAGCTCCGGGCAGGTGTGCTGACTCATCCCTATCTGATGACCGGATTGGCGTATCACAAAAACACATCGCCGATTCATCGCGGCGTGTTCGTGGCCAAAAGCTTGTTGGGCCGTTCGCTCAAGCCGCCACCGATCGATGTCGAACCACTTGATGAGGCCTTCGATCCGACGCTGACAACGCGTGAACGGGTCGTGCACCAAACCAAGGAAATTGCCTGTCAGGGTTGCCACAGCGTAATCAATCCTCTCGGATTCAGCTTTGAAAACTTTGACGCCGTCGGACGTTTCAGGGACACTGAAAAGAAGCAGAAAATTGACGCTTCGGCCGAGTACGAAACTCCCGATGGCGAGGTGCTGAAGTTCAACGGCGCCAAGGACCTTGCGAAGTATCTGATCGAGAACGATGACGCCCATCGCAATTTCATCGAACAGCTATTTCGGCACTTCGCCAAACAGCCTCTGGCTGCGTACGGTCCCGATAAAATCGACGATTTGTTGACAAAATTTCAACGCAACCAATTTAACGTGCGGCAGCTTCTGGTCGACATGTCGGTCGTGGTTGCCCGGCACGAACTGGATGCTGCCAAACAACAGGAGAACGAAAATGAGTAAACAACTTTCACGTCGCGACGCGCTCAAGACACTGGGTTACTCGGCTGCGATGCTGCCATTCGTGATGCCAACATTGGCTCGTGCGAAAACAGCAAACACTGCCGCGCCGATTCAGCGTTTGATCATCATGTTCTCGCCCAACGGAACCGTGCAGGACCAATTCTGGCCAGAAACACAGGGGGCGGATTTTGAGCTGAAAAAGATTCTTGAGCCGCTTGCGCAGTTTAAGGAATCGATGCTGGTCACTCACGGAATTCACAACAAGGTTCGTGGCGACGGCGACAGCCACATGCGGGGAATGAGTTGCCTGCTGACCGGAGCAGAGCTTCTGCCTGGAAACATTCAGGGCGGCAGCCACACGCCAGCCGGTTGGGCCGGAGGCATCTCGATTGACCAGGAGATCAGAAACTTTTTACAATCACAAGAATCAACAAAAACCAGATTCGGATCACTTGAGTTCGGCGTTGCGGTGGCGGATCGTGCCGACCCGTGGACACGAATGTGCTACGCGGCACCCAACAAACCGGTTGCTCCGGATTCGAATCCATACTCGATGTTCGAAAAAATGTACGGCCGTGGCAAGAACGATGCTCTGGTCCGCAGTGTGTTGGATGACATCGCTGGAGAGTTGAAACAGTTCTCGAAATCGCTGGGTTCGGAAGAAAAAGTCATGCTCGACGAGCACGTGACTTACGTTCGCAAAATGGAACAGGACCTCGAATCTGCTGCGGCTCAGATGCTGGACGTGGCGGCACCGGAATTGCCTTCGGGAGTCAGCGTCTCCGAATCCAACATGCCCCAAATCGCGAAAATGCAAATGGATTTGCTGGTAAACGGGTTCGCCAACGACATGAATCGTGTAGCCACGCTCCAGTATTCCAATTCGGTCGGCGGAACGCGGATGAAGTGGCTGGGCTTTCCCGAAGGTCATCACCAGATGTCGCATGACCCGGACTTGAAAGTCGAATCCCAGGAGAAACTTACCAAGATCAACCACTGGTACGCCGAACAATTGCACTACCTTGTTAAGCAGCTTGCGGAAACCAAAGAGCCCGGCTCAGACCGCAGTTTGCTCGACGGCACATTGATCGTCTGGGGCAACGAGCTTGGAAAAGGCAACTCCCACACGCTGGACAACATTCCGTTCCTGATGTTGGGGAATGCACCAGGATTCAAGCTTGGACGCTACAAGGATTTTGGCGGCGTGCCACACAACCGGATGTTGATGTCGTTGGCTCACGCGTTCGGCCACAACATTGAAACGTTCGGAAAACCGGAACTTTGCGTCGACGGACCGCTTACGGCCCTAAACGGCTAACGGTAAATTGGGCGAATGAAAGAAATCGCCTATCTCTGTTCGCAAAATACAATCCCGGGTTCGTCCAATCGTCGCACTGATGCGTACGAACACGACAACATGGTGGGCGCCCTGCGTCCAGCATTTGCCAATCTCGATTTGCGTTTGGTTGAAGTGTGCTGGGACGATCCGGATATTCAATGGGACCGTAGTTTTGCGGCCGCCATTATCGGGACGACCTGGGATTACTGGGACCGACATGAGCTGTTTCTGGCGACGCTCGAGTTGATCGAGTCTACAACGCCACTGTTCAATTCGTCTGCGTTTGTACGTTGGAACTCGAACAAACGATATCTCAAAGAGTTGGCGACTCGTGGTGCGAAGCTGATCCCGACCGAGTGGATTGATTCGCCGACGCGTGAGTCGATCGAGGCCGCGTTCAAGTCACTTGGCTGTGAAGACATGGTGGTGAAGCGGCAGGTCGGAGCCGGAGCCGACGGGCAGCATCGGCTAAAGGCAGGCGATCCGATTCCCGAAATGAATCATCCAATGATGGCTCAACCGTTTCTGTCTTCGATTCAATCAGAAGGAGAGCTGAGTCTGATCTTTGTTGATGGTGAGTTTTCACACGCGTTGATCAAACGAGCCAAGGGTGACGACTATCGTATCCAGTCGACTTACGGCGGTACGGAGGAAGCGATTTCTCCTGCCGCCAAAGATCTCGCGATGGCCGCGGCGGTCCTTGATGCTCTCGACCAGACACCACTTTACGCTCGCGTCGACATGCTGCGAGCCGAAACTGGCGAGCTGTATCTGATGGAGCTCGAACTTATCGAGCCTTACCTTTATCCGCTCGAAGGTCCGGAGCTTGGCCGACGCATGGCGGAAGCGATTTCGCGACGCCTGGCCTAGCCGTCCAACATCTACGAAGGAAGCTTTCCAGACTGAAAGCTTCCCGAGATCAACCCACCGACTAGCGATAGATCTCAAGTCCCAGCGAGAAGCCGTGGACGAATGCGTCGTCGTCATCCGAACCGCTGAAACCGGTGAACGGCGACACGAACGGTGAGAAGTTATCCGCGACAGTGGCAACGTTTCCGAGGAACATGCCGTTGTAGCCGAATCGCAACCGAGCGGTCTGACGGATCTGGTAGTGAGCCATCAACTGCAGTTCATAGGTTGTCGAAATGTTCGCGTTGTTGTCTTCGGTATCAAGCAGGGTCGTTCCGCCGTTTTGCAGGAAGTTGTCGACCTTGTTGATGTTCGCATAAGCACCGAATTTACTCAGACCCGAAAGGCTAAACCGGTATCCGATATCGTAGAACAATTCAGCTCCGATATGAGCACCCAACATGTGGTTGATCGTGTCGATGCGGTACTGGCCAGTTTCGAATCCTGGAGCCACGTTGCCGAAGATATCGCGATTCGGTGCTGTACTGTCAAGCTGATACTTGTCGTCCATGTAGACATATCGCCAACCGACGAAGGACTTAAGAACGTCCCACCCCCAGCGAACACGGTTCAGTTCGATGCTGTGAACCGAAGTTTCCTTGAACTGAATGTGTTGCGAAGCACCGTTGAACGCTGACAGGTCGTCAGAGATCAAACCACCACCGGTGACAAACAACGCGTTGAGTCGATTCTCAGCATTGTTCGTCGTTTGACTGGCTTCGATGCCAGCGGTTCCGAAATAACTTATTTCACGTCCTTGAGTCATATCTGGTCGCTGTCCGAGCGTAATTCGCCAACCCGGATTGAAATCGAATTCACCCAGCGGATTGAAGTTCGAGTTCGTAATATTGCCGTCTTCGCGAGTCAGGTACAGCATCTCAAGATAAGCGTAACGTCGTGCTGCACTTACCGAACCGTACGTTCCGTAGTCGCAGTTGATTTGATTTGGGTTGTAGCTACCGTTCGGTCCGCATGTATCGCAACTACTGTCGCCGCAGCTTCCACAACCTGCAACTACGCTCTCCATTGGAATCGCGTCGACAACAGGTCCAGCCTCAAAGTAGCCTGGAGCCACCGTCATCGAACCACTGTCCATGATCGACTGTGGCATACCCGGCGACACCAACGACCCGGAGATCACGGGTGCGGCCTGCATTGACGCATCCATGCCCGCTCCCGGAAGCACGCTCATGTTGCGAGGTGAAGTTGGAGCAATCGACATCGGGGATGGGATCTGGATCGCCGGAACACCAATGCCAGGCTGACTGATTTCCTGAGCCAGAACCGGCATTTTCGCCGGCGAGAACGCACGCCCGACAAGAGCGGGCTCGACACGCCCGGCAACCTGCTTGATGCCAGAACCAATCGGAGCCAACAAACCGTTGGCGGGATTTGACTGGCTCGTTCCGGCAGCAACGCCAACACCGATCGGATTACCCGAGATAATTGGCGGCACGATTCCTGAGTTTTCGGCCATCCGGGCAGGAGCGAGTGGTTTTGACATTCCGCTGGAGTAGGAATAATCCACGTCTGGCCGAGCAGAGCTTGGCGTCCCCTGAACGATCGGAGGCATGAGGCTCGGTTGCTGTGCTGAAATTTCGCTGAGCCCCAAAACCGGGAACGCTCCAATGATCGAAATTGCTGCGAACTTTGCAAACTGTTGCAGTTTTTGCTTTTTCATGGGTCTGTTGTGTACAAACAGGTCATCAAACGGCAATCCAATGCTGCCCCATCTGTTTTTCGGCGTAGAAACATTCCGACTTTGCCGATTCTTCTGATTTTTGCAAATATGCCCTATGTACCCGATCTTCCGACTTTCCTGTCCAAGTCGTGTAGACCGCCAAAAGTGCCAGCCTAACTCGGTGCCTTGGCCACAATCGATTATCAAACGCAATACCTAAGCCCTTAAGAGCCCAATCGGTGGAATACGGTCTGGCAACTGCCGACTGATCCCAATAATATGGTCAGGCGGCTGCTTCCTTGAAGGCCGCGGCAAAATGCCAGCAATCTTCATGCATGTAAGACTCAATGAACTATCTTCTTTATCAACTCAAGCGACTTTTCATGCTGCCAGTGCTCCTGGTGACGTCTCCCGGCGAGGCGATTGGGAGTGCGTGGTCCGAATCCAGCCGCAACCGCGCACTGATGCTGGGGCTGCCTGCGTTGATCGTGGCGTTCGTCGCCGTGTCAGCCATCGCTGGGGTTCAGCTGCTAAGCCAATCTTCGTTAGAAGACAAATACGACTATCTGTATCAGAAAACGACTGCTGATCTGATTCAGTTGAGCAAAGAAATCGCTCGCAACCAGCAAGTGCAAAAGATCGATGCCGCTACGGCCAAGCCAACGATCAGCGAAGAGGAAAAAGCTCAGCTGATTGAGCTCCGCCAGGCCCAGCAGATTTATCTGGACAAGTTGATCGCGCTCGACCCGGAAAACAACGAATACCGATTCGAGCTGGCCAAGCTGGTTTCATCTCGAGGCAATCGCGACCACGCATTCAACATCCTGCGCGAATTGGCGCCTGAGGACATCCCCGGATTTCCGAAGGCTCATTCTGTTCTGGCTCGCCACTACTTTGATTTGCCAGCTCGCCCCGGAATGGAGCGTGATGGAAACCTTGCGATCGCCGAGAAACACGTCAACCACGTTTTGACTCGCGATGAAAAAGACACTGACGCGATGAAGCTTAAGGCACGCATCTTGACTCGCCTGCGTCAGTACGAGGGTGCTCACAAGCTCTACACCGATCTGTTTGAGGACGACCCGAACTACTTTCGCGAGCTGGCCGAACTCAATCGCGAGCTCGATCAGACTGAACGGGATCGAGCTTTGTACGAACGTGCCCTGGCCCAGTTTGAGCAACAGGCAGACCAGGATGACAGAGACGGGAACGATCGAGATTGGATTCGCGTCGAGGCCGGCATTGCGACGACGTTGCAAAAACTGGAACGCTATCCAGAAGCCGAGGCTCGATTGGATCGCCTGATTCAGAAGTATGCGGCTGATCCGAAGGGCGGACCGCGACGCGTGTTTCTGCAGCATCTGATTGCTGACACGTACATTATCTGGGCGAACTCGATTGCCGACACGAAAACTTCCTATGAATCGCTCGACGAGGAAACGCTCAACAAACTACTGGACCTCTACACGAAGGCTTACCGCAACAAACAGGACAACGTCCTCGTCCTTCAGTCGCTGGCACGACTGTCTCTCGCCAGCAACGAGGTCATCGCGGAGAAAGCGAGAACTGTTTACGATCCGAATGCGGACGTGGAAGCTCCTTCAGCGGTGCTGAATCAACTTGGAAATCACGCTTTGCTCAACAAACGATTCTCCGAAGCGATCATGTACTACGAGCGGGCAAGGGAAAAGGCTCCTCGAGATCCGGCGGTTCTGAACAATCTCGCCTATTCTTACCTTGTCGCTCAGGATGATGAGCGTAACGCTGAACGGGCGTTACAGTTGATCAATGAAGCGATAAAAAACATTCCGGCCGGATTCGACCCGTATGAAGCGTCAAAGTTTTTACACACCAAGGCAACCGCGTTGAAGCAACAGGATCGCCTGCAGGAAGCACTCGCGGTTTATGAAAGAGCGTTGAAGTCTCGTCCGGACCACGCCGACACATTGCGGTCGCTGATTGAGTGTTATCGCGGTCTCAACAAGCCGCCGCCGGAGCAATACAGCGAGCGACTGGCTGAACTCGAGGAGGAAATGCGACGGAATCAACCTGCGGCTCCCTAACGGTCATTGCCGACGCCGCTTTCGTAGCTGCTGCGTTTAATCGCACAGCGTGTTGGCGGTAACAGACTTGTGTTGCTAGACTGTTGATGAGTTTCCGCCCAGTTATTGCTTAAGATTATGGTTTTCAACCGAAACGAAGACGGGTTTAACAACCGCTCATTTTTCTCTCTCCTGATGGCTCCCTTTCGCGCTATTCAGGACTGGCTTAAGGACGCCATTTCCGGCGACGACTCGTTCCGCTCGGATCAGGGAAACGTCATCGTCAGATTCATCACGCTGCCGTTTCGGTTGCTGTGGGGATTCTTGGTCTTCATGGTTCAGGCTTGGACGACGTCCCGAAACGGGATTGCGTTTTTGCGTGGGCTTCCCGCGTTCGGGATTATCGCCTTTACGCCATTCCTCTTGTGGTTGGTCAATAACTACTCGCGTCAGATCTCGGTTGGGCCGACGATTGGATATCACAAGATGCATCTTCGGAACGGAGCCGATGAATACGCTCAGCTGTTTTCGAAGAAACTGGTCGAGCTGGAACCGGAATCCAAAGAATACAAGTACATGATGGCCGAAGATTACGCACGTAACGGCGATATCGGCAAAGCAACGCGGATCATGGAATTTCTGGCCGGAAGTACTGACATCACGCCAACGGCACTGGTTTCCAGCCCGGAGCCAACGGATACGGGCAATCCCCTGGATCCACCAACCACCGACGATTCGAGCGATCCAGACGTCGATGCTGCAGCAGAAAGCGCGGAGCCGGAGAAGTACGCCCAGGCTCATGTCTGGCTGTCCCAACAGCTCATTCGCAAACAGCGGATGGAGGGAATGGATGAAGCGGGAAACACGAAAGCCATGGCTCACCTTCGTGCGGCGATCGCTGCCGATCCAGAAAATATTCGAGCGAAAGTCAACCTGGTCGATCTATACCTGACCCGCGCCCGATCTATGGGCCCTGACTCTGGCGAATACAAAGAAGAAGAATACATCGAGAACCTGAAGCTCGCGCGTGAATCACTCGAGGCCCTGACACGGTTTCAAAACTTCAATCGTATGGAGCAGGTTCTGGCCATGCCGCAGTTGGTTGACGTTTGCGTAAAACTTGGCGATGACGCTGCGGCAAAACGCGCTCTCAATGATGCGGCGTCGAAGGTCACCAGGATCGCGCGGCTTAATCCGGAAATTTACGAGATCTGGTTTTCGCTGGTTCAGTGTGCCGTAGCACTCAAGGACTACAAACGTGCCGATGAGTTTATCAAGACCGGATACCAGAACGTCAAGACTCAGGAAACACGACGTAAAATTATGCAGCTTTCGTCGCTGGTGTTTATTCAAAACGCGGACGATTTTAAAGACATCACGATCGAAAGAAATTTTCGGCTTAGGCTGTTTGCGCTTTGCAAGGCGATTGCAACGAACCCCAGAGACGTGAAAATTTACGATCGTTTGGAAGACTACATTGATGTCGATGTGGATGAAGCCCAGCGAGAAGTTTGGTTGCGGAACTCGATTCTGGATTGCCCGATTCCGGGCGTGGTTCACATCCTGATCGGAACTCGTGAGCTTATTCGCGGTGATGTGGTCGCGGGTAAAACCAGCTGGGACATTGCACAGCACCAATTCGGGACGACCGAGTTCGTGATCCATCGTCTGCTTTCGATCGCGATTCGCAAGGAACCGAAGTACGGCGAAGGCGATTTGCTCAATACGGCATTACTGTTGTTCCCGGACCAGTACATGCTGTACGAAACCCGGGGTGCGATCAAAAAAGGCAGAGGTGAATTCACGGAGGCTATCAAGGACTTTGAATTCGTCATTGATAAAGTTCCGGATTTGATCACCGTTCAAAAACACCTTGCGGACTGCTACGAAGCCATTGGCAATGCAGAGAAAGCGTCGTTCCATGAGAGTCGTGTCGAAGAATTGCTCGATCAGGTCGACCAGAAACAGCGTGACCTGTACGAACGTGAACTGAACAAACTGTAGATCGCGTTTGTTCGCTTACCGTCCAACTGCTGCCCGCCAGTACGAACTGCAAAGCTTCACCTTCGTGATATCCCAGAGTGAAGAAGCAAGTCGGCACGTACCGACGACGCCAAGCACTTCTTGCGAAGTTGATACGTGCTTTCTCAATCTGGATTCTCGGCTACGCGTCGGCGAGCTTGACCAAAATGTCATCGCCGTCAACTTTGACTTCGTGAGAACCGGTGTTCTGCGTTGCCGGCATGCACAAGGCTTTCCCACAGCGGACATCGAATTTGGCGCCGTGCCGAGGGCAGGCAATTGCAAACCCTTCGAACTCGCCATCACTAAGTGTGCCGCCGTCATGCGTGCACACGTCATCAAGACAAAAGTAATCGTCGCCGACCTGAAACAGGATCACCAGCTGATCGTCGACTTCGACCAGCAGTTTGTCGCCCGAGCTAAGTTCTGATCGGGTTGCTGCTTTGATAAATTCGCTCATGTTGTCATTCTTGAGAGTTTAAACTCTTCATGCGTCCGGGTTGGGAGCGATCGGAACACGAGGTTCTTTCGCCAGAGAAAAAGAAAGCTCTTCGTACCACGTGCTGTCCGAATCAACCAGCTTCTGGATTCGTTTCCAGATTTCAACCGGAGGACCGAATCCGCTCCAGTCAACGGTCAGCACGCGAACGCCACGGCGACGCATTTCAGATAGAAGCTTTTGATAGTTACCGTAAAGTTGCTGCAAATAATCCAGTGGCACGCCTTCTTCTTCGCTGCGACCGCGGGAATGCATTCGATCGTAGCATTCTTCTGGTGAAACATCGAGATAGACGAACACATCCGGCGGCATCACGTCACGGCTCATGTTGCGATACACATCAACGTACAAATCGTACTCTTCTGCCGTCATAAAACCACGCTCCATCGCGGTGGTTGCGAAAACAGTGTCGCCGTAGATCGGACGGTCCTGAATCACGATCGTTCCGTTGGATCCCCAAGCCTGCTCGACCGCCAGACGGTGTTGCTCATAACGCTGGCAGAGCATGAACATTTGCATGGCGAATCCGCCACCCGTGTTCTTTTCGGTCTGTAAATCGTCGTAGTATCGCTGCAGAAAGTGATTGAATTTTGGATGGTGTGTTGGTTCTTCCATCACACGCGTTGGGTGTCCGGCCGCCATCGCAGCAGAGGCGATCGCATGGCAGGCGTTGGTTTTGCCAGCACCAATGTTTGCGTCAATCGCGATGAATAGTCCATTTCTTTCGTTACCGGCAAAACCCACGGTCACTCCTCCATTTGTGTTTAGTTTGAGGACGTGAATCTATCGCCTGATGACAGCATTCGCAATCTAGCAACAATGCGTAAGCGACAGAACATCGACATTGAAGACCTGCGATCGGCGACTTCGACAAACGTTACCCAATGCGGAAATCCTGGCGGGTGACGGGACATTTATATGACTGGGAAAGAATATTCGCCTGTTCATTCCCAGCTATATAAATTAGCTCTCGCCAAAGCGATCACCAGACGCACCAATCGCAGCGAGCCAGTCCTGTGCAGCCATTGTTAATACCCAAGCTCGTCAAACCCCATCCTCGCATAACGGTTCAGCAGCAAGGCATGCAATATGGGTTGAAGGCGATACTACAACAGATCGCCTGAGCTTAGTCTTGGGTTCTAGCTAGTGAAACGCTGCTGCAAGATCGGCGATCGCTTTCTTTTCCTTATCCGACACAGTTCCCGCACCGAAGAATCCACCTGCAGCTTCGGCAACATTTTCAGCGCGGTTGATCACAGACGACTTCAGCTGCGAATAGGAAGTTTCATCAAGACTGCCTTTCAGCACGCCGACGTAGCCCTTCCAGGACTCGAGCAAATCAGGCTTCGGCCGATGTGCCAGCCAGCTGCCAAGCAACTTCGATGCGGCAGAATCTTTCTCAATGCCAGCCGAAGTCGCAGCCTGGAGAATCGCCTCTTTCTCGGTGGCTTCCATCAGGTCATCACACCACGCGACTGACACCAGTGGAATCAGTGAAATCGCCGCGAGGCTTTCAGGAGTTACGCCGGCGTCGATCAGTTTGTCGAGGACTTCATCGTTGTCGATCCCGCTAACCGCGTGCAGGGCTTCTCGAGCTTCCTTGTCCGCGAGTTCCGCTTTCAGATTCTGCAGCAGCACCTGATCGCGCTCTCCAAAAAACTTCGTTTCAAGTGCTTTGCCGCGGCCCTGAAGGTCATCCATCACAATACCCTGATCGTATCGGTTTCAATCAAAACGACGCAAACAACCGGCCTGTCCGGGGGCCGCGTCACCAGAATGCTATTCGAGAGCGACAGCGACGGCTAGGGGTACCAAATATCACCGAAAAACCTGTCGCAAAACCGGATTTTTCATCTGTCGCAAATGAGAAAAACTAGGCTTTCGTTGGTAGCCACCGGAAGGTGTATCAATCAGAATGACCGGAAACCTCAAGGTTCGTTGAAAATCAACCTGAACCACAGACTTGCATCGATTGCCGACACCATGCTTCACACGAATCAAATCGTAAAATCCAACGCCTCTCACAAGGCAAATTTCATCGGCCGCGTGACCGCGCTGCTGGTGTTGCTACTGGCTTCTCAGATTGCCGAAACCGCTCACGCCGACGACACGACTCAACGGCTCAGGACCTGCGTCGCACGCATGAATCATTGGCTGGGCTCCGGCGACAAGGCCCAGACCTGGCGGATGTTGCTGGACCTCAACGTGCTTGATTCTCAAACTGCCAAGGGCGAACAAGCGGATCCGCAAACCCTGTCACGACTGCTAGGCCGATTCGATCAAAAGAAGGCTGCGGAAGCGCATCCGGTATTCCTGGAAGTTCGAAACGCGATCTCCGCCCAGATCGACCAGATCAATCGCACTCGAACGCAGGAGTTGGCGGACCTTCAATTTGCAGCCTATCAGGCAATCTCTCAATTCGAAAAACCGTCCGTCTTGCAGTTGGAGTTCGACCGCGATTTGGCGAAGTACGAACTTCAGGTGCTAAAGAAGGTCTACCGTCGCGATCTCGACAGTCGCTCGCGAGCCATCATCTTTCACAAATTGAAGCTTGACCAAACGATCGAGTTCCTTGAAGGAATTCAGTTCGAAATGCCGCCTGAAGTCTCGGTCGGAAAAATGAAGTCGATGATTGCTGACGAACGATCAAGGC
This sequence comes from Mariniblastus fucicola, assembly GCF_008087665.1. Lineage (GTDB taxonomy): Bacteria > Planctomycetota > Planctomycetia > Pirellulales > Pirellulaceae > Mariniblastus > Mariniblastus fucicola. Next base: position 3,787,204 of record NZ_CP042912.1, read on the forward strand.
TCGAAGAGGTCGTTGACGCAATCGACGCTCTTCCAATTCAGCTTCCGGAAGAAGACAGCGATGAAGGAGATCTGGAACTGGAGCAGGACACTCCTGGCCCGGACAGCGACAGCGGTGACGATCTGAAGTCACTGGAAGCGCGAAAGGAAGCGATCGAGGAACGTATCAGCGAGTTGCGAAAGAAGTATTCCGAAGTCTTTGAGGCCGATAGGCCAAGGCTGATTCGACGTCGCGACATTGGACGCGAACTCCGCAGAATTCAACGGCGATTCGTGGTGATGGCGAAAGAGCAAACCGATCCTGCGTTCGCTTCGGCCCGGGAAGCGATCGACATCATCGCGGACGAGTTCGAATTTGCGACCGGCGACAATATTCAGCAGGAGTACCTTGAACAGGTGACTGAACTTGCGGAACTGCTGCCAGAACTGAACGATCCCAATGCAAGGCTGTCGCACGCCCGGATTGGATCGATTTTGCTTTGGCTTGAAAACAGACAACAACTCCAGGACTTGTGCGTCGCAATTCGTCGCCGTTACTCGAACCCGAATGCTTACGTTTCGGTTTCGTCGCGGATGCTGCAAAGCCTGACGTCTCGATCGTCGTCGGAGAACGACCGGATCGCGGAAGACTTTCTTGGCAGATTCGCCCGGGGACTTTCAACGACCAGCACGACGGTGAATGTTGTCCCGATCGACAACCCGGACCAGGTCCACGTCAGCATTTTGCTCAACGGAACCGCGACGACGGATACTTACGTTCGCGAAAGAATCTTTCGCATCAACTCTTCTTCATCCGGCTACCTTTCTGCCCGCCGCGACCTGTTTGCGAACCTGAACGGCCTTTGGGCAACACAAAGCAGTGTCGATGCTTCGATGTCTTCGCAGTACGGCGGCATTAGCACCAACTGCGGTTTGATTCAACGGTTGGCAGAAAAGAGCTTTACGAAAGAGCAGGGCAGAACGGACGAGGAATCCTCTCGCCGAGTCCGTGAGCGATTGCGGGACCGGTTCGAATCGGAAACTTCTAACGCGATCGGCGACGGCGTTGGTCAGGTGGAGTCGTTTGCGAAACAGGCCAGAGACATCGCTGCTTTCCTGCCACAAATTTTCCTGCGTTCGTTCTCGAATCGTGTGGAAGTCGTTGCCAAGAAGGATGCTCGCATCGCAATCAGTGCTCCTGCCAATCCGACTTTTCAAACGGCTGGCTCCGACGTACAGATCAAGCTCCACGATTCGTTGCCGAGCATTTATCTGGATCCGATTTTTGCCGGCAAGACGTTCACGCAATCCGAGCTTGAGGCCGAAGTGAAATCCTTTGTCGGCGACGCAGACGTTTTTGCCGCTGCGAAGTCCGCGGCGGAAGATGCTGTCGAGGAAGACGTTGAAGAGTTCAAAATCAGTTTTCAGGACATCCGCCCGATTCAGTTCGAGTTTTCGGATAACCGCTTGGGTGTGGTGATCAATGGAAGTCGCTTCGAGCAGGGCGAAAATGCGATTCGAACCAACTTGTCGATCAAATTGGCGTTTAAGGTTGTTAGTCGAAACGGAAAACTGTTTATCAAAGCCGATGGCACGCCAGAGATCGACCTTTCGGAAGGCGAAGAACCGGATGCGGAGTCGATTGCGTTTGCCAAGATCCTGGAGAAACGAATCGCCGAAGCAGCTGAAGCTTCAGGTGGCGAAGGTTTCGAGCTTCCTTCCAACCTGCTGCCGTCCTTGCCACAGCTTTCTGGCCTTGAGTTCATCAACGCGTTGCAACTGGGACTGTTGGAGCTTCGTGACGGATGGCTGTATTTGGGTTGGAACTATCAGGGTGGCTCGGTCAACACGCCGGCCATTTGGAACGAGTATGTTGTCCAGGAATTCGACCCGCTTTACCTTCCGGATGGAGCACCGATTCTGGAGCAGCCACAGGACGATTCCGTTTTGATCGATCCACCGCCTCCGGCCGACGACGTTTCGTCACAGACGATCATTCTCGATTCCGGCGCCGCGACAATCGAAACGGGACTTGGACAATAGCCGCCTGCCGATGCATGCATTGCATCGCGTTCTACTTGAATGTCGTTCGAACGATGGCCGCCGATTGACCGTTATCGGTTTGCCCCTATAGTTGCTTGTTCGCTCGAAAATTTACGATCTGCCGCCCACGTTGCGGCGCTCGCCCGCCTTCAAAAGAATCTTTCCATGAATTACTTTTTCTCGCTGCTCTCGAGTCGCCGTTCGCAAAAACGTCGTCGGCTGAAACCTGCCAGAGCCACGTTTCAGGTGCTCGAAGGGCGACGTTTACTGGTCGCGGTCGATTTGCGATTCGCGACCTACAACGTGCTGAATTTTGATTCGGCGTCGGGAAACCGACAGGACGAGATGGAGATCGTTTTCGAGGAACTTGACGCGGACGTTTTGGTCGTCCAAGAAGTCAACACTTCGGCCGGAGCCGGCATCCTCCTTGATGCACTCAACGTCAATGGAACGGAGTACGCACAAGCAACCTTCGTCGATGGCCCGGACACCGATCAACTGCTTTACTACCGGACGGCGAAAGTCAGCCTTGTTGCCCAGGAATATATCTCGACGTCCCTCCGCTCGATCGGTGAGTACACGCTGAGCGTCGCGGACACGCTTCTGAACGTTTACAGTTTGCACTTGAAAGCAAGTTCCGGAGCTTCCAACGAACAGCAACGACTCAATGAAGTCACCACACTGCGTGACCACCTTGAAACTCTGCCCGCCGACCGCGAGTTTATCGTGGCCGGTGACATGAACATCCAGTCCAGCTCCGAAGCGGCCTATCACAAGTTCGTGCAGAGCGAGTCCAACAACGATGGTCGACTTGAGGATCTGCTACCGGCCAGTTTGATTGGAAACTGGTCAGCGAATTCGACTTACGCCAGCGTACATACGCAAAGTCCGCGGACGACTCAGTTTGGAGGCGGATCGAACGGCGGCCTCGATGACCGCTTTGACATGATCTTCACCAGCTTTGGCTTGAATAATGGTGCCGGCCTGGAATACGTCGCTGACAGCCAGTACGTTCCAGGCAACGACGGCAACCACTTCAACCAGGCAATTACCTCTGGTTCCAACAGTTCTGCAAGTCCGGCAGTGATCCAGGCGTTGCACGATGCCAGTGACCATTTGCCTGTCGTTGCGGAGTTCGAGGTCATCAGTCCGATCGGAGTTAGCATCACCGAAACCGGTGGAAGCACATCGGTGTCGGAAGACGGAACGACTGACTCCTACCAGTTGGTCCTCGATTCCGTTCCAACGTCAAACGTCACCGTTGTGGTGACTCCTGACAGTCAGATCGACATCGGCAACGGAGCCGGCGTCGCTGTTTCGCTGACCTTCACGCCCGCCAACGCGCAGTCACCGCAGACGATCAACATCTCTGCGATCGATGACGCAATCGTTGAAGGCGTACACACCTCGACGATCACGCATTCGGCCACCAGTGGCGATCCTGACTACGACGGTATCTTTGTGGAATCGCTGGATGTTTCGATTTCGGACAACGACGGCACGACGGCTTCGGGTGCTTTGTTGAACGAAGTCTATGTCAACAATCCTGGCACGGACTCCAATCTTGAGTTCGTGGAATTGCTCGCAGAGCCTTTCTCTACCTTTGACGATATTTGGTTGCTGGAGATCGAAGGCGATGGCTCGGCTGCCGGCACCGTCGACAATGCTCAGGACTTGAGTTCGATCGTCGCCGGAGCCAATGGCCTCGTTTTGCTTGGCGATGGATATGAAACTTCGCATCCCTGGACCGATGAAGTGAGTGCTTCGACTACGATCGCCAACCTTGAAGGCGGATCGATGGAAAACGGCACGATCAACTTCCTGTTGGTAAGCGGATTCTCCGGTAGCGTTGCAATGGATCTCGACGCGAACAACGACGGAACACTGGACTCGACTCCATGGACCGTGATTCTGGATGGAATCGGTTGGACGGACGGAGGTTCTTCAGATCACGTGTACGCCTCGGTTCTGTTGACTCAGCCGGGAACTCCTGATGCAGCGACCAGAGTATTTGGTGACGACTTGACCGGTTCGACAGCCAGTTGGTTTAACGGCGACATAACCAGTGACGTTGCCTACGACGGCACGAATTCCAGTTCGAACCTGCCGAGCGGAGCGATCATCACCCCGGGCAACTACAACTTCGGAGCGACCGCTCCTGGCCTGACGTCTGTCAGCGTCAACAAAGAAGGCGACACACAGCGTTCGACGGTCGACCAGTTGGTGCTGGTGTTTGACGGCGACGTCGAATTCGATTCCGGTGCGTTCAATGTGATTCAACGAACCGACGTTGACGGCACGACGACCGGAACATCGGTTGCAACCAGCTACACGACCGCAGCAGTCGGTGGCAACACGCAAGTCACGATCACCTTCGATTCGATGACTCGCAACGCGTTTGGTGCACTCGTCGACGGCAACTATCAGCTGACGGTGAACGGTTCCAATGTCAGGCGAACGGGCACCGACCTGACGCTGGGCTCGAACTACGTCTATGGCGACACTGCCGGAGAAGATTTCTATTCGCTCTACGGAGACAGCAACGGCGACAGAACGGTGAACGTGTTCGATCTCCTGGCGCTTCGCCAGACTTATCTGGCACAGGCCGGGGACGCGAACTACAACGCCAGCCTCGACTTCGACAACAACGGGATCGTCAACGTGGTGGATCTGCTCAGGTTCCGTCAGAACTACAACAGGTCGTTGAACTTTGGCAAGTCATTCAAGTCCGGCGATTCGGGGAAATCCGACGCACCGGAGACAGTCATCAAGCCGCCGTCAACGGCGGCTATTGCTGAACCTTACCGCCGACCAGGTGGATCACGTGGTCAGAAGATTTAGCCATCTCTGCGTCGTGTGTCACCATCACGATGGTCAGGTTTTTGCGGCTGCGAAGTTCGTGCAGAGTCTTCATAACCTCGCCACCGTTTTCTTCGTCCAGGTTACCTGTTGGTTCGTCGGCCAACAGAACTTTCGGGTTTGAAATCAACGATCGCGCAATCGCAGTCCGCTGCATCTCGCCTCCGGAAAGCTCGGATGGCTTGTGCGTCAAACGATGCCCCAAACCGACCATGTCCAGCAACTCTTTGGCTTCCTGTTTGTACTTTTTCTTGTTGGCGAGGTAGCGAAAAAAGCCATCCTGAACCATTCGCGGAATCAACACGTTCTCCAGCGTCGTTAGCTCGGGCAGTAGATGATAGAACTGAAAGATCAGCCCGAATTCCTGATTGCGAATCGCCTCGCGTTTCTTCGACGGCAAATTGTCGATCCGCGTATCGCCGTAAACGATTTCGCCACGATCAGGAGCATCCAGCGTCGCCAACAGATGCAGCAACGTACTCTTGCCAGAGCCGCTTTGGCCGATGATCGTCGTGAATCCACCTTCGGCAATTTCGATGTCCACACCTTTCAGCACCGGAACTTCGAGCTTGCCTTTGCGATAACTTTTATGCAAATCGTTGGTGGCCAGAATTGTCTTGTGCACCACACTCAGCGGCGGGCGAACCGGCTGGTACTTCTTCGTCCGGGCAACATTCGGCTTGGTAGCTGTGACTGGTTTACTCATAGCGAAGCGCCTCTACAGGGTGAAGTCGAGCGGCCCTGAGCGACGGCAAAACCGCTGCCATGACCGCAATTGCGATCGCTCCAACGGCGACACCGATAACCATCCACGGACTGACGATGGTTGGGATCTCTGAAAAATAGTAGATCGTGGGGTCAAAGATTTCCTGGCCTGTGATCTTCTGAACCAAATCGGCGATCTGATTGATGTAGCGTACAAACAACAGACCCAAAATGATTCCGGCCCCTGTCCCGACGGCTCCGAGTGACACACCATAGCCCAGAAAGATTGACATCACGCCGCCACTGGGAGCGCCAAGTGCTTTCAGGATTCCGATGTCGCGAGTTTTTTCGACGACGATCATGTAGAACGTCGCGAGGATGCCGAAACCTGCGACGGCAATGATCAGGAACAGCAAAATGTTCAGGATCGTGAGCTCCATGTTGACCGCGCTAAGGAGTGGACGCTGGCGATCCTGCCATGTTTCGATACCACAGAAGTATTCCTCCATGGGAAACCGCTGCAACATCGCGAGCTTGGCTTCGTTCAAATCGACGCCTGGCTTAAGCTTGATCTGAATCGTCGAAACGGAACCTTTGCCGGTCATCGGATTGATCATGCCACGCATTTTTTGCAGCTCGGAAATCGGCATGAACGCAAACTGCGAATCGTACTCGTGCATGTTTGAGCTGTAAAAATCAACGACAGTGCACATGTCGCTAACCGGCTTTGGGCTGCGACCGACCGTGGTGACCATCAGCTGAACATCGTCACCCGGACGTAGCAGGAAAAAGTCTGACACCTCACCGGTTTCATCGTCGACGGAGAGCTTCTTGGCGATCGCCTGACCAATAATAATCCCGGTGTAGTGGTCCTTCGCAGGATCGAATATGTCTTCTGCGGCGACTTGCTGGCGAAGATGCGCGTGTGGATCGGCGAATGACAATTGAGAAGCGGAGTCGGAACTTGACTGCTCTTTCTCCGCCAATATTTCGTCGATCGGTCGGATCTTCGTGGGCAGCGGCGCGAAAGTTCGCTCAACAGGTTCAAACGTTCCTTCAGCCGACGGCTCGTCGACGGTTTGCTGGAATGAAGCCTGCGCGACGCCTGACTGAGGCTGCACGCCCCATTTACTCTGCTCTTGCTCGGCTCGCAAAGTCTGCTGACGATACAACTCCTCCATCATCCGTTCGTGTTCGGCTCTTTGCCGACGCAACTCCCAACCGCAGACTCCGTAGTCCGGGGAGTAGCCGTCGGATTCCAGGTCAAAGCTGAAATTCGTTTTCTTCCTCGCGTGCTGCAAATAGGGCTCGAAGTCCGTGACGTTGCCAAACGTTTGGTCGTCGATACCAATCAGAATGACTTGCTGTTGCACCGACATTCCGTTGGGCCCCTGAAACGCCATCAGGGCTGGAGTCCTGACAACGCAGGTGACTTCTTCAAGGTCGTCGCCAAGCAATTCGCGAATTTGCTCAACGGTGTACTCGGAGTGATGAATTTCGGACAGCAGCGGCGCTGACATTTCAATGTCCGAGAGGACCCCGTGCAGTCGATGCTTCATCTGGTCGACGAAGCCCGACATGACACTGTTGACGACAATCAGTGTCGCAACGCCAAGCGTGACGCTGACGATGGACGCCAACGCAATGAATCGTGTGCGGAGATACCGCCACGACAGAAGAAGTTTGTACATTCGCCGATCCCTGGCTGTGATGTGTGAGCCGTGATATTAGCGAATTGTGTCGGATTCCCCAAGAGAGTTAAAGCTGTTGGCTGGTTAGCCCGAAAGCGGCGAACGTTCACTGCTGGTTCGTCGCCCTTCTGTTGCGGCAAGAGTCGCTTTTCACCCTGAATCGGACATTCTCGATCCGCAGCGAAATCGCCAACTCGGCCAGAACACGCTAGCTCTCTTGCTGCTCGCGCAACAGCGGGAACAGGATGATGTCGCGGATCGAAGAACTATTGGTCAGCAACATCACGAGGCGATCGATGCCGATCCCCAAACCGCCCGCGGGAGGCATTCCGTTGCGGAGTGCTTTCACGAAATCCGTGTCCATCCGAGCCATCGAATCCTCTTCCGCCATGCCTTCAAGCTGCGTTTCAAACAGCTGCTGCTGCAAATCGGGATCGTTGAGCTCCGTGTAGGCGTTGGCCAACTCCATCCCGTGGATGAACAATTCGAACCGTTCTGCGACAACAGGATTGTCTCGCTTTCGTTTGGTAAGCGGACAGATGCTGGCCGGATAATCGGTGACGAAAACGGGACCAATCAACGCATCTTCGACCTTGGCTTCAAATACTTCGCTCTTGATCACGTCCGAGTGCTTGCCGTCGGTATTCAGACCAATCGATTCAGCATAAGTCTTGATCGCGTCCGCGTCGGTCGGATCGACACTGGTGTGCTGTTCGAACAACGAGTCGTAAGTTTCGCGAGCAAATGGTGTCGAAAAGTCAATTTCTTTGTCGCCCCACGGCAAGACATTGCCACAACCAATGGCCTCGATGGCATTCGCGATCACGGCTTCGGTCAAATCCATCATCGAGTTGTAATCGCCGAAAGCCTGGTAGACCTCCAACATCGTGAACTCGGGATTGTGCTTCGGACTGATCCCTTCGTTGCGATACACGCGTCCAAGTTCGAACACACGTTCCATTCCGCCGACCATCAGACGTTTCAGGTGCAGTTCCAACGCGATTCGCATCACCAACGGCATGTCGAGCGCGTTGTGATGAGTTTTGAAGGGACGTGCCGCCGCACCACCGGCGATTGTGTGCAACGTTGGGCCTTCGATTTCAACAAAGTGTTGATCGGAAAGCGTTTTACGGATCGAGGCCACGATTTTTGAGCGATCCAAAAACCGGTCGCGTACTCCTTCGTTCCACGCGAGGTCGACATAGCGCTGCCGCTGTCGAATTTCAGGATCGACCAACCCTTGATGTTTGGCCGGAGGCGGATCGAGCGTCTTGGTCAGAAACGTAATCTTGGTGGCAAAGATTGAGAGTTCGCCCGTCTTGGTTCGGCGCAGTTCGCCATCAACTCCGATCAAATCGCCCAGATCGAGGCACTTAACCAGCTCCCAGTTCTCTTCTCCGACTTTTTTGATGTTCACAAACAGCTGAATGCGGCCGGTCCAGTCTTCCAGGTCAATGAACTGGGTTTTGCCAGATTTGCGGTGCAGCATGATCCGGCCAGCAGCCCGAACGGTCGGCCCGGACTGAGCACCTTTGCCTTGTTCCTTCATCCAATCCGCAAGCGTGCCGGCTTCGACGTGTTCGGCAGGCAAATCGAGCTCTGTACCGTCTTCGAGTTTAAATTTGATTTCGCTGGCGCGCTGTCGGATGTCGCCAGCCATCTGGCGGTCATCGAAACGATGGCCCCAAGGATCGTGTCCGAGGGTTTCGATTTGCTGCATTTTGGTGCGGCGAGCTTCCTGAGGATTCTGGCCGCCACCGGTGTTTTCACCGTCTGTCATCGTCGTGCGTTTCTTTCGCGGGATGCTAATTTTTAACGAAGAGAGTTTCCGTCAAAAACAGGTTCGCGACAAGTGTAAGGGGGTTGGACAATAAAAAAAGCTCCGTTTGGGATGACCAAACGGAGCATGAAATGTTCGCTCTGTCTCGAACTCGGCTGAGCAGGCGAGCCTGTCTCGGACTCGGTTGAGTAGGCGAGTCTGTCTCAGACTCGGTTGAGTAGGCGAGTTTGTCTCAGACTCGCAAAGCCTCATCTCAGTCTGGGACAGACTGAGCTACTGAAAAACAAGCTGAGCTACTGAAAACAGACCGTGGCTCTCAGCTACTGAGCCACCGAATTCAACCTAGCCAATTTTGGCGATCAAGTCAGCTGTTCGAGCACTGTAGCCAGACTCGTTATCGTACCAGCTGACAACTTTCACCATGCCGTCAAGCACTTTGGTGAAGTCAGCAGCGAATACTGAGCTGTGATCGTCGTTGATGATGTCAGAAGACACGAGTGGATCTTCTGCGTAGAACAGAATGCCCTTCATCGGCCCTTCAGCTGCAGCTTTAATTGCCGCGTTGACTTCTTCAGCCGTAACGTTCTTCTCAAGGCTGGCAGTCAGGTCGACAACGCTTCCTGTAGGAACAGGAACTCGCATCGCCATACCGGTAAGTTTGCCGTTAAGAGCCGGGATAACTTTTCCAACAGCTTCGGCAGCACCGGTGGTTGTCGGGATGATGTTCTGAGCCGCTGCACGTGCACGGTATGGATCTGAGTGCGGTGCGTCGAGGATGCTCTGGTCGTTTGTGTAAGCGTGAACCGTTGTCATCAATCCTGTTTTGATTCCGAAAGAATCGTGCAGGACCTTGGCAACAGGAGCCAGGCAGTTTGTGGTGCAACTGGCGTTCGAAATGCACTTCATGTCGTCAGTCAACAAGTCATCGTTGACGCCGATCACACAAGTCAAATCTGGCTCGTCCTTGGCTGGAGCACTGATGACAACTTTCTTGGCACCCGCAGCAATGTGCGAATCGTATCCAGCTTTGCCGTCTTTGGCACGACCGCGGAAAATACCGGTGCTTTCTACGACAACGTCGACTTCGTGCTCGCCCCAAGGCAGTTTGGAAGGATCACGCTCTTCATAGATGCGAATTTTCTTGCCGCCGACGATCAAGTTTTCGTCGTCGAAAGAAACATCGCCGCCAGGGTAACGACCGTGAACACTGTCGTACTTCAACAACGTGGCGAGCATCTTGTTGTTGGTAAGGTCATTGACCGCAACAACTTCGAACTCGTCGGTGCGCTTCATCAAGTTACGAAACGTCAAACGCCCGATACGGCCAAAGCCGTTGATTGCTACTTTAATCGCCACGTCAGTCTCCTGGATTGGTTGGTGGTGGTTTCTGTTGGCGGGGTTAAATCGTTCGCTAACCGCTCCGCTTTTCAAGCCTCAGACGATATCAGAATCGGCACTTTCGACAAGTGGCTCAGGCGTTCACTCGACGTCGGCAAAAGCCCCCAAAATAACGAAACCACCCAAGGGAATTCGGGACGCCCGGAACGTGCCACAAAGGCCCCAGCTGACTCCAAAAATACGATCCGGGTTCCGGTTTTCGCCGATCGGGCATGACAACTATTTTTCGCATCGTCTGATGAACCAGCGGCCTTGGCGGTGGACCGGCAGCGTGGCAGAAACAGCAATTAGAAACACTGACTAAAATGAGCGAAATTCTGCCCCCGGCACCACAAGAATATGCGACCACCGGCGGAGACCATCGTTCCTCGAATATGTGGCAAAAGGCGAGCCATTGGTTTTGCCCAGAGGTCGGATTATCCGGTTTGGGAAATGGATTTCGCGAACCTTAAACATCGATTGACAATCAAGCAGTCGATGGATTAACATTCTCCCTTCGCAGAAAGAACACATGTTCATTCTGGCGATGGTCAGGTAGCTCAGTTGGTAGAGCACGGCCCTGAAAAGGCCGGTGTCGGCGGTTCGAGCCCGCCCCTGACCACTGGTAACGCTATAAAAAAACCGCGAACTGGAATTTCCAGCTCGCGGTTTTTTTGTTGATCACTGTCTCGGCGAAAAAGCAAATCTTCGTGAAATAGCCCACTCACGTTGAGCAGGCTATTGGCCCAAAGTCATCGCGTCCCAGCGAGAGCCATCATTCCTGCTTTTGAATGATGCGATCCAGATCGCCAACTCCCGACTCACTGTCGATCAATTTGCCTTCTTTGTCCCAGACAATCATGGTCGGCTCACTGACGATCCCAAGCTGGGCCGCCAGCGGACTGCTTTCCATGCCTCCGGGTGCGTGCATTTCGAAAATGCCTTTCAATTCTCCGTCGAATTCTTTGTAGGCATCTGCGTTGGCCTCGATGTTGGCACTGACGATCACAACCTCGTCCTTGTACTTGCTTTTGATGTCCTGGAAGACTTCGAAAGCCGTATCGCCTTTGGCGTTTACTTTCTGGTCAGCACACCACATTTCCCAGAAGTAAACAACGACGATCCGATCGCGAAGCGTACGGTTTGAGATGTCGAACACTTTGCCGTCGACAGTTTTGCCACTGAAAGGAACCGCTTTGCCGCGTCCGTCAATTCGGCGGACCGCACCGGCAGCACGTTTCCCAAAATCGGTACCTTCGTAGCGTTGCTCACAAGCCTGATACCAACGAGAGGCCTTCTCAGGATCCGCGTTGCGACTGACTTCGAAATTCTGACCGATCATGAACAGGGCTTCCGGAGCAAACTTGCTTTTAGGAAATTCCGAACCGAAGGCTTCCAGCTTTTTGTAATACTCTTCAGCGACATCTTCCTTCTCACGCCGATCGGATCTCTCAAGCTTCTTGTAGTATTCGGCATGAATCATTCGCCAGCGAATGTAATCGAGGCTTTGCGGCTTTTTGGCTTCACGAAGCGTCTTGATGACCGATTCGAGGAAACGAAGTCCTTCCGGGTAAGCTTCCATTTGGTAAGCGTTGGAAACCGTGTCGCCAATGTTTTCCAGCCAGTTTGATTTTTCCTTTTCCGGAATCTTCTGGTAGATCTTCCACTGCATCATGGCACGGTCTTTTTGCAGCTTGGCCATCTCGACGCCAGGTTCAGCTTCTTTGGCGATCGCCGTTTCCATTTTGGTCAGCTCTTCATAGAGCCCCGCCAGTTCTTCGTCGACGCGTTCGGTCGGATTGACCGGGTCAAACTGAGGAATAATCTGAGCCACCGGGAACAGCAGACCACCGTTTTCGATGGCTTTTCCACGTGGGACAACCTGAGGAAGCTCCATCAAACGCCACACGTCGCCAACTTTGACCAACGTGCCCAAAGCCAGCGTGTCGGTACCGCCAGCACCGGACTCAAAGACGCTCGACGCGTGATCGTGGCAGATCAAGTCTTTGCTCAAACCGCGACCTGCCGCTGCGAGACTTGGCTTGCCGTTGCCAGAGTTAATCCACTTTGCCGAACCGTCGATCGCTTTTTGACCGCGGACCATGTTGGCGAAACCTTTGCGAGCGTTATCCAAGCGTGCCGCCGCGTCTTTGGCGAGATCGCCAGACAGACCCAGCGAAGCAAGTTCTTCTTTGCTCAACAACAGCCGCTGGTATCGTGCATCGTCACGGTTCTTGATTGCCATAAACACTTCATAGGCCACTTCTTCGGCAGAGATAACTTTCCACTGATCGATTTCGCCATCCTGATTGCGATCGATTCCCCAGCGGGTTCCAGCCGAACCAAGCCAACGATATTCGTTGGGCTCGGAGTCGTAGTCCGTGTCGACTTCGCGATAGACTTCGATTCCGTCCTTGTAGTAGGAAAAGTAGTCGAGCTTGCGATCCGAATTTGTGTCGAGCAGAACCCGGACGACGCGATTGGTTGCATCGGCAATCACATAGCCAGTTTTCTTGAACAGTTCGCTACTGCTCTGCATCTGAGCTTTTTTGACCATTTCTTCGGTCGGTCGCCCGCTGACTTTGAAATCGTAGTCAACGTCCTGTTTTGCTTTATAAGTCAACGCAGTCGAGATCTCGGATTCTGAGAACTGCTTTTTCTTTTGAGCTGCCGCATCGGGCGAGTTCAGCGACAACATCGCGACAGCAAGAAAAGCAGTCGTAGCGAGTTTCTTGATTGTGATTTGGAAAGATTGGTCAAACGGCATCATGGTTAAACCTGTTACTTTGAAATGGCCTGCAGGCCTATGGTTCTTGTTCAGCGCTTTTATATCGCAAATCCGGTTTCCGTTACCACCTCCAATTCCGGCGATTTGACACTCCTCGACCAAACGACCGTCTGTTCTGGGAAGGCTATGAGGATTAGCGAAGATACATATTGTGGCCCAACAAATCCCAATCGCAAAAATTGACCAAAATTCGAAACCAGATTTCAGATTTGAGGACGTAACCTCGATGATGGAGTGATAGCTTTCGGAACGCGTAGGCCGCCCCAGGCGGTTCATGTGGAATAAAAAATGCTTCAAAAATTTGGTCATTCCACGGTTTGACAGGCTTTGAGGTTTCCATAGAATAGCGAACCTTGCTGGAGGAGCAGCGTCTTGCTTCTCGGATGAAACACGATGGTCGTGTAGCTCAGTTGGTTAGAGCGCGTCGCTGATAACGACGAGGTCGCAAGTTCGAATCTTGCCACGACCACTGCCAACGGCCAGACAGGCCAGCGGTACATGCATCTCCCGAAGATGCCTAAAACTCGGGGACGTAGCTCAACTGGGAGAGCGCCTGCCTTGCACGCAGGAGGTTGTCGGTTCGATCCCGGTCGTCTCCACTTAAACGCCGTTGAAATTATTTCAGCGGCGTTTTTTTTACGCGCCTGCAGAATCTGGCGCACCGAATCGCGGAACCTGCCGCCTATCTGGGGCAACGCCAAATATCATCACAGCTTATCGACCTGGTTAGCCAGGGCATCCGTTCGAGCCGCATTTCGGGAACTTTGAAGTGGACTCAATCCCGATAACTCAGGTAGGCTAAACGCTTGACGCGGCAAAAATTGCCGCAGCCTTAGGCAAGAATCGACGGTGTCATGGTTAAACCATTCTTCTCGCGAAAATTTCCTCTCGGTGGTAACGTTGCCGTCGCGATTCTCGTTGTTGTGGCCTTCGTTGTGCCGCTATTGGCTCGAAGTGCCAAATTGGGGATGGAGAACATCACCAACAACGTGGCTGACTGGCTGCCCGACGACTACGCCGAAACGATCGATCTGAAAGAGTTTCGTCAGTACTTCTACGGTGACCAATTCGTGGTCGTCAGCGGACCGTGGTGTCACGAAGGCAACCCTCAATTCAATTTGCTGCGCCAGAAACTTCGCGAAGAATCGCTGGAGTACGAAAAGATCCTGATCGAATCGGGACGCGACGAGGAACTCCGCGCTCACAAAACGGGTGACGAACTTGGCTTGATGAAGCGTAACGGCACCTACCACGAGGACTGGGGGCAGCGTCAGGAAAAGTGGCTGCAGGGAAAAGACAAACAGTGGTACTTCGTCGATCGTCAGGGCCAGCTGTTCCGATGGAAAGGCCAAAACAATGTCGTGGAAGGCGTGCAGCGCTGGATGGAGCGATCTTCCAACGGGCGAAACGAAGCTGACGGGATCTTTATCGATCAGTTTGGTCCGCCTCCAAACCTTAACGAAGGCAAAGAGAACCCGTTCTACGAAGATCCGCGAAAACTGTGCTGTCGCCCGTTCAAGTCGGTGGTTTCCGGGCTGGAAGTTTTTGAGCAGATCGGCGGAGAGAACGGAACGCTGCGAATCAGCACGAATGAAGGAGACGAAAAGTCAGCCTTCGAAGCCGAAATTGAAGCCCACCAAAGGCTGACCGGAGCGCTCTTCGGTACGACGCCGCCAAAGACGTTTACCTGGTCGTGGACTTCGCTGCTGAAGCACGTTGATCAGGAACGCTGGAAAGTCTTGCAGTCGAATCCGATTCACCGCGAGCGATTTGATGCGTTCGTTAGCGAGATTGTGGAACAGGAATACGACGGCAGCCGGTCGAAGCTGGCCGAAGCCAACCAAAAGGAACGTTTGGAGCTCTGGTATCGCCTGTGGTATCAGCTGGAGCTTGACGCTCCGCCGCGCCAAACTTGCTTGGTGGTGACGTTGAACGATCCGATCATCACAGAACTCGATCGTGCTGTCGGTCGTCCGGTCCCTGGTAAACCTCGTCGCGGGCGAATTTTGGAACTCGCGATTAGCAAGTGCGGAATTAGCGAAGACAACATCCACATTGGCGGTCCGCCTGCTGACAACGTCGCGATCGATGAAGAGGGAACTTCGACGCTGGTCAAACTGATCAAGTACTCGGCCATCATCGGAATTCTGATTGCGTGGCTGTGCTTTCGCAACGTTCGAGTCACCTCGATGATCTTCTTTGTCGGCGGCGTCGCGGCGATGGGCAGCCTCGCGATCGTGTGGCTGGCCGGCGATTCGATGGATGCAATTTTGATGTCCATGCCTTCCCTGGTTTACGTGTTGGGACTCTCCGGCGCGGTGCACCTGGTGAACTATTATCGCGACGCGTGCCGCGAAAACGGGCCCAAGCTGGCTGCGGAAATTGCCGTCCGCCATTGCATTGGCCCCTGCACGCTGGCCGCGTTCACGACGGCTCTGGGTTTATACTCGCTGACCGCCAGTACGCTCAGCCCGATCTACAAATTCGGACTTTATTCAGCGATCGCGACAATGGCGACGGTGGTGTTGCTGTTCACCTATCTGCCGGCGGCGCTGACGCTGTTCCGACCTGGATACGAAAAAGTTGACGAGGACGACAAAGAGCCCGAGCAGTCGGTGATGGCGAAGGTTGGCCGATTCTGGGATCAGGTTGGCGACCTTGTGATCAAAAACTGGCGTCCTGTTTTGGCGGCGGGCTTGATCGTGATGGTGGTCGGTTGCTACGGCATTTCCAAAGTCCAAACGCAGGTGCACTTGCTGAAGCTTTTTGATCCGAATGCGAAAATCCTGCAGGACTATCGCT
The DNA here is from genome assembly GCF_008087665.1 of Mariniblastus fucicola. GTDB lineage: Bacteria > Planctomycetota > Planctomycetia > Pirellulales > Pirellulaceae > Mariniblastus > Mariniblastus fucicola. Next base: position 3,803,227 of record NZ_CP042912.1, read on the forward strand.
GGATGGAAGAGAACCTTGGCGAGCTTGTACCGGCAGAGATCGTGGTCAATGTTGATGCTTCGGCACAGCTAGAGCTTTATGAAGAGCAGATAAAGGCGGAAGCCCTGGAGGCTCATCAGCGTGCCATCGCTGCGGCTGAAACGGATGAAGAACGAGAACGACTCGAAGCGATCGAGCCGGCAGCTGATCCGGACGCCCAGACCTACGCAATGCGTTTGTCGATGCTGGAGCGAATCGAATTGTCCGGCCGTGTGCGGCATTATCTGGAGACGTTTTTTGGACCCGAAGGCACCGGTGATATTGGCTCGGGTATGTCGACAGACGTTTTCACCCCGTCCACCGACGACACCCAGGAACGGGAAGTTGTAATACGTAGTGTGATCAGCAAACGGCTCTATGAGAGCCGTGACGACATGGCGGCTCAGGACTATTACGCGGTCGCAGGTCACTCCAAAGTCGGTGCGGCACGCTTCAAGAAACAGGCCGTGGATCCGTCGGTCATCGGGCGTGAGTTCTGGAGGATTAGCATTCGCTTGGCGGCTTTGAATGATGTTGACTATGGTGAATTCATCGGCGACCTGAAAGCTGTGATCGAGCCCGTGATGTCGGCGTATCGATTCCGCAAGGACATACTTGCGGCAATTTACGATGCGAACGATGGAGGCGTCGTGACGGACACGAAGGTGCTGGTGCTCGGGCCCGATCCGGATCGCTACAACACGGACATCAAAGCAGAACTGGCTCGCGGCAAATCGATTTCGAACCTGATCGATCAGACCTACATTTTCGGTGACACGCTTCAGGACCTGTTTGAAAATCGTGGGATCCTGACCAAGAAACGAAATCCGCGAAAGTATTACACCTGGAACGATCCGTCTCGTTTGAGCCTGGACAATCCAAAACTTAGCGAGAAACAAAAGGAAGGCGTTCGCAAGCTTCGCAAGGCATTGAAGTCTGACCCGGATTATATCGGGCTGTATGACTGTGTTGTGTTGATCAAAGACGACGAGATGTTCGACGCTGAGTTCCTGAAGAAGCACGCCAAGAACTTCATTGACTGCCGGGATCACGTTTACCTGATCGATCCGGTTACCAAGGCTCCACTTCGCGGCATGAAAACCGCCAAAGAGATGCGCGACTCGGGCGAACCGGTCGAAGTCGCGGCAATGTATACGGGCATCGTCCCGATCGTCTACAAAGCCCAACGGTCTCTTTTGTGGAGCCTGATCCAGAGTATCGGTTTGGCATTTGTCATGATTTCGGTCGTGATGATGCTGTTGCTTCGCGATTGGAGATCCGGTTTTCGCAAGGACAATTTGCTGAACTTCCGCGGTGGGATGACTGCGATGATTCCAAACATTTTCCCGGTCGTTGTCGTGTTCGGCATCATGGGACTGTACGGGATCAAGGTCGACATTGGATCGATGATGACGGCCAGCGTTGCGATGGGCATCGCGGTCGATGATACGATTCACTACCTGACGTGGTACCGTGATGCACTCGGCAGAGGCGAGACACGGAAGTCTGCGATCAAGTACGCGTACGAAAAAGTCGCCACGGCGATGACGCAAACGACGCTAATCGGTGGACTTGGTCTGGCCGCGTTCGCGATGAGCACGTTTACTCCGACACAACGTTTTGGTTCGTTGATGCTGTTCCTTCTCGCTGCCGCTTTGATCGGTGACTTGATCGTATTGCCAGCCGTGCTGGCCAGTCCGCTTGGCAAATACTTCGGACGTGAACTTACCGATGCAGAGCGTGCGGAACTGAAAGAGCCACTTCGCGTCGTTGGGGATCTCGACGAACCGGCTTTGGGGACGGGCACTTAGGCCGCGATTTAAGGCTCGAATCCGATCCTGGATGACCATATTGCCATTGAAAATGCTGGCTTAGAGCTATAGATTGCCGCATTGGTATCGGCCGGATCTGCCCGACTTTCGGGACCGCTCCGCGCTCTAACGCAACTTTTTTAGACCAACAGGTTTTTCGATGAGTCCTCTTCGCTGGTTTAGACGGCACGCAACTTGGATGTTGATCATTTTTGGCGTTGTGCTGATGGCGATTTTTGGCCTTGGTCCGGTATTTGACCAAATGACCCAGGGCTTCCAAAGCACCGGCGGTTTGGCCGACGATCCGGTCATCATCAAATATCGTGACGGTGACATTACTCGTTCAAAGCTCGACGAGCTTCAACGAAACCACTATGCGACACGCCGTTTCCTCGGTGCATTGGTCGAACAGGCTGCCAAACAATGCGAAGCGAAAGACGTGCAATATTCGCCGCTGGCCGCCATGGTTCAGCCGCTGTCCCGAGCAGACAATCAGGACGTCATCGACGAGCAAATGTTGGTTCGCAAGTTGCTGGCTGATCGTGCTGAGGACGAGGGCGTCGTGGTGAGCGATGGCATGATCGACGATTACCTTTCGTTGATGGCTGGACAAGCCGAGTTCGCTCCACGCGACTGGAAACAGATTAACAAACTGGTCAACCAACGCATCCCGATGACGGTTATCCGCAAGCACCTCGGTTTGGAACTCAAGACGATGCAGATGCAGCAGTATGCATCTGTCGGCATTCCACTTAACCCGATTCCCACCGAAGCGGTTGAGCTATACGCTCGAGCGAACAATCGCATCGAATGCGAAGTCGTTCCTGTTTCTGTCGAAGAGTACGTTTCGAAAGTCACTGAACAACCTGGTGATGCGGAACTTCGGGCATTGTACGAAGAAGGCAAATACGAGTACGCCGACGTCGGGATGCAGACTCCCGGTTTCAAAGTTCCACGCAAAGTAAACGTTCAATATTTCGTTGGCGAAATGGGCACTTTCCTCGACAACGAAATGGCAAAACTGACGGATGCTCAAGTTGCCGCCGAATACGAAAAACTCGTCGCTGCAGAAGATCCGATGGTTGTGGAGATCGTTCCTCAAGCTGAGCCGGAAGGGTTCGATCTTGATCTCAGCGATGACGAACCTGCGAAGGAAGAATCATCAGAAGCAAAAACCGAGCCATCGGACGCCGATGCAAACGTGGACGTCAAAGCGGACGTTCCCGTTTTGAGCATGCCCGAGGCGGAGACGACGGAGCCCGCTGTTCCCGATCCTGAAAAGCTGCTGAAAGATGTGCCTGCCGAAACCAAACCTGCTGACGGCTTGAAAGTGACTCCGGCGGAAGAAGGCGCTGGTTCCGGTTCAGACCAATCTGTTTTGGTTCGCGGCACCAAAAGCCAGTTTGCTTCGTTTGTCCAGGAAGAAGAACCAGCGTCCGAAGAATCATCAGCGACAGAAACGACCGCTGCGGAAACGACAACTCCTGGAACGACCCAGGAAGGCGGAAGCGATGTCGGAGGGATTGGCGACATGCAGCTTTCTGATGAAACGGCGGGGCCATCGACTGGAGAGGCGACAAAGAAAACTCAGATTAAGCCTTTGGCAGATGTGGCTGACGATATTCGTCGTCGACTGGCGATCGCTACCGCGTTTTCGAAAAAGAACGAAGCAATCAAACGTGCGATGATTTCGATGCAGACGTACCAAAATCAGGTGCTGCGTTGGGAAACATCTCGCGAATCAGAAAAAACAGAATCATCAAAGCCCGAAATGCCGGACTTCGATGCAATCGCCAAGGACAACGGGCTCGTTTTCCGTGAATCGGGGATGATGCTCAATAGCGAGTTGGCTGAAACGGACATCGGACGCGTGTTCATCGACGTCGAAACGATCACACCTCAAGGCCCTGTCCGAACGGGAATTCAGTTGTCAGCCAATAAGATTTTCCTCGACTTTGATCGAGTCGAAGTTCTGATTCCTCAAGTTCTCGATGATAATTTGACACGTAACTCTTACGTTTACTGGTTGGCCGAAAAAGAAGACGTTCGAATCCCCGAGTTCGATGAAGCCAAACCGGAGATCATCAAGTACTGGAAACATCAACAAGCAGTTGAGCTGGCCCGGAAAGCTGCCGAGCAGATCGCCGCGAAGGCAAAATCTGAGGGTAAGAAGCTGACTGAGCTCTATCCTGACACAGCCGCTCCAACCGGCGAGTTCACCTGGTTTCGCCCCGGTCGTAACGCAACGGCAACTTACGGCATGCCGTTCGGCATCGACAATCCTGGCGAGGAATTCATGTCGACTGCTTTTTCACTTGAGGAAAACGGGACGGGGGTCGCAGCGAATCAAGCACGCAGCAAGGTCTACGCGATCCAGCGGACAACGCCTGCGGCTTCGGTTTCGGAACTCGGCCAAGAATACCTTGAGCAACAGTTCTTCCGTTTCAAACGAGTCCCCACCGACGTGATGGGTGCGGCTCAGTACTATGCTCAGGAACTTGAGTACGACTGGCGCGACGAGTTCGTGAAGTCGATGGAACTCAAGCGAATGAAGTAGTTGGCGACCAGAGTCTGGTTATCAAAACAAAAGCGGCAGTGTGATTGACCACACTGCCGCTTTTTTATTTGTCGTACTCGAACCGGTTACGCCATCGCTGGGGCGTGGACCAATTTTTTGTTCACGAACTCCAGGATGCCGAGCTTCGACAACTCTCGACCGTATCCTGACTTTTTGATGCCGCCAAAAGGAAGCTCTTCCTGACTATTGGTCGGCTGGTTGATGAACATCATTCCAGTCTGCACCTGTTCTGCGACGCGCCGGCCGCGATCAATGTCTTGCGTGTAAACCGAACCGCCAAGTCCATAGCTGGAGTCGTTCGCCAGCTCGATTGCCGCCTGCTCATCTTTCACGACGTACACACTCGCAACCGGGCCGAAAAGTTCCTGATCATACGTCGGCATGTCCGAGGTGATCTCAGTAAGAATCGTCGGATTGAAGAATGCACCTTTCGAGTCGGGCCTGTCACCGCCGAGAACGACTTTGGCGCCGGCGTTAATGGTGCTCTGAACTTTCTCCAACAGGTCAGCTGCTGCCGATTCCGTCGAAAGCGGCCCCATATCGGTTTCCGGATCCATCGGATCGCCCATCTTCAGTTCAGACATTGCTTTCTTGAAGCCGTTCATGAATTCATCAGCCACCGATTCGAGGACGATAAATCGTTTACTGGCCACACACGATTGCCCAGTATTCTGCATCCGGCCTTTGACCGCCGATTCGATCGTTGACTCCAAATCAGCGTCGTCCAAGACGATAAACGCGTCATTACCACCAAGCTCCAACACAGATTTTTTGATCTGCTTGCCCGCTCGCTCAGCAACAGCACTTCCCGCCGCGTCGCTACCGGTCAAGGAAACGCCCTGAACGGCATCATGGTCAATGATCGAGTTTACGAACTCGGTCGGAATGAAAAGGTTGGTGTAGGCATTGTCGGGAAGCCCAACTTTCTTGAACAAATCCTCAATGGCTTTGGCACACTGCGGCACGTTGCTGGCGTGTTTCACCATAACGACATTGCCCGCCATCAAGTTTGGACTGGCGAACCTGACGACCTGATAGAACGGGAAATTCCAGGGCATGACGCCAAGCAATACGCCCAGCGGCTGGTATTGGATATACGCATCCCCCGTGTCGGTTTCCATCTCGTGATCAGCAAGAAACTCTTCTGCTCCATCCGCGTAGAAATCCACGATGTCGGCACAAAAGTCGATCTCGCTGCGACTCTCTTCAATCCGCTTGCCCATCTCGAGCGTGATGAGTTTTGCAAATTCGTCTTTGCGACTGCGAAGCTCTTCGGCGAAGGCTTTCAAGATCTGTTTACGGTCGTCGAAAGTTGTCGTTCGCCAGCTTTGGAACACTTCATGTGCAGACTCGACGGCCGCAACCGTTTCGTCTGCATTGAGCTCCTTGTAGCTGGTCATTTTTTCGCCGTTGTACGGATTGATTGAGTCAAAACTCATCAGATTCTCCTTGTCGGATTGTGTTGATCAAAGATTGTTTAGACAGGGTTCCGACCTTGAAGGGCAGAACTGACGGCGCTGATCAAAAACAACACGATGAAGATGAAGAAACAGATTTGGGCGATGCTGGCGAGTCCGCCTGCCATGCCGCCAAATCCAAGAACAGCTGCAATGATCGCAAGAATGAAAAGAGTGATGGTTGCACGTAACATTTGATTTCCTTTGAGTAGGGTTGATTCATTACGATCCAATTACGCAACGCTCGTGCCAGACCCTGGAATGTTTTTAAACACGTGCTCCTTTCCCAATATTGGTCGGGAAAACGCAAGTTGTTTTGAACGCCATGGACGCACAGACACCAGACTGCACGCAAGGCACTCATCGCCGATCGCTTTTTGCCGCGATCGGCCGCAACGCATCGCTACGGCTGGTTCAGGGCTTTCACAATCGGCACGGTAGCCGCCTGAATTGCGGGGGCTATTCCGGAGACCAAACCAACGACCAGCGAAACGACCACACCGGCAGCTAACAACTCAAACGAGGGCCGAAATGCGATCGTGGCTCCTTCGGCTCCGATGGCAAATCCGCCCAACTGTAGCGCCAGCAACGCCAACAGCGTTCCGCCCAATCCACCCACCAGGCACAGGATCGTACTTTCGGCCAACACCAATCGCATGGCTCGCAGTGGCCGAACGCCGATCGTTTGCAGCACCGCGTACTCTTTGATTCGATCCTGCACCGACATGATTGTCGTCGTGGCGACCAGAGACAACACGAGCCCAACGCAGGCATAGCCCAGCCAGTGAGCGAAGCCAATCAAATCGGTCAGGTCCGACAGAGTGCTGGCCTGAAAGGCGCCTTTTCGGCGCGTCGTCGTGGCGACCGGTCCGGCACGAAGGTCCAGGTCAATCGCCCGAGCCACCTGGTCCGGATCGGCGCTGCTGGTGAGCACGACTTCATGCTGAGTCACCACGCCGGCGGCGTCGAGCCCTCGCGTGTACTGCAGGAAATCGAGACTGGTGTAAATCAAATTCTCTTCCGACGGAACGCTGGACTGAAACACACCAGCGACGTTGACCGAGATGTCTCCGATGGAAAACTGGTCGCCTCGTTTGATGCCGCGTCGCTGCGCAAAGTTGCGCCCAACGATCGCGGCGTCACGACGAGACTGAAACTCTTCCCAGCTTCCATCAATCAGCTCCACGGGACGATTGTCTTTGATTTTTTGCGGGTCGGCGCCATTGAACACAACGATATCCAAACTCGCACGGCAGTTGTTGGTCCAAACTTGAACCGGCACGACGTCAGCGACGCCTTCGATTTTGCGAATTTGCGATGCGTAGTCCTGTGGCAATCGACTGCTGGTGGGACAAAAACGATTTTCCTGAAATACGATCAGACTTCGGTTGGCGTCCGCACCGGAGGTCAACCGATCGAGTCCCTGTTGCACCGAACCGACAAAGCAGAACACGAACATTGCCACCGCCGCACCGGAAACGGTCAGCAGCGTGCGTGCCCGGTGTCGATAGAGTGTTTTTAAAACGTAGCGTAACATTTGGATTCCTGAAATTCGTGTTTTGCAAAGGTGGGATAGGCTTCCAGCCTGTCGTCTCATTTCAAAGACGGAAGCAACCAGCGCGATCACAGGCTGGAAGCCTATGCCACCCCGCCTGGCAACTGTTCGTGAAACTTCCCCTCGTCCAAACGCAACTGGCGGCTTGCGATTTTTGCCACATCGGAATCGTGCGTCACCAACAGCATTGTGATGTTCAGCTCGCGATTGAGCCGCTGCAACAACGATTGAATCTGCTCACTGGTTTTCGTGTCCAAACTTCCCGTCGGTTCGTCCGCCACGACGACTTTCGGATGAGCCACGATCGCACGAGCAATTCCGACGCGTTGTTCCTGACCACCGGAAAGCTGTCGCGGATAATGCCTGGCTCGATCGCTCAAGCCCACGGCCTGCAGCGCCAGTTGCACGCGTTGGCGACGTTCGGCAGCGGTCAGCTTCAACAACAAGGTCGGCAGTTCGACATTCTCATACGTTGTCAGCACCGGAATCAGGTTGTGCGTTTGAAAAATGTATCCGAGGTTGATCGCTCGCCAATCCGCCAGCTTACTACGCGAAAGCTTCGTGATCTCGACGCCGTCCACGGTAATCGTCCCTTCGTCGGGTTGGTCGATTCCACTGATCACGTTCAACAACGTGCTCTTCCCGGTTCCGCTCGGCCCCATCAGCGACACAAAATCGCCTTCCTCGATGTCGAGATTGACACCATCGAGAGGTTGGATTGTGTCGTCCCCTTTTGTGAAACTCTTGCTGACGTTTCTAAGTTCAACCAATGCCATTTTCTATCTCCCAATGGAACGATCTTCGCCAGAGACAACAACGAGCGTGCCGTCCGAAAGGTCGTTGGTGTTTGATGAAACAAGTTTGTCAGTCGGTTGCAGCCCGGACTCGACCAGTACGAGATCGCCATTGGCCTCGCGGACCGAAATTGTTCTTTCGCGAGCCCGGTTGTTAGCGTCTACGACCCAAACCACGTTGCCGTTCTCGCCTTCGCGAACCAGTTGTTTCGGCACGAACAATCGTGCTGTTTCCTGTGCCACATCTGTCAAGCCAACGATTTCCGGAGCCAGAAATGTTGTTCTCACAAGCATTTCCGGGCTGACCGTGGTCGGCGGATCGAGCAATTCGACTTTGACTTCCAGCGTATTTTTTTGAATGTTGGCCGTGCTGTTCGATTGCAGGACTCGGCCTTTGATTGTCTGGTTCGACGACGCCGTTTCGATCTCAACTGGCTGTCCCGGCTGAACCCGTGGCACATCTTCCAGACGAACGTCGGCGCGAACCTGCAGTCGTTTCGGATCGTACATTTCGACAACTGCGCCGGAGCCTTCACCTGCTACCGAATGTTGGCCTGAGACACGCGTGCCGGGCGGAGCGATCAGTCGTAGAATTCGTCCGTCGATCGGCGATCGAATCGTGTTTCGATCGAACTCAAGTTTTGCTTTCTGCAGTTTCAGCCGCGCCGACTCACGCTTCGCTTCCGCCGAAAGCACCTTGGCTTCCGCTTCTCCAAGCTGTCGATTCTCTTCGACCAGCAGCTCCAGCTGTGAATCGAGAGCTGAAACTTTTTGCTTGAGCGCGGCAATCTCTTTTTGCAGACTTGGCTGCCGCTGCAGCAACTCTCGCAAGTTTGCATCCGTGGCCACGAGTTCAGATTCGGCTTTCTGCAGCAAGACTCCGGCGATCGCATTGCCGGCCGCCCGCTTTCCATTGACGCTCTGAGCCGCGTATTCGGTTTGGGCACGAGCCGATTCGATCTGAAACGGCAAGTTTGCCATCGTCGTCTCCGCTGCCGCCAATCGACTTTTGGCATCCGCCACCTGAACTTGCAGATGCACAGGTTTCTCGACGCGAATCTTTGCTGCACGAAATTCTGACATCGCCTTTCGCAAGTCTCCTTCGGCGTTGGCAAGCTCGGCTTTCGCCTGTTGCACCCTGATTTCGGCATCGATCGTGATCAGCCGAGCAATGGGTTCGCCTTTGCTAACCGATTGGCCTTCGACGACCATTAGCTCTTCAACAACTCCGGGAGCGAGCGCAGGAACACTGATCGCCGTCGGACGCGGTTCAATCCAGCCAGCCGCCTGAAAAAGCGGCTGACCAGATTGCTGAACCGTTGCACGTTTGACGATCACCGGAACGACTTCGACGGTCGGTTTCGGCCACAGCGAATTCCCAGCCGCGCCGAAAACCAACAACGCGAACCCGGCGATCAAGCCGCCAGGAATCACGTATCGTGTCAGCCATTTTCGATTCGTTGGATTGTCTCTGTCACCGTCACTGCGCGGAGTCGCGGGTTGCCGCTGCAATGCCAGTTGAGAAAGATCCAGTTCCGAGTCGCTCATGAGTTGCTCCAGGTTTGCCACCAAAACGGCAGACTACTTTTTCAGGTAGACTTTGTTGGCCAGTAGCGAAAGGTTGCCTTGATCGTCACGCTTGGCCGTGCCTTCGACGACGACCAACGACAATTCTTTGACGCCCAGAAGTTTGCGAGCGTCTTCGGTTACAGGCTTGCCTGCTTCGTCGACGATTTTTACCGTCGCAATATTTTCTTTGACATCATTCTGCGTGCAGCAGTAGTCCCAAGGCGTTTTGCAACCTTCCTCAGGAGCACAGTAGGGGACTTTCGGATCAACGATCGTGAATGCAGCGACACCTTCGACGAAAGGATCCGTTGATCCGCCGATGTGACCGACCAGCGTGATTTTGTCGCCGTCACTGGAGTCTTTGCGCGCATCACCGACGGGCGTCGCGTTGGCAGGTTCGGCGTCGACAAGGTACTGACCTCCCGTTGTGCCAACGACGCTTGACTGCTCAACCGGCGTGGAAGAAGCCTCGCATCCGACAAGGAAAACGGCGGCCAAAAGGATCGTGTAAAAAATAGCTTTCATGGTTTTCTCCGTAAAAAGAGTTCGTGTAGAAACGTGTTTTAAATAAGTTCAATCAAACGGCTTTGAGACTGGTCGCGATCGCGGAACGCAATGCTTTCAGTGCCGGTGGCAACGCCCCCAGCACACCCAACATCAATCCAACGCCGCATCCGAGGAGCACGGCGATGCCATCAATGTTCAAAACGAAGGCACCCATCGTGAATCGAATCGCAAGGCCGTTGAGCATCAACAAAGCGATGACGCCGGCGATGAGTGATGCTGCGGCGGCAAGCAGAACGCCTTCCTGGAGGATGCTCAGCAAGATCGCTCGGCGTCGATATCCGATGGCTTGTAAGGTGGCGATCTCGCGAATGCGTCCGGCGATCGCGCCGTACATCATGTTCAGCCCGGCGAAAACTCCCGCACCGGAAACGAGCAGGACAACCAACCAGGCCAAAACTCGAACCGGTTTGTAATGTTGTTGCAGTGATTGGTAGTATTCAGTTTCGCCGATCGCTCGCAGTTCCAGATCCGTTCGCTCTTTACAGAACAATTGGACTTCGGCGTGGGACGCACCGGGCTCAAGCTTCAGTGCGACCAGCGTCAGATCCTGGCGTTTCGTGGCGGATTGCAATTCGGTGAGGTTGCACCAAAGTTCGGATTCGAAAGAAGCACCACCTGCTGCAAAATGCCCAACGACTTTCCAGGATTGGCCTTCAAAATTCAACATGCTGCCGTTTGCTAACGCTGCATTACCCAAGCCCATTTTCGCAGAAGCCAGTTTGCCGACGATGACTTCTCCTTTGCCGGGCCAATGACCGTCGGTTAGCTTCACCTCACCCCGCACCAATGGCGCGGAGATCGTGACGCCGCGGACGAGTCCCAAACCGCCTTCGTCAACGTTCTGGTTTTTGTTTTCGCTATCACCGCTGCCACGGGCGCCGCCTTCACTGACCCGGGTGCCCAAATACAACTCTGGCGAAACGTGGTCGGTTCCAAAACGCTTCAATGTGCCGCCTACGCTGGCGGTCAGCAGGTTCGGAATCTGTGCGGCGATGGCTGAGTTCTCGATGTTTTCTTCGGAGCTAATCGAGTAGACCAACACCACGTCGGGGTCTCCGCTTATGGTGAGGCTGCGTTCGAGACCGCGGATGAATCCAACGACCACGAACACCAACAGGATGACTGTCGACAGTGCGACAAGCGTCAAGGCTGTGCGCAGCGGTCGCCGGGCAAGGTTGCGAACGCCATATTCCCAGGGCAGTAGCATTTGAGCGAGTCGCTCCAGTGGCCATTATGCTGGCCATCATTGGACGTAACGAAAAAGAAACCGGACGCGCGAAATCAGATTTGAGCCGTATTTCTACGGCGAAACTGATTCAGATCCGAATTGCTACAGCGTCCAACTGGAAAGCGACGCGCGCGCAGCGGCACCCGAAGCATCAACGGAGTAGCTGGTTGAAAAACGTAGCGAGTGGTTCGCGGACTGGCTCTTGGCGACAACCGTCGGGCGATCAAAATCGGTCAGAACAAGAAGGAAACCGTGAACAAAGAAGTCGTTTTGACTTTCTGGCAATATCAGCGCGCCGCAACACAGACAGTGTGGGCACTCGCAACCGGTAGAGGACTCAGGAACCTGATCGGCCAACTGCTGAACCGCATCCAGATGTGAACAGCAACTACATGCCGAGCTTTGCATCACGGTTTCGGCAGCATATTCGCATCCACTAACAGCACAGCGCAGCGGACAAATGATGACCACCGCGGCGAGAAGGAATGCTGTAAATCTTGGACCGAGCAAAGGGCGCCTCAAATTGATAAACGACTCTATTACACTACGTTTGGCAAACGGCAGAGTCAAGACAGCTGGCTCGGTTGCTTTCATAAAATCGGGGATACGCACCCGAATGTACCGTGCTGAGAGTGAACAAAGGATTTCAAATCAGCTAACCGGTAGACGAAGGAACTCCTTGGCATTCCCGTAGCAAATTCGCTCAACCAACCCGCCGATCATTCCAAAATCACTCGGCAGCAATCCACTTTCGATCTCCGATCCGAGCAGGTTGCACAGGATTCGGCGGAAGTATTCGTGCCGGGTGAACGACATGAAACTGCGAGAATCGGTCAGCATGCCGACGAATCGAGACAGCAGTCCCGTGTTTGAAAGCGTGTTCAATTGCCAGAGCATGCCTTCCATTTGATCGAGATACCACCAGCCGGAACCAAATTGCATCTTGCCGGCGATCCGCCCGTCCTGGAAGTTTCCGATCATGGTGCTGACCAGATAGTTGTCGCCCGGGTTGAGGTTGTAGACGATCGTCCGTGGCAAACGATCCTTTCGGTCAAGGGCGTCAAAAAATCTGCCCATCGTTCCAGCTTGCGGCAAATCGCCGATCGAGTCACAGCCCAGATCCCGCCCAACTTGTTCGAACAGTCGCGTGTTGTTGTTGCGGAAAACTCCGACGTGAAACTGATTGGTCCACTCCTTTTCGTAATCGAGTTCTGCCAGATAGAGCAGCATGAACGTCGAGAAAGCATCGTGTTGTGATTTGTCGGCGGCCTGACCGCTCATGGCCGCATCGAAAATGGACTCCGCTTCCGACGCGTCGCAAAACGATGACGGTATGTACTGGCAACCGTGATCCGACAGACGTGCTCCCATCGAATGAAAGAAGTCGTGACGGTTGCGAATCGCATCTAGGAACTCCTGAAAACTGCCAACCGGCTGGCCACTTGATGCAGCAAGTTTCTTGACCCAGTCCTGAAATTCTGCGGGCAAGTGCACGAACAGCGACCAGTCGGGACGAAACGCAGGAAACACACCGACTTCAAATTTTGAGTCCCGGGCGATCGCTTCGTGGTGCTCCAGAGCGTCCGTAGGATCATCGGTGGTACAAAGAGCAGTCACTTTGAACTTTTCAAGAATGCCACGCGTACGAAGCTCATCACGGCCAGCGATCTGCTCGTTGCAGCGATCCCAAACCGATTCGGCATTGTCCTCGTTCAGCAATTCATCGATTCCGAAAAACCGCTTCAGTTCCAAATGCGTCCAGTGAAAGATCGGATTTCGCAATGTGTGCGGCACTGTTTTCGCGAACGCCAGAAATTTCTCTTTCGGCGATGCGTCGCCCGTGCAGTGCGATTCCGGAATTCCGTTGGCTCGCATTGCGCGCCATTTGTAATGATCGTGATCGATCCACATATCGAACAGGTTGTCGAAGCGCCGATTGGTCGCAATATCTGCCGGTGACAAGTGGTTGTGGTAATCGATAATCGGCTGGTCTGCCGCGTGGTCGTGGTACAGCCGTTTTGAAGATTCGTTTTGCAGCAGGAAATCGTCGTCAATGAACATATCGAAGCAGAATTTTGGGAAAGATTGTCGTGCACGGGCGAAGAACTTACGCAGCCAGTGCCTGAATCAGAATCTTAACCTGAAGCGGAAGCCGGATGGTTCGATTGAACACAATTTGCAGACCGGTATTCGAAAAAGTGGCGACTGGCTGAAACGTCGTAGCCAAGGTTTCGGCTTTCGGCTGTGCGGACCCATCAGGCAGCCATTGGCACGACGCGCGACTTAAAGTCAAATACAAACGCGGCCCAACACTTGCTGTGCCTCGCCAACCGACCTAACTTTTGCCGACCAACCCATGCTCAAACAATCGATCCTGATGCTTGCTCTCGCCGCTCTGTTTTTCGCAGGCTGCGATGAACCTGACAAAGCCGATGCGCCGGAAACGCCGACGGCGCAGGTGGCTCCTTCGGCTCCTGACACAAGCGACTCCGCACCCGTTCCGCCGATCGAAGAACCGGGTGCGAAGCATGTCAACGTTACGCCGCCTTCAGTCACGGAAAAGAACCCGGCTGCTTCTTCGGTTGCGTCGAAAGACGTTCCCATGTCGACAGGCGACGTGCAGTTCAGTCTGAAATTCCTTTCGTGGAACGTCGAATCGGAAGGCTCGGATCCGGACACGATCGTCAAAGAACTGGGTGAGCTCGGGCGTTACGATGTGATCGCGCTGACGGAAGTCCTCCCCACGGCCGCGACAGATTTTTGCTCAGCTTTCGGTGACGACTACAACTACCTGATGTCGGAAACCGGCCGCAGTGATCGCTTGATGTTGATCTACAACAAACAGACGCTCAGCTTTGTTCGCCAATTCGAACTTCACGATATCAATTACAAAAGCCGTTACCGCAGTCCGCTGGTGGGTCACTTCAAGGATTTGCTGAGCGGCAAAGAAATTCTTGTGATGGTGAACCATCTCGCCCGAGGCAAGGCAGAAATGCGACAAATGCAAGCCACGAAGCTTGTCGAATGGGCCCGCGATCAAACGATGCCGGTCGTGGCACTCGGCGACTACAACTTCGATTACGAGTTCGCCACGCGAAAGGGCAACGAAGCATTTCGACTGTTCATGAAAGATAGCATTTGGAAGTGGATCGAGCCGATCGAGTTGATCGACACCAACTGGTATGACGACCCGCGGCAACCTGACGGGAAAGACGACTATCCTGGCAGTATGCTCGATTTTGGCTTCGTTGCCGGGCCAGCCAAAGACTGGACCACCAGTTGCAAAGTCATCGTTCGCGAAGGCGACTTTCCGGACGACGAGAAAACCAGCGACCACCGTCCGTTCGAAGTGATTGTGTCTGGCAAATAGGCCTGAGACGATTCCGCGTTGAACCAACGGTCGAGACAGCCGCACGGTTGCCTGACCAGCAAATTGATTTTGATTCTGATACGATTTCCCCCGCCGTCATGGTTCGCAGCTCGGACTCCTCAAACACTTTTCATACGATCCTGTTGATCTTCGCGATGGCAGTCCTGGCTGGATTCGTTGGCTTGGTGCTGGGCGGAAAAATGGGACTGATCGGCGCCGTGTTGCTGACCATATTCGGACTGGCGTTCGGATCAAGAGCGTCCGCCGCGCTGATTTTGCGAATGTACAAAGCTCAGCCGATTCATCCGCATCAGGCACCACAGCTGTTTGAGATTTACGACGAGCTTTGCCGACGAGCTCAGCTTTCGCCAAAACCGAAACTGTTTTACATACCGTCCAAGATGCCCAACGCATTTGCCGTTGGCGTTGGCAACAACTCATCGGTGGCACTGACCGATGGAATCATCCGGATGATGAATCCGAGAGAGCTGGAGGGAATTCTGGCTCACGAGCTAACGCACGTGCAGTGCCGCGACACGTCGGTTCTGGGCGTGGCCGACATCATTTCCAGAACGATTTCGGCTTTGTCGCGCGTCGGATTGCTGATGCTGTTTTTCTCGATGGGCAGCATGTTCGGCAAAACAGCGGTTCCGTTTTGGACCACCGGAGCGATTCTCTTTTTCTCGCCATCGATTGCGATCATGCTGCAACTGGCACTTTCTCGCACACGCGAATTCAATGCTGACCGTGGCGCAGCGGAACTGACTGGCGACGCGATGGGACTGGCGTCGGCCTTGAAGAAGCTTGAGCACGTGATCGAGCGCGGCGTCTTTGAGAAAATTTTGCGTCCGGGCATGCGGCGGCAACAACCCGCGATGCTGCGAACGCATCCGCCGACCGAAGATCGCTTGGCCGCACTGATGGAAATCGCAAAGGAACTCGAATCTTCCAAGTCTGGCGACGCAGACCGATCGCTGCCGGCTGAATTCGATTCGGGAGCACCTTATGCTCCGCCTGCCGAGGTGACTCGGAAGATTAAAAACCCTCGCTACCATTTCTTCAGCGGACTCTGGCGATAGCGGTCTTGATTCCCGGACGAATAGCGGTCAAGATCCCCCCAAATTGAGCCACTGGTGGTGATCCGGCGAGGCCTGCGAATACACTTACTTTCTCGGGGAAACGGGCACGTTGGTGACCCTTGGCCTCGATCTGGGAACGTTCGAATGACCAATTTGCTGGCAAACCAGGCGTAATCTCTGCCGGTTGGGCAATTGAAGCATTTTTCGAACCCCTTTCGCAACTCAGGCTGGTTCAAGGGATAGGCGAGTTATCAATCGATCGCTTCGAATAACAGCGAGGTTGACTGTCCAGCAGGACATAGGCCGCAAGGGAGCCGATTGTTCCCCAAAACACACTCGGTTGGGTTCCGATAAATCAGCTAGCGACTAATAAATCGGTAATTTAGGCGAAACTCAGCTGGCTATACAATCTGTCACGCGAAGTCGATTCAGGATGAAGGAACTTTCGCTTTTCGCCCCAGGATCCACACCTTTGTTTTTTGAAAATGAAGAACGAATTCCTCCAACTTGAATTCCGAAATAGCCTCCGATCAGCAGATCGACGCGGCCTTTCGTTGCTGGAGTTGTTGGTCGTTCTCACTATCCTGATCGCCCTTGGCGGGATCGTTGTTTCGACGCTGCCAGGCATGCTTAAGCGAACTCAAGTCGCCACCGCAGCGGCCAATGTTCCAGAAATCGAATCTACCATTCGAAGGATGGCGGTTCTGTCTCAGGGACAAATCGGCAACCGATTCGACGCTCTCATTACGGGATCGTCATCCATCGACGGCAACATTCCGGGCTACCTCGGTGGCGCCGAAGTGTTTGAAACGACGTCGCTTTCTCCAGCCGAGATTGAAGCGCTTCGCCTGATCGGAATCACCGAGCTGGTGCCAGCGCTCGATGGCGCCGACAACGCGACCTTTGGCTCTCACGATCAGCTTCCGGTCGCGATTGGCACGGATTCGCGAGTCTGTGCACTTTCACAGGAACCTGCTCTGGTTTTGCTGCGAGAAGGTTGGAATCTGGAAGTCGATGCGTCCAGTCGATTTTTCGTTTTCGGTTTGGGCGAACAGTGTTCGCTGGTCGGCGGTGGTCCGAAAGCCGCATTCTCGGAAGCACCCGTACATTTTTCTGACGAACGGGATCAAAGCCCGGAGGACATGTATTCTCGATACCTGATATTGGTCGAGTTGAAGCCCTCTGGCGATTCCGAATTCGTTGCTCGTTACGCTGGAACCGGAATCCCCGGAAAGTACGGCATCTCCAGCATGTCGAACGAACTCGAGTCTTACTACTCTGATACGGAAAACTAGTTCTGTAACCACCATGAAACTTGCTTCATTGAATCAACCTTGCACTCAACGCCTGCGACGCCATGGATTGCGCACCGGTGTTACGTTACTGGAACTGATGATCGTGATGTTGATCCTGACTGCGATCGCATTGATTGCGATTCCGTCGTTCAGCAACCTCGTTGTCGTCACTCCTGGCGGGAACACCGAATGCCCGGTCACGATCACGACTCAGGCGACGATGCACACCGTGCGAAATGCGATCTCTGGTAAAGACGGCGTGTTGGAATCATTGTCGCACAAGCCCAACGCGATTCCGCGAGAGGTATGCGAACTGGTTCAGGAAGAAGCCCCGGAATTGATTGAGGAAACGGCCCCGGAACTGAAACATTACGACCCCGTCAACCGAATCGGCTGGAACGGTCCATACGTGCTTCCGACAGGGCAGAAGGAAACGGGTGAGCCGACGGTCGTCGATGGATGGGGCAATGAGCTGCAAATCCAGGTCGATTTCGACGAAGACGGAACAGTGAATCCGACCGAGTGCAAATTCATTCGGCTTGTATCCGCCGGCCCGAACGGGCAAATCGAAACGCCGGCCGACGTGTCGAACATGAAGCCAGGAAAAGACGAAACGAGAGAGCTTACGTTGGCGGAATGCGGTGATGACCTCGTGATGTTCCTGAGGTTCCCGGACAATCGCCAGTAGGAATGAACAACGAGTACGATTACTCAACCAAATCGTTTGCGTTGAACAACGTCGACGCAGATACGAATTTCGAAAGTGCCTCCGGCGCGAAACTGATCGGAACCGGAGGGCTTGCAACCGACCGCTCAGGGGTGACCAATGCACAGCGAGTTTTCCGAATCTGAAAGTTCGCGATGCGTCGATCGTCGGCAAGCTTGGACGAGTGCTCGATTTCGATTGCGAGCTCAGCCTCGTTTGGCTTCCCAGCCTCGTTGGGTCACCAAGACTCGCGCAGGCTTGACGTTATTGGAACTGATGGTCGTTCTGGTCATTCTATCGATCGTCGCCACGGTGGCACTTCAATCGCTGCAGCCCCAAGTCGACAGCCAGCGATTCACGTCTGCTTCAAGGTTGCTGGACGAAATCAAAATCGCCTCGATTGGTCCGCAACAGAAGTATCAGGTGGACGGAACTCCGTTGATCAGCGGATTCATCTCAGACGTAGGGCGGCTACCGGAAGCGTTCACAGACGTATTGACCAACAATACGAATCCGCTTGATTCGCCAGAGATCCTTTCCGAGCTTTGGAATGCCGAATCCGAATTGGCGACTCGATTCCCATACGGTTTTCGAGCCGGTCCAAATCAGCCGGTCGACTATTCCCGCGTCAGGATCCCATGCGGTTGGCGTGGCCCGTACATGCAGCTTGCCATCGGTGCGAACGCGTTGAAAGATCCGTGGGGACAGTCTCCAACGGTTCTGTCTGATGCAAAAGGGTACGCGAACACCGTGCAAATTTCGCTGCCGGCGTCTGACAACGACAACACGCCAGAAGAACTGTCGATCGATCTTGAATCTGGCAAAGTTGAGGTAACCGGAAAAGTCCTGCTCGACAATCCAGACAACTCGACCGTCAGAGTGGCTTTACTAACACCGCAACCTGAAACGTCCTTGACGACATTGGTGGTGCTGGACGATGAAGATCCAATGCCCGATTCGTTTCGGTTTCGCGACGTTCCCGTTGGCTTGCGAGCAATCGTCTGCGAGGTCGATGGCGAGAAACAGACGAAGTACCTGCAAGTTCCACATTCGGGTCTGACGGTCTGTTTCGATTTCCAGAATGACAATCAGGCCCCGACAGCGGCAACCAGCGCCTCCCTCGAATCGAACGACTAAACGCCGAAATGCGTGAACTTCAGAGTGTGACCAACCATGGCAAAGCGTCCCGACATCTCAGTGATTCTCGTCACGAACGATGGCGTGGTCCGCGCTGACTTTGGCAAGAAGTCCGACCTCGTGTTCCACGTCCGGGACCTGGTCGATGTCGAATCGTCGTTCACCGACGCGGTGAATCATGTAGTCAAAGGGAAACCACCGCTGGCTTACAAGACGATCGTGGCGTCAACAGAAGTCTGGTCGCAAATCGTGCTGCTTCCTCGAATGAGCATCGGCGGAATCGATTCCACGGAGCTTGAAGAGGCTTTGAAATTCGAAGCCGAAACGCTTTCGGGCATTGAGATCGACGAGATCGTTGTCGCGTCGAGCGCCGTCGGCAGACAGGAGGACTTCGAACAGTATTGGGTCAGCGCGATTCGGAAAACGGATCTGGACGCCGTTAACTTGATGCTCGAATCGCAGGGCTGTCGAGACATCGTGGTCGCCAACCCGGCAGGACTTTCGGGAGGTTCCAGAACCGGCGAAGCGGACCGATCTCTCGAAGTGTGGGACGGACTGGGCTATCTGCTTGGTCAGGATTCAAATCGACTGATCAAGGTCCGACAGTTTCCCAATTCCGCTGCCGAAACAAAAGGCAATACTCCTGCGATCAAACGATTCCTGGGCACGAATCTCGAAGAGGTAGACACAGATCAATTTTCGACGGTCGAAGACCTTGCACAGGAAACTGATTTTGAGCAGTGGGCGTTACGAGTCGCGAATAACTTCGCAACGCGTCTTGATCAGATCACCGCGCCGCTGATTCGGCTGACCAAAGGCACAACCGGGACTCCGATCAGGCACCTCGCTTCTGTAGCCATTGCCGCAGCGGTTCTGGGTTTCTGTTTTTGGCACTGGAGCTACGTGAACGCTTCGAACCAGGCGTTGCTAGCCGAGATCGCGACGCTGAAACAGCCGGCAGAGAAGAAGAAGCTGTACGATTCGCAATTGATTTCCGTGTTGGAGCAGCAATCCGAGATTCAACAGCTCGACTACTCGCTTGGCGACGATCTGATTCGCGTCCAGTTTTTTCTAGACAATCAAAGTAACCGCGTTGCAGAGCTGCTGAAGCTATTGGTGGAGCGGCGGACGCCGAACCTGGTGGTAGAGAAAATTGCGGGAACCGAAGAAGGCATCATGATTTCCGGCATCTCGCTCAACGGTGAAGCGGCCCAGGCGTTTGCCAAAGGGTTGCGAGAAGAAGTCGCCCCGATGGGCTGGGCAGTCAATCCGGCCAAACAGGAAGGCCAACAAAAACTGATCACGGGAGGTCCATGGACCTACGAGATCACGCTGACGGATACTGGTCCATTCGATTCAGTCGCGCTGCTAAGAAAAGCGGGAACCGTCGAGTAAGGCACAACCTCAACTCCAAATTTAATCATGATCGCACCACTGAAACACGACTCCAAACGGGAACAGTTCTTACTGATGCTGTTTCCTGCTGCCTTGATTTTGGCGATCTACTCCGTGCTGTTCGCCGTTCCGCTGAGAAGCCAAAGAACCAAAATTGAGGCCAACTATCAGCAGCAGAAACTTTCTGCCGTGTCTGAGGAAACAGCCAGGTTCTCCGAAGAAAGTTTGCTGAGCGAAAAAGAAAGCTTGGAGCGGACTCGCAAACGGGTATCTCAATCAAAACAGCGAATCCGCGAACTGAGCATCGGTTGGCGAAGCGGAAAATCGAGAATCGACACGCTTGAGAAGATCACCGAACTGATGCGAGATTACAACCTGTCGATCGTTTCGCAGGGCGGCGAAGACAGTGTGGTGGTGTCGACTTACCTTAAAGACATGTTCGCAAAGATGAACGAGCAGTCCGTCGGCGACCCGGTCGAGTTTTGGCCTGTGGAAATTAAAGGAGCCTATTTCGATGTGCTCGAATTTCTATCCGACGTCAACATCTTGGCCAAAAGTATCATTCCCGTCGCCATTACGATGCAGCCGGAATCAGCCGGAGGCTCGCAACGCACCTGGACGATCGTTTTCGTCATCTAGCGAATCAGCAACAAGCACCCATCGCAATTTATCATGAATCTCGAGGACCACGAAATCGCTCCGTTGCTGCAAACGGTTCTGGAACAATCCGTTTTGCGAGGGGCGTCCGACGTTCATGTCAGCCCTGGCGAACCGATTCACTTTCGCATCGATGGCCAGCTTTCTTCAGAAACGTTCGACGGATTCGCCGACAACAAAGTCTCGGACGAACAGACGATTTCGTTTGCAAGCTCGTTGCTGACCAGCGCTCAGCACGATTCTCTTGAGCAACGTGGTTCTTTCGATGGAGCATTTTCCATCGGTGCGTCGAATCGTTTTCGCTTCAACGCCTACAAGAAAAATGGCTCAATCTGCTTTGCGTTTCGCTTTCTCGCAAACACAATTCCGGAATTGGACCAGCTCGGATTGGATTCGCAGCTCTACGAACTCTGCAACCTTAAAGATGGCTTAATACTCGTCGCTGGGCCGACAGGGTCTGGCAAGAGCACGACGATCGCTTCCCTGATTGATCGCATCAACCGCAATCGTCGCTGCCACATCATCACGATCGAAGATCCTGTCGAATTCGTTCATCCGTCGAAGATGGCACTGGTCAATCAACGTCAAATCGGGCCCGATGTGGAGACTTTCAGCCAGGCACTTCACGACGCCGTCCGTCAAGATCCCGACGTCATTCTCGTGGGTGAACTTCGTGACCTCGATACCATGCGGACCGCCATTTCTGCGGCGGAAACAGGCCATCTCGTGTTCGCTTCGGTCCACGCCGGTGACTGTAAAACTGCGATCGAGCGATTGGTCGGTGCGTTCGCTGCAGAAGAGCAAAATCTCGCTCAACGGTTGGTCGCGACGGTCCTTCGCACGGTCATCGTGCAGCACTTGCTTCCTCGGATGCAGAATCCGAACCTTGAGACGGAGCAGTCTTCGAGGCGCGTGCTTGCCAGCGAAGTCATGCACGCGAATTCAGCGATATCAAACCTGATTGCGACCGGTCGGTTAAACCAAATCAACTCCATCATCCAAACCAGCGGGGAAGAAGGTATGTGGACGATCGATGACAGCCTTGCGTCGCTGTGGCGGTCGCGTCTGATCACCGAACGCACGGCCCGTTCGCTCGCTCGTGACCCGGACACGATGGTGCAAACCAAACGGCGGAGCAGGGCATAGATGACGGCCGTACCAGAAACCGAACTGTTGGATATGGATCAAGTCAAAATTGATCCGGCTTGGGCGCTGCGCATCCCGGCTAACCTTGCGACGCGCCGCCAAGTCCTGCCTTTCACCGAAGATGATGGATCGGTCTTGTTGGCGTGCAAGGATCCGGAAGACGATCAGAGCATTCAGGCCGTTCGTCGCTACATTTCGAATCCGATTGAAGTCGTTCCAACCGAACCGGGTTCGCTGTTTCGAGCCATTCAACGGATCTTTCAGGACACGGTCCGTTGGAATGGCAACCAAAGCGAACCAGTTCGCATTCAGTTTACGGGAACTCAGGCTGAGCCCGATTCGGACAACATCGTTGCCCTTGGCGACGAAATTTTCCACGCGGCATTGATTCGTCAAGCGACCGACATTCACATCGAACCGACTTCCAATGACGTTCGCGTACGTCTTCGAGTCGACGGCGTTCTGGAAAACTACCGGCAGCTTCCGGTTGCGGTCCATAACCCGTTGTTGTCGCGATTGAAGATCATGTCCGGCATGGACATCGCCGAACGACGGGCTCCGCAGGATGGACGATTTACGCTCAGTTCGGAACACAGCAACGAGATCGACATTCGAACCGCGACCATACCGACCAAGCACGGCGAGAGGATCACACTGCGATTGTTGGCAACGCAGACTCAGGATTTGACGCTGGACAAATTGGGAATGGAAGATCGTGACCTCAAACGATTTGAGCACACGATTCATCGTCCCAACGGTTTAATTCTGGTCACGGGACCAACGGGCTGCGGCAAAAGCACAACGCTTTACGCGGCGATACGAAGCCTTATCAATCAGAAGTCGCTCAACGTGATCACGATCGAAGATCCGGTTGAGTACGTGATCGATGGCGTGTCGCAAGTCGAGGTCGACACAAATGACAAAGTCAGTTTTTACAAAGCGCTTAGAAGCGTACTCAGGCACGATCCCGACGTATTGATGATCGGTGAAATCCGGGACGAGGAAACTGCAGAAACGGCGATTCGTGCGGCACTCACCGGCCACCTCGTTTTCACGACGATCCACGCCAACTCGGCCAGCGGAGCGATCACCAGGCTGTCGGACATGGGCATCAAGCCGTTTTTAATCGGCGCGGTTTCGAGATTGTATGCAGCTCAGCGTCTGGTTCGCAAGCTTTGTGCGAAATGTCGATCGCCTTACGAGATGAGCGAAGACGAAGCAATTTTGCTGGGTCGAGAGGAACTGGTTGGGACCACGATCTATCGCCCGAAAGGCTGCCGACATTGTGCCGGTTCGGGCTTCATGGGCCGAGTCGGAATTTTTGAATTCATTCCGTTTGATCGTGAGCTGGCGAGGATTGTTTCCACGCGGCCCGATGAGACTGAAATCCAAAAGCTGCTTTCGGATCGCAACTTTCCCGATCTGCTCGACGACAGTATCGGCAAATTGATTCTGGGAGAAACTTCTTTGGACGAAATCGCTTCGGTGATCAGTCCGTATTAAAGCGGAACAGATGTGAAGTACGAACAGGACACGGCATTACGGACCTACTCGCTTACGTTTCGCGCATGTGCTGCTCGTAAGCAAACAGACTGACACACAAAAACTTTAGAATCCACCTACGACTCCAGCCATGGCTGAATTTCGATACAAAGCACGCGACACAAGCGGCGGAATCCGCTCCGGCGTTATCGATGCGCCGAATCGGTCGAGTGCTGCTTCGCAGATTCGAAGCCGTGGTTTGATCGTGACCGGCGTCGACCCCGTTTACCAACAGTCAACGTCCAGAAAGCAATGGGATTGGACCAAGTGGTTGCCTGTTCGTTCGATCGATGTCGAGCTAAGCCTTCAACAACTTGCGATGATGGTTCGCGGCGGCATGTCTTTGTTGGGAGCTTTGGACTCGTTGCAAGTCCAGGCTCCCAGGAAGTCACTGGGGAACATTTGGAAAACCGTCGTCAACCAAATCCAAAGCGGGGACAGCCTTTCCAATGCGATGTCAAAGCACAATTGCTTTCCCGAGTTTACGATTCAGCTGATTCGAGTCGGCGAACGGACGGGTGAATTGCCTCCGGTGCTCGAAAGAGCCGTCGACACGATGCGCAACCGCAGGCGTAGCCTTCAGGAAGTATCGTCAGCCCTGATTTATCCATTGATGGTGATCTGTGTAGCGATCGGCGTGACGGTTTACATGGTGACCTATCTGATCCCGCAGCTGGAAACCTACCTACAGAGTCTCGGCAAAAACATGCCACCCATGACACAGAACCTTGTGAATATTTCGAACTGGATGCGTCAGTACTATAGTGCCGTGATCATCCTGTTTTGCGGCCTGTTGGTCGTGCTTGTCGTCGCGTATCGGTCTCAGGAGTGGAAAATGACTTTTCACAGATTCCTATTGCGAACACCCGTCGTAGGACGGCTGCTCAAGCTGAACGAAACTTCAACGTTTGCGCGTAGCTTAAGCGTTATGCTTGGTAGTGGCATTACACTGATTGACGGTTTGGGAACGGTTCAGAAACTGCTCTACAACCAGTTTACCGCCAAGACCGTTAACAATGCGCGCGACAAGATCATTCAAGGCGGCAATTTTGCGGATGCCATCGGCGAAGGCAATGCATTTTCGCCGATGTTGGAAAAGATGATTGCGGTTGGTCAGCAGTCGGGTGACCTCAAAGGCGTGCTTTCAGAAGTCGCTGACTTCCACGAAGACCAGCTTCAATCAGCCATTCGAAAGCTGAACGCATTCCTGACTCCGGCGTTAACCATCGGCGTCGGAGCAGTTGTGGGCTACGTTTACATTGCCTTCTTTGTCGCTCTGCTGGCAGCGGGGAACTAAAGCAGTTGCAAAGTCGTGTTTCTGGTAGCGGCCGCGACTGGCAGGCATACAATTTACGACTGAATTCGGCATCACTAACGCCTTGGCTCCGGTCCGTTTCAAAGACGAAGTGAGGTCACACGTTCAGCGCGGCATTAAAAATGCCAAGCCTCGACAACCCACACGACCTCGCGACGAAAAATGAACCGAACGAACGATTGCTTCAAACCTCCACCAACTGCTAGCAGGCAGCAAGCGACATGAACAGAAATCAAATCTCTCACATCGTTTTTGCTTTCATCGTATCTGCGTTTCTTGTCGATGGAACGGCTCTTCAAGCGCAGGAGAAGCAGGACCCGACCGCAGCTTCGGACGTCATCAAGGCAACGCTTTCAAAGATCCGCGACGTCGAACGCCTTGACGCATTCGTCGAGCAAAATAATCAATTAAAGGCTGAGAATGCGACACTGAAGAAGAACATTGCGGATATTCAGAAACAATTGGCAAAACTCACCCGGGATCTGGCTGATCAAACCGTAAAGCTGCGCCGGCAATTGCTTCAGATGCCGATATTTCAAGTGCAGTCCAAGGTGATCGCCAACGGCAATAGCATGGCGATTCTCAAATCCAAGGACACAATCATTCGTATCCGCACGAACACTGAGATGTCAGTTCCAGTCGCGGACGGGGTATGGATCTTGATGGAAGTCAAGAAAATATCTAAAGATATGATCGAACTGAACTTCCCGGAACTGGGTCGTACGGTCTATCTTTACGATTAAAGCCCCTCATTTGAACAAGTCTGATTGCGAACTCACCTGCCACGGCACGGTGTCGGTCGCGCGGGACAATTATGACACGGATGTCACGTTACCCAATGGCGGCCGGTATTTATCTGGTCATCTCCAGCATGTTTACTTTGGCAGCACCTTGCAGCTATGCGGCTGTCGCTGCGCCTCAGGATAATGCTTCGCCAACTCCCAATGCACCCACGCCGATCAAACAAAAATCGGACAAGTCGAGCGCTGTCGAAGCAACGGGCATTCCGATTCTGGATCCGACTGATCTCCAGCCGTTGATAGCTCCGGGCGATCCGGTGCTCCAACCAGGCTACGCTGATTTTCTTCCGCCAGAGACAAACATTGAACTGGTTGACTTTCGCGACCAGGAACTTGGCGACGCGATGCGTTTGTTTTCAGAACAGAGCGGCATCAACATCGTTCCTTCGACGCAAGCGAACGAGATGAAGATCAATTTGTTTCTCCGCAACGTTCGCCCAATGGACGTGCTGGAGAACCTGACCAAGACTCACGATTTGTACTTTCGTGTTGACGAAAAATCCGGCGTCATTCGAATCTTTACCACGAAAGAATACGAACAGAACCTTGCAAGTTTCCGAGAGGAGCAGACCAAGGTATTCACGTTGCTATATCCGAACCCTGTCGACGCCGCGGTTGCAATTCAAAGCCTGTTTGGAGATCGCGTCGAACTGAATTTCGGCGTTGGCGACCAGGATTCGATTCTGGACATCATTTATCGGCTCAATCGATTCGACCTTGTCGACAGTCGCAGCCTCGGACTCGGTTCGTATCAAGGCGACTATGCCTATGGCGGACGATCGTTCAGTCGTCTGGACGGGCTGGGCGGATTCACTTCGAATCAATCCAACAAGAGCAGCAGTAACAACCGTGCCAGCAACGAATCCGAACCGCTTTCCGATCTTTCTTCGGAACAGATCCAGCAGCTGATCGAGGCACTGAACGAACGCACACAGCGACGTCCCTCTGGATCAAATGACGGAAACGATCCCATTTCGCGACTGCTGAAAGAACGTCAGGCGACGATCTATGTGACCGTCGTAAGACGCAACAATCAGGTCGTGGTTCGCACCGGTGATGACGCGACGATGAAGCAAATCGAACAGCTGATTCAAAATCTGGACGTGCCCACACCCTTGGTTCTATTGGAAGTAAAAGTCATGTCGGTATTGCTTGACGACGACTTCCGCAGCGTCTTCGACTATCAGTTTTCCAACGGCAGTTCCGTCGCGGGCGGTTTCACGACAGGTGACATCCTTCCGCCGCCTTCCGATTTAGCCGTTGGCGACGACAAACGACTTGAATCGATGACTCCCGGTGGAAGCTTGCTCAACCAGGGCGATTTTACGTTTCAGTTCGTGAACAACAGCTTCCGGGCTCGCATGCAACTGCTCGAAGACGACAATCGCGTCACGATCCTCAACACTCCGTTGCTTTTAACAGCCAACAATGAAGTCAGTCGGATCTTCATCGGCGACACCATTCCATTTACCGTCGGGTTTAATTCTCCCCAAGTCATTTCTGGCGGCAACAACAACACGACAATCGCAGGCACGCCAATCACGGAACTGCGTGACGTCGGGCAATCTTTATTAATCACTCCCAGCATCAATGCTGACCGAACGGTCACGTTGCGGATTGTTCAGGAGAACGCCAGACGCGTCATCAACGGTGGACGAATCCCGATTCTTAGCACGACTGGTGTGATCACGAACCAGGAAGTCGACACAGTAAATCGCAGCACAGTCAGCGGAACGGTTGTCGCCAAAGACGGATTGGCGGTTGCTCTCGGAGGATTGATCGAAGACGAAGTTTCTGACAGTCGCAGCCAGGTTCCCGGCATCGGGAAGCTTCCGGTGCTGGGCTTCTTTTTTCGCAAGCAGACTACGGGACGATTGCGACGCGAGCTAATTGTGATGGTTCGCCCTTACGTCTTTAATACGCCAGCTGAATCGGCTTCGATCAGTCAGGACTTACTGCAACAGCTTAGCGTTCACCCGTCCGCCATGACTGGTCAGTCGTCACTACATACATTTGGCCCTCATGAGGCGGCTCAGGTTCAACTGGACGAATGCGGTTTGCACAGTTCGTTTCGATTCCATAACGTTACGCCAAGGAACTATTGATTTGAACGGTCGCCGGACAATTCGAAACGAGGTTTCCCACACGAACTTCAACGGACATTTTGTGTACACGACCTCCTTGCGCTCATTGTTACTGGCCACGGTTGCACTCGGGGTTCTTAGCGGATGTTCCCTGTTCGAGGCTAACGTCAAGGAATCAGAAAAAACGCCGTTGCAACAGCTTGTGTCCGGAAAGTCTTCGGAAACGAAAATCGCGACCAGAACCGAGACTGCGATTTCACCAGAGAAAAAAACTCGCTTTGACGGCGGACTGCTGCTGGGCAACACAGACACCGTGGCCTATCAACCTCATGAGCTGGCATCAACACTCGACGGAATGATCGCGGCAGACAAATGGAACTCGGCTCGCAACCTGATCGGCCTGTACCCTGACGTCGTCAGCAAGATTTTACTGGGACAGGATGGAGCATCGATCTCGCGACAACGCCTGCGGGATGTCGCCAAACTGTTCGACGAAAAATGGACCCGCGACGGTTCAGGCGAATGGCAAGCCCTGGTGCGACTGTCTGGACGCACAGAATCGATCAACGATTTTTTGACGTCACGGTCTTTGTTTCTCGAACTGATAGGCAATAACGAACCCAAAGATGCGTTGGCGATGAATCTGTCCAAGAACCTCGACAAAACTGCCAGTTCCGTCGACCTCGTTGCGGCAGAAGCTTTGCGACTTGAGGGCATCGCATATTTGATGATGGAGAAGTACAGCGACTCGATTAAGCGTTTTGATCAAGCATTTTCCCTTCTCAAGCCCAACCATCCCTATCAAGCCAGCAAGATTGGATTGCTGTTGGGTGAGACACAGCGGCATGCCAAGAATCATGACCAGTGGAAATCGACTTGGCAAGCATCCACCGACATTCAGAGCCGCTGGTTGCATGAACGCAACCTGGTTGATCCCGCGTTCTGGGAGAAAGCTGCCTTTTTGCGTCCTGTTTCCAGTGAGTGGTCGGAACGAACGATCAGTCGATTGGAGAACTCGCTTCGCAACGAGAGTCTTGATTTCGGGTCAGACCAGTCAGGAAACAATGAGGCCGTTATTTGGGCGACCATCGGAATTCAACGCCTGAAACGACACGAAGCACAAAACGCGATTCTGGCTTTCAAGAAATCGGAAGCTCTTATCTCCGACAAGGTTCTGAAATCTGAACTGCAGATGCAGCAGGCGTTGGCGATGATTGACGCTGGCCAACCCGGTCCTGCGTCGGCGATTCTGCTGCGACTGAGCTCCACTAATTCGGCGTCGCACATTGGCGATCGTGCCAAAGCAATTCTGGCGACGTTAAAGCTCCAGAACGGAAGCCTCGCTCAAGGCATGAATTTACTGCAATCCGCAATGCCGACGTGCCAACAATGGCCGGAGTCGGAACGGCTCAGGGCTCAAGCGGATTATGGACTTTCCTATCTGATGCTGGGCAAGGAATCGGAAGGGATTTCCTTGCTGGATCATGTCTACGAACAATTTATGAAACGTGATGAGTACGATCAGGCCAGCCAGTGCCTGTGGAACATCGCGACATACTACGAAAAAACACAGCAGCCTCGAAAACTGCGGGTTGCGAAGGCAAAGCTGAAACAGATGGAATCGCTGTAACGCGGACGGCATTGCCCTATCGACTACCAAAAATTGCCCCAAGTGCACGGCGGCTCTTCGGGAAGCTTGTTCGGAGAATCGGACATTCGCGATTCAAGAATGCGAATCTCCTGATTAATTGACTCCATCAATTTCCGATACGACGGATCACTTTGCAGCTCAGGCTCCGCTCGCATCTTTTTTTCGAACAGTTGTTTTACTGATCCCAGTCGACGCGCTGCGAGACCAACCAGACGATCCATCTCGTGGAGAATTTCTTCGTCTTCGCGCCCCGCAGGCGACCACAGGTTCTTTCTGGCCAGCATAATTACCGTGGCAGCCGCAGCCCGAATCTCATGCGGGCGTGAATCGACCTCCAGCCGCAACGTGCCCTCGACCAGCCGACACAATTGTCGCATCGAATCGGAACTGTGGACCCAACGAGCCGCTTCGGGATTGTTCCACGGCTTTACGTTTTTTGCTTTCATGACCAGAACTTCCCCCATGCAGGAGGTGGCATCGGAGTCTTGCGGTTCGACATGCCGATTCGGCGCCGCAATATCTCAACCTCATCGACAAGGTGGTCATGCTGTTTCGCCTGCTCCTTGTGCTGGGCCAAAGACATCGGTCCGTCCTTGGGTGTTGCGGCGCGATTTGCGACCACGTTTCCCTTGCGGACGATGGTTCGCAAAATCGAATCTCTCTGCGCCGGCCAGACACCATCGCGTCCGAACAGGATTGCCAACGCGACCATCAAACGGGTCTCGCCTTCGTCCAAAGAATCGTCAGGCTTGTCGACCGCGTGTTCCATCATCAGCGGCAGATGGGTCTCCTCAAGCAGCTCCTCAAACCAACGCTTGGCCTTCGGGTGTTTCCACGGAGACCAGTCGATCAATCTGTTTTGCGATTCGTCCGGCAGAGGCATGGCATGTCCTTGACCCGATCTCAAAACTTCGCCGGTACGTAACGCCCCGGTTCAAAATGGCAAACACTGGGGCGAAACGCCCCAGCCACAATGATTGTGTGTTCGATTGGCAGCTAGACGCTACAAATTTCGACACCCTGCTTCAGTGAGCCAAGCTTGTCAGCGCGTTTCGGAATGAATTCCTGAGCAACGTAACCCTTGAAGCCTGTTGCCTGAATCGCTTTCATGATCGCGGGATAATAAAGCTCCTGCGTTTCATCAATTTCATTTCGCCCCGGAACGCCGCCTGTGTGGTAATGGCTGAAGTACGAGTTGTTTTTGTTGATCGTCGCGATCACGTCACCTTCCATGATCTGCATGTGATAGATGTCGTAGAGCAACTTGAATCGATCCGAGCCAATCATCTCGCAAAGCGCCACGCCCCAATCGGTGTGATCGCACATGTAGTCCGGGTGATTGACCTTGCTGTTGAGCAACTCCATCGTGACCGTGACGCCGTGCTTCTCCGCAACCGGCATCAGTTTTTTAAGTCCCTCTGCACAGTTTTTCATTCCCAATTCGTCGTCCATGCCATCCCGGTTCCCGGAAAAGCAGATCACATTGTCCAAACCGAGATTCTTCGTTGCGACGATCTGTTTTTCGTAAGCTTCGATCAGAGCCTTGTGGTGCTCAATGCGATTCCATGATTTGGTGATACCACCGACCTTGACGCCTTTGTCTGTCGTTGCGGCGACATTACTAACCAAAGCACAAGTCAGCCCGTGCTTTTGAACGACCTCAATGTCTTTCGGTTGCAGCAACTCAATCGACTGCAGTCCGAACTCTTTACCGGCCGTGCAAAGGTCTTCCAGCGATACGCTTCCGTAGCACCACTTGCAAACTGAGTGGTTGATTTTTACTCCACCGGCAGCTTTATCCTGAGCTTGCAATCGTTCGCCCAGAGTTACCGCCAATGCTGCAACGGCAGAGGCTCCTCCTGTGCGAATCATGAACTGACGACGGCTTGAATTGGTTTGCTTTGGCATCAATGGCTCGTTATGTTTGAAAAGTCATCCTGAAGATGCTTGCATTTTAGCCAAATTGGCCGCCGAATGCACGCATTCATTTTCTTCCCAGAGTTAACCAATATGTTCGGAATTGGAATCATGGAACTGCTGCTTCTTGCCGCATTTCCCACACTGCTGGTAATTATCGGCTTCATCGCGTACGTCTTTGTACGTGGTTCGAAAAAGTAATCCTCGCCCCTGACGACGCCGAGAAGTTGATCATCCCTCGATTGTCGCAGCACGAAAAGTTCGCCACGACCGGCCACTGCACGACGCTAGCACTCAAGCTTCGTCTTAGCATGATTCAGACAGCCTGGTAAACTTCGACAGTTCGAATATCTGGAGGAGTACTCATGCTGATGGCCATTCTTTATCGCGACGACATGGTTCTCGCTGCTGCCTACGCTTGCGACCAGCACGCGTATGGCAACGAGTATTGGAGTGACGTTCATTCGGTCGCGCTTCCTCCGGGAGCGTTTGAGTTCGATATCGATGGCGTCCATGAAACGGCCTACGTTTCAGTCGCGAATTTGCAACTGAAGGAACGGTTGCTGAAGGCTTCGATCGACGACTCCATTGATCTCGTAGAACTAACTCAGGATTTGGAAGACTCGCTCAAGCCAGCCTATCTGCCGAAACGCGCTGCGTAGTTGCCGCGACGACAATTCGATTTTGACAGCCATTCTCTCGAAAGGAATCGAGACCCTATGGACAATGTAGCTTCGCAGACTTCCCCGGTCGTTCCGCTAGTACAGATCGGCTCGCCGCAGCAAAAACCGCCGTCGCCTGCACCGGTTCAGTCGAAACCGCCCGGCGATCCTCCTGCCAATTTCGCTGACTCCATTCCTATCGACATTTCGATGGAGCAGAAGCACGCGATCGAGAAAAGGAACAAGGTCGTTCTGGAGAGCGAACTCTGGGAAAAGAAACTCTCGCTCACGCCGCGACCGTATCTGGCCCACGTGCAGTTCAGCAACTTTTGCAACATGTCGTGCATCATGTGCTGGAACGGAGCCAATCCGCGAACGAAAAAACTGACTCCGGAACTGGTCGAGAAACTGGCCACCGAACTCGGACCTGAACTCTCAGTTATCGAACCGTACAGCGGCAGCGAACCTCTCGCACTCACCTGGAAAGAAACGCTACGGATCGCCAAACAGTATGGAGTGCTGCTGTTGATGACGACGAACGCCCAGTTTCTAACCGAGGCGCGGTTCCACGAACTGAAAGAGTTCACCGAAACGCTGTACCTTTCGATCGACTCTCACATCCCATACGTCTACGAGAAAATTCGACTGCGGGCCAAGACGGACGATGTGTTCCGAAACATCGGACCCGCGATCAAACTGGCCAAAGAGCATGGTCTCGAATGCACCGTGAATATCGTGTTGATGACCTACAACGCGGCTTTCATCGCTGATTCAGCCGCCTGGTTCAACGATCTTGGCATCGAATCGGTGAATGTGATTCAGATGATGGACGTGAATCACCAAAGCCATTACTACGACGCGCTGGCACATTGCTCGCCGGAGTACGTGAACCACGTCAAGGAGCAAACGATTCAGGTTTGTCGTGATCGAAAGATGCGTTTGATGTGGAACGTTGGTTACACGCAGACGTTTGATTTCCGCGAAGACGGCGTGCCCACGAATCAGCGTAAAGTGATGAACGATCACTGGAGTTGGCGGATGCGATACATGCATCCTGGCTTCTGTCGACAGGCCTACAACAGGGTGCGGATCGAAGTCGACGGAAACGTGACCCCGTGCTGCTACGCGACAGAGGATCAACTGAAGCTTGGCAACCTGGGCGACGAAAACTTCTACTATGAAGTCTGGAACGGCGTCCAGGCTCAGGATTTGCGACGAGGCATGTACACCGGAGACGTGCCGAGCCTGTGCGTGAACTGCAACGTCCGCACGGTCCCCGATCCGAGGCCCAACATGCCATTTGTCGAACACGTTGAAACGGATCCGAAGTGGAAACGCTTCTTCCGCAAGGCGGTCGTTCGCGACGTTTCGATGAATGCGACCGGGCCAGATCACGCGATCCGACTGGAACAGGCCCCGTTGATGCAGTTGGAGACTCCGTATAAATCCCGCAAACTGATTGTGGCGTTGGCTGCTGGCGGAGAGACAGGCCACGTCGTGACGGTGAAAGTTCGAGCGAAAATCAGGGACGGTGTTGCCCGTTTTGTGTTCCCGAAAAAAGCATGGGCGCAGCTTCGCACCAATGTTGGTTATTGGTGGGCGGCGTGGCAGCAATCGGACGATGGAAATTCGATCATTCGCGTCGACAGGATGCCTTGCGTGATTCGCCACGAGTCAATTCCGCGACTCGAGGGCAGCAAGCTGGGCTATGACGATGAAGGGCATCACGCGTTGGTCAACCTGGGCGCGGACAAAGCTCAAAGGTTGGGTTCCTGATGTCTGCTACAACCTCCACGTCGCGAAACCGAATCGGAAACTGGCTGCTGAAGCTGAAGGGAAACGGTCGCGCGATCGACAAAGCCAAATGGTTGATCGACAAAGGCAATCGAGACGAAGCTCTGCAGTTTCTGGATCATTCCGCCGAAGTCTTTGCTGGTTGCAGCAAACTCAAATCGGAGGCCGCCAACTTTTTGTTTCGGCTTGGTGAATTCGAGGCTGCCGTGGAATGGCTGCGTCGAGGTGGAATCTCGAACATGGACGAAGCCACGGTTTTTCGCTGGAGCCGAAAGCTCGAACGAATCGGCGACTTGCAGTTGGCTATCGAACTTTTGCATTTGCACGTCGAAAACAACGACCATCCACCGGAACACGATCCTTCAGAGGCACACTTTCGACTGGCGAGACTGTATCGAATTCTGGGCGATGTCGACAGAAACATCGAACACGTTTCGCAGTGTTTGGAAACCGGAAACTATCCGAACGTGCTGTCGATGATATGTTCGCTGCGAAGCGATCGGGAAAAAAGTTTGCTGCTGGATCGCGTTGAAAATTTCAAACGCGTTGCCGAGCTTCCCGGGCACTACGCGATACGAATCAATTTTGCGATCTCGGACATCTACAAGCACAACGGCAACTATGAGCAATCGGCGATCCATCTTGGGAAAGCCCGTGACGAGTTTGAATGGAAGGGTCAGAAACTCACCGAAGGCAAACCGATCAAGCCTAGCTTCCTCATCATCGGAACGATGAAAAGCGGGACCACGGGCTTCTATCACACGCTTTGCCAACACCCTCACGTGTACGAATCGGTACGAAAAGAGGCTCGCTTTTTCGGCAACTTGGAGGCTTCCAAAGACTGGTACTTCGCGCATTTCCCGCGGCTTCCCGAGGGGCAATCGGGGATCACGGGCGAAGCCACGCCGAACTATTACACGTTAGATATCCACGAGCAAATTCAACATACGTTGCCCGACGCAAAACTGATTTGCCTGATGCGTGATCCGGCAACACGCGCGATCTCACAGTACTACCACGGTCTGCGTCACGGCGCGATCAAGCGGCCGATTGAGAAGTTCTTTAGCGAGAATGTTTTTGAAGAGCTCTCCGGAAAATCAGATGCCGAGTTGGAAACGATCGCCTATCAGGTCGGAGCAGGCAACCTGTCGTTCAATACGTCTCTGGTGTTCGGGCTCTACGTGCACTACTTGAGAAAATGGTTTCGCAAGTTCGACCCGAATCGAATCCTGTTGTTGACGCTTGAAGAGTTCAGCTCAAACCAGAATGCAACGATCACCAAAGCCTGCGATTTCCTTGGGCTTGATCGCCCCGAACCGCTGGAGCTAACGAAACCGCACAAAGGCATCTACGATGCGGACGACGAAGCCGTGCAAAGGCTGTTGCCGCGATTGCAAGAGTTTTACGAACGGCCCAATCGGCTGCTGTTCGAGGAATTTGGAATTCAGTTCGACACAAATCACTAATGGAAACTGACTTTGTCAGAGCGATTATGCACGACTCAAAAACAACCAGCCGTATCGAACTGCCGCTATTCACGACTGAACAGAAACGTGACGTCGAGAAACTAAATCGGGAAATCCTCGAAATTGAACTTAACGAAAATCGCTACGAGTTTGCGTCGCGGCCTCACGAGGCGCACATCCAGTTCAGCAACTTTTGCAACATGTCATGTGTCATGTGCTGGAATGGAAACAATCCAAAAACACAAAAGCTGACCGAAGAGCTGGTCGCCAAAGTTGCTGACCAACTGGGGCCTCACCTGTCGCTGATCCAGCCCTACGACGGTAGTGAACCGTTGATCCTTACCTGGGAAGAAACAAGAGATCTGGCCCGGAAGTACGGCGTTCAGCTGAAAATCACGACCAATGTTCAATTCCTTGACGAAGAAAAATTCAACGAACTGAAGGACATCACGCAGACACTGTGTCTTTCGATTGACACGCACGTTCCGGAAATCTTTGAAAAGATTCGATTGCGTTCGAACTCGGGAAAGGTATTCAAGAACTTCGCGGAAACCGCCCAGCGATGTCGCGAAGCGAATCTGGAGTGCACGGTCAATGTGGTTTTGATGATGGAGAACCTGCCATTCATGCCCGACACGCTGAGGTATTTTGCAGAGATGGGTTACGACGATGTCAATCTGATGCAAATGATCGACATTAACAGCGACAGTAACTTTCACGATCCGCTGGCTCATTTTTCAGACGAGTTTCTGGAGTGGGTCAAGCAGGACTGCATTGCGGCGTGCAAGGAATCCAAAATCCGAATGCTGTGGAATGTTGGCCAGATGGAGATCTTTGACTATCGCGAGAATCCGACGCCACTCGATCCACGTAGAAAAGAAGAGAACCATTTCGACTGGCGCATGCGACTGCACTTTCCGGGCTTCTGCCGCAACGTGATGAACAAGATCCGCATTGAGGCCGACGGAAACGTTGCACCTTGCTGTTACGCGACGCAAGGACAGCTTTCGCTCGGCAACCTGAATCAGCAAAATTTTGAGGAGATCTGGAACGGCACCGAAGCCAAAGATTTGCGTCGGGCAATGTACTGCAGAGACCTGCCGTCGCTGTGTACCGAATGTCGCATCAACGAGCCTATGGCTCCCCGAGACAACCTGCCGTTTGTGGCCAAGGTGATGCAGGAACAGCCGGAGTTTTTCGCCGGAAGTTGCGAATCAGATCTGAAAATCATCTCACCAGAGCACGTTGCTCGCATGGCAGAGGCCCCAATCTTTCGTTTCGAAAGCCCGTCGCGAACCCCGGAAATTCTGGTAGCGGTCGCGCGTGGCGGCGAAGCGGATTGCGTGGATACGTTTCGAACGAGAGCGAGCTTTGACGAAAACGGGATTGGCTCGTTCGCGATTCCGGCTGAGCTGTTTGCACGGCTGAAAACGAATCACGGTCAATGGATTGCTGTTTGGCAAGCCGGTGAGAACGGAACGGCATTGCATCGCTGTGAGAAGTTACAGTGCTTTATCTCGCACCAATCAATGCAGCGTCTCGACGGCAGTACGTTGGGCTACACCGACGAGGGATACCAACCGCTTTATGAATTGGGGGCCGCGAAACCCGTCGGGTTTGCAAAAGCTTCGTAGCGATTCAGTGAAACCTGAACCAATCGATTGATTGTGACCTTTGACGGCAAAGCGAATTCATTGAGCCAGCGACTTCGCCGCATCGATTGCAAAGTAAGTCAAAATGCCGTCGCACCCGGCACGCTTGAATCCGACAAGGCTCTCCATCATGACGGCTTCGCGATCCAGCCAGCCATTGATCGCCGCGGCGTTGAGCATCGCGTACTCTCCGCTGACCTGATACGCGAAGGTCGGAACAGCAAACTGTTCTTTGACCCGCCGCACAATATCCAGATACGGCATGCCGGGTTTGACCATCACCATATCGGCACCTTCATCAAGGTCCAACGCGACTTCACGCATGGCAACGTCCGTGTTGGCTGGATTCATCTGGTAGGTCTTTTTTCCGCCTCCATCAACATTGCCGGTGGAAAGATTGGACTTCGATCCGATCGCGTCGCGGAAGGGGCCATAGAACGCTGACGCATACTTGGCCGCATAGGACATAACCATTACGTCCTCACACCCTTCCTGGTCCAGGGCCATACGGATCTCACCGATGCGACCATCCATCATGTCCGATGGAGCGATGATGTCGCAACCGGCTTTCGCCTGGACAACCGCCTGGTCACAAAGTGCTGCAACGGATTCGTCGTTGACGACTTTGCCGTCTCGCACCAGTCCGTCTTGGCCGTGCGAGGTATAGGGATCGAGCGCGACGTCGCAAATGATTCCGACCGACGGAACAGCGGCCTTGATCGCGGCAACGGTTCGGCAAACGAGATTGTCCGGATTCCATGCCTCCGCAGCATCGTCCGTCTTCAACGACGGATCAGTTTCTGGAAAGATCGCAATTGCTGGAATGCCCAGATCGGCAGCCTGTTTGACTTGCTCAACAAGTCGATCCACCGAGTGGCGCTGGACGCCGGGCATCGAAGCAACGTCTACCGATTGGCCAGTGCCTTCGGTGACGAAAACTGGCCAGATCAGATCGTCGACGGACAGCGAGTTCTCTGCAACAAGCCGGCGAGACCAATCGGACTGTCGGACGCGTCGCATACGTGTGGTGGGATAGCGTTGGTTGGTCATTTTATGATTCAGAGTTCGGCCGCCTGTTTTGCA
The DNA here is from genome assembly GCF_008087665.1 of Mariniblastus fucicola. GTDB lineage: Bacteria > Planctomycetota > Planctomycetia > Pirellulales > Pirellulaceae > Mariniblastus > Mariniblastus fucicola. Next base: position 3,841,555 of record NZ_CP042912.1, read on the forward strand.
AAGCGGCATTGTAACTTGGGTTCGCTCAAGGTGGCATAGGCTGACAGCGTGGGTTTGCATGGTTGCGAGCCAAGGCATTTCCCCCACAGCAACATGGCTTGATGCTCAACTCGTGAACAGTCCGTCCCCCTTGGAGCTGTCGAACTCGACACGCATCCCACGAACCTGAAACAATCGCGACCAACTATCGTCGAGGCACTTCTCCGCCTGGTCGATTGGAATCGCGGTCCAACGACCTGACGAATCAACATTAGCCAGCCCGAGCCTCGCAAGTTTTCCGAGTGAATCGAAGATTTCAAAGTCGATATCAACGCTCGTCAAGTCCGCAAGATAGGCTTCAACTTCGGCATCCATCTCGTCGCTGGTCATCCCTTTAAACGGCTGGCCTGTGGATTCACTTTGCCGCTGCGTCTGCCACAGAATTGCGTAGCCAAGAATCGCCTCTAAAAGTTCCTGCTCTTCGGCCTCATTAAGAATCCGATACAGCACTCCTGAATTGTTGCCGAGGTTTTTCAGGTAGAGACTTTTCGTCAGCCCGAATTGATATTTCTGCTTGGTCCTGAAATAGCTCAACACCGACTTGATCACGTATCCACCGATTGCTCCAAGCACAAGCAGCACGGCGAGGACGTTGTCGTACGAAGCAACTGCCAGAACGGCGAGAAACACAGCAGCTGTCCGGGATATCTTGTACAGCGCCATCGCTGTCGGCAACAAAATTTTGCCACGATCCAGCATCGAAAGCCGGACCTTGCTACCGGGCAGCAACATTTCAAGATCCGTTTCAGGAATGTTCTTGAAAGTCTTCAGGTAAACGTGGTCCGCGTCCATCGCATCGGCATCATTGCCTGCCAACAAACGTGAAATCCTTTCTGTCAGCACCTTTCGCCGATTCGGTTTGTCGGTCGCATCAAGAGGTTCACCCGGTTTTGGAGCCACCGATTCGGGTTTAAGGCGAAACGCCATAATCAGCCGCTCAAACTCAGGCAGCTCAATCGTTTCTGCACGAAAGAAGTTTCGCCATCGCCGACGCTGGACTTCTACGACGTGGTAACCTCGAGCGAAAATTTCCAGCCGTGCGTACAGATCAAAGTTAACTTCCAAACGCACGCCCCACTGAGAGGCAACTTCGACTGCTCGCTCCAGATCTTTCCGCTCCAGGCGTACGTAATGAGCGCTGAACAGCAAACCGGAAACACGATCGAACAGTTTTTCGGTCAGTTCATTGCGAATCTTCCCGTCTCGATTGGTAAGTTCAACGGCTTGCGAATCGGGATCGAGCGGACCGTAGATTTCTTCCAGCTGCAACAATTGCGTGAGATGTTCCGCATGAAAGATCCGCTGCAGTCGGGCGCACATCGCCGTAAACAGAACGCCATGTTGGCCGCGGATTTGATATCTCTCGATGAGATCGAGCACCAAATCATGATGCCGCAGCGGAATAAAAGTCGTTCGCGAGTCGAGCGATCGCGCAATCGGATTGTCTTCGATCGATGCGACAAGCTGCTCTTGATCCGTTCCCATTTCAGGATGATCGTCCAAAGAGTGTTTCATCGAAACGGGATTCGACCCATTTCTGATGATCTTGGCTGAATTCACCAGTCTTCCAACGAAAAAAGCGAGAGACCGGTGGGCCCTCGCTCATTCTAATCGCATTCTGTAGCAACGTGTTACTATGCAGTCGCTGCTTCGTCGTTCTTGTTATCAACGACGCGACCCATGTAAAATCCACAAGTCGGGCACATGACGTGCGTTGGCAATCGAGTACTGCACTTGGGACAGACCGTCAGATTCTTTGCCTTCACCTGGTGATGGGAGCGACGCTTGCCGGTACGTGAGTTTGAATGTTTGCGCTTTGGAACAGCCATTTTTCCAGCGTATTGTTGAGTTTAAATGGTTAGATGGGCCAAACTTTGGCCGTGAGCTTAACGCTCGTTCTTCCGTCGGAAGCGGCGGATAATAGCCAATATTCGACGTTTTTTCAATGGCTCGGCCCAAAAATCATTGCAGTTCATCAAGTTTTCGAGTTTTTCATGTCTTTCTCGACAGGAATGCAACGACCAGCAAGTTTTTGACCGAGAAAAGTCAACAATACCAACGAATTCGCACGTTCGGCATGCAGGAATTATTTTCCAGGGGTTGACAGCATCCCCACCTGGCAATTAATCGTGTCCTCCCTGAGAGATGACTTTTAGCCATACGCATTATTAATAGGGCACCTCAATTGCCCGTACAGGAAAGACACCGGGGCACGGAGAAACGATGTCGAAAATACTGATCATTGCCGAGAAACCAAGCGTTGCGACTGATTTGGCGCGGGTCCTTGGCAAAATGCCGGAGTTCGGCAAGTTCGAGAAAAAGAAAGATTACTTCGAGAACGACAAAGCCTACATCTCCTCCGCGATCGGCCACCTCGTTGAGCTGAAAATGCCGCTGACTCCAGAAGGCAAAAAATTGCCCTGGGGCATGAAGCACCTTCCGGTGTTGCCAAGCGAATTCGAACTGCAACCGATCGAACGTAGCGAATCGCGATACAAGCTACTGGTGCGGTTGATGAAAAAGAAGGACGTCGACACCGTCGTCAACGCTTGCGATGCCGGGCGTGAAGGTGAGCTAATTTTTCGGTACGTTCTGAAGCTTGCTGACCTGAAGAAAGATTTCACGGTCAAGCGAATGTGGATGCAGTCGATGACCGACGATTCCATCAAAGACGCTTGGGCGAATCTCCGCAGCGACGATGAAATGTCCAATCTTGCCGACGCCGCAATGTGCCGCTCGGAGAGCGATTGGCTGATCGGACTCAACGGCACCCGCGCCCTGACCGCGTTCAACTCGCGCAACGGCGGATTTAATGTAACGACTGCAGGTCGCGTGCAGACTCCGACGCTTTCGATCATCGCTGAGCGCGAACTTGAAATCCGCAGTTTCGTTCCGCGGACATACTGGGAAGTCCACAGTGATTTCGACGTCAAAGCTGGCCAATATCGCGGACGCTGGTTCCGTGAAGGATTCAAGAAGGATGAGAATGACGAGCACAAAAAAGCCGAACGACTGTGGGACCTTGCCGACGCAGAAGCGATCAAAGCGAGATGTCTTGGCAAAGAGGGTATCGTTGAGGAATCAAAAAAGCCTTCGAAATCAGCCCCGCCATTGCTGTACGATTTGACATCGTTGCAACGCGAAGGAAACTCGAAACACGGCTTTCCTGCTCGCAGAACTTTGCAATTGGCTCAGGCCTGCTACGACCGCTACAAAATCCTGACCTATCCGCGTACCGATTCGAAGTATCTGCCAGAGGATTACATCGAAACGGTCAAGGAAACGATTGCCAAACTTGGAAGCGGGAAAGCCAACGCGCCGATCGACAGCACGATTCAAAACTGTGCGAAATGGATCCTGTCCAACGATCGCGTAAGTCCGACGAAACGAATCTTTAACTCGGCAAAAGTCACGGATCACTTCGCGATCATCCCGACTGGCAAAATGCCACCGGCATCGCTCGATGAAGGTGCTGCCAAGATCTACAACCTGGTGATGCGACGCTTCCTCGCGATTTTCTATCCGCACGCCGAATACGAAATCACCAAACGAATCACCCGTGTTGGCGAAGACTCGTTTAAAACAGACGGTAAAGTTCTGATCGTCCCCGGCTACCTGGAAGTTTACGGTCGCAAGGCCGGGGTTGCTGCCGAAGCCGACGAACTGGTCATCGCCGAAGACGGCGAAACTGCTCAGACGGCCGAAGTTGAAGTCACCGAAAAGGAAACACGGCCTCCAGCGAGATACACCGATGCCACGTTGCTTTCGGCGATGGAGTCAGCAGGAAAACGCGTTGAAGACGACGAACTTCGTGACGCCATGAGCGAACGCGGACTCGGAACTCCCGCCACACGTGCGGCGATCATCGAAAACCTGATCCGTCAAAAGTATTTGTTCCGTAACGAGATCCGTAAAAGCGAACTGGTCGCCAGCAATAAATCGCTGGCGTTGTTCGAGCTGCTTAAACAGATGGACATCGAAGTTCTGGCGTCGCCCGAGATGACTGGCGAGTGGGAGCACAAGCTCAAGGAGATGGAGCAGGGCAGGCTTGATCGCGAAACGTTCATGAACGAAATTCGTCAGGTCACCAACACGATCGTTGACCAAACAAAGTCGTTCACCGAAGAAATCGTTAACCGCAAGTTCCCGGATCTGCATGCGAAGTGTCCGGAATGCGGAAAGATGGAACACCATCAAACGGACGGTCTTTTCAAGTGCAAGGATCCTGAATGCATTTTCAAGATCAAGAAGCACATTGCCAGTCACGAGCTTACCGAAGCAGAAGCCAAGACGTTACTCAATGAGGGCAAGGTTGGACCGATCGAAGACTTCAAGAACCGCTTTGGCCAGCCGTTTTCTGCCGAACTGGTTTTGGAGAAACCGAAGAAGGTCTGGAAGCTCAATTTCGTTTTCGAAGGCGACGAAGAACGCGAGAGCGAGATCGAAAAACTGACCGACGAGCAAATTATTTGCGAGTGTCCGATTCTCGACGGATCGACCGAATTGGTGAAAGTTTACGAGAATGATCGCGCGTTTTTGGCACCGGACATGGCCAAGAAAAAGAACGAACGCGGCGTCCGAATCAGCAAAACAATCCTCAAAAAAGAGATTCCGACAGAGCAAGGCATGAAACTGTTCCTGGAAGGAAAAACCGACCTGATGCCAGGCTTCCTGTCGAAGAAAGGCCGAAAATTTGCAGCTCATCTGACGCTTAATCGCGAAACCGGAAAACTTGGATTTGAGTTTGCCCCGCCGAAAAAGAAGAAAGCCAAAAAGGCTGCCGACGGCGAGAGTGAAGATGCTCCGGTAAAGAAGAAAGCAACGAAGAAAAAAGCCAAAGCGAAAACGAAGAAGGCTGCGAAAAAGAAAACGACCAAGAAAAAAACGACGACTCAAAAGCCGAAAAAGAAAGCCGCGGAGGAGGCATAACAGGCGTTGCACCTGAAATTGCGAACCACTCCAGTTCACAGGTGCGTTCGTTGAGACCGCGTAACCGAATCAGCTTACGGCAGTCGCGTAGACTTTCGAGACAGCAGAATTTGGCGGATGCCGAAACAGACTCTCCAACCACCATTGAGTACTCTGTGGCGGCATCCGCTTCACGCATCGAGTTCGCCTGTTTCGAACGAAGTCCGGGTGCCACGCAAGTTCTACTCTTTGATTTGGCCTGAATAGACCTCCCGCCATTGCAAACATTCGCCGCAGCCAGTTTCAAAGTCGCGGCAAACGTTCGGTCGATGCAAATGGTGCTTACACAGTCGCGTTTCCTGGTCCAGCCAGATACAGGGACCGTCAAACGACTCAAGCGTCCCGTCATACTTTGGTCGAACGTAGTTTTTCATGTGCTCGACCAGCGGAACCTTTAACTCTTTGGGCAACTCGTGCCACCAGGATTCGCCCGGATTGCCGGCAATCAGATCTTTGCGACGGCGGGAGCCCTTCGGTAACTTTGAGAGCACAGGATCGGCATCGATTTCTTCTTCGGTCATTGGATCTTGAGGCAACACAAAGGCTGGATAGCCCATGTGGAAACAGCAAACGCCGCAGCCTTCGCAGGATACAACCGGTAAACTGGAACTTGATTCTGAAGCTGGTGTAGACATGGAAGAATTGTAGCCGCAAAACGAATCCAGCGAGACGACTGTTAACCTCCGCTTCAAAACCCTGTTAGAATAACCTCGTTGACCAACGCACACGCCAGACAGGATCGCCAATGAATCCCATCGAAAAAAACCGCCGTTCGTTTCTTCAAAAAACCGCCGCGCTTTCGACGGCTGCCGTTGCTGGCGGGATGTTTGGATCACCCGAGCTCTTTGGCAGCCAACCCACACTGCCGGACGATGAAAAGTTGGGCGTGGCGATGGTTGGATTGGGCTCGCTGTCGACCAACCAGATTGCCCCGGCGCTGCAGAAAACGAAACGCTGTAAGTTGGCAGCCATCGTCTCCGGCACGGCAGCGAAACGTGAGAAGTGGTCGAAGCAGTACGACCTGGCTCCTGAACACATCTACACTTACGAAACGTTTGACAAAATCGCGGAAGACGAAACCGTCGACATCATCTACGTCGTTCTTCCCAACGGCATGCATTGCGAGTACACGGTTCGCGCGGCCAAAGCTGGCAAGCACGTGTTCTGCGAAAAGCCGATGGCGATCTCTTCGGTTGAATGCCGGCAGATGATCGACGCCTGCGAAAAAGCCGAACGGCTATTGGGAATCGGGTACCGCTGTCAGTTCGAGCCGCATCATCGTAGGTGCATTGAGCTGGCTGAATCCAAAACGTTTGGCGACATCAAAGGGATCACCGGAGGTTTTGGTTTCAAGATTGGCGATCCGACGCAGTGGCGACTGAACAAGAAACTTGCGGGCGGAGGGCCGTTGATGGACGTCGGCATCTACGCACTTCAGGCTTGCCGCTATCTGACAGGACTTGAACCGGAATTGATTACCGCCACGCAAACGAAAACCGATCCGGTCAAATTTGCCGAGGTCGAAGAAACGCTTTCGTGGACCATGAAAATGGGAGACGTAAACTGCAGTCTGATGACAACTTATGCCTTCAACGGCATCAACAACTTTCACGCGTACTGTGACAACGGAAACTTTGGGCTCGACCCGGCTTTCAACTATAGCGGGATCAAAGGCAAGTCTTCCAAAGGCCCGATCGAGTTCGAGCAAGTGGATCATTTCGCCGCCGAACTAGATCATTTTGCTGAGTGCATTTCCAATGGCACCGAACTGCGAGTTCCTGGAGAAACCGGGTTGCAGGATCTCTTGATTATGGAAGCAATTTTCAAAGCTGCCGATTCAGGTTTGGCAATCAAGCCCGAATCGATCTAGTTACTGGACATTAGGGTGACAGCGTCCTAAGGGCAACGCTGTGCATTTTGAGGCGATCGCAACGCCCCACAATGCGGCTAACGGAGACTAATCAGGCTGCGCAAAGTTTACGGGGATACGGGTTAGACAACTTTGGAGTTTCAGCCTACCTTCAGGTTGAACAGCCGCATTTGCTTTCCTGTTTCCGACCGTTGTTGCCCCACCTTTTGTCTCTTCATGGAGCGATTGTAAACACAATGTCGAAACAAACGGACAGACCTTATGACCGTGCTTGAGAAACAACTTTCCAGAGAGAATAACTCCGTGAATGTCGCCCTGTCCCCACTGGACCGAGAAGTCCTACGCCATCTGAATTATACGCTTGGTTGTCTCAACGAGAATATCGACTCGAACTATCTCTATCGGGCATTGGCGATCGCCGTTCGGGACCGACTGGTCGAGCACTGGTCTCAGACCAAATCGAAGATGGACGAGTCCGATAATCGTCGCGTCTATTATCTGTCGTTGGAATTCTTGATCGGTCGGTCGCTGTGTAATGCGATCCACAACCTGGACTTGAACGAGAACGCTCAAAAGGCGGCCCATCAGTATGGCATCGGGCTTGAAGAGCTTGCCGAAAGCGAGCACGACGCAGGCTTGGGGAACGGCGGACTCGGTCGCCTGGCAGCCTGCTTCCTTGATAGCTGTGCGAATCTGGAACTACCCGTTGTCGGCTACGGTATCCGATACGAATACGGCATGTTCCATCAGCACATTGAAAACGGTCGTCAGGTTGAAGACCCCGATCATTGGTTGCGCGACGGAAATCCGTGGGAAATGGAACGCCCCGAAGACGAACGACGCATTCGTTTCTACGGTCAAACGTCACAAGTGATTCGTGACGATGGCCAAACAGGCGTCGAGTGGATCAACACGCAAGACGTTTTGGCAATTCCCTACGACATGCCGATCCCGGGTTACAAAAATGGCACGGTTAATACGCTAAGGCTTTGGAAAGCGACCGCGACGTCGGAATTCGATCTGGACGAGTTCAATGCGGGCAGCTATTCGGAAGCCGTGGCGGCCAAGAACAGCGCCGAGCAAATCACGATGGTGCTGTATCCGAACGACTCGAGCGAGAACGGAAAAGAGTTGCGGTTGAAGCAGCAATACTTTCTGGTTTCGTCCAGCTTGCAGGATGTGTTGGCAACCTGGACCTGGAAGCACGGCAAGGACTTTTCCAAATTCGGGGAGAAGAATTGTTTTCAACTAAACGATACGCATCCAGCTTGCGCCGTCCCGGAATTGATGCGACTGTTGATGGATGAACACGGCCAATCGTGGGATCAGGCCTGGGAAATCACGACGCAGTGTATGGCCTACACGAATCACACGTTGCTGCCAGAAGCACTGGAACGTTGGTCGGTCCGACTGTATGGCAATCTGTTGCCTCGATTGTTGGAAATCATTTACGAAATCAACCGTCGGTTTCTGCAGATGGTCGCTGAGAAATTTCCTGGCGACAAGGATCTGCTGCATCGCGTTTCGTTGATCGAAGAAGGCCACGATCCGCACATTCGCATGGCTTACCTTTCGATCGTGGGTAGCTATTCAGTCAATGGCGTGGCGCAGTTGCACACCGACCTGCTCAAAGCCGGATTGTTCTCTGATTTTCACAACATTTGGCCCGAGCGGTTCAACAACAAAACCAACGGAGTCACGCAACGACGCTGGCTGGCTCACTGCAATCCCGGATTGCGGGAGTTGTTGAACGAAACGATTGGCGACGGGTGGCAGAAGGATCTTTCGAAGATCAAACAAGTTGAAGAACACTGTGATGATGCCGAGTTCCGGGTTCGCTGGACGAACGTTAAACAGGACAACAAAAAAGCACTGACAAACTATGTTCGCCAGAACACAGGCGTGGAGTTTGATCCTTCGTTTCTGTTCGATGTTCAGGTGAAACGTATCCACGAATACAAACGACAGTTGCTCAATACGCTGCACTGCATTCACCTTTACGATCGCATCAAACGCGGCGACACGAGCGGGATGGTTCCACGCTGCGTGCTGATCGGCGGAAAAGCGGCTCCCGGCTATCACCTCGCCAAACTGATCGTCAAGTTGATCAACAACGTGGCGTCGGTTGTGAATTCGGATCCTGAAACGCGGGATCTGCTGCGAATGGTGTTCTTCCCGAACTATCGCGTTTCAGCGATGGAAGTCATCTGTCCGGGTACCGACCTGTCGGAGCAAATCTCAACCGCGGGTAAAGAAGCATCCGGGACTGGCAACATGAAGTTCATGATGAACGGAGCGTTGACTGTTGGAACTCTCGACGGAGCGAACATCGAGATCCGGGAAAAAGCAGGTGCAGAAAACTTCTTCCTGTTCGGACTCAACGCTCCCGAAGTGGTCGAAACCAGAAAGAACTATCGTCCCAACGAAATCATCGCCGCTGACGAAGAAATTCGACGCGTGATGGAGATGCTCGAAGGCGGAATGTTCAATCAGAATGAACCGGGCTTGTTCGACATTCTAACGACTGGACTTCGCAATCCTCAGGATCAGTGGGTAACAATGGCTGACTTCCGCAGCTATATCGACGTACAACGCGAAGTCGGCACGGCCTATCAGAATCAGGATCTGTGGAGTCGCATGAGCATTATTAACGTCGCCAACAGCGGTTGGTTCTCCAGTGATCGCACGATTCAGCAATACGCGGATGAGATCTGGAAAGTCAAGAAGCTTTCTTAACGACACGTTTCACCGAAACTATAACCTGGAACTGCATCGCACGCGTCGGCCCCAATCTGGTCAGACGCGTCTTTGCGTTTCGGGGCGCGCCGAGTCAAATTTGACTTCATTTCGCATCGGTGTCCATTGGAGCGGCCTCAAACTTTGATCGAATTTCAAGGAGTTTGGTCCAGACCTCTGATTCATACGATTTCGGCGATCCGCAGATAAACAGCACGCCATGCTCGTTCTTTCCGGTGATCACTTTGACTCGAAGTTTCTGCTTCAACGGAGTCGCGTTCACGAACGGTTCGCGCCACGCCAACACATAGGAGAACTCCCTGTCGCCAGTCGTCTGATTCAGCTTTTCTGGCTCGATTGAAAACTTGCTCGTATCGATCCGAGTTCCATTTGTGCCAGAGCGACCGTCGGCCAATCCACGGAAATAGAGTAACAGTTGCTCGCCGATCGACTGCTCGCTTAGCTCAGTCGCTTTCGTCAGTTCAATCGCAAACAAATACGAGATAAACCAATCAGAATCCGGATCCCGGAAATCGGACGGTAGACGCAGATGCTCCAACCCGGTGATCGACATGGTGGGAGCAAAGCTCGGCGGACAGATGATGACTTCCTCCAACCAATCATCCGGAGCGACAAGCGAACTTCGATATCGTCTTGCAGCTGATATTTCCAGGAGAGCTTTTTTCGCACCTTCATTTTCAGGATTCAATTCCAGTGACTTCTGGTAATTCCTGATGGCCGACGATTCGTCGTGATTGTACCGATATGCTTCGCCCAAACTATCGAACGTATTGAAGCTCGTTGGATAGAGAAGCGTATTGATTTTGAGAACATCCAGCGCTAGGTCAATCTGCTTCTTTCCGATCAGCTCATAGCCAATTTCATTGAGCGTCATTTCCCGAATGGCCGGTTCGTTCGGGTCATCACCCTGGACCGAAAGCAACATCTCCTTAGCGCGTTCGTAATCGCCATCTGCCAACGCGGAAAACGCGGCACCGGCTTTGGCATGGATCCATGTTGGGCTTTGCATTTTCCCGGCAATGACCTCAGCCATCTCGGACGACAGCCTTCTCCACGGACCGTCTGCTGTCACGTTGAAGAACGACCTTCCGTTGAAACGAAAGAGCCCTCCGGAAAAACCAAACCAGAGCGTTCCATTCTTGGCTTCGAAAATATCCTGAACGCCGAAGTTCCGTGTCCTGCTGGGCTTGTCGGCCTGATCGAACAGGGTGAACGTTTTCCCGTCGTAGCGATATGCCCCCACTCCAGTAGCTCCGATCCAAATGTCGCCATTTCTCGCTTCCATGATCGAGTAGAGATCGTTTGTGGAAAGCCCTGTGACTTCAGCAAACGTCGTGAACGTGTTTCCATCGAAGCGGCACAGCCCTCCGTCCCCGGTCATTTTTGGCTGGTAAGATTGCATACAGGTAAACCAAAAGTTGCCTTTTTTGTCTTCGATAATTCCTGTGACGTTGTTGCTGCAGAGCCCATCTTTCTTTGTGAAGTGAGCGAAAGATTTTCCGTCGAATTTGTACGCACCATCGCCATCAATCGCAAACCACAAGTTCCCCTGACTGTCTTCCAATTGAAAGGAAACGTCTCCTTTCAGGATCGAATAGGACTCAATGTTTTGCAGTGCGACCGGTATGGCGAATTTGCTGAATCGCTTTCCATCGTGTCGGTAGATGCTTTGCCCAACACTCACCCAGATGGTTCCGCTTCGATCCGCACTCACGCTGGCCGAGGATTCGGGCGATGGTGTTCCGGGACCAGGTAGGCCTTCGGCGGGCCCAAGACTGACAAACGACTTTCCGTCAAACTGACAAACTCCGGCCTGAGTGCCGACGAAGAAATTGCCATCTTTGTCTTCGGCAAAGCTTGGCACTGCGTTGGACGGAAGACCATCTTTCTTGGAAAAGTACTCGACGTTGGTTCCATCGTAGCGAGCAACTCCCTTGTTCATCGTCCCAAACCACAGATGCCCTTTTCGGTCCTGGTAAACAGCGACGACGTACTGAGCGATCCGCTGAGTGTCGGCGGGCTTCAAGTCGAGCGAATTTTTAATCCAGTTGGTGACCAACGTTCGCTCTTTGTCAGTAGGTTGATCAAAGTTCTTCGGCGGCATCAAGCGATCATTCATTTGCTGCGCGACATCGGCAAACATCCCACGATGTGTTTTAACTTCCGTCAATGTCAGAGCACTGAGAAAGTCCAGCCCTTGCATCGCTCCAGGTTCGTGGCAATCCGCGCAGTACTTGTTCAACAGAGGGCGAATCCTGGTTTCGTAATCGATTGCGGAGTCGGATTCAGCCGAGGTGACTGGCGGATCTTGCCCGACACAGCAGACCGCTGACAGGAAACACGCGACAACGAAAGAGGTCAGATGGAACATGCGAGATTGCTTTCTCTGGTTTGAAACGTAAACGATGGGGATAGCGAGTCAGCTCAAATGCAAATCAGCTCAAATGTGATTCAAATCCCATCCGCAATCGGCGTCCGGTGATCGAATTTACCGTCAGAAGATCGTGGCCGAAAATGGAGTTTGCCATTTGCTGACGTAGATCCTAACGCGAAGGCGTTACACTAGGAAAACGTCGACATTCTCGGCAAATTCCACCGTGTAACGCTTTGGCGTTAGTATAAGAGTCGCTGTGCGAGCAGTGTTTAGCGTGGAAACCCAAATGAGAGGAGCAGCAAAATGCCAGACCAGCCATTGGCACAATGCCCTGATTCCGACGAACTCGGTGCGTTCGCGATTGGCAATGTCCCTGAGTCGCGTCTGTCTCAGTTGGCTCAGCATGTCGAACAGTGTGTCGCGTGTGGAGTTGCGATTGATGCTGCTTCAAGCCAGGACGACTCCGGGTTGGTCGCCGAACTCCAATCGATGAACTTGCAGTCAAGTCACACAAGCAAATCATGTAATTCGAAAGGCCGGCAAGCATTCGAAATCCCTTCGCAACTATTGGAAGCCGCCCGTGAAGCCGCAGACAGCGCGTCAACTCCAGCTTCTTTTGACTCCGGGCGACGGTTGGCAAACAAGCTACAGGATGGACCTGTACGATTGGGACGATTTGAATTGCACTCGGAACTGGGAGTTGGTTCCTTTGGCTTTGTGTTCAAGGCTCGCGACACGGAATTGGACCGCTGGGTAGCATTAAAAGTTCAACGGGCAGGCACATTTGCAACGGACGAAGATGCAGAGCGGTTTCTTCGCGAGGCCCAAAGCATTGCTCAGCTAAATCATCAGGGAATTGTGTCCGTTTACGATACCGTTCGGTCGGAAGAGGAAATCTGCTACCTCGTCACCGAATACATTGATGGGCAGTCGCTGGAAGCTGTGTTGCAAAACGGAGCTCTGCCTTTCACCGAATCGGCGAACCTGGTCGCTGCGATTGGCGACGCACTGCAATACGCTCACGACAACGGAATCATCCATCGCGACATAAAACCATCCAACATTCTGATTGACCGCAGCGGCAATGCACATGTCATGGATTTCGGTTTGGCCAAACGGATCCTGGACGCTGGCAACACAATGACATCCGTCGGCAGAGTGATGGGCACGCCTGCCTACATGTCGCCGGAACAGGCTTCCGGTGATTCGCGGCGCGTCGACGCACGCAGCGACGTGTACAGTTTGGGAGTCGTGCTGTACGAAATGCTGACAGGAGAACTTCCGTTTCAGGGAAATCGCCGCATGCTGCTGTTGCAGGTCATGAATGACGAACCCAGATCGCCTCGACAATTGGACCCGAAGATTCCTGCAGATCTGGCCACAATTTGCCTGAAATCACTGGCAAAACCGCAAAACGCTCGATATCAATCGACTGCTGAACTGACCGACGATCTGCGACGATTCGCACATGGAAAACCGATCAAAGCGAGGCCGCTAGGATTTCGGGAAAAGCTCTGGCGCTGGTGTCGCGCCTATCCCTTGGCAGCGAGTTTGTTGGCCGCAATTCCGATCATCACCGTGGGAGGATTCGCCTACCTGTCGTCGCTTTCCACACATTTCGTACACAGTACCGCATTGGAGGGCACACGGATGGAAGCCAACATGCTCGAAGACATCAACGAGTACTACAGCGAGAGCGTTGTCGGCCCATTGAATCAAAATCAGGTTCCCGTAACACATCGCTATACCGAAACGGAAAACTCCATCCCGCTTCCGTTCACGTTTATGATCGATGCCGGGAAACGCATCTCCGCGGGCGAATCAGGGATGCAAGTCAAAATCTACAGTGACTTTCCATGGCGTGAGAACAGGGGTGCGCAAAACGATTTCGAATTGCGAGCGATCGAAGCACTGGGGCTTGGCTGCCGCACCGAGAGTCAGACTGAAGATGGATCTGATGCCCGGCTTTCAACCAAAGAGGATGTCGACGGACGTTCCTTCCACGAGTTCGGCGAAGACGACGGCCAACCGGTGCTGAGGTATGCCCGGGCACAAATCATGAAACAGAGCTGCATCGACTGCCACAACAACGATCCTTCAAGCCCAAAACAAGACTGGGTCGTTGGAGAGGTTGCAGGCGTGCTTTCGATTGTTCGACCGCTCAAGCGAGACATCGAATCGACACATCGCGGTCTACGGAGCGCCTTCAATCTCATCGGGGCTGTTTCGGCGTTGTTCATCGGCCTGACGCTGATCGTTTTCTGGCCTGCGAAGAATCGCTCGCGATACCGATACAAAGCTGGAGCAGATTTTGATGACCGCTAAGCCAAAAACCTCTTCGATTGCTGCTCGTGAAACCAAATCGAAATCGGATTTCGACAATGCGAAACTGACTTCACACAGCCTGATTGCACGAGTCAAAGACGACGACCCGAATGCCTGGCGGCGTATGGTGGATCTGTATTCGCCGCTGGTCTATTTCTGGTGCCAGGAATCAGGACTGCCTCAACACGATTTGAACGATGTGTTTCAGGAGGTCTTTCATTCCGTGGCTCGCCACATCAGCAAGTTTCACCACATTGAAAAAGGCACGTTTCGCGGTTGGCTCAGGACGCTGACGCGAAACAAACTGAACGATCACTTTCGTAAACGTGGACGCAATCCAAACCCGATCGGCGGCACAACGGCACTTCAGTTCATGGAGCAAATGCCAGCGAAATCGTTGACCGGACATGCTCACCGATCGCATCAGGAATCCGAGATTCACCACACTTTGTTGCGGAAAGCGTTAGACAACATTCGAGGTAGTTTTGCAGATCAAACCTGGAAAGCATTTTGGATGGTCGTCGTTGACGGTCGCGAAACCATCAATGTGGCCAAAGATCTGTCCATGAAACCCGGAACGGTCAGAGTGGCAAAATCGCGAGTCCTGAAGAGCCTGCGTTTGGAAATCGGTGATATTGTCGAATGAGCCCGCGAATTGATTGAAAGATCCAGCTTCAACAACTCGGCGCAAGAAAAAAGGACGAGCAAGTTTGCCCGTCCTTCACGTCGCTCAATCTTCGGCTCGACTTCCGTCGCCGCACATCATCACGATCTTCGGCATGAACTGACCGACAACGTCGACCAAATCCTGCTGAGCCGCCATCACGTCGTGGATGTTCTTGTAGGCGCCCGGAACTTCATCCAAACCGCCTGCCAACAACCGCACGTTCTTGTGCTTCAAGTGATCGCGCCATGAACCCCAACTGAACTTCTTCTTCGCTGCCGTCCGCGACATTGCGCGACCCGCACCATGTGAAGCCGAATTCAGACTCTTGGCGTTCCCCTTTCCACGAACGATAAACGCCGCGTCAGCCATGTTGCCCGGGATCACTCCGAGGTCACCTTCACCGGCTGGCGTTGCACCCTTTCGATGCACGTAGACATCCTGTCCGTCGTGCTTCTCAAGCCACGCGAAATTATGATGGTTTTCAATCGTCGCCAGTGACTTGGCTCCTGCAAGCTTCGTCACATAGCGATGGATCACCTCATGGTTTGCTGACGCGAACCGGCCCATCAAATTCATCGCCGCCCAGTATTCCTGACCGGCTTCTGAATCCATGTCCAGCCAACAAAGGTGCCGCAACTGCGGATCGTCCTTGATTCGCGAAGGAGCACCTTGTCGCGCGATGTCCGTGTAACGCTTGCAGGTCATGGCACCCGGACCACGGCTACCGCTGTGCGAAAGCAGACCGACGTAGGTTCCGGCTTCCAAACCAAAGTCACCTTCGGCCAACGTCACGACGCCCCACTCAACGAAATGGTTTCCGCTTCCGCTGGTTCCGAGCTGCCCGACCGCTTTGTCGCGGACTTGCCGGGTAATCGCCGTGATTGTCCAATCCTCGTCGAGAACCTCGTGATCGTGCGGACGCTTCCACTTTCGACCGGCTCCAAACAAGGTGCCTTTCTCGAGCGACCGATCCAGTTCGCGACATTTCGCCGGATCATTTTGCTCAAGCGTCTGCACATCGAGGTCTGTGATCGTCAGCTTCATTCGGCACGCGATATCAACTCCGACTCCGTAAGGAATCACAGCGTTCTCACAAGCCAGCACACCACCGATTGGCAGACCGTAACCTGAGTGCGCATCTGGCATCAGAGCAGCACCACGAGCCACCGGCAACTTGCACGCGTTCTCAATTTGCTGGATTGAAAACTCGTCGAAGTCCTCGCCCCATTTGCTATAAGCGATCGAGCTCAACGGAACGTCGTTCTCGTGGAATTCGATCAGGGCTTTGGCGAACAGTCCCAAATCCGGATCCGCGACATAGACTTCTGGCGCAGCAACGACCTTTGGAATCAACTTTTTGGCGCCTTCACGCGTACGCGGCAAAGTCTGGATTGCTGCAATCGCTTCTGGGACGCAATCCTTTGGGACGCCAAGGTTAACTAGCTGCTTTTTGTTCATCAGTTCTCAATTTCTGGTTCATTCTTTCGTTTCAGGATACCAGACGAAGAACGGAGCTTCAGGTTCACCAAATGAAACTGGCCAGGAAGCAATGCAACCTGGCCAGTGTTCAGAGAATTGAATTTTTGCCATCGCTCAGATGGCTTTCGTCGTATCTAGTAGCGGATAATCCAGTCAGCAGTGATACGGTTGTCGATGATGTCCTCACGCTCAGTAAGCGGCATTTCAAACGCAAAACCAAATTCATTGTTTCCGTTCGGCTTGTATTTGACGCCGAAAGCCTGTGTCACGATATCGTTTCCGGCAACGCCTGGATTCCCAAGGTTAATCAGATCAAGGCCTTCGATCCCTGGAAGCGGACCGTCCTGGCCGGCGCCGAGCCAGTGATACCAATTCGTCTCGGCGAGCAGATAGAAGCTTTTGCGAATCTGAAAGTCGAAGTGGTTTGAGAAATAGCTGCTGGTCGATTCGTCCGTTGAGTTGATCGGCAGACGCAGACCACCGGCGGCGATCCAGTGTACTCGCTCGCCCAACTTCTTCGCTCCCGTCAGGAACAGATTCAGTTCGCCATCGCCGTTTCCTTGAAGCGGATCAGCTTCTCCAGTCGGCAGTTCAAATGTAAAACCACCGCTGAGCAACCGTTGGTTGCAAGTGTCACGAATCAGGTTGAACTTCAGACCAGCAGAAAGGTCAGCCCATCCGTCGTTCACCAGCGGGTTCGACGACGTGATATAGCCGTCTTTGGTTGCGATCAAAGAAACGTTTTCGCTCAATCGGGCACGAAGCTGAACGGCGTAGACTTGAACATCGCCGGAGCCTGCAGCGAGCGGAACTTTGTGGTTCATGAAGATCGCTCTCGCTTCGGTCACGTTGCGGGGATCTTCGAAGAAAATCGGGTTCGTCATCGGGCTGATGAAGTCATCAAACGCGTGATCGCTTTTCTTGATGAAACCACGACCGAGGAGCCCTGCGTCAGCGTAACAGGCCGCGCCGACGTCGCAGGAATCTGCTGTGCAATCGCCGTAGTAGTTTTGATCGATCGTAGTCGTTGAGTCGTATTGCTGTCCGACGACCATTCCGGTCAATGCAAACAGGGATACAAAGATTGCCAATCCGTTTGGCAGGAGTTGATTTCTCATTTCGGAACTCGTTGTTTGGGTCGTACAGTGACTTCCGATCTGCGCTAGTCAGAATCGGAGAAGACGTTCGCACTGGTACAATCGGTCGTGAACCACGTGCACAACGAAAAGAAAAGGATCAGCCCGAAGGTGTCCCCGAAGTCGTTTTGACGTTGTAGAAATACGCGTCAGCCTGACCGGCAAGGCTTAATGAGCGGTACCGCACGAAGCTTCCGTGCGGTTTCGCCCGGGCCAGATCAACAACAGGTTGGGGACGGAACCATCAGGGATTTACTGACATCGAAAATGCTGCGCGAAAAAGTCGACCGCACAGCTATCAGGTCCACGAAACAAAGTTCGTGGATCTACAACGGATCGTTGCGAGTTATAAACCAGCGACAAACAGAATGCTATCAGTCTATTCACAGCCCTGCGGGAGGTCGCATCCGACGTCGCAACCGGCGCATCTCGGGCATTTTTGATTGCCTTGCGGATTGAAAGTCTGCTTCAAGTCATCCATGAAAGTCATCGAAGGGACGAAAACCCGGTCGCCCGGAAGCAGCTGATAGTTTGTCGACGCGTCGCCCAGTTGAACGATCTGGTCATAGCAAATTTTCATCACGGTACGACATTCACCACAGGATGAAGGTCGGCTGACAATTATGTTGTGGCGATTTGAGGAGGTCGTGACCCCGCCGGCTTCGATTAGTGCATCAAGAACCGTCTCGTTTCCGATGTAGAGAAACGAGCCGGGAGAGTTCACTTCACCCAAAACGTAAATCTTTTTGCTGTCCCAGTTGGTCAAACGGACGCTGACCCGATTCTGCTTCAGTTTCTCATCCAGCCGTCGTTCGAACTCTTTGCGGGCTCGATCTCTTCGGACTGCTTCGCGTTTGTCGCGCTCTGCGTCCAGCTCAAGCTTGTCTGCAGCGTCAGATGCGTCACCGTTTTCTATGACGGAATCCACAGCGGGCTCGAAGTCAAGCGTTTCGATATCGCCGCTTTCACGGCTCGATGCCTCAATCTCCGCTTCCGATTTAGCGTATTCAACTTCCATCTCAGATCGCAGTTTTTGATCGATGTGAGCCTGAATCTCAAGCTGCATCAGCTCAACAGTTTTCCCGTTGGCTTGATAGCTACCAAATTCTCCAAGAGAAATCGTGCCGTCTGGTTTGACGACTTGATCGCCCGGCAAACGTATCGATGCATCGAAACTGACTGGCTCAACCGAAACGGTGTCCGAGATCTCGACGTTGTAGCCGGCGAGCGGCGCGATTGCCAATTCTTTTTGAATCAGAAAACTTTGCCCCGGAGCTTCGCTGATCTCTTTGGCTCGATCTAACAGCCGATTGCCTGGGCGACCCACAGGGATTCCGAGCGAAGAAAGCGTTGAGCATCCTGTTGAGCCTACCAAGGCAAGTGCGATCAGAATCACAAGGCATCCAACAGCGGGGCTTTGCAGCGATATAGTTTTTTTGCGAAGCATGACTGAACCGTCTGAATGAAAGTTGACTGTTCAGGATGATTCGGAAAATCGGAACGTACCGAATCAGCTAATTGTTCAGGCCGTTCGCGTTTGGCAAGATTTGACTGCCGCGTAAGAAGTATCGAATAACCTCTTCTTTCAGCTGTTTTGCCGTGCTCAGGCGGATATGCGGACGCAACGTCGTGCCGCCAACATCCAGCACCACAATTCGCTCAGAGAGAAACTCTGCGGCTTGGGCAAGAAATGCGACTTCAGGCCCAGTGAAGCGGGCGATCGGAGAACCAGCCAACTCGTCGAGCAGCGTCGGTTGATTGAGACGCTCAACACGTGCCGCGATCTCCATATCCAATCGACCGTCGAGGAAAACGTCACCGAGGACAACGACCGACGCGAGGGAACTTTGCAATCGAAACTGCCGCACGTTGACGCGGCCTTTGGAGAGTACCAAATCGATCGCGTCCGAATCGAATTTGTCGTTGCGGAGCGAACCCGCGTTGCCGATGAAACGCGACACCTGATCCAGCAGCGGCAGTGAGAACGCGCTGGACTGCTCGAGCTGACCTCGGAATGTTCCGACCAAATCGTTTTCTGATCGAATGTCTTTTCCGGAAACCTCCAGCCGACCACTCAGTTTTCCATCGCCTGTGTTCGTGTAACCGGTAAGTGCACTGATAAGAGTTTTCGAATCGATATCCGCAAGCTCAAGTTTTGACTCAAGACGAACGCGAGACCCAATGTCGAGTTTGGCTTTGCCATTTACGTTGCCACGAAACGCACGGAATCGAGTTCGAGGCATTTCAATCGTGGCCGTTTGCTGAGATGGTTGGACGCTGAAGCGTATGGGAATCTTCATTGATTGATCTGAGACTCCGAACAAACCAGCTCGAGATAGACCGAGCGTTCCCGCGCCGGTGATCGTTTTCCCGGTCCGACCTGAAATCCTCGCATTGACTTGCCCGGTAGCTTCAATCGGATCGTCCAGCAGAACAGCCATCAATCGTTCGAGGCTGAAGTTTCTCACGTCCAGCTCGTACTTGCCAGATGCACCTCCCACCAGCGGAACCGTCGCACGGCCTGCGATCTCTCCCTGTTGCAAGTCGGCGCTAATGTTTTCAAGTTGCATAATGCCTTCGTCGAGACCAATGTCCGAGTAGATTTTTCGACTAACCAGTCGATTTTTCCACTTGGCGTCCTCCAACGTCACGCTCCCGGTTCCCGATGGATACTCGCCAGGCGTTACCGACCAATCCATCGCAAGCGACAATCGCCCTTCGAGTTGTCGGAGGGCTGATCGCGAAAGGGCCGGACTCGATTCAGACAGGCTTCGCAGGCGAGCATTGGTTAGCCTTAGCTTGAGGGGAAAAGCTGCGTTGAAAGGATTGTCGACGTTATCCAAACGGACGGAGCCGTCGCCTTCAAGTTTTCCATCGAGCCATTCGCTATCGAGTCCATACGCCAGCTTTCGCCCGCCTTTACTCAATGAGACCGTGCCTTTGATCCGGGACAGCCTGACACCACCGACTTTGATCGCCTGACTGGTCGCGGTTGCGTCGATGGATCGATTTTCGGGGGACTGCCAATCCCGGATGACTGCTTCTCCGGAAACGACGCCTGCCAGACTTACCGGCAGTTTCCGAAATGCAGCGAACTGGGCGAGTTCCAGATCATCGACGGAAAAAATCAAATCGTCTGGTGAACCGTTTTTGGCACCAAGCCGGGCCCTACCGCCCAATCCGTCAAAATTCAACTGCTGGATCGAGCGTTCGGTATCGACCTCCCATTTCGCGGTGATATCCGAGAGCGTCGTTTGCTCAAACGCGAGGTTCTGAAGTTTTGCGTTCCCCGACGTCTTCAATTTCCACGGCGCGGCTTCTCCAGACAGAGTAAACGTCGACGAGACGCTCCCCGACAACCGGTCGTAAATTGCGGTCGACAGTGGCATAAAATGTGTCCGCCCCTTAAGGTCAAACGCAAACGGACGCTGCGTCGCAAAGGATCCTTTCACGGTCAGCCCGTCTTTGGTTTTCGTTTCCACGTCCTCAAAATGGATTCGGTTGTCAATCGTTTCGATTCGAAATCGATGATCGGCCAGCGTTCCGCCCATCGCTCGTGGCTCAATCAAGTCGACCTGGCCTGTAAACTTCGGCTGTCCATTTTCGAACGTGACTTGCAACTCACCATCGGATGTCGAAGAGAACGAAGGCGGTAGCGACAGCAGTTTGTCCAGCAAATCCTCAAGCGAGGCGTCTTCCCAAAGCAGCTTCATCTCTCCGGTGTCTTCGACCGCATTCCAGTTGCCTTGCATCGCGGCGTTGCCACCGCCGGGAAGTTTGGCGGCCAGTTTCCGAATCGAGAACACGGATTGGTAGTTCCCGGAGGCGACAATTTCTGTAAACGGTTTGCCAAAAACAGAAAGCTCTGCCGCATTCGCGTTCCACAATACGTCGCCATCATGCGTCGGATCCAATTCGATTTTCGCATCGAAGAATCCATCCAAGCTCTCCGTCACATTCTTCGGCTGCAAGCCAGTTCGATCCGTGAATGTTCCCTCAGCGTCCATCTTGATGATCATGTTGGCCAGCCATGAAGCCGGAAACTGTTCGGCTGTCATGGTGACGTTCTGAGCTTCGCTGGTCGCGAGGTCCAATGTTGCACCAGCTTCGATGCCACCACCGCCGATCACTTGGCCTTTCAAGCCATTGACGGAAAGAATGCCATCGTGAATCTTGAGTTCAGAACTCAACTGCTCCAGATTCGTTCCCTCGAATCCAAGTTTCGAATCAGACAGCTTCGCCGTCACTTCCCACGATTCGATGGGGCGATCGATGCCCGACGGTAGCGAAATCGCGGACGAAAAATTGAGTGCACCAGCAATGTCTGAATTTCCCAGCGACTGAATCTGGGGCTCCAAACTGTACTCGACACCGGCGTTCTTCATCTGTCGATTGAAAAATCGAATCGCTTCATCCGGAGGAACATTCGCACCTTTGACTTCAACGAAGCCTGTGTCAGCGATTAGGACGCCGTCCTTTTTCGCGATCGGCCACTTTACATTGACGTCAACTTTCGCCGCTGGTTCACTGGCGAGACTCGCCGTCGTTGGATCGAAGATCAACAGGCCATCGACAAGTGACGCGGTTAACTTCAAGTCCCGCAGTTCCATCCCGCTAACGTTGCCTGTTTCGGAGACGGTTTCGACAGTCAGGTTCCAGGTTCGCAGATCTGCGGCGGACTTCAGGGGAATGGTCAAGTCCACGTTTCCGTCACCCGCCATTTCGAACTCAAATTGTCGATCGAGTTCCTGCAAATCGAAGGTGGCGAGAACCTCATCGACGTCCTGAGATTTGGTGGCTGCTTTGACGACGACGCTTCCCTGCAGATCGACGACTTTGCCATCTTTGGTCAAAACCAACGGTTGAATTTGTACGTCAACGTTTCCACGGTTCGCATGAATTTGCCCGTAAGATGCCGTTTTGGTATCGCCGTTGGCTGAGATCCGCAGCGTGGTGCTGAGCGATTCGTCGACGTCCACCGATCCGGTCACAACGCCGTCGGCGGTTCCAACGACGCTTAGGGGAATATCCTTAACCAGTTTCCGCAAGTCGGCGACGTTGACGTCGGTAAAGTCGCCTTCGAACTTCGAACGACAAGGCAACCCGTCAATCGATGTCGACCCGCGGCCATTGACGATGTCGGCATCGCCCATCGCTGCGACGACGGAATTGTAGGTTACCAATCCGTCACTAATTCTGACATCAGCGGATCGAATCGCGATCGGCAGTTCAAATTTTGGTATGAAAATTCGAGCGTTGCGTGTGTCGATATCTGCAGAGTAGTGAATGTCGTCGAACGTGCCGCTGGCTTTGCCGTCGAGGTCGAACACCGTATCGGCGCCGAGGTTATTGGCAACCGACGTCCCGATCCCCGGCCACTTCTGCCACTGTTGATCGACGAGATGCAGTTGCTGCCCTTGAACGTCCAGTGAAAGTTCACCCGTCGATTTTTCCGCTTCCCCTGAAAACGCAATCTGACCGTCAAGAACTTTCGCGGTTCCATTAATCTGAAACTTTCCGGCATTGTCGTTGATCGTTGCTTCAACGATCTGAGCACGTAGTTCGCCGTCGTCATCAAAGTAGCGAACCTGAAAGTCTTCCAACCGTATTGTCGACGCCGGCAGGTCGATTTTCTGCAAGTCGATATCGGCGAGTGAAAAGCTCGAATCGTTTTTCAGGTCGCGGCTGTTTAACGAAATCTCGCTACCGCTGAGCACAACTGAATCCATCGGCGTGACGCCGCGGGCGAGTTCGAAAATCGATTGGTTGACGGCGAGTTGCCGAAAACTAAGATCCACGCCATCATCGACATGCAATTGCACGTCGTTTGCGGTGATACCGCCCAAGGTGACTCGAACGGAACCAACCTTGGGTGAATCAAAGCCAGCATCGATCAGCTGGCTTTCGAGTTTCGATTTCGCGATCGAGTTGACTTGTGACCAGCCAATTGCCGCCAAAACAACGAACACCAATAGCAGGACCAACAGGATCTTGCGTTTTAGCTTTCGCTTCTTTGGCTTTTGTTCTGGTTCGTCGGATTCCATATTTCTCGAGATGACTGAACAAAAAAGGGTGTCCGGGAAAAGATCCGAACACCCTTGAATCGTTCAATTTTCGTGCCAATGGTCAACAAAAAGATTTTCTGACCATTATTCCGACACGCTATCAGTCGTCCAAGCCATCTCAAACGTGACTGGGCGGCCTCAAATGGCGGATACGCTTATGCCAAACCGAGCTTCTTCCTGGCCATCGCAAACGTCTTCTTCGTTTCCTCAATCGAAGTCGACTCCGGAACGGCATCTTCGTTGACGTCAAACCACTCAGGCTGGAACTGGATGAACCCGTGTCCGCCTTTCTTCTGAGAGTTTTTGATCGCTTGACGAGCCGTTAATGCCACACAAGCATCCGCCAACGCAACTTCGCCATTACAGCGAGGTTGATTTTCGTGATCGCCCGTGCTGATACACCAGGCCCAGTGCTCAATCTCTTCCTTGTATCCGCGACTGACAACGCCTGCTCCCTGAGCAGCCTGTGCTGGTGCCGCGTCACCGGATTGAGTCGTGTCGAGGACGACGGCGCCGCCTTTTTGCTTCTTGGCACGCGTCTTGTAAGACGTGCCCGCAGAAGGATAAACCAGGACTTCTTTTTCTTTGTCCAGAATCATCGTTCCCTTGGTGCCCATCACGACTTCGCCATAGCCGCCGAAACCGTTGCCGTTGATGGACGAGTAAGTTACGACGACCTTCTTGTTGTTGTCCTGTTCATAGCCAGGAATCTCGCCACCGATATGCTTTCCAGATCTTGGGTCGAACTTGTATCCGTAGTTGTTCACCTGATCGTAGTAACCAACATCGAAATCGTAGTCGTAGCCCTGACCAGGATACTCAAACGTGCAATAAACGTGATCCGCCGCATCGCGATCCATCGGCGCGGTATGCCGACCGCCAACCGCGTGAACCGTCAACGGGTGAACGTGTTTGCCTTTTTCCTGAGACAATGCTGCGATGAAAATACTGGCCGCATCGAGTTGATGGCTTCCAAGTTCCGCCATCAAACCACCGCCCGTACGGTCCCACAGCCGCCAACGAATCAGCTCTTCCATCGCCGTTCGGGTGCGATCTCGGTAGACCTCTTTGTTATCCACGTAGCCGTACTTTTTGGCGTCGATAGACTGGTCCGCATCCAGCTTCATCCACTGAGCCACTTTCTTGCCAAGCTTCTTGCGCTCCGAAGCGCTTGTGGCCGGATCGTTGAACGCCGCCGTCAACTTCTTCAGATCGTTAGCGATTCTGTCAATCTCCTTACCGGCAACCGTTGTCTCACCACCGGGGATTGGAAGCGACCAGGAGTCACGGCCTGGAGCATTGTTGCGGTGCCATTGGGCACGGATTGAGTGAATTTCACCGAGCAGTCCCCACTTGATCAGATTGACCGCGTTGTCGTAGAGGATGCTGTAGTGACGCTGGTGACCGATTGAAAGAAACCGTTCCTCGCCCTTCATTCGTGCCTGACGAGTCATCAACTTGCACTCGGCAACGTTATGAGCCATCAGCTTTTCACAAAGTACGTGCTTTCCGTTTTGCATCGCAGCGATCGCTATCGGAGCATGCAAAAACAGTGGCGTCGCGATGATCACGCCGTCAATGTTGGGATCCTGAACGGCTTCTTTCCAGTCCGAGTACTCGCGAACGTGTTTGCGAGCTTCCTCTTCGGTATCCCAACCGTAGACATCCATCAAGCCTTTACGAACGCGTTTTGCGTTTTCAGAAGACCAATCGCCGTGGAAGGCGCGATGAATTGACGAAGGACGCATGTCGCAGATCGCAGTCACCTGAACGTAGTCCGGGTTGATGGCGCCGATCAGAACGTTGCCCTCGTCGCCCGTTCCAATGACGCACACGCGAACAGGATTGATTGGTTTCTGGTAGCCAAAGTACATGGCTCCGGCACCGACTGCGGTCGCTCCACCGATGGCCAATGTGTTGCGAATAAAGTCACGACGATTGAGTCGATCGAATTCCGAAAGCGACGAATAGTAGTTGTCGCTTCCGTTTGCGCGTTCTTCTGCGGAAAGGCTATTCATGATTATTCCGTTATGAATTCGGGGTCAAAGTTTGAGATTGTTGGGCAAAATTTTGTTGGTTCGGTCTAGTGTCCGAGCATGGCCGGCTCAGGCGTGTCTGCCGGTCGTTTGCCAAGACTGAAGAAGTAATCCAGTCCACCAAAGCGTCCGGCGCTGGTCGCAAACAGCACCAGACAGGCAAACATCTCGATGGCTTGATAGTGCGTCGGTGCTGCCCCCGGGACCCAGAACGGCTGAGTCAGCAAAACTGAGAACAGGAATGCGGCGGCCGCAAGAGAAGCCCAGCGAGTAAACAAGCCGAGGATTAGCAGCACTCCAACGGTGATGTCGAACCAGGGGATGACTTTGTTAACCAGATCGTGTCTTGAATTCTTCTGAGCGTAAGGACGATGCAAAGGGAGTGATCCAGTTTCGCGTTCTTGCCGGGCAACCGGTATTGAGTTGATGCGTGTTTCAAGAGAATCCCAAATCTGAGCAACTTCCGTTTTCCACTTGGTCATTTCTTTGACACGGTCTTTCTGGATCGAATCGACCTGACCTCGTAGGGAGGCAACATCGAGAGCAACCTTGTCTCGATCCTCGCCATCGCGTTCGAAACCTTCCAGACGTGTTCCACCTCGGTACCAAGCCAGAACAGCAACTCGGTTTGCCATCGTCCAGTCTTCCAACTCGGCTTCGTGAGCTTCCAAAGCTTCGGCGACTTGCCACGGCTGCTCTTCGATTTCGTCAATCTGCGCCTCCAACTCCTGAATCTGACTTCGAGCTCGCGATGCTGAATCGTCCTCTCCAGCAGCCAGTTTTTCGTAGTCCTTGATCTCCGCCTGAATCTCAGCGATCAATTCGGGACTTCCGAACGCGTAGTAGTTGGTTGCCTGTTCGACAAAGTCATCCCAAACGGCAATCGTTCGCTCATTGTTAATCAGGAAGTCAGTTTTCCCTTTATCGTCCAGCGTTTCTGTGATGCCCAGCTGCATCCGTCCGTTGGCGTCGTCAGTCATGGACAGGAAGAAGTCGGCGAAGGGCCCCTTGGCACCTTTTAGGAAATACTGCGCGTCAAAACCGTCTTGCAGTTTTGTGACACCCTCCTTGTAAAAGTGGAAACCAACGACCAAACGCAAAGCGATGATCGCGAGGAAAATCAGGAACAGATTGAAGCGTGAAAAATGAGAGAACAAATTTGTCTCCGAGTCTCGTGCGGCAGATACGTCGATACTGTCTTATCGGGATCGACTTTGGGTCTCCACAATTGTATCCAGAGTTCAAAAAAACGTCCGCAAACGAAAAGGGGATTTTGACGGTTCTGACCGGATTTTTGGGCTGCCAGTTAACTTCTTATCAAATGGTCGCCTGAAATTCGTGGCAATTGGGACAATCAGACGCAGCAATTCGGATGGCTGATGGTTCAGCAGCGACCAAATTTGGTCATCGAACGGACGGCTCGAAGCCAGCCTGAATTTTGAACACCCAGATTTTGACGAAGGGAGGAACTGTTCATGGACGTCGCAAACCGGTACCGCTGTGAGTTACGGCGTCAAAAATATTCCGGATTTGAGTGGCTTCGCCCCAAGGACATTTTAGATCGTGGGCAAAAATGCAGATTCCGCGGCCGCATTGCGTATTTACGTTGAACCTGCTCCAACGCGATTATTCCGGGAATTTGGATCCGTCGGAGGCATTTTTATGCAATGGCTGAACTATGAGCTACGATTCCGCATTCGCACTTTTTCTCGACGAGCCTCACCGTGGTCAGCTATCTGACGTTACCAATTCGATTGCTGGGAATCGTGCTGATGGCTTCCGTTTGCCTGCAAGTCGTGGCACCGCTCCGGTCCATTGAGACCACGTTCTCCAATCTTGGTGGCGATCCTGGCAGCCAGGCGATCGTCGCAACGTCGCCGCAGACTGAGGATGCTTCGTCCCTGATTTCCATGGGGCTGGGACTGGTCGCGATCGTCTCAATCTGGTTGATCTACCAAACCTGGCAGCAGCAGACCCAACTTGCCAACGGTGAACTGCGTCGTCGACGCGACGCGAACAAAGAATAGACGCGGCAGCGTAAATCAAAAACTCAGTTTGCATACCGGTTCCAAAGTTTTCCTGCTTGAGCCATCGTCGGCCCAAGTTTGGATTCCGTCGTCGCGTCCTATTCGCCTTTAACGTGTTTCGCAAACCAGCGAATCATCTCCGCCTGAGTCTGCAGCACACTTTGCCGAGCCCGATAGCCGTGCGACTCGTGCGGCAACATCACCAGGCGAACCGTTCCACCATTCCCTTTGATCGCCTGATAGAGTCGCTGGCTTTGGATTGGGAACGTACCACTGTTGTTGTCACTGTCGCCGTGGATCAACAATAGTGGCTCATTGATTTTGTCCGCGTGCATGAACGGGCTGATCGAATGGTAGATATCCTTGGCGTCCCAATAGCTACGTCGTTCGGACTGAAATCCAAACGGAGTCAGCGTTCGATTGTAAGCGCCCGACCGGGCGATGCCGGCTTTGAACAGGTCGCAATGAGCCATCAGGTTGGCGGTCATGAAAGCTCCATAGCTGTGCCCACCGACGCCAACGCGATTCCGATCCGCGACACCCATTTCGACCGCCTTGTCGATCGCCGCCTGAGCCGAATCGACGATCTGTTCGATAAAGGTATCGTTCATGGTTTCCGGATCGCCAACGATCGGCATGGTGGCCGCGTCCATCACGGCGTATCCCTGAGTCAAAAACGTCAGATGCGTGATGCCTCGCATACGAGTGAATCTGGCGTCGGAACCTGAAACCTGTCCAGCAGTTGACGGGTCATTGAACTCCTGTGGATAAGCCCATACCAGCAACGGAAGCTTCGTGCCTTCTTTGTAGTCGCCGGGGAGATACAGCGTTGCGGATAACGGAACGCCGTCTTTCCGTTTGTACGTGACCAATTGTTTCTTGATCGAGCGAATCTGCGGTGTCGGGTCACGGAATTCCGTCAGTGGCTCGTACGAGTCGGTGGAAAGGTCTCGGCGGCGATAGTTGGACGGCGAAGTTGTGTCCTCGTAGTCCGTTATCAAAATCGGAACAGCAGCCTTCCCGGAATCGTCGTCGGCAAATCCAGAAATTCGAACCGGCGCCTCGAGGGCTCCCTCTTCACAACGCCAAAGGCGTTTCGTTTCCAGGCTGGAAAGACTCTGGCTGTCGACGAACGGAAGATTGCCCTTGGGCGATGCTCCGTTACCGAACCGAAAAACGTCGTCACCGTTTTGCAGCGCCACGTAATGACCTGTTTCGTCTGGCACCTGAACAAGCCGCCCGGGATCGCCGTATCGATCGCGAACGCTCCGATCGACCAACGTCAACGGCGTCACGTCCGGCTGGCTCAAGTCGTGAAGCAGCGTGCGGACCCATCGTCGATCACGATCGTACTCCGTCATCGCGACCCGATTTGCGTCACTGAAAAAGTCTGCTCCGAACCAACGATGTTCGGTCTTGATGACTGGAGTTGGCTCGGCATCAAACGGAGCGGCCAGCATCGAAACCTGATCGCGAAACGGAGCTTCCACGTTCGGGTCTCCACCGTCGAGAGCTTCGCCCCAGATCAACGTCGCGTCTCGCTTCGACATCCAGTCGATTCGCCGCCGGCCAAGCCGAACACCTTCGATCGGAATATTCTCCTCCATCGGAACATCGGCGACCAAATATTGCTCGTTGCCATCAAGATCGGTCACGGTAACTTTGTGCGGAAACGATCGCCAGGTCAGCAGATATGAAAATGGCTTTTGCAGTCGCTGGACCAGCAAGTGCTTTCCGTCGGGTGAGGGGTTCACGCCAAAGTAAATATCCGGTGCGGCGAATTTCTTGACGACAGTGCCGTCCAAATCGACAACGATCAATTCATTGCTGGCGTAATACTCAAACAGCCGTTCGTCGTAGGGAGTCTTGAGCAAGTCCTGATACGTTCGAGTCGGCGAAGTGTTTCCCGCGGACTCCTGAATCGACGGTCCGGCCGGTGCCACCGGCGGTTTCGGTTCGGCGCCTCGCGATTCCGGAACGGCCAACAACAGCACATGTTTCGCGTCCGGCATCCACTGTGGCGACTGCATGACAGTCGAAAGGTTGTCGTGCAATTGGCGAATCTCGCCCGACTCGACCAGGCAAACGTATAGCGCGGTTCCAGAGTCGGTGATCTGCGTGAACAGAAACTTCTTGGAATCGTGACTCCAACGGATCCAGCCAATTTTGGCATCGTCGCCCTGAATCAGTTGCTTGCCGGTGTCATCAGACTTGCTGTCGGTCTTTCGCAGGCTAATGCCGCGATACCATGAATTCTGAAACCTTGCGTTGGCTTGCGGGTCAATTCTCAATCCTGCCAATCGCAACCGGCGACGGGCGATGTCGGCGATATCCGGCATGGCATCGAGGTGCAGAAACAGCATCCAGCTCGAATCCGGACTAAAGCTGACAATCGGCTCCGGTTTGGCATCAATGATATCGACGACTTCCTGTGGAGGCAGTTGCCAGGTTTCGTCAGCAGCAACGGGTGAGCTCATAAGAATGATCAACAGAAGAAATACAGTGCGCATGATACGTTCCTTGGAAAGAGAATCGCTGCCTTTAATGTAGCCGCACGAGTATCGTTTCGGGAGTGGCAGTGCGATTTCGTCTGGCCGGAATTCGGGAGTTTGACAAATCCGCCGAAGCCTCTCCGTCGACGTGTCTGCAGCCGCTAATGGTAGCTGCACATCCAACCCAGCGTTTGTTCGGCAACCAGCAAGGCGACCAACAATAACAGCAGCAGTCGATTGAGCGACGAGACGGATTTTTGCTTTGGCTCTGCGTTAAACTGATCCCAGTTCGTGATCGCAGGAAGCTGATCGCCGAAAACTTGCGACAGCTTGTCGTCGCGAGCCAGTTGCAAGTCGCTTTCTGCGTGATCGACATTCAATGCAACACGTTCTACCGCTGAGGTTGAGTCCATTTGGCGAAAACGCAATTCATAGACTCCGGGAACTCCTGTGCTTCGATTGATGATCGATTGAAGGCTCTCACCAATCTGCCCTCGCAGTCCCTCGTCGGTCTGCGAAAGCCGAATCTTGCTTTCAATCCGATCTTCCGATTCTGTGGGACTCAACAACGTAACATCCGGAGTCACCGAACCAGTCGGTTTGAGTATTTCGACCACATCGCCGACCAATCGATCGTCGTGAGGGAACTTGCCGCTGGCCAGATAATCCTGCAGCAAGAGAAGGATCGGCGGAAAGGTTGCGTTGCGCATCCAGTTGTTCCACTGAGGCCCGGCAGTGGTCATGAACAACATCGTCCGGCCTTTTTGGTATTGTCCGTCGATCACCAATGGCATCTGCCGATTGCCGCGAAGCGTCGCAAGAACTTTGGCTTGCGAGGGAGGTTTCTGCAGCCACGAAAACGAGGGTCTCAGCGTCTTCTTGACTTGCACCAGGTCCAACAATGAGTTCCGCACATCGTTGACCGGTGCGAAAATCGGATGCGTTGCAGCCACAATATCCGCTGGCATCCCATCTTCGCGTTCGTCGACGTCCAGTTCATCCGCAAGCTCGACAGGCAGCAATCCTTGGCCGTTTTCATAGAAGTTCAGATTGAAAAACCCAAAATTGGTATTCGGGCCGGCGAAGTAAACCAACCCTCCGCCATCAGCCACGAACGACTTCACATTCTTGACAGCCCCCTCATCGATTTGTCCGACGTCGCAGAGAAAAATGACGTCGAACCGAGACAGCGATTCAGCGGTGGCATCTCTCAGAAAGTCAGCCGTCTGAACTTCGGCACGGATGCCCGTCATGCTGTTTGGATTCAGAGCCAGCGACAGAAAATCTGCATGTTGACGATTCGGACGGTACACAATGAGCACGTCTGCATTGGACTCAATATCGACCACGCAATTCCGCACATTGTCCTTCGCGACCGCGTCTTCGCCGATCGTCGCCGTGACGCTGTGCTGTCCGACTTGACCAAAGTAAACCGGAAAGATTCGCGTTTCCGATTGGCCAGGTTCAATTGACTCGATGAAGACCGTTGGCAATTCCTCGGTCGACGCATCGGAGTCTGCAGACCCCAGAGCAGGGCGTCTGAAAACTGTGGAGCCGACCTCAACCTGAACCTTATTGGCAATGTCTTCCGAAAAGTTACTGACGGTGACTTCCATCATCAAAGGCGTTTCAGCTACACGCACGTTTCCAATCGGCTTCAGACCCGTGACGGCAAGATTCGCGTGGACTGTTTTGACGCATCGAATCAGTTCGACCGCGGCGCCGGAGTCAGAAAGCGATTCTAGCGATTGGCCAATCGAACTGGTTTGCTGCCAGTCTTTTTCCCGGAAGTCCGAAAGCAGATAGACGATCGCGTTTTCCTGAGTCCGTGCTTTCACCAGATCGGCGACCGCTTCGAGTGACCTCTGCGAATCAACGGGGAACGCCGAAGGCCGCAAGCCTGCCAACGACGATTCGACTTGGCGGGCAAACGAAGAATCAACCGTTTGGTTTTCGATGTCAAAAGCTGGCACCAGCGATTCTGATTCGTCCAATGGCTCGAATCCGGAGTACCTCAGCAGTGAAATGCGATGGTTGCCACGACTACGAGCACGGCTGACAATTTGCAAAATCGTCGAACGGGCTCGATCCATTGCCGTGCCCTGTGCGTCGCGATCCGACATCGAAAAACTGTCATCGACCAGCACGTAATGATGCGTGGAGCGACCGCCAAGCAGCGCCGCAATTCGATCGTTTTCGCAGCCGACTTGCGATAGCAAAAACAATCCCAGCAACAAAATTGCGATCCGCGACAGCAGCAACAAGAGCTGCTTCAGCCATACCCAGTTGCGATTTTTGCGATGGCTCTTGAGCAGAAAATCCATCGCCGCCCATTCGATGGTCTTGTGGCGAACGAGATTGATCAGGTGAATCAGAATCGGCAGGGCGACCAGTCCGGCGATCAAACCAGCCCAAACAGCGGGCGAAGAGGTAAACAGATTGCTGAACATGGCTATTTCCTCGCCATTCGGCGGCTGAGAAACTGAGCCAACGCCGCGTCCATCGGGTCGGTCGTGCGAACCATCGCGTAGTCGATCGACGCTCTGGCACAGCCACGCCGAACTTCGGCCAGAAACTCATTGATGGCTTCGAGGTAACCGTCTCGCAGCGCTTTCGGATTGCAGTTCAGCTTCGTGTCGGACTCCAAATCCGAAAACCGCGACGAACCCGAAAACGGAAACTCAAGCTCGTCTTCGTCCAACACATGCAGCACCAAAACGTCATGGCCGCGTTGCCGCAAAAGTCGCAGGCCTTTCAAAGTCGACTGGACGTCACCGAACAGATCCGAAATTACGATCATGATGCCACGCCGAGGAAAAGTTTCGGCAGCATCGGAGAAGATTGAACTGAGGTCCGTTTTTCGCTTCGGCGAGGCCGATTCCAGGGTCTGCACGATCTTGTTCAGCTGCATTTTCTTGCTGGAAGTCGGCGTTCGTGAGCAGACTGATTCGTCAAACGTCATGCATCCGACCGCATCCTGTTGCTTCAACACCAGCCAGGCCAACGAAGTCGCCAACGTTGCGGCGTAGTCGAATTTATTGAACACGCCGCGGCCATATTTCATGCTGTTGGAGACGTCGACCAACAGGTTGACTCGCATGTTGGTGTCTTCTTCGTACTGTTTGATCGTGAGCCGGTCCTGGCGAGCCCAGACTTTCCAGTCGACGTGCCGCAGGTCGTCTCCGGGAGCGTATTCGCGATGTTGACGGAACTCGATCGACTGGCCGAAGAAGGGACTGCGATGCATGCCGGAAAGGAAGCCTTCGACAACATGCTTTGCCCGCAGATCAAGTCGCGAGATTCGCTTGATCGCTTCAAGATGCAAATATCTTTTGGAATCGGGCATCGGAAGTCAGCTCGTCCTCTTTCGCGGGAGTGTTTTGAATCAGCTGGTCGATCACGTCGTCCGTTGTCATGCCGTCGCTCTGAGCCGCGAAGTTGATCGCGATCCGGTGACGCAAAACGGGCTTGGCCAGAGCAACGATATCATCGGTGGTGACGTAGGTCCGACCGTACAACAGGGCTCGCGTCTTGCCGCCAAGGATCAAGTTCTGCACGGCTCGTGGACCGGCTCCCCAGCCTACATTGTCCGCTACGAATTCGGGAATACCTTCGGAACCGATTCGAGTTTGACGAACCAGCGTAAGAGCAAACCGAATCACGTGATCAGAAACGGGCACGTCGCGAACGGCGTCCTGCATCCGCAAAATGTCTTCGCCCGAGAGCACGGATTTTACGTCGTGGGTGCTGCGAGCCGTCGTGCGGCGGGCGACTTCGAACTCGTCATCAAACGACGGATAGTCGACGTAGACCTTGAACATAAATCGGTCCTGCTGCGCTTCGGGAAGCGAGTAGGTGCCTTCCTGTTCGATTGGGTTTTGCGTTGCCAACACGAAAAACGGATTCGCCAGTTCGTGCCGAACGCGCCCGACCGTCACGGTGCGTTCTTGCATGGCTTCCAAAAGCGCGGCTTGCGTTTTCGGTGGCGTACGGTTGATCTCGTCGGCCAACACGATGTTGGAGAAAATCGGCCCTTCCATAAATCGACGTTCGCGCGCACCAGTCGACTTGTTTTCCTCCAGGATTTCAGTGCCGGTGATGTCGGCGGGCATCAAGTCGGGCGTGAACTGGATGCGAGAAAAGCTCAGATTCAACGTCCGGGCGATCGTGCTGATCATCAACGTTTTGGCTAGTCCCGGGACGCCTTCGAGCAGACAGTGTCCGCGGCTGAACATCGAGATCAAAATCTGCTCGACCACATCCTGTTGGCCAACAATTACTTGTGAAAGCTCGCCAAGAATCTGCTCTCGGGCTTTCTGCATCAGTTCGACAGCGTCCTGTCCAATCGGTTGGTCGGGCATAGCGGTTCCGTTTTCCATCTTTAGTAACGCGTCCATTGTATCCCAAGCACCACGCTGCGGCATCGGGCCCCAATCAACGGTTTACTTCCTGCCCACACACGTCCGCAACGCCTCCAGCGAGGAAATTTCGAAAAACTGTCCGGTCCAAAGGGACATTTTCGTTTTGATGGTGGGCCCTTATTTCGTGACGGGAAAACCGGGGGAAAGAGAACACTGATGCACAACAAAGATCGCGTGAAGAAGTTACTGGCAGGCGTACTGGGACGAGTAAAACAGAAAAATTCCAGCCGCAGCGAATCACAAACGACCAACCTACAAATCGAGCAGCTCGAGCCTCGAATGATGCTCAACGGGGACGCTCAGGAAGTCCTGTTTAGCGCCGGATTCGAAGACGCCGACGTCGGGGCAGGGCAGTATGCCTTTTTCAATTCTGTATCCGGTTTCACGGCGACGAAGAGATCGGTCGAAGTCCAGAACAACCATCCGGCGGTCGGACCGGCGTCGGAAGGGCAGAAGCATCTTGAACTCGACGGTCGCAACGGAATCTTTGTCAACATCGAGGACGTGCAAGCTGCAAGTCTTTCTCTCGAACTGGATTATTCTCCACGCGCCGGTGCCAGCGTTGCCGAGAACGAAATCGAAGTGCTCTGGCAAGGCGACGTGATTCGTACACTTTCGGGAGACGGAAGCGCGAGCTCGACGACTCAGTTCCGCGCGATCGACATCGATCTGCCAATCACCAACGGCTCCACTGCGGGGCGTCTGGAGTTTCGCAGCAAAGCCTCCGGCGGTCGTGGAATGGGTGGCTTGATCGATGACGTGATCGTTACCGCTACGCTCAGTCCGATCGCGATCGAAAACATTTCCGATCAGGAAGTGCAACGCGAATCAACGCTGTCGGTCGACGCGGATCTGTTGCCTCCTGACGATTCGGCAGAAGTCCGTTTTGAACTGGTGAAGGCGCCGGTCGGCGCAACCGTCAATACTCAAACCGGACAATTCAACTGGCTGGCATCCGACGCCAACATTCAGGCGACTGAAAACCGCGAGTCGCAGACAACGATCGGGCCCAAGCAACTGGTTCTGTTCGCGGGCTTTGAAGATGTTGACGTTGCGAGCGGCCAGTTCGGTTTCTTTGACCGCGTCTCCGGCTTCGACGCGACGGCTCGCAAAGTCGAAGTCCAACACAACCACCCTGCGGTCGGTCCGGCCTCCCAAGCCAACCAACATGTTGAACTGGATGGCCGCAACGGAATCGCTCGCTCGATGGATACCGTTGTGGGCGACCTGTATGAGCTGAAGTTTGATTTCTCTCCCCGCGCCGGCGCGGATTCGGTTGCCAACGCGATTGAAGTGCTTTGGGACGGTAAAGTCATCCACGAGGTCACCGCTGACGGACGCAACAATTCGTCGACCAGCTTTCGCACCGTCACCGTCGACCTGTCCGAATTTTCGGGCGATACGACTCGACTGGAGTTTCGCAGCAAGGCACCGGGCTCGGTTCCCGGAATGGGCGGGCTGATCGACAACGTGCGTGTCACCCGACAGGAAGTTTCCACATCCAGTTCCGACAATCCGTTTGAGGTCATCATTCGGGCGACCGATGACCAGGGACGATCCGATACCGAACAATTCAACATCACGATCACGGATCAGCCCTCAATGGCGGCTCCAGTGTTCGACCCCATCGAAAACCTGACGATCGACGAACTTGGGTCCGTTTCCTTTCAGCTAACCGCGACCGACGCAGACACGCCGACGAATGAATTGCGCTACGAAGCCGTTCGAATCCCGATCAATGCGACGTTGAACCCGGCGACCGGCCAGTTCCAGTGGACTTCGGACGAATTTTCCGGAGGATACTTTTTCAACGTTGACGTAAAAGTCGTCGATACCGATGGTCTGTCGGACCAGAAACGTTTTCGCATCACGGTCAATGAAGTCAACCGCGGCCCGTCGATCGAAGCGATTGATGATTTTGAAATCGAATCTGATTCAACGATGGTCGTGGCATCGAAAGCCAGCGATCCCGATCGACCGCGGGATACGCTTTCCTGGTCGCTGACGGAATCTCCTGATGGAGCCAGGATCAACGGCCAGGGCGTCATTTCCTGGACGCCGACGCAGCAACAAGCAGAAAGCTCCGGTCCTTTCCGATTCACCGTCCAAGTCTCCGATGGAAACGGAGGCATCGCTTCAGAATCGTTTGATGTCTCAATCGACGATCGCAGTCCGGTGTTGGACTTCATTGAAAACCGAACCATCGACGAACTCACGCCGGTTTCGATCCAACTTTCGGCAACCGACCCCAACGGCAACGACGAAGACCTGATCTTCGAACTGATTCGCGGACCGGTAGGTTCAACGCTCGACCCGGACACCGGCGTTTTCGCCTGGACGCCCAACGAATGGGCCGGAGCGGTCGACTTTTTCAACATCGACGTTCAAGTTCGCGACGCTGAGGGGCTGACCGATTCACAGCGA
The DNA here is from genome assembly GCF_008087665.1 of Mariniblastus fucicola. Classification (GTDB taxonomy): domain Bacteria; phylum Planctomycetota; class Planctomycetia; order Pirellulales; family Pirellulaceae; genus Mariniblastus; species Mariniblastus fucicola. The sequence goes on from NZ_CP042912.1 coordinate 3,878,635, forward strand.
TTCCGCATCTTTGTCAACGAAACGAACGTCATCCCGGTCCTCGAAGAAATTGACGATTTTTCGATTGAACCGGGACAGGACGTTTCGGTGCAGGCGATGGCCAGCGACAGCGACGTGCCGGTCGACACGCTCACCTTCTCACTGTCGAACGCTCCCGATGGAGCCACCGTTTCCGACGAAGGCTTGATCCATTGGACGCCGCCGACACCATTGTTCGACGGCACGTTCGCATTTACGGTCACCGTCAACGACGGCAATGGCGGAAGCGCTTCGGAATCGTTCAACGTCACCATCGGCCAGGCAACGGACTCCTTGACGCTGGTCGAAAACGACGACTTCCTGGTCACCCAGTCACGTGAATTTATCGTCGGACCTGACACACAGTCGGTCAGCTTCAATTTTTCAACGCAGTTCGACAAAAGCGATCAGTTCGTCAACGATGCATTCGAAGTGGCACTTGTCGATGTCAATGGCCAACCGTTGGTGCAAACTTTCAACCGCAACCGAGACGCCTTTTTCAATCTGACCGAAGACGAAGCCGCCTCGGTCGGTGTCAACGCGATACAGTCCGGCGATGTGCTGAGCGTGGATCTGTCGCATCTCGAAGAAGGCACCGTTGCGAAACTGATTTTCCGTCTGGTCAACAACGATTCGGATACGCAAACTCGCGTCGAAATCAACAATATCGAAACCAGTTCCAGTGGCCTGAACACGCCGATCGGAGCCAGTTTCAATGAGGTACGGGCGTTGGACGCGGCACCGGACTTCACGCTTTTGCAGGACGTAACGGAAAGCTTTGCGGCCCGCTTCGGGAGGACTTCGTTCAACGAAGACACCAACGCCCTGTTCACGAATATCGCGTTGACGAACGTCGGTCAGGTTGCGGTTTCTGGCCGCATGGTTGCCGCCATCAAGAATATTTCTGATGAGCAAATTCAGCTGATCCAACCGGACGGACGCTTGCCTGACGGACGATTCTACATCGATGTGACTTCCGATTCAGGACAGGTGGCTCCCGGCCAAATGGCTCGAACTCGGGACTTCCAATGGCTTAATGAAGACGCGGAAGCGTTCCAGTTTGAGCTTTCCTTGCTGGCAGAAGTGAATTCGGCCCCGACGGGTTTCACTTCTTCACCTCCCGCTGTCGTCGAAGCCGGAAACACCTTGAATTACAAGGCGGTTGCAACGGATCCGGACGAAGGTCAGCCATTGCGATACAGCATTGTTCGCGGCGACGAAGCGGTTTCGATCGATGAGACCAGCGGTGAGCTTTCGTGGACGACGAACACCGATGACCTGGGAAACCATGGCATCACGATTCGCGCTACGGACCCCTTTGGACTGTATTCCGAACAGTCGTTTGATATCGAAGTCGTCGATTCGCTGCAGAACCGTCCTCCGGTGTTCACCAGCGATCCAGTGACCGAAGCCACCGCGTCGAGCGGCTTTGAGATCACGACGTTTGCCACGGGAGACAATCCGAACGGTGTGACGGTCATCGAAGGCTTCCAGGGGCCAAGGATCGTGACGACCAACGAAGCCGATCAAACGATTGGCGTCTATGCGGGCCAGAACAATGATCGATTTGATGATGCCACCGAGTACTCCACGGGTTTCCCGACGACCAATGGTGAGCTGGTCGATGTTGGCTACGCCATCGACTTGGGGCTGCCTGAACTTTTGACGACCTACGACAGCAACTCGGTCGAGTCCATGGATCAAGGGGATCTCAATGGAGACGGTATCCTCGATTTTGTCGTCATGACAACTTACGATTCGTTTAGTACGGGCGAGCGTTACCAGTTGGTCATCCACGCAATGCTGGGAGACGGTGACGGTGGGTTTGCATCGCCCGAGGAAGTCTACCGGCACAGCTATTCCACGTACACATTCGACACCAGAAACCTGCTGCTCCGCGACCTTAACAACGACGGTGATCTCGACATCGTGACCTCGGAAGTAGCTAGTGATCAACGGCTGATATCCATGCTCGGCAACGGAGACGGAACGTTTCAAACGGCCGTCGAGGCACCCTACACAACTGAACCATTTCTCCAGTTTGTTGCCGCGGATGTCGACGAGGATGGCGTTCTGGACCTGATCGGTCGACGAGGAACCCTTTCACTTGGCGGAGCCCAATATGAACTGGCCTGGTCCAAAGGCCTGGGCGACGGAACATTCGCCGAATCCACTTTCATCCTGGACGCCGAAGGAACCTACAATGCAAATCCAGGCCGTGGATTTGAAGTCACGGACCTCAACGCGGATGGCCATCTGGACGTAGCATTCCTCGGCTCGACGAACTTGCACATCTATCACTCCGATGGACTTGGTAACTTCACGCTGGCCACTGAGTTTCGCCCCTCAGTCGTTTCGCCTGACTTATGGATTCGGGGAGGCGACTTCAACGGCGACGGATTTGCAGACCTGCTTTACAACAACGGGTGGAACGGTGAGTTCATCCTGCTGTCTGGCGATGGAAGCGGCATCGACTTTGGTAGCGAAGTCGTCAATGACGTTGATTCCACGATCGCCAACTATGCGGGCAGCGACTCGCCAGTCGACATTGATGGCGACGGCGATCTGGATCTGATATTTGGAGTCGCCAATAGTGATTACGTCTCGCCGCGAGTCGCATTAAACGATGGCACTGGCAAATTCACCATCACCGAATACCCAATGGTGGATTTTTCACAAACCGCCAGCCAGCTACGTTTTGAGAAGCGTGACGTCGTACGAGGAGCGATGTTCGGCGACTACAACCTCGATGGCGTGATGGACTTCTCCTACTTCACCCAGGGTGGCGACACCAATGGAGTCGGCGTTCGTCTGGGAACGCGGCCCGGCGAGTTTGGCAGCACCCGCGCGATCTCATGGGATACCTCCCGAGCCAACCCGGACGCGACGCCGGGAGATTTCAATGGCGACGGAAACGTTGATCTTGTCGATGTCTACAATGACCAGATTCACCTTGGACGCGGCGACGGCACTTTTGAAGATCCCTTCCCGGCGTTGGGCTTTTTTGCATCCGGATTTGTATCGGTCAGCGATTTCAATCTCGACGGACTCGATGACATCGTTGGCGCTCGTTCGAATCGCTACTTCGTTGCTCTGTCCAATGGCGACGGTACGTTTACGACCAGCGATGACCAGTTGGCGGAAGGCAGTTTCTACGGATACAGCTCCACAATCGCAGCCGACTTCAATGCCGACGGTTATCCAGATTTTGTCGCTAAAACCGGAGTCGAGCGACAGATCGATGTTCATCTGAATGACCCGGAAAATCCTGGCGTGTTCACACGAAGCTTTCGTTACACGTTGCCCGATGGATCGCAGGGAATCAACGTTTCAAACTGGCAGGAGTCCTACGCAACCGCAGATTTCACCGGAGACGGAATCCTTGATCTCTCTTTTGCAGAACGTGACGACTACAACAATGGCGTGATCAAACTTGTCGTCATGGCCGGCGATGGAAACGGAGACTTCACCTTCCATAGCGAACTGGAAGGATTCGATTCGTATTCGCAAAACCTGCCGGCACATTACTATGCCCCGGGAGACTTTAACGCCGGAGATATTGATGGCGACGGGGACGAAGATCTAATCGCGGTCACCAACTATGGGGCCCGTATCTTTTTGAACGACGGATCAGGCAATTTTGAATTTTTCACGCATCTTGATTCTCCAGGAACTCAGCAGCGAGGCCGTGACTCGTGGCTGGTCGATTTCGATCAGGATGGACAACTGGATCTGATCCAAACCGGACTTGTCGGATATGGGCCATTGGTAATCCGACTGGGCAACGGTGATGCCTCATTCCAGGCTCCTCAGACGTATGGTCTGATCGGTTCAGTCCAGGGCATCATATCCCGGCAACCCTTTGCGGACCTTGACGGGGACGGTCAACTCGATTTCGTCTACGGCTCGGACAACGTTGGAAACTACAGAAACGATTCCGCTTCCGTTTACGCTGGCCGCCGAAACGACCTGGTCGATTTGCTTTCAGTCGACCTTGATGGAGACGGCAACCAGGAGCTCCTCGCCGTGCAGGAGCAGATGGATCGCCTGCAAATCTTCCAGGGCGACAATCTCGGCGGCCTGACGCGGCTACCGGATTTGCAAACAGGTCGCGCTCCGCAGGCAGTTACCGTCGCCGATCTCAATGGGGATGGAGTTGTAGAACTGCTGGTTGCCAACCGCGCCAGCCAGAGCATTACGGTTTACACGGGCGATCTGGACGCCGGTTATGCTTCGACTGAAGTTTTCGTCGGCGGTGGTTTGATCGACATCAAAGCCGCAGATGTGAATGGAGATGGGTTCGATGATGTGTTTGCTTTGGATGTGCAGCGCGGCGGACTGTTAAAGTTCATCAGCGACGGCTCGCTGACGTTGACTTCGCCGATTGAAGTCGCTCTCGGCGATACGCCAGAACATCTGACGCTGGCGGATACCAACAATGACGGCACCATCGACGCGTTGATCACGCTTCCCGAAAGCAACCGTTTGATGATCCTTGACGACATCGCGACCGATTCGGGACCCGCTCCTCTGTTCCTTGAATTTGCGACATCGCCCGGAGAAGTCGTCGTTTTGGAACTCAACGAGGACGGAAATCCCGACATCGCGGTGACTTTGCCTGAATCCAACGCGGTCTCTGTGCACTACGGTCGCGGCGACAACCAGTACGCAGCGCCGCAGTTGATCGAAGTCGGAGAAGCTCCTGAAAAGATCACCGTTGCCGATGCTGACGAGGACAGTCGCCTTGACCTGATCGTTGCCAATTCGGGCGACAACACAGCCAGTGTGATCTACAACCGCTTCGATCCGAATGAAGTTTACAGCTACGATGCCGATGCCATCGACCCGGATAACGATGCTGTCTCCTATCGCATCGTTGACGGTCCCGGAGGCCTTTTTATCGACAGCCAGACCGGGGAAGTCACGTGGGCGGCCAGTCCCAATCAGGTTGGGGGGCACACCGTCACGATCGAGGCCAGTGATGGGCGGGGAGGAATCGCAACGCAGACCTACCGCATCGAAGTCGAACCAGCGCGGGAGAACAATACGCCACTGATCGCGACCGAACCGGTGGCAAAAATTGGAGCAGGTGAATCGTTTGAGTATCAAGCCGCCGCGGTGGATGCCGACAATGACGCGCTGCGATATCGAATTCTGTCTGGTCCTGATGGTGCGACCGTTGACCCGGTCACAGGGCTGGTTAGGTGGGACGGCCGAATTGATGGCACGGCGTTTCTGTCACCCGATGGCACGGCAGTCAACCACGGTGACATTGTTACACCCGTCGGGGAAGACAGCTCGATCGCACTGAACACGTTGACCGTCGAAGGATGGTTCAAGCCGGAAAATCTTACTGTTGCAGGAGGAGCGGCGACGCTGTTCCGCTACGGCAGCCTTCTGTCGGAGCCTTTCCATGTCCGCTTCCGCTACAACAGCGAATTGGAGCTGTTCCTGGACCAGGACGGGACCACGACGCAGAGCATTTCCCGGATTCCTTTCGACGTCGAGGTCGATCGTTGGTACCACATCGCGTTATCGGTTGACGACTCAAACCAGACCTTTGAACTGTTCGTCGATGGCAAGTCCGCAATTTCCGGAAATCTGCCTTCCAGCTTCGTTTACGACGAAAGCATGAAACTTGAAATCGGCGGAAATTACTGGGACTTTTCAGGACAGGTCGACAACTTTCGAATCTGGAATACCGCCAGAACCGCGGAACAAATCCGTGAAGGCATGACACGCCAGTTCGATGGCGACGCAAATCTGATGCTGGACTATCGATTCGAAGTCGAAGGTGCCCAGACGGTCCGTGACAACACGCCGTACCGAAACGATGGCTACCTGACGCCCAACGTCGGCACGCCAGAAATTGTTGATGGCGGACTGGCCGAATTCGGCACTTACTCGTTCGTGATTGGCGTCGAAGACGGTCGCGGAGGGATAAGCACACAAGCTTTTGATGTTGAGATTGTCCCGGAACTTCGCGGCGCGATCGAAGGCAACATTTTCGACGACGCGAATGGTGACGGCATCCGCAACGACGGGGCGGGCACCGAACCTGCAGAAGACGGGCTTGGCGAGTGGCTGGTCTTTATCGACGCCAACGACAATCAGTTCGCTGATCCAGAAGAAGTTCAAACCGTCACCGATGCCAATGGAAACTATCGATTGGCTGGACTGTTGCCAGACACCTATCCGGTTCGCTTTGCTCCCATGGCGGGCTTTGAATCCGTCTCGCCACGAAACGTCGAAGTTAACGCCAGCGAAACCACGATCGCAAACGTGGCCGCGATGCAATCGCCGCTTGGCCAGATCCAGGGCCAGATTCGTACAATCGATGGCGAAACAGCCGGTCACTGGACCGCCTACGTCGACATGAACGACAACGGTGTTCGCGACGAAGCTGAACCGATCGCAAACTCCGATCGACTGGGCAATTTCGCCATCACGGGACTGGCTGCGGGAACGTACATCCTCAGAGCAGATCTTCCGGCAGGCTGGTTGGCCGCGGACGGATTCGATGGTGTGGAAGTCGAATTGCTTGAAGACGCGATTGCGGCAGGCAACGACCTGGCCCTCGAGCCTTCAAACTCGTCAGTGACTGGCGGCGTACGCTTTGTCACCACCGCGCCGCAGTCGGTGAGAGCGCGAGACGTATTCCAATACGCTTCGGTTGCGACCAACATCAACGGCGCCCCAATCCAATACGACCTGTCGCTGGCCCCGGAAGGGCTGACCATCGATCCGGAGAATGGACGAGTCACGTGGCAGCCAACGATCGGTCAAGCCGGACAGCATTCGGTGATCCTGCGAGCCACCGACGCTTCCGGTTCGATCTCATTGCAATCGTTCACCATCGAAGTCGTCGCTCCAAACACCGCTCCGGCGATCACTTCCACACCACCGGCGTCCGGTTTCATTGGCAAGACGTTTGTCTATCAGGTTCACGCGCAGGATGGCGAACTCGATTCGTTGACATTTATGCTGGCCGCTGCTCCGGCGAGTGTCAACATGGATGCCGAAGGCCTTATTGAATGGACGCCGGATGCATCGGGAGAGGCTGATTTTGAAATCCTCGTCGTCGATTCGGCTGGCAACGATTTTCGTCAGACTTTCACCGTCGATGTTTCGGGCGACAATCCTTCGGTGACGCCGTTTACTATTGAGCCCGCCCGAAAATCGATCGGGCTGGGCCAGACTTACCTGAGCAAGATCGCCGGCGAGGATTCTCTGGGCAGGCCGCTAAGCTGGACGCTGGTTAGCGGACCAGCCGGATTTGAAGTCGCAGCTGACGGAATGTTGAAGTGGACTGCAAACTCGATCGGCAACGAAGCCATCGAGCTACTTGCAACCACAGTCGACGGCGAATCGGAATCCTACACCTTCAACCTCGAAGTCATCGGTTACCCGGTCATCAACACTCCGTCGATCGTTTCCGAGCCGACGCTTTCTGCCACCATCGGCAATGCATACGCCTACGATGTCGAAGTCGCGAATGTTGTTGGCGAATTGCTGACCTTCACCATCGTCGATGGCCTCATTGGAGCCAGCATTGACCCGGATCGCGGAACACTACGTTGGACACCGGAATCGGATCAGCTTGGCGAAAGCGACTTTACAATCGAAGTCGTCAACGCGAATGGCGAATCGACCTTTCAGGAATTTACCGTTTCCGTCACCCGGTTCGGCGGACCGCCACGGATCGTTTCCACGCCTCCGACAGAAGCCAACGTCGGTGGCTCATTCCTCTACACCATCGACGCCGTTGACACCGAAGGCGACCCACTGACGTATCGCCTGTTGCAGGCTCCTGCCGGAATGTCAATCAATGAAACGACGGGTGAATTTTCGTGGACACCAACCGCCGGTCAAGTTGGACTTCGTCGGACCGTGATCGAAGTCGCCGACGGAATCGGAGGAGCCACAACGCAAGCCTTCGCCATCCTCGTTGGCGATGGTGTCGTCAACCTGGCACCTGACTTCTCCTCGGAAGCACCGCGATTCACGGCCGTCGGCTCGAACTACACCTATCAGCTTGAGGCCACCGATGCGGAAGGCACCGAGCTAAGCTATGCCGTCTCGCGCGGACCGACTGGCCTGACGATCAGCGACTCCGGACTGGTTTCGTGGACGCCGGCCGATGGACAGGACGGAAAGTTCGTTGTCACGTTGCGAGTCACCGACGAAGGCGGCGCGTCGTCGATTGAGTCCTTTGAACTGGATGTGCTTGCCGAGAACCGGGCTCCTGTCGTCAACAGTTCGGCACCGACAACAAGTGTCAAAGGCGTGGCGTTCCGTTACGATTTGCTGGTCAACGATGCCGACATTGATCCGCTGGCGTTTGCGCTGCTTGCTGCTCCAGAAGGAGCCGAAATCAATGCTTTTGGTCAGATCGTTTGGCAAACGGACGATGCCGATTTGGGAGACCACCAGTTCGCAGTCGAAGTCACCGATCCGCGAGGCGGTATCGCGACCCAATCGTTCACGCTAAATCTGGTCGCCGACACCGAAGGCCCGAAAGTTAGCCTGATCGAAAATTTGGGTGAAAGCTCCCGCAACGTTTTGCCGTGGCAAGGCCCGTTTGTGGTTTACGCTCGAGCCATCGACAACGTGGGCTTGGCGTCGTTGACACTTTCCGCCAACGGCCAGGACATCCCGCTTTCCGCCAACGGAACCGCGGTGTTTACTTTCGAGGACTGGCTTTTTGAAAGCATCAATGTCACAGCGACTGCCGTGGATACAAGCGGCAATGTCACAACCAAATCAATAAGCTTTGACTACGATGTGCCCGAAGGCTGGTCGACGAATCCCGGCCCGGAAGTTCCAACGGCGATCATCACCAGCCCGGCCGACAGCGGTACCGCGACGGGATTTGTCTCCATCGTCGGCACGGCCGATCACGAAGACTTCGGCGCATACGTTTTGTCATACCGGTCCGTTGACGAAAGTTCCTTCACCGAGATCACTCGCAGCACCGACGCAGTGGCCAGCGGTGAACTGGGAGTCTGGGACACCAGCATGCTCCGCAACGGCGAATACGTGATTCGCTTGCAAGTCGCCACGACCGAAGGCGCGGCGAACGTGGTCGAGCATCGTGTTGGCGTTTCCGGCGAGTTGAAACTTGGGAACTTTCAGTTGGAGTTTACCGACATGGTGATTCCGATTGCCGGCATTCCAATTGAGATTACCCGCGTGTACGACACGCTTGACGCCGACGTTGAAGGCGATTTCGGATACGGCTGGCGACTTGAGTTCCGCGACACGGATTTGCAGGTTGGGTTGCCAAAAAGTGGCCTTGAGGATATCGGCATCTATCCTGCACTGCGGCCCGGAACCAAAATTTATCTCAACATTCCCGGGGAAGGCCGTCAGGGATTCACGTTCAATCCGGACATACAGGTTTTGCCCGGCTTTGGAGGCAACAATCTGGTTTTGGCGAGACCACGTTTCACTCCGGATCCTCGTGTGACCGCGACTTTGTCTCCCGGCACAAGCGGCTACCTCCAGGTGAATGAACTGGGTGAGTTGTACGCACCCGGCGGCATTCCCTACAACCCCGCCAGCCCCGATTTCGGCGGCGCGTATCTGTTGACGACCCGTGAAGGCATCACCTATCGGATCAATGGTGCTGATGGAAAGCTGGAATCCGCGACGGATCGAAATGGAAACGTTACCGAGTTTTCGACGGCCGGAATCGTCGGCGAAGGCAGTGAAGAAGTCCGCTTCGAGCGGGACGCACGAGGCCGCATTGTTTCGATTACGGATCCTGCAGGAAACAGGTTGCAGTATTCGTACAACGATTCGGGCGACCTTGAGCGAGTTGTCGACCGCGAAGGCAACAAAACAGAGTACTCCTACAACTCGAACAACAGTCACTATCTCGAATCAGTCGTTGATCCTCTGGGGAGAACGGGAACTCGCGCTCAGTACGATGCCGAAGGACAGTTGACGTCAGCAATCGATCTTAACGGACGATCGATCGAGTTCACGCGTGAGCCCGGTAGCAGCATTCAACGGGTTGTCGACAAAAATGGCAATGAAGAACTGGTCGAGTTCGACAACCAGGGGCGTGTCATCAGCCAAACCGACGGGCTTGGCAACACGCGGCGTTTCGAATACGGTCCCAACGGATTTCTGGCGAGGCAAACCGATGAACTTGGGCATGTGACCACGTACACGTACTCGGCACGCGGCGACCTGCTTTATTCAACCAATGCACTTGGTGCGACTTCCCGCTATTCGTATAACGAGTTCGGGCAGATAATGAGCATCACTGATGCCGTCGGCGACACTCAGACGATGGAGTACGATTCGAACGGCAACCTGATTCGAAGCGTCGATAGCCAAGGGCGAGTCTCTTCCAACGAGTACGACGAACAGGGCAACGTGATTCTGCAAATTGATACCGCGGGCGGCGAAACTCGCCACACTTACGATGCTTCCGGTCGTCTAGCAGGCACGACGGATTCGAACGGAGTGACGCGAGTATTTGAAGTCGATGCCAACGGAAATCCGGTTGGAGATCAGGTCACCGTTGTTCGCGATGGCGAAACGATCACGCTTGAGTCCACTTTGGTTCGCGATGCCAACGGCAATGTCACTGAGAACATTGATGCTCTCGGGCAAACGTTTACCCAGCAGTACAATGGTCTTGGTCAAGTAACGCAACTGACCAACCAGACAGGAAATTCAGTCCAGTTTGAAGGCACTGACCATTCGGCTCCAGAGCAATACGTCTTCGATGACGGCTCATCAGCCGGCTACGAGTTTGATGGCAACGGAAACGCTGTGTCTTACGTGGATCAGGAAGGCAACGTTACTCGCTATGAATACAACGAGCGGAATGAGTTGATCCGGATTATCCTGCCGGATGACACTCCCAACGACGACAACGACAACCCGTTCCAGATTTTCGAGTACGATTCGGCCGGACGCCAGATTGCTTCGGTTGACGCCCTGGGGAATCGAACAGAATACGAATACAACGCGGTTGGTCAACGAATTGCCGCCACCGACGCCCTGGGCGAAAGAACCTTTTGGCTCTACGATGCCGTTGGCAGAGTCGTTCAGCAGACTGACCCGTTGGGGCGGACCACCCGCTTCTCTTACAATTCGCTTGGCCAACTCGTCGAGACGCGTTTCGCAGATCAGACGACTGAAACACGAGGCTACGACGCCAACGGAAACCTGGCGGTGGTGACCAATGCAGCGGGTCAGTCGACACGATTCGTTTATGACAGCAACAATCTGTTGATCAAGTCAATCACTTCCTCTGGTTTCATTACTTCCTATGAACGCGATGAATTTGGCAATGTGATTCGCCAAACCGATGCCAACGGCCATGTCACCAGCTATGACTTCAATGCCTTGTCCCAGCAAACTTCAACGTCTCGACCGTTGGGACAGAACTCTTCCATCGTCTATGACGAAGCCGGTAGAGTGCTCGAGCAAACAGACTTCAACGGCCAGACCACCCGTTTTACTTACGACGATCTCGGTCGGCCCGTAAGCCAGGAATTCGCTGACGGTTCAACGTTGGAGGTGACCTACACTCATTCCGGCCTGCGATCGACGGTGACCGATTCCAATGGCACGACCCGATTTGAATACAACGCCGCCGGGTTGATCGCCGCGCAGGTAGAACCCGATGGGACTCGTGTTGACTATCGCTACGATCTGGCCGGCAACCTAGTCGAAATCCAGACTCCTTTCGGATCCACAAACTACACCTACGACGAGCTGAATCGGATCGTTTCGGTTCAGTCTCCGACCGACGGGCTCACCCGCTACACCTACGACCCCGCGGGAAGATTGCTTGCCACCGAACATGCCAATGGCCTGATCGAAAGACTGAGCTATGACTCGCTGGACCGGATTATCGAAATGTCCGTCGAAGCAACTGACTCGACTATTATCCAACAGGTAGGTTTCTCCTACGACACCGTCGGCAACCTTGTCGAGAAAATTGACGGCAACGAAGTAACCCACTACCAGTACGATGCGATGAACCGCCTGGTCGGTGAAGCGACGTCGCGCGACGGTGTGTTGACCACAGAGTCTTTCTGGGAGTACGACGCGGTTGGCAATCTGCTCAGAGAAGTCATCGATGGATCGGAAAGCCTTTATCGGTACGACGCCAATGACCGACTGATTGAAATTTTCACAGCCGGCCAAACAGAGACTCGTACCTATGACGCCAACGGAAATCAATTGACGGCAACGACTGGAGGCCAGACGACCGAGTTTGTCTGGGACGCTCGCGGTCGCATGGTTGAGGTTTCAAGTTCCGTCGGTGATTCCACGTACGAGTACAACGCGGACAACCTTCGCGTCGCGATTGATTCCGATGGCGAGCAGACTCGATTCCTGTGGACATCGGCTCTGGGACAATTGCCCGAAGTCATCGCTGAGTACGGCGACGGGGAGGCCCTGCAGTTTGTCTATGGGTCAGGTCGCGACGAAATCATCGTCGACGGCGAGCAATACAGCGTCCATTCGGATCGGCTGGGCAGCACCCGTTTGATTACCGACGAATCCGGAGCCACGATCAACGAGTATTCGTACGACGTCTGGGGAGAGTTGCTGGATTCTACCGAAGGCATTGAAAACGGGTATCAGTACACCGGCGGCTACTTCGACGAAGCTTCCGAAACGACCTACCTGAGAGCACGCTATCTGGACAACGACACTGCGCGATTTGTGTCGGTTGATCCGTTCGAAGGCAGGCTCACCGATCCGCAGTCTCTTCACCGATACCAGTACGCACACCAAAACCCGCTGACGTTTGTCGACCCCACCGGCGAAGTCACTGAATTGGCGAAACAGATGGTTGTGCTTTCTGCGAAATTGACACTCGCCGGAATTGTTGCCGCAGGATTACAGTACGCGTGGAGCAGGGCGATTGGTGGCGACCCGGTCGAGTGGCAGGGCGTAACGGGGAGTGCAAGCTTCGGCGCGACCGTTGGCTATGAGAACAGCTTTGCCGAAGCCGGCTTTACTGGAGGATTCGGGGGCGCCGCGACCGCTTTGATCTCGACGCCATTCACCCAGAGTGGTGAGGACCAGACAAGCTACGGAGCCGGCCTGGTACACATCTTCGCCAATACGGGCGCTGCGATTGCCTTGAAGGCCGATGGTGGTGCCGGGGTCGGCGGCGTTTCGGTCAATACGCCTGGGGCGGGCTGGATCAAGAACCTTGGCGTCTATCGCTTCGGTCCGACTTACGCCGTTCTGGCCGACTACAACGCAGCATCGGGCGTCGGACGTTCGTACGGGGCGTTCCTGCAAATTGGATTCGGCAGTGGCAACGCCGCGGGGCTTTCGATCAGCACATCAGTTGGCGGATCGATCAACTTCGTCGGTGGCGTCACCATTCCAATCGGCGAAGGAGCAGCGGGAAGTGAAGCTTACCAGCAAGCGAGAGCCTTCATCAGCAACTTCTCATAGCTCAGTTTCAAAATGGTCACGATCATAGATCGCCGACAACCAAACTTTATTACGACAGAAGTGAAATTCGTTTTAGGAAGACAACATGAAAACAAACATCCTGCGAATCGCTGTTTGCCTGATCGCTGCAATGGTATGGAACAGCCATCCGGTTTCGGCGGACACTGTTTACAACATCGCACCGTACTCCATGTCCAACGGTTACGAAATTGTCGGAGGGTCCATCACGACGGACGACACCGTGGGACAGGGGCAAACCGATTTCTTCAATTCCAACATCGTGGATTATGAAGTGATCGTGACGGGGCCGATCAACCTTACCTTCACTCCCAGCAACCGAAGTGCGAGTATCTTTTCAGTTGACTCCGGGTTGATGGTCACCGACACCGGGATTTGGCTGGAGCCATCGGATAGCTCAAGTCATCAACTTCGAATCGAAGCTCGCGAAATCGGGATCAACGCCCTCAATATCCAACAGGTATTCTGGAGCCACGGACCGTCCGGCAATCCTGCATCCACTGTCGGCTTTGTCGCCGGAGGAGGAACCGATCAAGGCACCTTCAACCAATCGCCTCGCGTCGACCGATTGCTTATTGCTGGCTCACTGCCTGCGGTCCCTGAACCGACTTCCGGGGCTTTCCTGATCGCGCTGTTCATTGCATGCGGCATCAAACGGCATCGAGGCTGAATCGCGAAACGCGATCAGGCCAAAACCCGCAGGTCGCCTTCGCGTCGCGTAAATCCGGATTCGTCGAAATACTCGCAAAGCGGAACTGCCCATTTGCGGCTGGTGTCGATAAGCGTGCGGATGTCGCTCATCGTCATCCCGCCCCCCGTTTCGATTGCTTCGCGAATTTTTTCCTGCGCTGAATCGAAAACCTCGGCGTGAAAGTAGTACTCACTGTTTACTTTGATGATGTCGCCATTCTCGGCCGCCATCTCCAGCAACTCCGGAACGGATTCCTTGTTCTTCGTGGCTGACTTCTGCAACTCCGCAGCAGTTGGGGGTTTCAATTCGGCTGCCCGCAGCTGTTTCAGCAGTTCTTCCAACAAGGCTTTCTGGCCCTTGGAAAGCTTGGGGCCAAAACCGGCAAGCGACACGGACTGAACATTCGCAAAGACAGTTTTCTCTTTCTTGAGATGTTCGATCACCGCATCGAGCAACTCTTTCTGTTTCAACCACGCAAATTCGTTCTCGACAACGTTGCGTTTGTGATTGAAACGAAGCGGATTTGCCTCGTGTAAACGAGTCAACGTCTTCACGACCTGAGCGCCAAGTAACTCAAAACGGTCTCGATGCATGCAAACAGAACGCGTTTGCGAGATTGCGGTTTCGACCAGTTCGCCAGACTCCTTGAGCCGGTCGTAGGTTGCCAGAAAATCAATCGCACCCGCAACCCGGGGAAAAGATGCCGGATCGAAACTCGCGTCATTGAGTAAGTAAACGGCCGACGCCGCACGTTCGTCCGGAGATTCGGAGTCCATGCGGTTGACGTGTTTCAGGTCCGCTGCGGTGGCTTTCTTGATCGCTGCCGCTTCCGGGTGAAGGACGCGACCTCCGCCGATCGTCATGACCGGCGACTCAAGCCGAATCACGAAAGGCTGATTCCACACTGTGACCGCAGGCTCGGATAGCCAAATCTGCGCTATGCCACTTTTCCCGGGATCAATTTCCGAACAGCCGAGCAATCGCACGTTGCCAAAAAGCTCTGCAGTCCCCACATGAAAACGGACTCTTGTACGATCCTTGAGCGGTTTTCGCACTGAGGAAAGCAAATGAATGCGAACGGTCAACAAACTTGAAGGAACGAGATGCCCAACAGCGGCAAGTTCGTGGCCACGACCGAACTCGTCAAGTTTGACGCCGCCCAAATTGATAGCCGCACGTTGCCCACGATGTACTTCTTCACTACCCGAATCGTGATTTTGAATTCCGCGGACGCGTACGGGGATCGAGCCGGGTTGAACCTCGACTGAATCGCCCATGCTGAGCTTACCGCTGCTGACACTTCCGGTGACGACGGTGCCGTGGCCTTCGATCGAAAACGCCCGATCGATCGCCATGCGGAACGGAGCGGATTCAAGGTTGGCGACCTCTGTTGCGGCAACTTTGCCGGCAGCATCCCCCAACGCCTGCTTCAGTTCATCAATCCCCATCCCAGTTTTGGAGCTTGTGCGAATGATGGGAGCATCGTGCAAAAACGTGTCGGCAACGGTTGAGCGAATCTCGTCCTCGACCAGTTCCAGCCACGAGTCTTCGCAAAGGTCGCATTTGGTCAACGCGATCACGCCGCACGTCAAATCCAGCAACCGCAAAATATCAAGGTGCTCGATCGTCTGTTGCTTGACAGAATCGTCGCCAGCGATCACCAGTAGAACCATGTCCATGCCGGTGGCGCCGGCCAACATTTGACGGACGAATTTTTCGTGCCCCGGAACGTCAACGACGCCGATTCGATAGTCACCGATTTCGAGAAACGCGTAACCGAGTTCGATCGTAATGCCGCGTTTTTTCTCTTCCGGCAATCGGTCCGTGTTGGTCCCGGTCAGGGCTCCGATCAGCGAAGTTTTTCCGTGGTCGATATGCCCCGCAGTGCCCAGAATCAAATCACGCATCATTTTTCCCGATAGAGAATTGCTCCGCAGCCATTGCAAACCAGAGGCTTTTTCGCGAGGAGGTTGCTGGCCGTTTGCTGTGTCAGTGTGAGGTTGCAGTTGCCACAGGTTTTCGTATCGGTGGAAGCAAACGTATCCTCCGCCATCGTTTTGATATTGCGCTGATAGGGCACTCGCAAGTCGGGATGCAGTCGTTCGAGCGCTACCGCCAACTCGTCGCGAATCCGGGCATCTTCGTTCTTCAAAGTCACCAACTCCTCGGCGACCTTCTTTTCGATTCCCGCCGTTTCAGATTTGGCTTTCTCGAGGTTTTCCTTCGCAGTCGCCAGCTCCGATTCGAGAACGTCAATTTTCTCAAGCGTCTCAAAGATTTCGTCTGCCTGGACGCTGTTGGCCTGTTCGTCCGCCGCGATGCGATCTTTCAAAAGTTGATACTCTTTGTTCGAATCAGCAGCGTTGAGCTTGCCGCGAAGATCTTCCAGCTTCGCTTCCCGATCGTCCAATTGAGACTGTTTGGCGCGAGATTCCTTTTGTACCGCCTGGAGCTCGAGTTTCTTGGCTTCAAGCGCATCTGTGAACCCTTGCTCTGTCGTTTTCACCAGTCTGATTTGAATGGGTCCACGACGCATCCGATCTTCAATATCAGTCAACTGAGTGAGCATCCGATGCAAGCGTTGGAGCAAGACGTAGTCGACTTGTTGGTTAGTCTGTTCGTTCAAACCTAGTTCCGTGCTGGAGATTTTTTTCTTCAGCACTCATGTTAGCAAACCTGGATTCGACGCGTTAGAGGGCGAATTTCCCCGGCCAGCCGATTCCGAAAATCACCGCCCGGTTTCGTTGGCTGATCAGTCCTCGGGCAAGAACTTGATCGCCAACGGATAGCTCCAGACCTCGCCGTTGTTGCACTTCAAAGCCGCAAGGATTGGGAAAACAATGGACAATACTGCGAGGATCAGAAGCAACGGGAACCCAATGAAGACCAAACAGAGTATCGACGCGACCACTCCATAGATGAAACCACTGATGATCCAGTTCATCATCCGGTTGCCATGTCGGCGAACCAAGTCCGATTTGTCTTTCCCAAGAATCCACATTGCGATTGGAATGACGATGCCAATTGCGGAATAGATCAGCAATTGGGAAATATGCATCAGCGTACACCACGTTCGCTCGTCAATTCCATGAATCATTCCTGCCGATTGTTTGTAGGGAGGCATCGGCTCGCCGGCGATCACCCGATTTTTTGCAATCTGAAATTCGGCATCCGAAAGCGAGCCTTCAGAGCGAAGTTTCTCAAGTTGTTCCAATTGCTGGGGAATGTTCATATCTGCTCGCAAGTTCTTTGAGGGAAGTGGCTTTCGCCGCGGGAGTTCTCCGAACCGGAATCGTCAACGCTGCTGAATGCTGACGCCCGCAACTTTAATTCGCTGCCAAGTTGAATTTATTGGAAAGATTCGGCGCCGGAAACACACGAACGAATTCTGTCAGTCGCGATCAGCCACGTTTTCGCCAACGGTCAACTTGAGTTCAGCAACCATCCGGTCGATCGCGATCCGTGCGACGTCCGGGACGAAGTGCTGGTCCATGTCGAACTGGTGATCAAGTTCAAACAACGTGACTGTCCAAACGTCGGTTCCTGAAGGTGACTCGATGATCTGTCGCGTCGGAATCACGACGTCACCATATTTTTTGTGTTTGGAGTACGTGCGGATGACCTGCCTCGTTCCCGACCGATGCTCCACTCCTGTTTTTTGAATCAGGAAATTCGTTTCCACGTCGAAGCACCGGGTCGTCGTGTTTTGCCTGGCATCGACAAATTCCAATACATGACATCTCTTGCCGCTGACCCCTACGATGCCTTTGCACTTAATGGATTCGTATCGCTCCTGCCATTGAATCACGTCGGCGATCGTGGCCGCATCAATAAGACTTTCGCCCAACGCGTCACCACCATGAAACGTAACTCGCCCGCGACTCACCTGCCACGAAACACCGGACAACGAATCAGACTTCAAATTACGGTCGGCAACCCAGCATCCATAGGTTGTCGTTGAGAGCTCGCTGCGGCGAATGGAATGGAATCGACCAGGCACGCGCCAACGTTCAAACTCCCACTCACCGCTGGGGTCTGACTTTCTCCAAACCGTGTGAGTGCTGGAAATGCTTGAGAGCAATTCATAGCCGCCGATGGCCAGAATGTGGCGGTCGAGAACCTGCTCGGCCGTCGGAAGTCCAGACTCCTGTTGCATTGCGAATGCGTTCGGCACAACGGGTTGCCAAATAAAAATGCAAACACCAAGAAAAAGGATAACAGCAAGTCGAACGATGGCTCGTGAAGACATGGCAGGCTCCGTATGATTTACGAAACCTCAATCTATCAAACTCAGCGACCGCAATCCAGCAAAGTTCGTGACTGCGTTTCCATCAACGATGGCGCAGATGGCCAGTGCGTCGTGCAGGACAGCAGCCTACTTGAGGTTGTCCAAATATCTGGCGTCAGCTTCGGAGAGAATATTAAGCGGCACTTCGACGGTTTTCCCGTTGATTTTTTCCAGCGTCACTTTTCCGCCTTCTACGCGAACGACTTTCGCGATCACGCTATGCCGACCGGCCTTCCAGGTTCGCATTTCGCCTTCGATTTCTTTGCTTTTGATGGCTTTATCCTGAACGTCGCCGAAGATCGCGGTCTTCAGTTCGGATTCTTTCAGTCCAACCAAAACCGTGACAGCCATGGTACTGCGGCCAGGAATCGCGACGGTTTCCGTGCCAGCGACATAAACGGTCGTCGGAGGCAGCGGTGTGCCGCCGGCCAATCCACTCGTCGAAGGCAACCAAATCAGAAACGGTTTTCCGTCGTAGAGCACGATCGCGTCGTGATCGTTGAACGGATGCAGCACGATCGCGTCCTGAATAAATCCGATCGAACGTCGATAGTTGGGATCGACGTACGGACCGGTGTGCTGCAGCAATTCATACAGAGACTCATCGTCAACCTTCTTTGAAATTTCGCTTTTGAGCTTTTTCAGATCCTTGGATTTCTTTTCAGCCCGTCGCACAAACCGGTCTTTGACACGGTCGCTGCGAAAATAGTATTCGCGATTCTTGTTACGGGTACTGCCGACGATCAGGACGTCTTCTTCGATGTTAACCTGTCGCGGAAACGGAACGTTACCTTTGCGCATCTGTTTGTATTCACGATCAGCTTCTAAAGAATCACGCAGTAGTCGTTTGTAGAGACTTGAATAGTCTTCGCGACATTCCGAAACGTAATCCTTGAGGACTTCATCGGAGATGCCTGGACGGTCGATCATCGCCTCTCCTCTTCCGCCGCCGCCTTCGTCCGTCTCCAGTTCACCAACCCCGTCGGGCAACGAAATCAAATCGTAGTCCTGAGATTTTTTGATCGCATCGCGAATGTCTCTGGCCGAGATCCCAAAGTTCAGGTTTTGCGAGCTACCTGTGGAAGCCAATGTGCTCATCGCAATCACTTTCCCTTTGGAATTAATCAGCGGGCCGCCGCTGTTACCGGGAGAGAGAGCAGCATCGATCTGAATCCAGGTACCGGCTCGGTCGCCGCCAAGCTGTTCGCCATCTCGCATCGCGCTGACGATTCCATTGGTCGCGGTGAAAGAAAGACCTCGTGGAGCACCGAGGGCCGTTACAGTCTCGCCCTTTCTTGGAACGAGTGGGCTGACGGGGATCGTGTCGAAGTCTTTTCCTGAAAGTTGAGCGATGCAGACGTCTCTTGATTCGTCAAAGTAGTACGTGCCTTCGATTTCGTAAGATCGCCCGTCAGCGAATGTCGCAGTGGCACTTTCTGCTCCTGCGAGCACGTGGACATTGGTGACGAAGACGCCTTCTTCTTCGACGACAAATCCGCTGCCGATGGAGTCACCGTCTCTACCTTTGACTTCAATGCGGACGACCGAGCGTTCACATTTTTCAATGACGTCGGCAAGGTCTTGAGCGTTCGCCAGGGAAGGCAACACAACCGAAGACAGTGTGAGAAAAACCGCGACAATAGCGAACGGGAAAAAGCGTTGTGACATGTTACCGCCGGACTGGAACCCTGGATCTGCCTCTGCCAAACCTTACCCCGGAAAGGACGAGCAACTATCTGACGATATCGTCAAAATTGAGCAGCGTCAATTTTTTGCGTCAATTTGGCTGATAACCGTTATTCGCGTCAAAGTTGGAATCAACATCAGCCCATAACGCTTGCGATCACGGCAACGTCGACAATATCACCAGGCGAACATCCGCGCGACAAATCCATGCAAGGCCTCGCCAAGCCCTGGATTACAGGCCCGAGGGCAGTGGCTCCTCCGATGCGTTGTGTGATTTTGTAAGCAATGTTACCCGCGTCCAAATCTGGAAAAACGAACACATTTGCGTTGCCGGCGACGGGAGAATCAGGAGCTTTTCTGGCCGCAACGTCAGGGACAAACGCAGCGTCGAATTGCAACTCTCCATCGATCAACAGATCGGGATTCAACTCTTTGGCGATTCGTAGTGCGGTCAAAACTTTGTCGACGCGAGGATGAGCAGCGCTGCCTTTGGTGGAGAATGACAGCATCGCAACTCGCGGAGTTTCTCCCGTCAGAGTTTCATGGCTTGCAGCGGAAGCGATAGCGATCTCGGCCAACTGCTCGGCGGTTGGATCTGGCACGACACCACAGTCCGCATACGTGACGGCGCGATCGGCAAGTTGCATCAAAAAGAAACTGGAAACAAGTTTACTTTCGGGAGCAGTCCCAACGCCGTAAAGTCCGGCCCGGATCACGTCGGCCGTCGTGGCTACGCTTCCCGATACACATCCGTCGGCAAACCCGATCTTTACAAGCAACGTCGCCAGCAGCAGCCTGTTTGAAATGAGCTCCGCAGCCTGCTGTGGGTCCACTCCCTTGTGTTTTCGATTTGCAACCAGTTGGTCAATGCAGCGCTGCCGCAAATCGTCATGATTGAGGTCAACCACTTGCACATCGGGATGCAAACCGGACCCAACGGGAGGTTCAAGCACGACGGATTTGCCAAACCCGGACGACTGGAACTGGTTCGCCGCCTCAATGACTCGCGGGTCGCCGGTTTCTGGAAAAATGATACGTCGCGGTCGCGATCTGGCTTGTGCGCGAAGTTTCTCTAGAGCGTTCATGGTAGCTCAGGCGTGAAGCTGAAAGTCGTCGGGAACTTCGACTTGCATGTAGAGAATCCCCAAGCCATGCGTTTTTCCCTGAGCGTCAGTCTTGAGGCTCTCGCTGCCACCGCCGCCGAGCGAATCGTGCAAGATGAAGTTGAGCGCCATCAGGTTGGGAGCTTCGTAACGTTTGACTTCACCGAAGCAGATTTCACTGAAATGAGACTTCACTGCTTCGACGGTCAACTGTTCACGAATCACGTCATAGCCAGCCTGATGGTAGGCCACGACGCCGACGTTGCTGCCATCGCCTTTGTCGCCAGAACGGGCATACGCAACTTTGGATAGCGGAACTCTCATGATTTGTCGCCTTGGTTCTTGTAATGATTCGCGTTGAGATTGGCAAAACGTCGTGCCCCGTTTAGCAAACCAGCTTGCCTCAACCGGACAGTGCTGCGATAGCCGAAGTGCCTCGAAGTGGAAACTGACCTCGCAAGCAGAGACTCACTCCGCATCTAAACTTCTTCCACCGAAACTGAACATTTGACTTTCTCTTTCGAGATCAAAGCCGGCCAGTAGCTGATGATATCTGTTGCTTTCGGCCGACCACCCGCGAAACCGGTTACTCCTGGAGGCCCACTGGTCACCAACGGCACGATCTCCATACCCAGCCGATTCAGTTTGTCTTTGTCATGGCCTTTGGCTCCGATCCGAAGCACAACTTCGGCGGGTTCTTCGGGAGCATCCGCGATCCCGGCGTGGCAAACATTTGTACCAAGGATTTCGACGAATCGTTCTTCGGGAGCAAACTCGACTCCGTCCAGCGCAACACGATCGAACACAATGTCGGCACAGAGTTTTGCTTTCTCGACCGCGTCGGGGCCAGCGACGGTCAACTGGCCGACCAACTTGTAGCCATCCTTGAACGAGACCGATACTTTGTAAGTATCCGTTGCCGCGGCGCCACGAATGCCTGAAACCTGAACGCGGTTCTCGGATTCCTGCTGCAATTGAATCGAAGTGAAATCAGCGATGCAATCGGGCGTGATGTAGCACGATGGATCGCCCATTTCGTAGACCAACTGCGACGAAACGGTTTCCACATTGACCAGCCCGCCGGTGCCTTCGTGTTTGGTGACGACAAACGTTCCGTCGGGACTGGCTTCGATCACGGGATAGCCCATCCTCGCCATGTCGGGCACGTCTTTCCAGCCGACAAAGTTTCCTCCCGTGCACTGGGCTCCACACTCAACAATGTGGCCCGCGATCGTTCCGGCCGCCATCATGTGCATGTCATCCAGAGACCAACCGAATTCATACATCAGTGGCGCCAGAACCACCGAAGGATCCGTGGCTCGCCCCGTGATCACAATGTCGGCGCCTTGCTGCAGAGCTTCCACAATCGGTTCGGCTCCGATGTAGACGTTGGCGCTCATGACTTTATCGAGATACGGAGCCAGTTCTTCGCCAGTGTCCATGTTCTTGAACTTTTCGCCGCCGTCGATCAGCGATTTCAGATCGGACAGAATGTCATCTCCTTCGACGACTCCGATCTTCAACCCTTTGATGCCAAGTTTTCGGACAACATCCGCCACGGCGGCGCGACATGCCTGAGGGTTCACGCCGCCTGCGTTGGCAACGATCTTGATGCCTTTCTCCCGGCAAACGGGAAGCACGCGTTCGACCATGCGAACGAAGTCCGTCGCATAGCCCGCATTGGGATCACGCATCTTGAGCTTTTGCATGATGCTCATCGTGACTTCGGCGAGATAGTCCAGCGTCAGATAGTCGAGCGGTCCTTCGTTCACCAAACGAATGGGTCCGAGGATACTGTCCCCCCAGAACCCTTGCCCGTTAGCGATCAGAACCTTGTCCTTATTTGGCATTGGCGGCCGTTCATTTTCGATTGCGAGAAAAACTGCTCTTAAATTCTAGCCGACAAAACGAAATCGTTCGACCGGTAGTGGATCGCCAGATCGCTTGCCAAATTTAAAGACACCGTTTTGCCGCGAGAACCGACCGCATCAAGCTTCGCTACCGACGTTCATGACCTTGTTCCACGCCTTCGCCAGAACCTCCACCGAGTGGCGAATCTGTTCTTCGGTGTGGCTGGCCGTCATGAAAATCCGCACGCGCGTTTCTTCCTGAGGCACTGCCGGGTACAGGATCGGCTGTGCGTTGATGCCTTGCTTGTACAGAGCTTCCGACAGCAACAGGGCACGTGAGTTGTGGCCGCAGATAATCGGAATGATCGGTGTCCCAAGCGCCATGCCAGTATCGATGCCAGCGTCCTGAGCCAGTTTGAGGAACAACTGCGAGTTGCTCTGCAGCTTCTTCACCAGATGCGGGTTGGCCTTGAGCATTCGCAATGAACCAAGTGCCGCGCCTGCGTTGGCCGGAGGCATTCCCGCGGCAAACACATATCCTGGTGTCGTGTAGCGGAGAAACTGAATCAGTTCTGCTTTTCCGGCAAGGAAACCACCACAGCTTCCGAACGATTTGCTCAGCGTACCCATCCAGCAATCAACATCGCCGCGATCAACACCGTACATTTCGCCGATGCCGCGACCTGTTTCGCCAAGCGTGCCGATCGAGTGGGCCTCGTCGACGTACAGCCAGGCTTTGAATCGTTTCTTGATCTCGACAAAGCGAGGCAAGTCCGGATAGTCACCGTCCATGCTGTAGAGACCTTCGACTGCAATCAAAACTCGGCGGAAATCGCGACGTGCGTCCTTGAGGATTTCGAAAAGGTCGCGCCAGTCGTTGTGCTTGAACGGTCGGCGACGGGCACCAGAAAGGATAGCTCCCTGAACGATACTGTTGTGGGCAAACGCGTCATGGACAATCAAATCCTGCGGCCCAACAAGGTGACCAATGATGGTTTCGTTTGTTGCGTGGCCACCAGGAAACGTCATCACGTCTTCGACGCCGAGGAACTCGGAAAGTTCGGCTTCGAGGTCGCGATGAATCGTTTTCTCACCCGACACAATTCGGCTGGCCGAAACCGAAGTTCCGAACGTATCGATTGCGTCTTTCGCGCTGGCGTTAACATCTGGATGCCCCGAAAGCCCGAGGTAGTTGTAGCTGGCATAGGAAATCAGTTCCCGGCCATCGATTCGCGTCATGTTGTCGACCCGGCCTTCATGAACGCTGAAGAACGGATTTCGAACTCCGGAAGCTTCCATCTGTTTCTGCTGATCGTTGAGCAACAGGAATTCGGGAAACTTGGTGAGGTCAAAATACGACTCTGGAATCGGGCCGCTGATCCGGGATTTGCTTCCGCGACCGCCGACAGGTTTTCCGTTGGTCGGTTCAACGCCAATGTGTTCCTGAATCGCAGCCGCCACATCGCGAACGGTTTCAATTTCCTGTAGCACATCTTCTGGCAAACGCCCACCGAAGGCTTCTTCGAGCGTGTGTGCGATGTCGAGTCGCTCAACCGAGTCGAGGCCAAGGTGCACGATGTTCGTATCGATGCCAACATTGTCGGCCCGGTTGCCAGCTGTACTCGTGACGACCTGAATTACCGAATCAACGACGACAGGAGACAGGCCTTCTGCGGTGGCCGCTCCATTGCTCGAACTGTCCTGCTGAGACGGTTGCGAGACAGGTTTCTGTTGAGTCTCGTGTTCCCAGGAAATCCATTCAGCGACAACATTTTTCAGCTGACGCTTTTCGAACTCGGCCTTGCAGGCATGACGCTGGACTTTTCCGCTGGACGTTTTCGGAATGCTGTGGCCCCGAACCAGCACGATCGCATCCGGCGGAAGCTCGTGCTCTTCGGCAATTTCGGTCCGAATCGCCGTGAAAACTTCATCCCAGTTACGGCTCTTTCTCCCGCGGTCGACTTCGCAAACAATCACCAGGTGCTCACGGTCCCAACGAGTCACCGCAAAGGCTGCGGCACCACCGGAACGCGTCGATGGATCGCACCCTTCAACCGTAGCCTCGATATCCTGAGGATAGCGATTCACACCGCGGACGATGATCATGTCCTTGAGCCGGCCACAAACAAACAGCTCACCCTGGTGCATGAATCCGAGGTCGCCGGAGCGCACGTAGCTCTTACCATTGTCGGGGCTAAGTCGAGCCTCGAAAACTTCAGCGCTCATCTCGGGTCGTTCGAAGTAGCCGACCCCGCAGCTTGGACTGTTAATCCAGATCTCACCAATTTCATCTTCCGGGAGAGCTCGCCTGGTTTCAGGTTGAACGATTTGCACATCTTCTTCCGGAAGCACCTGCCCGCAACCGACCAGGTTTCTGCCCACGCGATCGTCGGCTTCCACCTCGACAACACGGTGCTGGACCAGTTCGTTTCGATCAAAGCCGCGGATCACAGGGGCTTCATCACGGCGCCCGCCGGTCACCAACAGCGTCGTTTCCGCCATGCCGTAACATGGATAGTGGGCTTTGGGATTGAACCCGTAAGGACCGAACTTTTTGTTGAACGCGTCCATCACGTCCGCGCGAACCGGTTCGGCTCCATTGAAGGCAACTTCCCACGAGGAAAGATCAAGACCTTCGCACTGTTCTTCTGTGATTTTCGTCGTGCACCATGCGTAGGCGAAGTTCGGACCGCCGGTCACGCTACAGCCGTAGTCTGACATGGCCCGCAGCCAGCGAATCGGATACGTCAAAAATGCAACGGGCGACATCATGACCTGAGTCGCACCCAAAAATAGCGGATTAAGGATGCCACCGATCAGCCCCATATCGTGATAGGCGGGCAACCAGGTGCAGGACATGGTTCCGTTGCTGACTTCGAATGCCTGCGTAATCATGCGGCAATTTGAAATCAGGTTGTCGTGGGTGAGCACGACGCCTTTGGGCGTTCCGGTTGAACCGGAGGTGTACTGAATCAGCCCGACATCTGACGAGCCGACTTTTGGAGAGACCCAGTCGTTGGCCATGTCATTGGTGACTTCATCCGTCGCGATCCATTCGAGGCTATCGAGGTTCGGTGCATCTGCTAGCCATGTGCGAGATCGCTCAATAACGGTTCGAACGGTTAGCGCGACAGCAGCATGGCAGTTTTCCGAAATTGAATTGACGCGGCCCATGTTTCGGTTCCGCCGCGGCGGGTAAGCCGGCACTGGAATGACGCCTGCGTAGTGACAGCCCAGAAAAGCGCGAATGAAATCGAGCCCAGGCGGATACATCAGGACCGCGCGCTTGCCAGCAAAGCCTTTGACAACAAGTGCCGCAGCGATACTCCGCGCGTCTTCGTCAAGCTTCGCATACGTCACGGACTCGACTTCGTGCTCGCCGTGATCGAGGTATCGATACGCGACGCGGTCAGGAGTCGCTGCAGCCCAATAGCGCAGCCGCTCCATGAAGTTCGTTTCCGGGGGCGAGTAAGGGTGTAACAGTTGTTTGGCGTCAGGTTTCACGGCAGGAGTGTGCTCCATCCATCAAGTGATCGACAGTGTGGTCAACTAGGCATTGTCCATTCGGGCGAGTCACAGATTGAACCGATCCCCGAATTTTTGCCTCGTATTGTAACGGGTATCGGGAAATTGATCACGACACGTTTCCGCCGGCTGATTTGCCACACCCAATCGTATATGAGGGCAAACGTCCCCAAGGCTGACGACTGATACATCCCGAACACCGTTTGTCGTGTCAGCAGGATCGTACGGGTTGCGCACTCAATTTGCTCTTGCAATAGTCATATTAGACAAGAAAACACGGGTTTTAGAGCATACACGGCTAATGATAGGTAATCCCTCGGCAACAAAGATTACGCCTCTGTGGGTCCGATGCTGCAAAAGAACCAAAACGTAAGCAAAGCTTCTGGACAAGCCCCTACCCATTTCAGTTACGTACGTTTGCCATCCCCCCGCGGCAACAAAAGACAGGAATAATAAAAATGTCATCCATGTCCACTGACTTAAGAGAGTCCCAGTCTGCCGATTTGCGAAAGTCGCGTTCGGCTGCGCGAAAGTCCAAGTCCGAAAAACATTGTCGAAGTTGCTTTCGCAGCGACATCCACGTGCCAGTCAAATTTCCTGCTTTCGTGCATGGATTTCTGACTGTGATGTCGTTTGGACTGTTTCTGGTGGTCAAGCCGACGCGCTGTGTTTGCTGCGGCACGAAACGAATTTTCTAGCCAACGATGCTGTGCGGGTCGGTCCCGAATAAAGGTGGACCGAAAATTCCCAATCTAAGTCACGGCGAACGCTATTCGCCAGTGCTCAGGATCGACATAAACGCCTTCTGTGGAATGTCGACGCTGCCGACTGATTTCATTCGCTTCTTTCCGGCTTTCTGCTTTTGAAGCAACTTGCGTTTACGCGAGATGTCTCCACCGTAACACTTCGCCGTTACGTTCTTGCGTTGCGCCTTGACGGTTTCACGAGCGATCACTCGCGAGCCAATCGCGGCTTGCACGGCGACCTCAAACATGTGCCGATCGATCTCTTCTTTCAACTTTTTCACCACCGCACGTCCGCGGCGATCCGCATCGGCACGGTGACAAATGACGCTTAGTGCATCAACCTTGTTGCCGTTGACCAGAATATCCATCCGCACCAGGTCAGCCATAAAATAGCCAACCATGTCATAGTCCATCGTGCCGTAACCACGAGTGATACTTTTCAGCCGGTCGTGCATATCGTAAATGACTTCGGCAAGCGGCAAATCATAAGACAACATGACTCGCGTCGCAGAAAGGTATTCTGTGTTCTGCAGCAGCCCGCGACGCTCGTTGCACAGCTTCATCACCGGGCCGACAAATTCTTCTGGTTGAATCAGGTTGACCCGAACGATCGGCTGGCGAAACTCTTCGATGTCGCCGGAATCAGGAACTTCCTGCGGTCGGTGAATGTGCAGGATTTCGCCCCGCTTGGTAAGGACCTCATAGGTCACGTTGGGAGCAGTTTGAACCAGATCGACGTCTGATTCCTGCTCCAACCGCTGCTGGACGACTTCCATGTGCAGCATCCCAAGAAAGCCACAGCGAAACCCGAAACCGAGTGCTTCGCTGGATTCCGGAGCGAACTCAAAGCTTGGGTCGTTGATCGCCAGTTTTTCCAGCGCCTCACGCAGCTCTTTAAAATCCTGACCATCAGACGGATAAAGGCCGCAATAGACCATCCGTTTGGGTTCGTGATAGCCCGGCAAAGGCTCGATGTCTTTTTCCGAATTGAGCGTTACCGTATCGCCGATATTCACATCGTTGAGCGATTTGATGTTGCAGACCAGATAGCCGACCTGACCAGCGCGAAGCTCGTCACATGGAGTTTGCTGCGGGCGAAACTGACCGATTTCGACGACTTCGTGAATCGTATTGGCGCGAACCATCCGCACCTTTTGGCCTTTGCGGACCGTGCCGTTCATGATTCGCACATAAGTAATCGCGCCCCGGTACTCGTCGTAGTGCGAATCGAAAATCATGGCCTGCAATCCAGCCTTCGCATCACCTTCAGGCGGCTTGATTTTCGTCACGATCGCATCGATCAAGCCATCAATATTGATCCCGGTTTTGGCGCTGACGCGCACCACGTCTTCCGCATCGACACCCAACGTCTGCTCCATTTCCTGGACCACTTCGTCGGCGCGTTGATGCTTCAGGTCGATTTTGTTGACGACTGGAATAATATCGAGGTCGTGTTCGATTGCCGCGTATCCGGTAGCGACCGTTTGTGCTTCGACGCCCTGAAACGCATCGGCCAACAGCAACGCGCCTTCGCAACAGTTTAGCGAACGGGAAACTTCGTATTGAAAGTCAACGTGGCCAGGCGTGTCAATCAAATTCAGCTCGTACGTCGTACCTTTGTGCTGGATCGTCATCGCGACGGCGCGGGCTTTGATCGTGATCCCACGTTGCCGCTCAAGTTCCATGTCGTCGAGCAACTGTTCCTGCATGTTGCGTTTCGCGACCGAGCCGGTGTGCTCAAGGATACGATCGGCAAGCGTACTTTTGCCGTGATCGATGTGTGCGATGATGCAGAAGTTGCGAATATTGGTTTGGTCGATTTTTGCCATCAGGCTTGCTGACCTTTCAGAAATTCAACGCGAGCCAATCCGGCGGCTCCGATATAACCGGCGTCACCACCGAGTGAGGCGTAGCAAACGACAAGCTCTTCGGCCAGGACCGGGAACACCAATCGTCTGGTTTCTGCAATCACTCCGTCGATAAAACGGCGACCGACGTGAGCCGTCGAGCCACCAAAATCCATGGCTCCGCCCAAAATGAAAGCTTCCGGGTCAATCACGTGAGCCAACGCGGCAATGCCGTGGCCCAGATACTTCGCGGTTTCATCGATGATCGACAGCGAAAGTTCGTCGCCTTTGTCGGCAGCCTGTGAAATCATCAGTGCGGACAACGGAGAGGCTTCTCCCATCTCCTGCGTCAGCAAACTGCTGGCTCCTCCGGCGAGTGCTTCACTGCAGCGAGCCACGACGGCAGTCGCGCTGGCGTAGGCTTCAAGATGTCCGATTTGGCCGCAGGGGCAGGGGCGGGCTGATTCGGAAGTATCAATCGTCATGTGTCCAATCTCGGCGCCGTGGCTATGAGCGCCATCGATGCTAACGTTGTCGACAATGATCCCACCGCCAACTCCGGTGCCCAAAGTGATCAGCACAAGACTGTCGTACTGACGGCCGCTGCCGATCCAGAACTCTCCAAACGCTGCGGCCGCTGCGTCGTTGGCATACGTCACCGGTTTACCTGTGGCTTTGGACAGGATGTCTCTGACCGGATCGTTTCGCCATCCAGGCAGGTTGCTGGGAGTGAGGATCACGCCGGCGCGGATATCCATCGGACCGGGCGTGCCCAAGCCGACCGCAGCGACGTCGTCCATCGAGCGGCCGGAATCAGCCAGCAGTTTGCCAATCGACTGCTTGGCTTTTTCCATCGACAGTGAAGGCTCTTTGTCGGCCATCGTGGGGAATTTTGTTTTGGCAATCGTGCGTCCTTCGTCATCGACGACACCGATTTTTATATTTGTGCCTCCCACATCAACGCCGACAAAAAGAGGTGTCACATCACTCATAAAAATTACGCTTGAAGCAATTGAAAAGGTTGGAACATGAACGTGCAGCCCAAAATTTCGGACCAGTCGGCGAGAGTTTATCGGAAAGAGCTCGCTTTGAGTACGGTATTTTGCTTCGGTTGCGTCAGCGGTGTGTAAGAATTGATGCGTCCCGGAAGAATGATACGGGATGTGTTTTTTTGAGCCATTTTGCCAAATATCCCCCTAAACGTCCGTTCCACAGTAGGCAACGAAGGACGAATGAGGCCAAAATGGACCATCGTCGGAGCGTTTTTCAGCATAAGCAGGCGTTCTTTAATTTTGATTTATGAGGATTCGAAAATGAACGGTATCCGTCTGGCTGTATTGGCAATAGCAGCACTTGGTTTTCTGCAAATTGAACTTTCAGAGGCGATGGGGCAGCAAGGCCGTGGCCCATCCCGCGCTGACATTGAGAGAATGAGACGTCAAAACGACGCAGACCGCGATCGGGGCAACCGGACCGATCGCGACCAGGACGATGAGGACGAGGACAGCTCGCCGCGAAGCTCACGTAGCTCCAGCGATAACGCGATTGAGTCCAATCCGCTGCTTCAGCTGTTCGACACCAACGGCGACGGCGAACTATCGCTTGAAGAAATCGATGCGGCTTCACGTTTGCTTTATTCGCTGGATACAAACAGGGACAACACGATTACATCGGAAGAAGTCAAAGACATGATCGCCGACGGCGGTTCTTCACGTGAATCGTCTCGTGGATCGACACGCGGCAGCTCAAATCGCAGTGATCGATCAACGGCTCGCAGCAGCAATCGCGATCGTGGCAGTCGTTCCGAACGAGGAGGTTCTGGGAATGCAAGCCGTGGACAATCCTTCAACCTCGGCGGCGGACGGGGCGGAGCCAAAAAAGGTGGCGGAGTTCCTGCCATTGGAATGGCTTCTCCAGCGACCGCTGGAGACGGTAACAAAGCTGCCGAGGACGATTTTGCGGCACACGACCGAGACAACGACGGCGTGCTCAAGCGAGGCGAAATGCCGCGTACACTTCGTACCAAGTTCACCAAAATGGACACCAACGGCGACAAAGAAATCGACGAAGACGAGTTCTACGATTACATCGACAATCAGTAGTCGAACTTCAGAATAATGATCGTCCCAAGATCTGTTTGATCCGAGCCCAGACTCTGCAGACGACTTGAAAAAACAAAGCCGAACCGTGCTCCATTGCACGGCTCGGCTTTTTTATTTGGCCATCAGAATACTGTTGGCCTAGTTGTACAGCACACAGGCGTACCAAAGTCCGTCAGCACCGCGGCTGACACCGATCTCGGCAGTCGGTCTCTGCCCCCAGTAGCAACACTGCTGGATCGCAGCTTGAGCCGACTGGCTTGACCAACCGACTCCTTCATAGCGGGCTCCGCCCAGTCCGCCGCCAATGTGGCCGCGAATACCAGCACGTGCAGCCTGCTGAGCTTTCCTTTGGGCAAGGCCCGAAGTGACTGCTCCGACGCCGTTGCTAACAGCTTGATAGCCTGTCGACAAAGTCGATCGTACGGGAGTCGATCGGGATGCCGAATAGCGGGCTGGCTGAATCGCAACTGGAGTAGGCGCCGCTGCGTAAGGTGCAGCAGGCAATGCAGTCAGCGTTCCCGGAACCGCGGTGGTTGCCGTCGCAACAGACAACTGATTCGCGGCCGGGTAAGTCGCAAAGGTTTCGTTGACAGGAGCCTGATAGGTAGCGCTGACAACGGAACCGGGGAAACTGGCAGTAGCTGGAAGTGTTTGGGTCGCAGACGACGAGTACACAACCTGTCCGACTGGATAGGCGGCACTGGATGTCATCTGTGGTGTCGACGATACGTTGGTCGAAGAGAAATTAACCGATTGCGAACAACTCGCACACGGAGTACTCCCGGAACCAATGTACTGCTGGGCCACGACACAATTGCCGCTGGCTCCAACAGACAGCAATGCTGCAACCATGGCAACAGCCAACACGTTCGTCAGGTTTCGATAGATCATCTTGGGTCTCACATCTGTGATGGACTTTTCTCAAAGCCCCAATACAAAATCCACGTGGCGAAAAAATTGTCTCGACGACGTTCGCAACACGCAGACACAACGAAATCGAATGGTGTCGATTCACGTTTCGTTTTTAGACGCTTCAATCTCCGGTCCCGACTCTGTCATCCAGCAGCGCTACTCGACAACATGAAGGGTGAGAACCCAGATTGAAATCATCCGCATCCGTGAACCCAAAGGCTCACGTCCCTCAACCGATGTGCTTCAAACCAAATCGATTTCGTGAGCCATGGTGCAAACACGTGCCCCGACCGACAACCGCCCACAACGGGGTCAAAAACACGAAAACATAAGCGAAACTTATTCCAGCCTCATTTTCCGTTTGATACGAAACAGGAGAAAGCAATCCGGGGCAGTTTTGACAGCAGAAAGCTCGAACTGCCCTTCGTTTGGGCGGGTGAAAATTTCCAGGTATAAGTTCGCTTTAGGGCGAAAACCACGTCTCGGACGTCACGGCGCGACAGTGGTCTGAACATTGCACATGCGGGATTGAGCGAATCTAAACGCCGACTAACCACGCCGCGACCGTCATGTAAATTACGATCCCCAGAATGTCGATGATGCCGGCCACGAACGGGTTGCTCATCATGGCCGGATCGAGCCCAATTTTCTCAAAGATCAACGGCAGCACGGAACCGGTTAGCGTTCCGGCCATGACGACCAGAACCAGCGTCAGCGGCACCACAAAGAATGCCAGATGCGTCAGGCTTTGAGTTTCCTGTTTGACCCGCGATTGGACTTCGCCGCCAACTTCATTCGCGATCCAGGTTTCCCCACCATCAACGCTAATCTCCATCGCTGGCTGGTCTTCAGGCGCGATCACGCGGGGTTCGGTGTTGATCATGAACCACGACGCCAACAGCCCCAGCGTTGCCAACCCGACGCCCAACAACAGGCCCATCACCAGTTCTCGAGTCACGACTTTCGCCCAGTCAGAAACGCTGATGTGCTTACGTGAAAGCGCCGTAATGATCAGTGTCGCCGATTGCGATCCCGAGTTCCCGCCGCTGCTGATAATCAGAGGAATGAAGGGAACCAGCCAGTACAGCGTTTTCAGACGCGACTCGTATTGCTCGAGCGCGAACGCGGTCAGCAAGGCACAGACGAACAGGATCGTCAGCCAAATTCCGCGTTTCCAACTAAGCGTCAGCACGGAAGTTCGAAGGTAACTCTGGTCCAGCGGCTCGACCGCGGCGATCCGGTGAGCATCTTCGGTGGCTTCTTCGCGAACGACATCGATAACGTCATCGTGCGTGATCAGCCCGACCAGCCGACGCTCCAGATCGACAACCGGGATGGCCAGCAGATCCATCCGAGCCACCTTGTTGGCGACTTCTTCCTGGTCGTCCATCACGTGAGCCGCTACGACATCGGTCTGCATCAGCTCGCCAAGCTTTTGCGTCGGTTTCCGCATTCCGGTCAGCAGCTGACGCGCCGAAACGAGGCCTCGCAGGTGATTTTCGTCGTCGACAATGTACAGATAGTAGATAGTTTCGAAGTCTTCAGCCTGGACCGTCAGCGCGTCCATGGCTTCGCGGACGCTCATCGTTTCCGAAAACTTGGTGACGTCCGTCGTCATCATCGCCCCGGCGGTGTCTTCGGGGTATTGGTCCAGCCGCAGGATATCGCGACGAACCTCCGCAGGCATCAGCGCGATCAGCTCTTCTCGAACGTCGTCCTCGACTTCCTGGAGCAAATCGACGCGATCATCGGGCTGCAACAGCTCAACCAGTTTCGCGGCTTCGTTGCGATCAAGCTCGCTAACGACTTCAACCTGCTTTTGCCGGTCAAAATACGAAAGAATGTCCGAGCGATTGTCCGGATCGGTGTGCTGGAAAACCTGCGAGATCTCTTCGCTGGTCAGCCCGGCCATAAATTCAGCGGTCCGAGACGCGTGCAGCGCAACGCAGAATTCAGACAGCTCTGCGTGATTGTTGTCAGCCAGCATTTCGCGAAGCTCGGGAAGGAAGAGGGTGTTGATCATGGGAAAGCCCTCAACGAGATTCGTCGCATGACAGAAAGGAAAATTGATTGGCGAGTCGGACTGGTACCGCGCGAGCTGGAACTCGCGAATCGGAGGCTACGCTTTGGATGCGATTAGCTTGTCCAGCTCCGATTTTAGCTTGGGAAGAATTTCGTCATATGGGTAAGCTCCCAAAGCTTCCTCACCTTTCTTGAGATTCACGACTTTCGGACCGCACCAGAGCCCAAGATCAGCGTCATCCGTCTCGCCCGGACCGTTGACTCGACAACCCATGACGGCAATCGTGATCGCGTGGTCTTTCGCATAAGTCGTCATTTCCTTCACTTGAGCCGCGAGGTCGACGAAGGCCTCGTTCTCGACGCGTGAACAACTGGGGCAGGAAATGATGTTTAGCGAATTCGGATCAAAGGTCACCACACTGCGGACGCGGCCGGCGTAAATGTCGTCCACGATCTCCCGACCGGCGACGATTTCTTCTCCCTTGCGAGCGTTCGGCAGCGTCAGCGAAACGCGAACGGTGTCTCCAATGCCGCGACCAATCAATTGCTCAAACGCGATCCGCGTTTTGATGATTCCTTCCGGAGGCATGCCGGCTTCGGTGACGCCGAGGTGCAGCGGGATGTCGGGGCGAGCTTCTGCGAATCGCAAATTGACATCGACGACTTTCGACGGATCGGAGTCTTTCAGGGAAACGCAGTAGCGAACGAAATCGATGCTGTCCAGGAATTCACAATGCTCGAGAGCACTTTCCAGCATCGGCGTGATCGAATCCGCCGCGTCGTATTTCTCTTTTTTGGCCGGATCGACGCTGCCACAGTTCACACCGACGCGAATCGCACAATCGTTTTCACGACAAGTTTCCGCGATCAGCTTAACTTTTTCCTGCCACGGTTTTTCCGTTTCGTGGTGGTAAAGATGCCCGGGGTTGTAGCGAACTTTGTCGACGTGAGGCGCGACCAACGTGACCAGGCGATAGTTCTCCTGCAAATCGACCGATAGGTTGGCGGTCGACTGTTTGCGGATTTCCGCCAGCGCTTCGGCGTCTTTTTTGCTATCGACGGCGATACGGACCACGTCGGCACCGGCGTCCTGCATCAGTTTGACCAAGGCAACCGTCGCGTCGACGTCTTGCGTCTTGGTGGCTGTCATGGATTGAACAGCGATCGGGCTGTTGTCGCCGATGGTGACCGATCCGATGCGGACGGGCCGAGTTTGATTTCGTTCGATTTTGACCACGGAGGGTTCCTTCTGGTTGACGCGTCGCGGAAGCTGTCGGTCGGAATTTTCGGTCGGATTTGCCGAGAGGTTGAGTCTCCCGCTACAGCGCCATTTTGCTCCATCGCCTGGCTTCCTACAATGTCGCCATCGCAATAATCGTAGCCACGGAGCTTTCATTGGCGTCGCCAAAATACCAACCGCAACTTCATGTCGTTCTTCATCAGCCCGAGATTCCGCCCAATACGGGTGCGATTGGGCGGACCTGCGTTGCCTTGCAGGCGAAACTGTGGCTGATCAAGCCGCTGGGGTTTGAGATCACGGAAAAGACGCTGCGGCGAGCCGGATTGGATTATTGGCAGCACCTCGAATGGGAAGTCTGCGAGAACTGGCAGGACTTTCTGGACAAACGGGAACCAGATTCGATGTGGCTGTTCTCTCGCTTTGCGACCAAGAGCTATTTGGAAGTCGATTATCACGTTGCCACGACGCTGGTGTTCGGCTGCGAGACGGCGGGGCTTCCCAAATCGATCACGGAACAGCACTCCGATTCGTTGCTCAGAATTCCGACTCACGAAAATGTCCGCAGCATCAATTTGAGCAACGCCGTAGCGGTCGCAGGGTTTGAAGCGGCCAGACAGATCGGACTGAGCCTCTGATTTGGCCGCGATGAAAAAACCTGGAAAGAAATTTCCAACAGGCCTCGACATCAAGCATCATCTCGCTAGTATATCGCTGCGGGATGGAGCAGCCCGGTAGCTCGCGAGGCTCATAACCTCGAGGTCGTCGGTTCAAATCCGGCTCCCGCAACTTAGCTTGGCATGGCAATCTAACGATCGCTGTTGTCGAGTCTACCGCTCAAAGGCCGATGTTCGAAAGCAATTTCAAGCATCGGCCTTTTTCGTTTGTCTCTGCCGTTTTTGTCTGCGGCCTCCCACCGATATCGGTGCGAGCGGCCCTCGGCAGCCATCGCAACAGGATGGCTACTCTTCGGTTTTAGGTTCCGGAATCTTCGTCGCGGCGATGACCTTTTCGGCGTCTTTTTCCAGATAGTCGCAGCAGGATTGGCCGCAGAAATGCAGCTCGTAACCTTCGACTTTGGTTGCGATCTCAGGTTTACCTTTCATTCCCAACGCACAGGTGTAGCAGTTTTCTATGACTTTATCTGCCTTGCCATCTACCTCGTCCGCCAACGCCAGCTTGGCCTTTGATTCTGGAGTCAGCGTCAACGAGACGTCTGTCGTCACATCAGCCGCGTCGGTGTCGGACGCAGGATCCGCTTGCGTTTTCGATTCACAGCCGGCCAACGCAACGGCTGAAACCAATGCGATCGCCATCAATATCAAATTCTTCATCACTCATCCCTTTTCAGTTTGGTTTGGCTAATAATCTCTTTGACTTGCATCAACCGCCAGTCAATCACGATTCTCTGTCAACCGCTTCTGCTTCAACAGCCCACTCGAATGATCGTTTCGTTCATTGCGACGACGGTTTGGCAGCGACTTGTAAAGAATCGCGTTTCGTGTGATTGTAGACGTATAGCTGCAAAATTTGATGCTCCATAACTACCCAGCCAACGAAACCGGTTTCGGCCGTTTCTCAAATTGGAGGGTTCCGCCGTGCAGTAGCGCTCCCGGAACCAGTGTTCCGCAGCCTGTGAGTCGTCGGGCTGGCGTTGTTAAAGATCGTCTATCGCCGGACCGCAAAATCGTCGCAGCTCAAACAGACAGTTGATTTTCCCAGCCTGGCTCCATGAATCGCTCCTCCAAAATTCAACAACGAATTCGAACTCTGCCGGAAGGAGAGTTTCGCGAGCGC
The DNA here is from genome assembly GCF_008087665.1 of Mariniblastus fucicola. Lineage (GTDB taxonomy): Bacteria > Planctomycetota > Planctomycetia > Pirellulales > Pirellulaceae > Mariniblastus > Mariniblastus fucicola. The sequence goes on from NZ_CP042912.1 coordinate 3,915,923, forward strand.
TGTTATGGATGCTATCGACCGGTCCAGCACTGTTTTTGTGCGGCAATTCCTCGAGTCGACAACCAAACGGACGTACTGATCCTGCAGCACCAACGCGAGCGTTCGCACCCTTTCAACACGGCACGAATCGTGAATCAGGCTCTGGTTCGGTGCAAGTTACTGTTTGACAGAAACGAGACGTTTGCCGCCCGCGACTTGCCGATCGGCGACGGCGCAGCGTTGCTGTATCCGGGTAAAGGTTCGCGACTGCTGGACGAGTTAAGTGAGGAAGAACTTCCCAAACAGCTGGTCATCATCGACGGGACCTGGGATCAAGCCAAAACGCTGTTTCGCGACGTTCCGCAATTGCATCAGCTGCCACAGGTAAAGCTGGCTCCCTCGACTCCGGGTCAATATCGAATTCGCCTGGAACCGACGGACACTTCATTGTCGACGCTCGAAGCGACCGTGCAATCGCTGCAGCAGCTTGAGCCTCACACGACAGGGCTGGATGAACTTTCCCAGGCGTTCAACACGATGGTCGAACAACAGTTGGCTCATCCGAACGCCAGCTACGGGGACGGTTCACCGCGGCCGAAGATGGAAACGCCGAATATTCCTAGCTCCTTTCGCCGTGATCCGTCGCAAATCGTTGTCGCCTACGCCGAGGCAACGCCTGTCGATTATCAGGCGGGTATGCCGTGGACGGAACTTAATCGTCTCAAGAAACTGGCCGCGAAAGAGCCTCCGGTTTATTGCATCGCCCAGCGGATGTCGGAAAATCAAGGCCCTGCAGACTCGTTCTGCCAAACGATTACGCCCGCCAAACCGATTTCGCAAGCCAACCTGGATCACATGGGGCTTTCACAGTCCGATTTCGAGAGCCAGGTTTCCGTTCCGACGTTTTGCGAGCGCTGGAATCATTTTCTTCGGCCCGACGATTTGCTGATCGTGCCCAATCAGAAGACGATTCGACTGCTCGCGCGAACTGGAGTTCAGGTTCCCGACTACGAATTGCTCAAAGCAATCAACTTCGATCCACGAAACGAGTTTCCGGATTTGACGGAGTTTCTCAACGCAAACGATTGCTCAACTTTCGCCGCACGCCACCAGGGTCGAGCCGGCAAACGGCTCGCCAGCGCCGTCGCGCTGGTTCACCATTTTAGATCCGTGCTCGCCGACAACAACAGCCAGACCCGGCAATGACTTTCGCATTACGCTACGCCACCAAGCTATTTGATCGTGACCTTAAACACGGTTGCGATCTCATTGGCCTTCGTTGGTGCGAGAGCAGTGAATTTCAGGACGCCTTCTTCAAACTTCCAATCCAGCGTCTGATCGCTGCCCAGTTGCACGACTTCGTCAATGATGAATTCGCCAGTGGAACCGATCGCCAGGTGTTTGATGGCGAGAGTTGAACCAGCTTCTGGCTGGCCAAGCAAAAACACGAATATCTTTTTGCCGTCCGTGGAACGCGTGAAGCGAACATCCTTCGACGAGTATTTGTTGGTCGCGGATTGACCTCCGAAATGGCCGTCTTTAATTTGGGCTTCGCCGTAACCGTAGATCGCGTGCGGACGCGTCCCATAGATGGCCTCGCCGTACAGCTTCATGAATTCGCCAAGCCCCTTGAGTCGCTGACGTTGCTCATCGATGATCACGCCATCGGCTTTGGGAGAGATATTCAGCAATACAACGCCACGTTTACTCCACACGTCGACCATGTTTCGCACCAGCAGCGGAAGCGGTTTGTACTTTTGGTTCTGCACAAAGCACCAACCGTTGGTGCTGAGCGTAACGTCAGTCATCCAGACGCGATCCGGCATCTCTTTCAAACCGCCTTGTTCAATGTCGAGGACACGCAGATCGTTCGGCAAGTCTTCCTGTTTGCAGATCAAGGCAACTTTCTGCCCACGCGACTCCGCGGCGTTGAAATGATGAGCCGCCATGCGTTGGCGATAGTTTTCGGGGATGACGTCCAGCCACGAATCGAACCAGATCGCGTCGGGTTCGTATTTGTCGACAACTTCCTGGACAAGATTCAGCCAATATTCGTTGAATTCGGCCTCCGGCATATTGCCATAGAGTTTGCGAAGTTTGGGGTCGTCCGTCGACGTGAACAGGTCCTTGTCATACGGATAATAGCTCATCGTCCGCCCCTCGACAGGCTTGCCGTCTCGGCTGCGCTGCCCGGTAAACGAATGATGAAACGTGGCGATCGTTTTCATGTTCCGCTTCTTCAGCTCGGCCAACAACTCACCCGTGATGTCGCGTTTGGGGCCTTCGGCTTTGGCGTTGTTCGGATTGACCTGACTGTCCCACATCGAGAAACCGTCGTGGTGCTGAGCCACCGGTCCGGCGAATTTCGCACCGACTGCCTGAAAGAGCTCAGCCCATTCTTGCGGATCGAAATGTTCGGCAGTAAACATCGGAATGAAGTGGTGATAGCCGAATTCCTCGACCGGACCATAGTTCTCGATGTGGTACTCTCGCGAACCAGAGCCCCATTTTTTGGGATTCTTCATGTGCATCCAACGCGGATACCACTCAGTCTTGAAAGCCGGAACGCTGTATGGCCCCCAGTGAAAGTAAATCCCCAACTTGGCGTCATCGAGCCATTCCGGTGCACTACCGTGTTTGGAAAGCGATTCCCAGTTCGGTTTGTAGACTTCCGGATATTGTTTGGGAACAAAGGCTGAGTCGGACTCCTGAGCAACGCTGGACGTCGCGAGTATCAGACAAAGTGAAAAAAGGACTGCGAAAACGGTTCGAATTTGCATAAGACGATTCTGGATTTTGTGGGCCAACGAACGATCGCTTCCCATCATATCCGAATCGTTTTCTATCGATCCCCTGTAAACGCAGATTCTTGGCACCCGCTGCGGCCTAACACGATTGCTGGCTCGCACGTTGAACCAACGCCAACGTTCGGCTAGTTCCCGGAGGCGGCAGCCTGATCAGTCGCATGCATTTCGAGAGCGTCCCAAATCGTCTTGACCAGCTCTAGTTCTTTGACTGGCTTCAGCAGATAGCGATACACGCCTGCCTCATTGATCGCAGCCTGCATGCTGGGCACACTTGGTTGACCGGTCAAAATGATCCGTGCGGTTTCCGGAAAATGCTCGGCGACCCAGCATAGCAACTCTGTGCCTTTCATTCCCTGCATCGATTCGTCGGAAACGATGACGTCGACGCCTTTTCGTTTCAACATATGCATGGCTTCTTCAGCAGACCTTGCGCAAATTACGTCCAATGGCTGCTCGCTCAGCGTTCGCATCAAACCGCGGAGCAGGTTGTGATTGTCATCAACAAGAAGAACCGTTGGATTCATGATTTTGCTCGATTGATCTTATCCGCGTTGCGCCGGTCTGAACCGGGCGGCAATAAAAGTAGAAAATGGCTGGTCAAAATTGGCTGAGACCAAACCGCGACGAGGAATCACCAACAAGAGTCAGTTCGCGACAACATATCGATTCTCAGTTTCGCGTCCGACCTTAAAAACCGTACCCCACCGACGATTCCATGCACCGACAACTGGTGCAAATATTCTGTTTCCTTTGAAAGCAATCGGCATGAATGCAAGTAGTTCGGGTTTGCCCTGAACTAAATTGAGTAACCTGAGTTTTCGTAAAACGGAAGCCACGTTGCAGTTGGCAACCGTCAGCAAATGGCACGTAAGAAACAGATGGATGCGCGGACTGGTCAATCGTCAGTCCGGCCCAAAGAAGTTTGCTACGGGCGGTTTGCTTCAACCTCGAGCATTGCTGTCGCAACAGTGAGGACGGATTCGACTTCGACAGTTTGACGAGTTTTGAGCTTCGAAGTCGGGATAACCAACCGAATCCTTCTAACCGGATTGAAGATCGAAGGGTCGCGACGATTATATGCATCAGCTGGTTCTTTAGACACTTTTTCGCGTCGGCCGCACAACTTTGCTCCGATCGCGCCGTGAATCAATCGTACGTTGCAATAGGTCCTCAATCGCGTTCGCACTGGACTTGCTGGTCCAGCTAACGTATCCAACTCAAACAAAAGTCCAACGCTATGTTTTCGTGTTTTAATCGAAACTCGAAGCCTCAAGCTGCCAAATCTTTTCGGTCCCAACTGAGGAAACCGAATCGAAAGGGTACTTCGACGGTCGAGTGCGCCCTTTGCTTGGTAGTTCTGATCCCAATCATTTTTGGAACCCTCGAATCTTGTGCGGGATATCTCGTCAAGCAATCTTTGTCGGTTTGCGCCTATGAAAGCGTACGGGCCGGGGTTGGCCGAGGCACCACGAATGCCGACATATTGACTCGGACCTCTCAAATTCTTGAATTCAGAAACGTCAGTCTTGGTGAAGCCTCCACGACTGAATTCGCTGAACCGGGCGACGAGTACGGAATCTTTCTGATCACCCGAGACGGCTTGGCTGTTGAGGACCTTGACGCCCTTGATCCTATCACGGTACGGATTGTGGCGCCATCTGATGAGAACGCTACACCCGTTTTCAAGCACCTGCTAAATCGCAAGATCGAAGCGAGCGCCACCATGGTGCGTGAATTCGATAAACCTATTGGAAACATTACCGTCGACTGAACCATCTTTCAGAACTCAAAACCATGTTGAAAACACTTCGATTGAAACGATCTAACCGTCGCGCGGAACGTCGCGGAGCCACTGCGGTGGAGTTCGCGATGGTCATTCCGATTTTCGTTCTATTCTCGGTGATCAGTTTGGACTTTGCGAGACTCAGTCTCGCTCGACACGTCGTCCAAAACGCGGTCTATCGAGCCGGCCGCCTTGCCATGACCGAAGGCGCGACCAGAGAAGACACCATTGAAGCCGTCGATGAGTACCTGAACCTTTTTGGTTTGGAGCCGGCAGAAGGTGCAATCATCGTCGGGCAAGTTTATCTTGACGACGACGGCCACGTTATGCCGGTCAACACAACCGACGAATTCGATAGTTCAGCTGTCGAATTTCACGTGGAAGCAAGTGTTCCCTTTGACAACGCAACCGTTGTGCTCCCAGCTTTCTTTTCAAGCTGGGTCGAAGACCGGGAAATCGGATCACAAGTTCGTGTCCGCTCGGAACGCTATAGCGGATTTTTTAATCCGGCTGAAGCTTACGCAGATTGATGATACCCAAAAGATGCCCAACGTCTAACGATGTTCAACGATAACGCCTAATCAGAAATAACACTTTGTTCCCGAACCAGCAACTTTGGTTGGGGTTCTGACGCAACCGGAGAAACCAATGCAAAAAGTTGCTTACCAACGTCGAGGGGCAATTGTTCCTTTGTTCGCTATCGTCCTTCCAGCACTTCTCGTTATCAGTGCGATTGCAATCAATCTGGCATACGTCCAGCTGTCAGATACTGAAATGCAAATTGCAGTCGATGCCGCCACCCACGCCGGAGGGCGTCGATTGGGGACGCCAAGGCCCAATGCAGATGGCTCAGTGCAGACTCTCGCGGAAACAAAAGCAGAAGTGATTGATTTTGCCGCTGAAATTGCAGCCATGAACAAGGTAGCAGGCAGCCCAGCCGCAATCTCGGAATCAGACATGCAGTTTGGCCGTTCAACGCGAGTCTTGCGAAGCAACGGCACCATGGCACCGTATCAGTTCCAGCCCACGGTCGGCAACCAGATCCCGAGTAGCTTTCGAATTATCAGTAACGACATAGAACTGCCGCATGCGATCGGGGCGGCAGGCATGGCCGATTCGTTCACAGTCAAAGCTGACGCTGTTTCAACACAGGTTGACCGCGATTTGGTCCTCGTGCTCGATCGATCAGGCTCGATGATTTATTTCGAAGACGAAGCGTTGTTTGAAGACACGCTTTACGATCTCAGCCAGGAAACGTATACAGTCGAAAGTGAAACGACTTATGAATACCGCGTTCAATGGAGAAGGGCGGACTCGTCGGGTAGTTGGAGCAACTCGTCACACGGACCATATATGACGGAGGCAGAATTCGCCGTCTATCCAAGCTTTCCATCACGCAACGATTACCGGCTAAATTACTCGAACCAAAGAACACGAAGTGGTGGAAGTAGCGAAACTCGCTACAAGATCAGCAACTCCGAATATCAGGACGGGAAGGATGGCGTTTACGATCGTTGGTACACGAAAAACGTAATATACTGGTTAGAGGTTGATCAGAACAACCAGCACACACTTGGCGACGACCCTGACACATGGGCTGATGGACTTACGACGGACCAACAACGTGAGGAACTGACGACGAACATGGCATTGTATGCTCATGATTATCGTTACCGGTACAAATTAAATAACTCGAGCATTAGTTCTTCTTCTCAGATCAATAGTCGCCAGGCCCCTGCCTATAGCCGATGGTATCACCTTGAACGAGGAGTTAACGTGTTCCTGAATGTACTTGGTGGCGGAGTTGACCCGGATGGAACAGTACGAGACGGTACGGTTCAAAAGGAGCAGGTCGCGATCCTACCGTTCAATGCTTCGCCTGATACGCAGAACAGTAACAAGAACCCTGATTTCGACTACGGTCTTCAGGACGATGGGTTCCCCGCGGCCTACGTCAACGACAGTAGCGAGCCAGGCTATGACGTGCCCTATGAGGGTTCAACGATTTCGATCAGAGACGTTCTTCCCACGATCTGCCCCTATGCTGGTACCGCCATCGGCGACTCGATGCGAGAAGGAGCCTGGCTGATTCGGAACATGACTGTCGACGACACTGACGCGAGAGCGCGAGCGTTTGCAGCTAAGACGATTGTTGTGCTGACCGATGGCGATAGTAACACCGGCGACGATCCCGTCGATGTCGCCCGAGAGGAACTTGCCCATCAGGACGTGATCGTTCACACGATCACATTCACACCGGGTGTGTCAGCGAACGGGAAAAGCAAAATGGCTGACGTCGCCATGTACGGGCGCGGCAAGCACTATCACACCGACTCGGGAGCAGGTTTGTCGAAAATCTTCGAAGAAATCGCCAACAACCTGCCGACCATTCTGACTCAATAGAGCCTATCTGAACCAAGCTTTCTCGATCAGCCTCCTCGATTCCAAAAATCGAGGAGGCTCTTTTCGTTAGGCGGAAATATGCAACCCGATGGACCATGCAAAACTTTCGTAGACCTACATGGCTTTCTTGGGCAATATCCCGCACACTGCATTTACGACTTTCCTAAACATCGCAGACGTGGCATAAATCAAGTGCTCGCCAATTTTCGCCCGCACCAAGCCAACATGTTCGAACGTTCCATCAATCACAGTTACCAGGATCCGGTCGATCTGATCTGGCTAAAAGCAGCGGCGGATCTGGGCCTCAAGATCGCTCGGTCGGCAGACGCATTTGCGGCCTATGACGGCAATGGCACGCTTACTATTGCGACGGCCGAACACTTCGATGCAGATGACTGTTTGGCGCAAATGATCTTCCATGAGATTTGTCACTGGATGATTGCCGGGCGACGAGGTTTCCAGCTGGAAGATTGGGGGCTTTCCAGCATCGACGATAGCGATATTGTCTATGAGTATGCTGCGATCCGCCTACAAGCCGCACTTTCACGTCCTTACGGGCTGCGATCATTTATGGCGGTGACGACCGACTGGCGTCCGTACTGGGAGTCGCTCCCGGAAGATCCACTGGGCGATGGAGATGATCCGGCGATCCCGTTGGCTCAAGACGGCCACTTCATGTCGCGTTTGGAACCCTTCGAAGCGGTGCTCAAGCGTGCCCTGTCCGCGACCGCGACGATTGCCGACGCGGTCCGTGGTGCGACGGAGCCATCGTCGCTCTGGAGCATTACTAAGCCTCGCCATCGACTGGGATCGCTGTTGTCAGAATCGGATAGCTTGAAGTGTGGCACGTGTGCCTGGGCGTCTTCTGACGATGATGCAGGTTCCATTCTGGGATGCCGTCAGCACAAGGAGTTTGAGCAGCCTGCTCCCGCGGTTAAGCGCGATGAGCATGCTTGTGAGAAGTGGGAACCGAAGTTTACGATCGAAGACTGCGGTTCTTGTGGAGCCTGCTGTCGCGAGGGATTTGATATTCTGACTGTGACTGATGACGATCCGTTCAAGAGGCTTCACCCTGAACTGGTTCAACTTCGTGACGATGGTGAGCATGGCGTTCCCAGGCCTGATGGGCTATGTGTTGCGCTCGATGGTGATGGTGAGGCGTCGCCGTATCGCTGTCGACATTACGATTCGAGACCACGGAACTGTCGTGATTTTGAAGTCGGAGAAGACGGCTGTTTGCTGGCCCGCCGCCGCGTCGGCTTGAGCCGCTAAAAACGATCTGACTAAACTACTCGATTCGTTTCGGGACCGTTGGCTGCCGCATTCAAGGCTGATTTCGTTGCAGCATGCCCGGGCAGGGCAAAAGCATGACGAACTCGATTCTCGCACGCACGCCACTACAAAGAATCAACCGCTCGCGTTCTAATTGAGCGTTCAATTGGCCACCCAAACAGGAACATCCATGAAGACTCTCTTTTGCTCTCTCGCCATCGTTGGCTTGGCTCTTACGACTCACGCTGTGTCCGCGCAGGATGCTGAAACCGTAGCTCCTGTTCGGATGGGATGCGGCATGATGACCTTTGACACGGTTCCTGGCTGGGGACTGCGTCCTGACGGCAACTCCGCGATTGGGCCAACACATGGCGGTGTCGTTGTCGATTCGGCGGGTCATATTTACACCAGCGCGAAACAGGGCGTCTACGTTTTTACGCCTGAAGGCCAAGTCGTGAAATCGTACCTGGGCAAAGATTACTCCAATATGCACGACATCGAAATTCGCACCGAAGACGGAATCGAATACATCTATGGTGCTCGCAACGAAGCAGCCGAAGCGGTCAAGTTCAAGGCTCACGGCGGCGAGATTGTTTTGAAGATGCCATTCCCGGAAGCCTCAGGGTTGAAGCCCAAAGCCTATCGCCCAACGGCAATTACCGTCGCCGAAAATGGAGACATCTATGTGGCCGATGGGTACGCCAGCAATCTTATTTTTCGATTCGACAAAACGGGCAAGTACCTGAGCCACTTCGGTGAAAAGGGCAACGACCTGAAACAGTTCAACACCTGTCACGGCATGACGCTGGATACGCGTTATGACAAACCACGACTGTTAATCTGCGATCGGAACCACCAACCCAAAGGCCGCCTGGTCCACTACGATCTGGACGGCAACTTCATCGAAGAAGTCGTCACTGGACTCGGCATGCCAACCTCGGTTGCCATCCAGGGCGACTACGTTTCGGTGCCTGATCTTCATGGCCGACTCGTGATCCTCGACAAGAGCAACACGATCATGGCTGTTTTGGGGCACAACACAAATCCGGACACACGACGCAATTTCAACGTTCCGCAGAAAGACTGGATCGAAGGCACGTTTAGCGGCACCCACGGATCGTACTGGGACAAAGAAGGCAACCTCTATGTCCAGGACTGGAACGTGTCCGGCCGCTTGATGAAACTGGTTCGAGTAAAGTAGTTCGGCTGGTCGAAGGCTCTTCGGAACTAAACCCAGATATCCGAAGTGCAATCGCCACCCGGAAAACGGATCTCGTGAGCCCGAGCTGGACCGCCGGGCTCTTTGCCGAAGTCGACCATGAACTTTTCATTGACTGAAAGCCCGCCGCTGTCCGTGTTGCAATCGATCTGCAACATGTAGCAACCTTCCGTTTTCATGTCCGGATAGAACTGGTTGTCCCACGGACTGTAGAGTGAACTGGTGACGTAAAGTCGTTTGCCATCGAGGCTGAGCTGCAACATCTGCGGGCCGCCGCCAAGCTTGCGACCAGCGACAGGCTCACCCTTGCCAATCACGCCACCAAGCCAAACCTGTCCGACCAGCTTTGGCTTCGCCGGATCGGAAACGTCGTACTGGCGAATGTCGCCGTGCAGCCAGTTGGAGAAGTACAAATACTTGTCGTCCATCGACAGAACCAGATCCGTGATCAGGCCCGGAACCGGGAAAGGCCAACCTTCGGTTTCGACCGATTCGACCGCCACGACTGAGTCCGCAGTCCACTTGTCGCCTTCCTTGCACCAGTGCCAGATGGTGCTGCTCAGTGCCGCTCCGACGAAACCGTGAACGCTGTCGGGGTCATGGTGAAAGCGGACTTCCAGAGGAATCATTCCTGTTTCGCCGAGGTCGAGCGACTGGTTGATCTTCTTCTCTTTCCAGTCCCAGAAATGCAATTGCTGCCCGTACTTTCCGGCTTGGACGTCTTCCAGCTTGAAACCCTGTGAAACAGTATTCGGCGATCCCCACTCGCTGGAAACCATCACGTTGTGGCGCGGCTGATACCAGTAGTCGTAGTTGAATTTCATACCGGTCAGGTCGTTCTCCCAGCGACCCTTGATGTTGAACTCTTCGTCAAGCAACATGAATCCGCCAGGTCCGTCGCCTTTGGCATCGCCCAGCATCGAAATCATGATGTTGCCATCAGCCAGACAGTGAACCGTGTGCGGCGCGGATAGATTCAGCTTTTCCGCGATGTCTTTGCCTTCGATGACTTTGTGGAGCTTCGGATTCTTAGGATCCTCTGTGTCGACGATGTGAATCCGCCCCGACCCAATGCCTGGCAGGACGATGTAGCGACGGTGCTTGCCATCTTCGCCATGACAACTACTGCAGGCATTCCATCCAAAGTGGTGCAGTTCGTCGCCGACATTGGGCATGGGCAAGCGAGAGATGACCTGACTGTATGTCTTTGAGTCAGGATCGACATCGATGGTCGCAAGGTAATCCGGTTTGTTGACATCAGTTCCCGCATAGATCGCCGGAACGTAGGCAATCGTTTCCGGCGGCGCTTTCATTGCGTCGGCGGGTGACGCATACGTTCGATCGCAACAGGCGGCTTCGTCATCAAACGCAAACGCAGTCCCTCCGGCAGCAGAAAGGAGAACGGTTGAAGCAGCAGTCGATTTCAAAAATTCGCGGCGTTGCATGGTGATCTCCAGCAGGAAAAAAGTTGGATCTGGTTGCGGAAGATTGTAACGAATTGCGACAGAAAACCATCAATCCTCCATTCAAAATTGAATTGGGGCGATTGGTTCGCTATTATTGCAATATGAGCAACGCAAAGTCACTTCAGAAGACTTCGATCGCCGACTATTTGAAAGGCGAGTTGGATGCCAAGCGACGACATGAATTTGTTGACGGCGTGGTTTACGCAATGGTCGGGGCGAGGAATCGCCACAACATGATCGCCACCAATGCAACGATATCGATGGGAGGCCAACTTCGCGAAAGTCCGTGCATGGCTTTCAACTCCGACACGAAAATTCGAATTCAACAATCCGGTGGAACGCGCTTTTATTATCCGGACGCGATGGTGGATTGCGATTCCAATCCGGACACAGACACCTTTCAGGACAAACCGGTTGTAGTCGTTGAGGTAATCTCCGAGTCGACCAGGCGGACGGATGAAAAAGAAAAACGGGATGGATACCTTTCGATTAATTCACTGCAAGTCTATCTCCGCGTCGAACAGGGAACGCCATGTGTGAAAGTCGACCGCCGCAACGACGAATGCTTTGATTCTCAGCTTTACGAAGAACTCTCCGCAGTCATTCCTCTGCCTGAAATCGGCATGGAGTTGCCGTTGAGTGAGCTTTATCGCGGTGTGACGTTTCCGGGACCACCGGAAACCGTAGACGAGGAGTAACCGAAAAGGTGCCTGAAGTTTCCAATCTGACTCGGCCAATTGAGAGACGGATCGCAATTTTCGACGCTCGTCCTGGCGATCGACAACTTGGAACGGACCTTGGCTATGGCTTGATGGGCGGTTCGCCGCAGAAGTTTGACGAAGATAGCAAGTTCTTTAAAGTCGGGCCTCAAACCATCCCACCAAAATTTGTTGCGATCTGGATGTACTTTGTTTTGGCCGCAATCTCCATCACATTTGTTTGCATGGGCATCAAAGAAATGGCAGCGTGGGGCATTGTCATTGGCGGTGCAATTCTTATCGTGCCCACCATGATCGCCATGTTCAGCTGGATAAATCACTTGACGGGAAAAGAACCGTTTCTGGTTTTTGATAAAGTAACAGGCATCGTTGAGCTGCCGCGTCTGGCGTCAAAGTACTCCGTCAAGCAACTTCGCGAAGTGATCTTTCTGGATCGTTTTGTCGATCGCAATCAGCATTGGCATATCGGGCTGCTTGCTGAAGAAGGCAACGGTTCGTGGACTTACCTGCACCTGTTCAACACGGCTCACATATGTTCCGGAAACGGATCTGGCTGGCTGGGCTTCAAAGACGACGACCAAAAGATTGCAGAAGCCCTCGGCATTGGCTTCCGTCGCATCACATTTACAAAAGATGAGTCGCTGGAATTGGCGTCGCTTGTTCCATGGCTCAACAGAACGGCGAACAACAATGCGAAACAGCCATCATGAAGACACCGGGAATCCTGGCTGGTTTCGTCACCGTAGAACCGAGGCTCTTGCTTTCGTTTAACGCCTAGACGAAGGCGTCGGCGTTTGGCACTTCGAAACAATGTCGCCTTCGGCTCAACGTCAACGACCTCATCGCCTAAGCCGTTACTGGCTCAGCAATTTTCTCGACCCGAACAGCACAAACTTTGTACTCGCCCGTGCCTGTGACCGCATCGCCGGCGTCGTTGGTCAGCAAGTTCGCACGCTGCTCCGCGAAGTGCATTGGCATCCAGACGCAACCGCGACGTACGCGGGGCGACACCCAGACTTCGGCTTGAATCATTCCGCGGCGTGAGGCGACGTTGACGATTTCGCCGTGGGATACGCCCAACCTCTTCGCATCGCCACGATGCATCTCGATGAAGTTCTGACGTTGTTTGGCCACGGGACCGGCGTCACGCCGCGTCTGCGTTGCGCTGTTGTAGTGGTAAAGCGTCCGACCCGTCGAAAGCACCAGCGGATAATCGTTGTCTGGCAGCTCGGCACTCGGCCGATAGTCCACCGCTTGAAACGGAGCTTTTCCGATCAGCGGACCGTCGCTGTGAAGTGTCGGCGTTCCTGGATGGTTCGGATCCGGGCAAGGCCACTGCAACCCCTGAACGTTGTCTTCAAGTCGCTCGTACGAGATCCCCGCAATCTTCGGCGTCAGCGACGCGTACTCCGCAAAGATCTCCTTCGGCCCCGGGTAGTGTGGCATCGCGTAACCTGCGGCTCGAGCAACATCGCAGAGGATCTGCCAATCCGGTCGCGCACTTCCCGGCGGATCGACGGCTTTGCGGACTCGCTGCACGCGACGGTCGCTATTGGTAAACACGCCATCCTTTTCCGCGAAGCAGGCTCCTGGCAAAACGACGTCGGCAAAGCGAGTGGTCTCGTTGTGGAAAATCTCCTGGCAGACCACAAACTCACAGCTGTTCAAACCTTTTTCCACTTTCGAAACGTTGGGCTCAGAGATCACAATATCCTCACCCATCACGTAAACGGCTTTCATCCGTCCCGCCGCCATCTCCTTCATCATCACGTTCAGGTTCAAACCATCGTGCGGCGAAAGTTCTGCATTCCAAGCGGCTTCGAACTTCTGTCGAACGTCGTCGTCGGTGACCTTCTGATACCCAGGATAGTAGATCGGCGTCGCGCCGGCGTCGTTGGCACCCTGAACGTTGTTCTGTCCCCGCAGCGGATTCATGCCGGCCGCGCGAACGCCCAGATGCCCCGTCATCAGCACCAGATTCGCCAGACAATACACGTTGTCCGTGCCATGCGTGTGCTCGGTGATGCCCAACGTGTAGTAGATTCCCGCGTGCTTCGTCTCCGCGTACCAACGAGCCGCCGTACGGATGTCTTCCGCCGGAACGCCAGTGACTTTCTCGGCTTCTTCGGGCGTGTAGCTGGCAACTTTGGCCTGAACGGCATCGAACCCTTCAGTGTGTTTGTCGATGAAGTCCTGATCGTAAAGCCCTTCGGTGATGATCACATGTGCCATCGCCTGCAACAGCCAAACATCGGTTCCGGGTTTGAGCTGCATGTGAATGTCAGCCATTTCCGCAAGCCAGATTTCTCGCGGATCGGCGACGACCAGTTTCGCACCGCGCTGCCGAGCCCGCTTCATCTCCATCGCAATAATCGGATGAGCTTCAGTCGTATTCGAGCCAATCACGAACATCATCTCACTGTCGCGGATCTCATCGATCGCGTTCGTCATGGCACCCGCTCCAAACATAGTCACCAGACCGGCGACGGTAGGAGCATGTCAGGTAGCGGCACACTGATGAATGTTGTTGGTCCCGAACGCGGCTCGGGAAAGTTTTTGCATCAAATAGTTTTCTTCACCCGTGCATCGCGAAGAAGAAATGAAGCCCAGCGAATCGGCTCCGTGCCTTTCTTTGACTCGCAGCAATCCATCCGCAGTCGCTTTGATCGCTTCGTCCCATGTCGCTGGCTGAAGCACGCCGTTTTCGTCGCGGATCAACGGTTCGGTGATCCGGTCTTCGTGGTGAATGAAGTCATAGGCAAAGCGGCCTTTGACACATAGATTTCCATCATTGAGCGTTTCACCGGGTTCAGGACTGGTGACTTTGACGACGCGATCGTTGCTGACGTGCAAGTCCAGCTGACAGCCGACGCCACAGAAGTTGCAGGTTGAGCGAACTTTCTCGGTGCCGAGTTGAACGAGGTTCTTCGGCGCCTTCTTTTCGATCAGAGCACCGGTTGGACAGGTATCAATACACCCGCCGCAGAGTTCGCAACTGGTGTCGATCAGGCTGCGTTGTCCTGCAGTCGCGATGGTCGTTTCGCTTCCGCGACCTGAAAGTGTGATCGCATTGACGGCTTCGACTTCGTCACAGTATCGCGTGCAGCGAGCACAGAGAATGCACAGATCGGGGTTGAATTCGATGTAGGGATTGTCGTCGCCGTGCCTGGCCGCGCGAGGTGCATCGACGGGTTCGAGCGGGATCGGGGTCACGGTTTGGCAGAGTTGCCTGAGCTCGTTCGCGTTCGCGGTTTCGACCGGCGTACCGCTGTCGTCGGTCTCATGATCCGCCGCGTACATGCTGTAGAGCACGGTTCGGTGGCGTTCGATACGCTGGCTCTCGGTCGTAACGACCATGCCGGGGTGAACTTTCCACGCACAACCCGGCTGCATGCGGCGTTGCCCTTCGACTTCCACCAGACAAACACGACACGCGCCGGCGGGCTTGAGCCGCGGATCGTGACAGAGTGTTGGGATATTGATCCCGGCACGATTCGCGACCTCGACGACGGTTTCGCCAGCGAAGGCAGGGTATTGGTTGCCGTTGATGGTGATCGTAAATTTTTCGTTGTTAGTAGCGTTCATGGTTTTTCTCGTGGTTGTGGCTTCCAGCCGCAATCATTCGCATTGAAGCTCACTGTAGATAGAATACTGTACCGTCCTCATTGGACATTCTTCGACTTGCAATCCAGCTTTTGATGGATTTGCCCGTATGTACTCTTGCGTACGAAGCAGTTCACTTTCGTCACGTACGAGCCTGTCGTAGGATTCTGACATCCAAAGCGCCCCTGTTTTCGATAACCGTTTATTAATCTTGTTTGCAGAGAAGCTCTTTATCGAATGCAAAACATTTTCAAGATCGAACGACGCCAACGGGGTTATCAAGGCATGGACGTGGTTTGACATAACGACATAGTCGCCAATCTCCAACCTGCTACCATGGAAAAACTCAAGCGATTCCGCAACAACTTTAGCAACTTCACTCATTGAAAGACAGTTGCTTCCGTGGCACTTATCTAACTCTTCAAAAAGACGGATTGCATAGGCCCTTTCAAATGAAGCCTTATCCTGTTCAGAAAGAGCGTCGAATTTCTCATTGAAACCAGGTTCTCCAATCTCGATACTACGGGCCTTGAGCCAACCAAAGCGTTCTGACCTCCACTGTCGAAGTACTTTTTCGGGAACTGAATCGTCTAAGCGAAAAGTGACAAAATAGGTGCAGCCTGCCTGGCGAAGATGAGGAAGAAAGCCGTTTCGGTAAATGCGAACGGGTCCTTTGTCATCAAACGGCTGAAATTTGAGTGGTTGAGAAATTGTACTCATGTTGCTAGTAGTCTGTCAAAGTTGAGTTGACTAGTTTTTGGCTATCGTTCATTGTCTTCTTTTTTGCCACGGAGGGCGAGATGAAAACGAAGTCAGAACGTTTTGTTGTTGATTTGACTGATAGCGAACGTCATTTACTCAAAGACTTGATTCGCAAAGGCGGTAAGTCGGTTTCTGTTCTTGGTCGAGCTCGCGTTCTGCTCAAAGCCGACCAGGGAAAGACTGATCAGGAGAACGCAGAGTTTTCAGGAGTGGGCCTTTCGACGGTATTTCGCATTCGTCGGCGGTTCGTCGAAGAGGGGTTGGAGTCGGCAGTGTTTCGCAAGAACACTGGCAAGCGGATTTATCGTAAGCTTGACGGTAAAGCTGAGGCGACGTTGATTGCAACTGCATGTAGTGAAGCTCCTGAGGGCAGAAGTCGGTGGACATTGCGTTTGCTTGCTGATCGTCTGATCGCTTTGGAAGTTGTTGACTCGGTCAGCCACGAGTGTGTCCGCGAGACGCTGAAAAAAACGAACTTAAGCCTCACTTGAAGGAGCAATGGGTGATCCCTCCCGAGAAGAACGCTGAATTCGTAGCTGCCATGGAAGATGTCCTTGAGGTGTATCAACGCCCCTACGACGCCAAACGTCCTGTTGTGTGTCTTGACGAAACGAGCAAGCAACTCGTTGGCGAAACTCGAACTCCTATCCCCGCCAAGCCGGGCACTCCAGTTTGGGAGGACTACGAATACAAACGCAACGGTGTCGCGAACCTGTTTGTGCTTTTTGAGCCACTGGCAGGGTGGCGCCACGTCGAAGTGACCGATCGACGAACGAAAGTTGACTTCGCCCACGTCGTCAAGAAACTCGTTGACGAGCTTGATCCTGACGCAGAGAAAATTGTTTTGGTCATGGATAACCTCAACACCCACAAGCTTGGATCACTGTACGAAGCCTTTGAACCGCAGGAGGCTCGTCGGTTGATCGAGAAGTTGGAAATCCACTATACGCCCAAACACGGCAGCTGGCTCAACATGGCCGAAACCGAACTGGCTTCTTTGGCAAAGCAATGTCTCAACAGGCGAATCCCAACCAAAAAGACACTTGAAAAACAGGTTGCAGCCTGGAACCGTGGAAGAAACGAGTCGGAAGCAACCGTTGATTGGCAATTCAAAACTGACGATGCAAGAATAAAACTAAAGAAGCTTTACCCATCAATTCAGCTCTGACAGACCACTAGTTGAAACTAATGATGTGCAAATGATTGCGGCTGGAAGCCACAACCACGAAGTCACTCAAACGCCTCCGGGAAGTATTTCCTCGCCGACTCCAATGGCTTCGCGGCAACCATTCCCAAACCACAGATGGATCCTTCTTCCATCTCCCAGCCGACGTCATCGGCGTATTGCAATGCAGAACTATCGCCGAGTTGAATAAACTTGTCGGCTTGCCGATTCAGATACCTAGTCCCAATCCGACAAGGCGCACATTGGCCGCAGCTTTCTCGCTCGAAAAAGTCCAGTTGCCACTTGGCGGCCATCGCCATGTTGATCGTGTCGTTGATCACGACGACTCCAGCGCTTCCCATCATCGATCCAACGTCAGCAAGATTCTTGTAGTCCAAGGGCAAATCGCGTTGCTTGATCGGCAGGAAACCGCTCGACGCACCGCCTGGCGAAAACGCAATCGGGTTGCCAAGGTACCCGCCGGCGGCTTCCACAAGTTCGTCCAAGGTCACGCCAAGCGGTAGCTCAAATACGCCCGGCTTGTTCACGTGACCGGAGATGCAGTACAGTTTGGAACCGGCTTCGGTGCGGCCCAGATTTTTGAACCACTCGCCGCCGCGATGAACAATCGACGGCACGCAGGCAATTGTCTCCACGTTATGAATTAGCGATGGTTTTCCGCGAAAGCCAGCTTCGGTGGGGTAGGGCGGTTTGAGTCGCGGCATTCCGCGGCGGCCTTCCATTGATTCCAACATCGCGGTCTCTTCGCCGCAGATGTAGGCACCGTGGCCTTTGACGATTTCGATCTCAAAATCAGAAAGCTGTGCGTCGCGGACTTCCGCAATGGCTTTCTCCAGCGAACGATACTCATTGGTGTACTCGCCGCGAATGTAAATCCAGATGGACTTCGTTCCAATCGTCTCGGCCGCGATTGCCAGCCCTTCAAGCACCTTGTGCGGCTGCCGCAAAATCGTTTCACGATCTTTGAACGTGCCGGGCTCGGCTTCGTCTGCGTTGCAGATCACGTAGCGTTCGGTTTCGGCCTGGCCGCTGACGGAAGTCCATTTGAAATGAGCCGGAAATCCAGCTCCGCCGCGTCCCTGCAGTCCGGCTTCCTTAATTTGCTCGATGACCGCTTCGGATCCCATCTTTCGGGCCTTCGCCAACGCCGAGTAGCTCATGTCGACGGGTCCGGCCAGGTTCAAAGCCAGTCGCTCTTCGTCGGCGGGCGTGATCGACGTCTTGACTTCCGCGTACGTCACCAGCTCCATCTCTTCGTCTAGAGTCGCCGGAGCCAAATCGCATTGACCAAGACAGCTGACTCGCTCGCAATCGCGTCCTGCTGATTGGATCTGTTTGGCAATCTCATCCGCCCCGGCCATTTGGCACGACAGGCCATCGCAAACGCGAACCCGTTTCCCGGGCCGATCGATCAGGGTATAAAACATCCCCGCGCCCCAGATGTCGGCTTCCGGAACGCCGGTTTCCGCAGCGACTTTGCGAACCGATTCCTCCGTCACGCCTCCTTCATGCTCAAGGAGTTCGAGGATTTTTTCGCGTTGTGCGTGTGGGACTTGCAAGTCGGTTCTCCAATGGCGTTGTAGCGGCAAAGAGCCGTCACACGGAATTCGCGACGGCCGGACACCGCCACTTCGATCAATATAGCAAATTCCAGAATGACAGAATTCCTTTCTCAATACAAACGCGTTGTCATCAAGATCGGCTCGTCATTGCTGGTCGATCCGGAAAACGGTCTCAGAAAAACCTGGCTGGACAGCTTGCTCAAGGACGTCGCCGAATTGGCCAATCAGGACACGGAGATCCTGATCGTGTCTTCCGGAGCGATCGCGCTCGGGCGTCGGGAGTTGTTAGAAAAAGGCATCGAACTGCGTGACGGTTTTTTAAAGCTTGAAGAAAGCCAGGCCGCTGCCGCTATCGGCCAGATCGCGCTTTCGCGGCTGTTTAGCGAAACGCTCAAAGCCCACTCGCTGGTGGCCGCCCAGATTTTGCTAACGATCGGAGACACTGAACAGCGGCGTCGATATTTGAATGCTCGCAACACGATCGCGACGGCACTGAAATGGAAAGCCATCCCGATCATCAACGAAAACGATTCGGTGGCGACGTCCGAGATTCGCTATGGTGACAACGACCGGCTGGCGGCTCGCGTGGCGACGATGTGCAGTGCGGATTTGCTGATTCTGTTTTCCGATATCGATGGGCTGTATGATGCGCCTCCTGCCGACAATCCGAATGCGAAACTGATCCCGCGAGTAAAATCAATCGACGCTGACATCGAAGCGATGGCTGGCGAGGCGGCTTCGATTCATTCGCGAGGTGGAATGAAGACGAAGATTGATGCGGCGAAGATTGCAACGTCGAGCGGCACGACGATGGTGATCGCGTCGGGCAAGGATTTGCATCCGCTGAGTCGGCTTGCTGATTCAGGCCGCGGCACGTGGTTCGACCCGAATCCGAATTCGATCAGCGACCGGAAGAAGTGGATCGCTGGCGGGTTGGAGATCAGTGGCTCGATCGAGATCGACGCGGGCGCGTTGGTGGCGCTGGAGCGAGGCAAGAGTTTGCTGTCAGCGGGCGTGACGAAGATCGAAGGCAAGTTTCAACGCGGCGATACGGTTGCAATTCTGGGTCCGCACGGACACGCGGTGGCAAGAGGCTTGGCGGAGTACGACAGCAAGGATGCGATTTCGATCGTGGGTTTGAAGAGCAGCGAGATTTCTAATCTACTGGGTCCGAGTGCACGAAGTGCGTTGGTGCATCGGGATAATCTGGTGTTGGAAACGCAGTAACTTGGAATGCTTGAGCTTGTTGGTGGGATAGGCTTCCAGCCAGTCATTGCATTGGCAGGTTATTCGGCAGCGCGTCCACAGGCTGGAAGCCTATCCCACCTTTCGAACGACGACTACTGTCCGAACTTGGCGATGATCCGATTGGCTATACCGGGGATCATTCGATCCAGCCAAACCAAAATCCGCCCGCCGAAGGTAAGAATGATTTCGTGGCGACGCTTTTTGATGGCCCGTACCGTTCGTGAGGCGACGACTTCAGGTGACATCGCGCCGCCCTTTTTCCAGTCACGTTTCGTTGGATCGTCGATCGCAGCATCAAAAAACTCGCTGTCCGTCGTACTTGGGCTGACCAACAGCATGTCGATCCCGTCCGCCGCAAACTCCGCCCGCAAAGCGTCGCTCAAACCGTGAATCGCAAACTTGCTGGCGCAGTATTCGCTCTTGAGCGGCACAGCGCGGTGTCCCAACACGCTATTGAGGTTCACAATCACCGCTTCGTTGCCAGATTTGAGCAAGGGCAGACATTCGCGGATCAGTTCGGCGACGGCGAAGAAGTTAACCTCAAAAATCTGCCGCAATCGATCCTCACTGGCCTCATCGAAACGACCCATTGCACCGATTCCGGCGTTGTTGACGAGAATATCGAGCCCGCCAAACTTTTCTTTCGCGGTCGCCAGCAACTGACTGCGAACTGCGGAGTCGGTAACGTCGCCGACAACGACGGCACAGCGATCGCCAATCGCAAGTTCATCCGCAAGTTCGACAAGACGATCTTCGCGACGCGCGTTGATGACCAACCGGGAACCCTCAGCCGCCATTTGCCTGGCAAGCTCGCGCCCAATGCCGCTTGACGCGCCGGTGATGATGACGCGTTTATCCTTGAGGTTCCGCATCAGTCGCGAGGTGCTTCGATCGGAGCAATCGGCGTCTCGACCGGTTCAGCTGGAGCCGTCGGCAATGCCGATTCCGCCTGTTCGGTTGTGGAATGCTCAACAGTTCCACCATCGCCCGTCACTTCGCCTTCAATTTCCGCGTCGCCTTCTTCCGAGACCCAACCGGCAGCATTGTGCGGCGTAACGATGGCGTTGTCGTAGTCGATCCGCCCCAGATACTTTTGCGGAATGCGACAGTGAACCAATACGACGTCTTCGCGATACTGCGTCGAGACAATCTCGCCTTTCGCGGCAAGGTAGGCCAACAGTTTTCCGTTGCCGACCGACATCTCGATATCGACATCCTGAAACGAGCGACTAAGAGCATCGCCAACGACGCTGTGCAGCCGATCGAATCCTTCTTTCGTTTTCGCACTGACTGCAATCGCGTTCGGGTATCGATTCAGTAGCGAATTAAAGTGCGGCATGTCGCGAGCCACGTCGCTTTTATTCAGCACCAGCAACGCGTCTTTTTCCTTGATCCCGATTTCTTCGAGCACATCATAAACCGACATGATCTGATCGATGACTTTGGGATTACTCGCGTCGGCAACGTGCAACAACAAGTCGGCTTGGCGAGTTTCTTCGAGCGTTGCTTTAAAACTGGCGATCAACGCGTGCGGCAAATCGCGAATGAAACCAACGGTGTCGCTGAGCAAAATTGGGCCCCACTGCGGCAAGTGCCAGCGCCGCGTTCGCGTATCGAGGGTCGCGAAAAGTTTATCCTGAGCCAACACATCGGCATCGGTCAACGCGTTCATCAGCGTGCTCTTGCCGGCGTTGGTATAGCCGACCAGCGAACAGGTCATGGTGCCTTTTCGCGATCGAACCTGACGCTCTTTTCGCAGTTCGACTTTCTTGAGTTCGTCTTTGAGATCGTGGATCCGTTTCTCAACCAAGCGTCTGTCAGTTTCCAGCTGCTTTTCACCCGGACCACGCATACCGACGCCCATTTTCAGACGTGACAGGTGAGTCCACATTCGCTTCAGCCGCGGCAGCGCGTATTGAAGCTGAGCCAGCTCAACCGCCAGACGAGCTTCAAGCGTTCGCGCGTGCGTGGCGAAGATGTCGAGGATGACTTCGGTTCGATCCAAGACTTTGACTTTCAGTTCCAGCTCAAGGTTACGATTCTGCGCCGGCGAAAGATTGTTGTCGAACAGAACCACATCTGCCGCATGAAAGTCAACCAGCTCCTTCAACTCGGCGACTTTTCCTTTGCCGATGTAAGTCGTGGGGTCTGGCTTGTCCCGGCGTTGTACGATGCCAGCCATGACGATCGCTCCAGCCGTTTCCGCCAAGCCCTGGATTTCTTCCAGGGGATCGAGTTCTACGGGATCGTCTGGAAACTGGACGCGGACGATCAGCGCGATTTCCTGATTGACCTGATCTTTTTTCTTGCGATCTTGCACGTTGTACCGAATTGAGTGGGGCGATCTGAAGGCTGCATGACAAGGAGTGTCTGCAAAAGGTTCAGAGCAGATATTTACAACTATTTATAGTCAAAGCCCGTATCTGTGAACAGTTCAAGCGTCTGGGCACCGCTGGGCGAACGAAACACTGTCCGCATAAATACGATTGCTCTATAATCTGTGGTCTTGTAACCGACACCGCCGCAAGGCACCCAACTCAATGAAAGTTTTTTTGATGTCTCTTAAATTCAACGTTCTTTTTTCCGTGCTTTGCCTTGCCGCCACAGTGACTCCGTTCTCCATTGCTACGGCTCAGGAATCTGGCGCCGTTCCAGGCATCACGCCCTCCGTTGTGGCAACGGAGATGAGCGAAGAAGAGATGATGAAAAAGGCCAGCATTATCCTGATCTACAATCGACTTGGACAGATGCTGGTCCAGCTTAAAGCCGACGGCATCGAGCTCGATCAGGAAGCCGCGATGGAAGGTGCCCGTCGTGCATTGGCCGGAGAACCGATCGGCGTGTCGCTGGACGATGCTCGTTCGATCATGGGCCAACTGCAAAAGAAAGCCGAACAATCTCGAATCGAGAAAGTCAAAGCCGCTGCCGCCAAGAATAAAGCCGAAGGAGACGCCTATCTTGCTGAGAATGCGAAAAAGGAAGGTGTGAAGTCGATGGACAACGGCGTCCAATACGAAGTCATGGTTGAAGGCGACGGCCCTAAACCCAAGCCAACAGACACGGTCAAAATCAATTACCACGGCACGTTTATCGACGGCAAAGTATTCGATTCGACACTGGTCCCAAGCCAGGGCCAACCTGCCAAGCCCTACGTTGCCAATGCGAGTGTGTTTGTTGATGGTTTTAATGCCGCGTTGCAATCGATGCCGGTGGGAAGCAAATGGAAAATTGCGATCCCGGGCGAACAAGCCTACGGTTTGGAGGGGCGTGGTCCGATTGGCCCAAACCAGACGATCGTTTTCGAACTTGAACTGCTGGAAATTGTTAAGGCAGACGAAGTAGCTCCTTCCCAGAATCAGTAATCCCGGAGTCAGTGATGGTTGATACATTTCGTTTTGCGGTCGTCATCGCCGTGCTGTTGATGGTGACTCCAGTTGATTCGAGCTATGCGCAGAAAGCGAACGGATTCAGCAAATCCGGTCGCGGTTCACGCCCAGCCACCGCCAGTTCGTCACCGCGAAGTTCAG
Source organism: Mariniblastus fucicola (assembly GCF_008087665.1). Taxonomy (GTDB): domain Bacteria; phylum Planctomycetota; class Planctomycetia; order Pirellulales; family Pirellulaceae; genus Mariniblastus; species Mariniblastus fucicola. Next base: position 3,939,459 of record NZ_CP042912.1, read on the forward strand.
GGCAAGGCCAGGGTTCCGCTTCGCGCGGAAACCGTGGCAACTCGAATCAAGGTCGCGGCAATCGTGGTCCGCAGCGTGGAAGCAATCACAACAGCCACGGTCACAGCGGTCGCGGCCACAATTCAAGCGGGCGTGGCAACTACAGCAGGCCGACGCAACAGTTCAACCATCACTCTTTTTATTCGTCGCGCGGACCGGTTATCCGGTACAGCTTCACGCCAAGCTACAGTCTACGTGGCCACTATCTGCCGGTCGTACCGTATGGATATTCTGATTACCCCTACGGTTACGGGCCAACGATTTACCAGGATCCTTACGCGTCGGGTTACGGATACAGCAGTGGATACCCGAACTACAATCCGGCGTATTCGACATACGGAAGCCATCTCAATGCTGGCGTGCTTTCCTCAAATGTCGTCGGCAGCAGCGTTGCGGCTCAGGCACTGGAACGACTTCGCAACGAACAGGCGATCGTGCCGATGGATCAGGGAGCCAGTGACGCTCGCGACGCAGAGATTTTGCGTTTGCAGATCGAGCTCGAACGAGCCAAGCAGGCTTTGGCAAACCAAAATGCTCCAGGGCAACAGCAAACGTTGCTCAAGCCACCAGTTGAGGAAGTTCCAGCGCCGGATCCGATCGAAGTCGAGGACCAGCTGGGATTGGCTCCAATCATCGAGACCAATCAGCTTGCGGCGGCGTCCCATTTGAAAGCCGAGCGTGCGTTTCGAACCGGTGATTATGGGCAAGCCGCTCGGTTTGCAGGCTTGGCACAGTCGCTTGATGAGTCCAACGGAAAGCTGATGCTGTTCGCGGCACAGGCTCATTTTGCAAACGGCGAATATCGCGAAGCGGCTCAGGATTTAACGAAAGCCAATTCGTTGCTTTCGCCAGAAGAAATGTGCTGGGTGGTCGAAAACTTCAAGCTGTTTTACGGCAAGAACGATTTCGTGACTCAGGTCAAAAACCTGTCGGCTCATTTGAAACAGGAACCCAACGACGCTCGCGCGTGGCTGCTCCGCGGGTACCAGTATTGTGCCTTGGGCCATCACGACGCTGCTCGAAAGGATTTGAATCGAGCGAGAGATCTTGGTGCAAGCGCCGAGTTGACCGCCACATTGCTGCAGCGCTGCGTGGTTGACGTGCTGGATCAGTAGGCGTCGCAATTCGGTCGACCGATGAGCGGCAATGTGTTCGCTCCAAGGCCGATCGAACCCAACGGCCCGCGCACCTTTCCGGGCACAGACCACTACTTTCCGAAGTCTTCTTCCATCTGCTTCACCTTGTCGACGCGGCGAGCGTGCCGACCGCCTTCGAATTCCGTTTCAAGCCAAACGGAAACCAGCTCTTTAACGGCGGACTCCTCGAAAGAGTCGCCTGGAATGCACAAAACGTTGGCGTCGTTGTGCTGGCGGCTGAGTCTGGATTGAGCGACGTTGTTGCAAACCGCGGCGCGAACTCCTTTGACTTTATTGGCGGCGATCGACATGCCGATCCCGGTTCCGCAGATCAGAATCCCGCAATCGGTATTGCCGGAAACGACGGACTGGCCGAGCGCTTTCGCGATATCCGGATAGTCACAGGACTCGGTCGAGTTGGTGCCATGGTCGACGACCTCGTGGCCAAGCGATTCAGCGATCCGGGAAACCATGCGCTTTTGTTCAAGACCGCGATGGTCAGTTCCAACAGAGATTTTCATGAAAAGAATGTCCGACGATTCAACCGGACCAAAATTCAGTTAGTTTTAAATTGGTCAAAATCGATTTTACCAACCCAGTGTCGAAGGCAAGCTTCAATCTGCTCGGCACAGGCCTGATAAACAGGAATTGGACTACCGATTGGATCCGAAACATCTCCACCGTCTTCGCGAATCGTGCGGACTCGGGAATCCAGCGTCGGCCACTGATTTACAATCGCCGTTCGGTGACCATTGGTCATCGTCAGAATCAAGTCGGCATAATTCGCCAGCCGCGCGGTCACCGGGCGGCTTTGGTGGTCTGAAATATTGATTCCGTAGTCCTGCATCACCGTCACCGATTGCATGGCAGGCGGAGCACCCGGACCGGCAGCGATTCCGGCGGACACGATCGTAATTCCGTGGCTGGCCAGATCTTCCATCTCACAGCCAATTTTCTCTGCAACCAGTTTCCTAAAAATGGCCTCGCCCATTGGACTGCGACAGGTATTGCCCGTACAGACAACGACGCCGATGAATCCGCTTAGCTGATCGATCGTGGCCCTGTCGACGACTCCTTCGCGAAGCACTTTCACAGATTGGCCATCGACTTGAACGACAGTCGAAGGAGCGGCAAAATGCGTTTTGCCGGCTTTGACAATCAGATCAACATGTCCATCCAGCTTTTCAAGCTCCGTATCATCCGTCGCGGGCGGTTCGCCGGCAAAGTTGGCACTTGTTAGCACCAGCGGTCCGGCGGTCAAGCCAAGCACCTGCTCAAGCAACTCGTCGGGCGAAACACGGATCCCGATCGTATCGCCTGGATTGACAGCTTTTTGAACCGCAGGATCCAGCTGAAAAACGACGCTGTCGCGATGATTGTTGGGCAACACCAATGTAACCGGGCCGGGCCAGACTCGGCGAGAAATCCGCAGCGCTAATGGAGACATATCGGGAACATAGTCCTTGCACTCGTCGCTTGAACGAATCGCGAGGGCGAATGGTTTGTCGCCATCCCGCGCTTTCAGCTCACGAAGCCGCTCGACGGCCGCAGGCTGCAATGCACTTGCCGCGACACCATAAACGGTTTCCGTCGGAAGCGCGACGAGTTTTCCGGCAGAGAGAAACTCTACGATTCGATGCACCACATCACGCGAATCTTCAACCTTTTGTAGATCAATGATCTCGGTTGGCATGGAGGACTCGCAGAAACCGGAAAAGAATTGTGGTAAGTTGGATTAAACTGAGATGCACACGCCCGATGCGTGTTCCGCAGAATTGCGACTCACAGGATCGAGCAAACATGATTTGCAGCCATTCAATAATATCTGCTGCAATGGACCGGGGTCAAGCCGCACGAATGAGCAATCTGCA